>NZ_JAQGPN010000001.1:3819500-4525000 GCF_028826155.1 Mesorhizobium shangrilense
ATCACCGCCTTGGCCTTCACCCCGACGGCCGTCTGCGCGGCCACTGCGGCCCGCAGCATGTCACCCGTGGAGAGTTGCGGAATGCCGTATTTCTCGACCAGTCTTTGTGCTTGCGTTCCCTTGCCTGCCCCCGGCGGCCCAAGCAGAATCAGCCTCATCGTCCCCTCTTCCCTCCCCGGAGCTTCGACTTCTTGATCAGCCCTTCATATTGATGGGCGATCAGGTGGCCCTGAATCTGGGCAACGGTGTCGAGCGTTACACTGACGACGATGAGAAGCGAAGTGCCACCAAGGTAGAAAGGTACGCCGGTCGCCGAGATCAGGAATTCCGGCAGCAGGCAGACCAGGACCAGATAGATCGCGCCGACGACCGTGATGCGCGTCAACACATAGTCGATGTACTCGGCCGTCCGCTCACCCGGGCGATAGCCGGGAATGAAGCCAGAATGCTTCTTCAGCTGGTCGGCCGTGTCCTTCGGATTGAAGACGATCGCCGTATAGAAGAACGCGAAGAAGACGATCATCGCCGCGTAGAAGAACATATAGAGCGGCTGACCGTGGCCGAGCGCAGCCAGCACCACGTTCGCCCAGGACGGCAGCGTCTCGGCATTCGAGAAGCCGGCAAGGGTCGCGGGCAGCAATAGCAGCGAAGACGCGAAGATCGGCGGAATGACGCCCGACGTGTTGAGCTTGAGGGGGAGATGCGAGGTATCCCCCTGGAACATGCGGTTGCCGATCTGACGCTTCGGATACTGGATCAGAAGCCGGCGCTGCGCACGCTCGAAGAAGACGATCAGGGCGATGACGACGATCGCCAGAACGATGATCGCCAGGATGAGCCCGGTCGACAGCGCTCCCGTGCGGCCGAGCTCCAGAGTTCCACCGATCGCCGACGGCAGGCCGGCGACGATGCCGGCGAAAATGATGAGGGAGATGCCGTTACCGATGCCGCGGGCGGTGATCTGCTCACCCAGCCACATCAGAAACATCGTCCCACCAACCAGCGTGATCACCGCGGAGACGCGGAAGAACAAGCCCGGATCGGTCACGATGCCGTTGCCGCTCTCCAGACCGACGGCAATGCCGTAGGCCTGGACCAGAGCGAGAAGCACGGTGCCATAGCGGGTGTACTGGTTGATGACCTTGCGGCCCTGCTCGCCTTCCTTCTTCAGCGCCTCGAGCGACGGCACGACCGACGTCATCAGCTGCATGATGATGGAGGCGGAAATGTACGGCATGATGCCGAGCGCGAAGATCGCCATGCGCTCCACGGCGCCGCCCGCGAACATGTTGAACATGCCAAGCACGCCGCCGGCCTGGCCCTGGAAGGCCTGCGCGAAAGCGTCGGGATTGATCCCGGGCAGAGGAATGTACGTACCGAGACGATAGACGAGCAGCGCGCCAAGCGTAAACCAGATACGCTTCTTGAGATCTTCCGCCTTCGCGAAGGCAGCGAAGTTCAGATTGGCGGCAAGTTGTTCGGCAGCCGATGCCATACAGGATTCTCCGCTGAATCGCGCTGAGGAGCCAGGGCCGGCAGGTCGCGCATCACCGAAGCACGAAATAGGCTCCGGGCGTCAAACATGCAAGCGGCGGACTGTGTCCGCCGCCTGATAGTTCAAAGGTTACTTCGACTTCTTGGCCTTGGGCTGGGGCTCAGCCTGCTCGGGAAGCTTTACCGAGCCGCCCGCCTTCTCGACCATTTCCACAGCCGACTTGGAAGCGCCGGCAATGTCGAAGCTGAGCTTGGCGCTGAACTCGCCCTCGCCGCCCAAGAGGCGCACGCCGTCCTTGGCGCGGCGAATCACGCCGGCCTTGATCAGCGCAGCCGCATCGACCGTCTCTTTGGGATCCAGTTTCTTGGCGTCGATCGCCGCCTGGATGCGGGCGAGCGAAACCGAGTTGAAGTCCTTCGAGAACGGGTTCTTGAAGCCGCGCTTCGGCAGGCGCCGATAGAGCGGCATCTGGCCACCCTCGAAGCCGTTGATGGCCACGCCCGAACGGGACTTCTGGCCCTTCACACCGCGGCCGCCGGTCTTGCCGGAGCCCGAACCGATGCCACGCCCTACCCGCTTGCGCGACTTGGTCGCACCTTCATTCTCGCGCAGTTCGTTGAGTTTCATGACAATTCTCCTGCGCCTACTTCTCGTCGACGACGCGAACGAGATGCTGCACCGAGTTGATCATGCCGCGCACCGCCGGGGTATCTTCCAGCGTGCTGCGGCGATGCAACTTGTTGAGGCCGAGGCCCACCAGCGTCGCGCGCTGTTCCTTCGGCCGACGGATCGGACTGCCGATCTGCTCGACGGTGACCGTCTTGGCTGCTGCTTTCTTGGCCATGGTTTTGATCCCCTGGTCAGCGACTATTCGTCAGCCGCAACGGCGGAGCCGCGGCGAGCCTGAAGCGTCGAATACTTGATGCCGCGCTGCGCGGCCACATCCTTCGGATGCAGCTGGCTCTTCAGCGCGTCGAAGGTAGCGCGAACCATGTTGTACGGGTTCGACGAGCCCATCGACTTGGCGACGACGTCGTGCATGCCGAGCGTTTCGAAGACAGCGCGCATCGGGCCGCCCGCGATGATGCCGGTACCCGGCTTCGCAGCGCGCAGCAGAACCTTGCCGGCGCCCCAGCGCCCAGCCACGTCGTGATGCAGCGTACGTCCTGAACGGAGCGGCACGAAGATCAGATCGCGCTTGGCAGCCTCGGTCGCCTTGCGGATGGCTTCCGGCACTTCGCGCGCCTTACCATGACCAAAGCCCACGCGGCCCTTCTGGTCGCCCACCACGACAAGCGCGGCGAAGCCGAAGCGGCGACCACCCTTGACGACCTTGGCGACGCGATTGATGTGGACGAGCTTGTCGACGAATTCGCTGTCGCGCTCTTCCCGGTCACGGCTGCGCTCGCGGCCGCCGTCCCTACGTTCCTGTGCCATATCCTAGTCCTTGTTCTTTTCCGGAAGCACGGGTTGCTGAAATGCCGGCGCCCTTTTGGAGAACGCCGGCGGCGAAATCTCGCGCCTTTTGCACGATCCGTTTCCGAATGTCAGCCCCTTTTTGCAGCGGGCATTCGAAACGGTGCTGGCCTTAGAAGCTCAGACCGGCTTCGCGGGCAGCCTCAGCCAGCGCCTTGACGCGGCCGTGGTAGATGTAGGCGCCGCGGTCGAACACGACTACCTTCACACCGGCCTTGACGGCGCGCTCGGCGACCAGCTTACCGATGGCAGCAGCAGCCGCGGAATCGGCGCCGGTCTTCAGCGAACCCTTGAGGTCCTTCTCGAGCGTCGACGCGGCAGCCAGAGTGTGGCCATTCGCGTCGTCGATGATCTGGGCGTAGATGTGCTTCGATGAGCGGTGCACCGAAAGACGCGGGCGATCGCCTGCGACCTTCTTCAACTGGCGACGAACGCGCTCGGCGCGCTTCTGGGTAGCTTGCTTGTTGGCCATAGCCGGTATTCCCTGCCTTGTAAGACGGCGGCGGCCATATGCGGTAAGCCGGTATGCGCTTCCCGCGACCGCCATCCGTGGCGTTACTTCTTCTTGCCTTCCTTGCGGAAGATCTTCTCGCCCGCGTAGCGCACGCCCTTGCCCTTGTAGGGCTCGGGACCGCGATACTTGCGGATCTCGGCCGCGACCTGGCCAACCTGCTGCCTGTCGATGCCCGAGATAGTGATCTCGGTCGGCTTCGGCGTGACGATCGTGATGCCTTCCGGCGTCTGGTAGACCACGTCGTGGCTGAAGCCGAGCGCGAGCTGCAGGTTCTTGCCCTGCATCGCTGCACGATAGCCGACGCCGGTGATCTCGAGCTTGCGCTCGAAGCCGTCCTTCACGCCCGTCAGGATGTTCTCGATCTGGGTGCGGGACATGCCCCACTTCGAACGCGCATCCTTCGACTGGTCGCGAGGCTCGACGGCGATATGGCCGTCTTCCAGCTTGACCAGGACTTCCTCGTTCACCACGAACTTGAGTTCGCCCTTCGGGCCCTTCGCAGTCACCGTCTGACCATTGACCGCGGCGGTGACGCCTGCCGGGACGGCGACGGGTTTCTTGCCAATACGAGACATCGTTGTCTCCTCTATCTTCTAGCCGCCGTCAGATCAGAATATCTGGCAGAGGATCTCTCCGCCGACATTCTGTTCACGGGCTTCATGATCAGCCATCACGCCCTTCGGCGTCGACAGAATCGAAATGCCGAGGCCGTTGGCGACCTGCGGGATCGACTTCACCGACACGTAGACGCGGCGGCCCGGCTTCGAGACGCGGGCGATCTCGCGGATCACCGGAACGCCGTCGAAATACTTGAGCTCGATCTCGATCTCAGACTTGCCGTTCTCGAAATCGGTCTGGCTGTAATCGCGGATGTAGCCTTCGGTCTTCAGCACCTCGAGAACGCGGGCACGCAGGCGCGAGGCCGGAGTGGACACCTTCGTCTTCTTGCGGCCGATGGCGTTACGAATGCGCGTGAGCATATCGCCCAGAGGATCATTCACTGACATATCATGCCCTCCTTACCAGCTCGACTTGACCAGGCCCGGGATCAGGCCGTTGTTGCCGAGCTCGCGCAGTGCAACGCGCGACATCTTCAGCTTGCGATACACGGCCCGCGGACGACCGGTGACTTCGCAGCGGTTGCGGATACGGGTCTTCGACGAGTTACGCGGCAGTTCGCTGAGCTTCAGCTGTGCGCGGAAACGCTCCTCGAGCGGCTTCGACTGGTCCATCACCACGTCCTTGAGCGCCTTGCGCTTCGCGGCGTACTGATCGACCAGCTTGCGCCGACGATTGTTCTTCTCGACTGAGCTGGTCTTTGCCATTTCTCAAAAATCCTCTGATCGCTGCCGTTACTGCCGGAAGGGGAAGTTGAAGGCCTTGAGCAGCGCCCTGGCCTCGTCGTCCGTCTTGGCAGTCGTACAAACGATGATGTCCATGCCCCAGATCTGATCAACCTTGTCGTAGTTGATCTCCGGGAACACGATGTGCTCCTTGATGCCCATGGCGTAGTTGCCACGGCCGTCAAAGCTCTTCGGGTTCAAGCCACGGAAGTCGCGAACGCGCGGCAGCGCGATGTTCACGAGGCGATCCATGAACTCGTACATGCGCTCCTTGCGCAGCGTAACCTTCGTGCCGATCGGCATGTTCTCGCGAAGCTTGAAGCCGGCGATCGAATTGCGCGCACGGGTGATGACCGGCTTCTGGCCGGCGATCAGCGCCAGGTCTTCGGCCGCAATCGAGGGCTTCTTGGAATCGCCGGTGGACTCACCGACACCCATGTTCAGCACGATCTTGTCGATGCGCGGAATCTGCATCTCGTTGTCGTACTTGAACTGCTCCTGCAGCGTCTTGCGGATGGTCTCGTTGTAGACCTTCTTGAGCCGCGGCGTGTATTCAGCTGCCTTAGCCATTGATGACTTCTCCCGAGCGCTTGGCGACGCGCACCTTCTTGCCGTCCGTCTCGACGCGGAACCCGACGCGGGTCGGCTTGCCGTCCTTGGGGTCGGCGATCGCGAGGTTGGACAGATGGATCGGCGCTTCCTTGGTGATGATGCCGCCTTCCTGGGACTGCGTCTGCTTCTGATGGCGGCGGATCTGGTTCACGCCGCGCACGATGGCGGTGTCGTCCTTCGGCTGCACGGACAGCACCTCTCCGGTGCGGCCCTTGTCCTTGCCGGCCAGGACGACGACCTTGTCGCCTTTACGAATCTTCTGCATTTCAACCGGCTCCTTACAGCACTTCCGGCGCGAGCGAGATGATCTTCATGTGGTTCTTGGCGCGAAGCTCGCGCGGAACCGGGCCGAAGATACGCGTGCCGATCGGCTCTTTCTTGTTATCGACGAGAACGGCTGCGTTCTTGTCGAAACGGATCACGCTGCCGTCCGGGCGGCGGATGTCCTTGGCCGTGCGCACCACGACCGCCTTCATCACGTCGCCCTTCTTCACGCGGCCGCGCGGAATGGCGTCCTTGATCGACACGACGATGATGTCGCCGACCGAGGCGTACTTCCGCTTCGAACCGCCCAGCACCTTGATGCACATGACACGACGGGCGCCGGAATTGTCCGCGACGTCGAGGTTTGTTTGCATCTGAATCATGACTGGCCGCCTTCTTATTCATTCCGGGAGGTGTTCTATCGCCCTCCCCGGCTGTCCAAACTCTGTTATTGCGCCTGGGCTTCGGTAATGACGACCCAGCGTTTATCCTTCGAAATCGGCTTCGACTCTTCGATGAAGACCATGTCGCCGACCTTGTGCGCATTGCTCTCGTCATGCGCCTTGTACTTCTTGGTCATGCGGACGACCTTCTTCATGACCGGGTGCGTGAAGCGACGCTCCACCTTGACCACCACGGTCTTGTCGTTCTTGTCGCTGACGACCGTGCCCTGCAAAACGCGCTTTGGCATCGTTGTTGTCCTTATGCCTTCTTGCCGGCCGCTTTTTCAGCGGCGATGGTCTTGATGCGCGCGATGTCCCGGCGGACCTGCTTCACGCGCCCTGTCTTCTCGAGCTGACCCGTCGCCTTCTGGAAGCGCAGGTTGAACTGCTCCTTCTTGAGGCTCCCCAGGTCGTCGTTGAGCTGGTCCGGGGTCTTGGTCCTGATATCTGAAGCTTTCATGATCAAAACCTTCCTATTCCGCGATGCGCTGGATGAAGCGCGTCCTGACCGAGAGCTTGGCGGCGCCGAGGCGCAGAGCCTCGCGAGCCGTCGTCTCGTCGACCCCGTCGATCTCGAACATCACGCGGCCCGGCTTGACGCGCGCCGCCCAGTAATCAACTGCGCCCTTACCCTTGCCCATGCGGACTTCGGTGGGCTTCGAGGTCACCGGCAGATCCGGGAAAATACGGATCCACACGCGACCCTGGCGCTTCATCTCGCGGGTGATCGCCCGGCGAGCCGCCTCGATCTCACGAGCCGTCACGCGGTTCGGTTCCAATGCCTTCAGTCCGAAGCCGCCGAAGTCAAGGTTGGTGCCGCCCTTGGCGGCGCCGTGGATGCGGCCCTTGAACTGCTTGCGGAACTTTGTGCGCTTAGGCTGCAACATCGTCCTTACTCCAAATCCTCAATGCTCAGGCGTTTTCGCGACGGCGGCCGCGTTCGCGTTCGCCCTGGTGCGAATGCTCGCCTTCGGTCGCGCGGCGCTCCGAAGCCATCGGATCGTGCTCAAGGATCTCGCCCTTGAACACCCAGACCTTGACGCCGCAGATGCCATAGGCCGTCTGCGCTTCGGCGGTACCGTAGTCCACATCGGCGCGCAGCGTGTGCAGCGGCACGCGACCTTCACGGTACCATTCCATGCGGGCGATCTCAGCGCCGCCCAGACGGCCGGCGCAGTTGATACGGATGCCCTCGGCGCCCAGCCGCATGGCCGACTGAACCGCACGCTTCATGGCGCGGCGGAACGCGATGCGGCGCTCGAGCTGCTGCGCGATGGACTGCGCGACCAGCGTGGCGTCGGTCTCTGGCTTGCGAACCTCTACGATGTTGAGGTGCGTTTCCGCCTTCGTCATCTCGGTCAGCTTCTTGCGCAGCTTCTCGATGTCGGCGCCCTTGCGGCCAATGATCAGACCCGGACGCGCAGCATGGATGGTCACGCGGCACTTCTTGTGCGGGCGCTCGATGACGATCTTCGACACCGCCGCCTGCTTGAGCTCCTTCTTCAGGTACTCACGGATCTTGAGGTCTTCGTGAAGCAGCTGGCCGTATTCGCCGGTGTTCGCGTACCAACGCGAATCCCAGGTGCGGTTGATGCCGAGGCGGAGACCGATCGGATTGATTTTCTGGCCCATCAGGCGGCCTCCTCTTTCTCTTCGACTTCGCGAACGACGATCGTGAGGTGCGAAAACGGCTTCTCGACGCGGCTGGCGCGACCACGGCCACGGGCGTGGAAGCGCTTCATGACGATCGACTTGCCGACATAGGCCTCGGCCACCACCAGCGCGTCGACATCGAGATCGTGATTGTTCTCTGCATTGGCGATCGCCGATTCCAGAGTCTTCTTGACGGTCTCGGAGATGCGCTTGCGCGAGAATTCCAGATCGTTGAGCGCGGTCTGCACCTTCTTGCCGCGGATCATGGCGGCAACCAGGTTCAGCTTCTGCGGGCTGATACGGATCGTGCGCAGGACGGCACGCGCCTCGTTGTCAGCAAGCCTGCGCGGAGCTTTGGCCTTGCCCATCGTTACTTCCTCTTCGCCTTCTTGTCCGCGCCGTGACCATAATAGGTGCGGGTCGGAGCGAACTCACCGAACTTGTGGCCGACCATCTCTTCCGAGACGGAGACCGGAATGTGCTTCTGGCCGTTGTAAACGCCGAAGGTGAGCCCCACGAACTGCGGCAGGATGGTGGACCGGCGGGTCCACATCTTGATCACCTCGTTGCGGCCGCCTTCACGGACCTTGTCTGCCTTCTTCAGCAGATAGCCGTCGATGAACGGGCCTTTCCAGACTGAACGTGTCACTACAGCTACCTCTTCTTAGCTCTTGCGCGCATGGCGCGAGCGCATGATGAACTTGTCGGTCGCCTTGTTGGACCGCGTCTTCTTGCCCTTCGTCGGCTTGCCCCAGGGCGTCACTGGGTGACGTCCGCCCGAGGTGCGGCCCTCGCCGCCGCCGTGCGGGTGATCGACGGGGTTCATGGTGACGCCGCGGTTATGCGGACGCTTGCCGAGCCAGACCTTGCGGCCGGCCTTGCCCAGGTTCACGTTGCCGTGGTCGGGGTTCGACACCGCGCCAACAGTGGCGAAGCACGAGCCGTGCACGATACGCTGCTCACCCGAGTTCAGCCGCAGGATCGCCATGCCCTGATCGCGACCGACCAGCTGGGCATAGGTGCCTGCCGAACGGGCGATCTGACCGCCCTTACCGGGCTTCAGCTCGACATTATGCACGATCGTGCCGACCGGCATCGACTGCAGCGGCATCGCGTTGCCAGGCTTCACGTCAACCGATTCGCCAGCCACGACCTTGTCGCCAGCCGCGACTCGCTGCGGCGCAAGGATGTAGCTAAGCTCTCCGTCCTCATACTTCAACAGCGCGAGGAACGCAGTGCGGTTCGGGTCGTATTCCAGCCGCTCGACGGTCGCCGAGACGTCAAGCTTGCGACGCTTGAAGTCGACGATACGATAGGTCTGCTTGTGACCGCCGCCGATGAAACGGGCCGTGATGCGTCCGTAGTTGTTGCGGCCGCCCGACTTGGTCAGACCTTCGGTCAGACCCTTGACCGGCTTGCCCTTGTAGAGGCCCGAACGGTCGACGATGACCAACTGGCGGGTGCCTGGGGTAACCGGCTTGAATTTCTTGAGTGCCATTGTCCTGTCCTCGCGCCTTAGCTCAGAGGCCCGTGGCGACGTCGATCGACTGGCCGTCGGCCAGCGTCACAATCGCCTTTTTCACGTCGCTCTGCCGGCCGACCGTGCCGCGGAACCGCTTTACCTTGCCCTTGCGGACGAGCGTGTTCACGCTGGTCACCTTCACGCTGAACAGCGCTTCGATGGCCGCCTTGATTTCCGGCTTCGTCGCCTTGCGGGCGACGTTGAATACGACCTGGTTCTGTTCGGAAGCCATGGTCGACTTCTCGGTGATCGCCGGGCTGACGATCACGTCGTAGTGGCGAAGGTCAGTCATTTGAAGCGCTCCTCGAGAGCCTCGACGGCGGCCTTCGAAAGGACCAGCGTGCCGCGGCGCAGAATGTCGTAGACGTTGATGCCCTGAATCGGCAGCACGTCGATGTTCGGGATGTTGGTCGCCGCGCGCTTGAAGTTCACGTCGAGCTCCGCACCACCGATGACCAGCGCATTGGTCAGACCGAGCGCCGACAGGTTGGCCGCCAGCGCCTTGGTCTTGGCCTCGGCCAGCTTCAGCTCGTCGATGACGATGATGCTGGACGACTTGGCCTTGGCCGACAGCGCATGCCTCAGGCCGAGTGCGCGCACCTTCTTGGGCAGGTCGTGCTCATGGCTGCGGACAACCGGGCCGTGGGCCTTGCCGCCGCCGCGGAACTGCGGTGCACGAGCCGAAGAGTGACGGGCGCGGCCGGTCCCCTTCTGCTTGTACATCTTGGCGCCGGTGCGCGCGATCTCGGCGCGCCCCTTCGTCTTGTGCGTGCCCTGCTGCTTCTTGGCGAGCTGCCAGCGCACGACGCGCTGCAGGATGTCCTCGCGCGGGTCGAGGCCGAAGATCTCCTCGGAGAGCTTCACCTGACCGGCTTCCTTGCCGGCGAGCGTGGTGATCTTGATGTCCATTATTCCGCTCCCTGGGTGGCCGGAGCCTCAGACTTGGCCGCAGCGCGAATGGCAGCCGGCTTCGGCGCATTGGCGGGCAGCGCGCTCTTGGCCGCATCGCGAACCAGGATCCAGGCGCCCTTGGAGCCCGGAACCGCACCGCGGATGAGGATCAGGCCGCGGTCCGCGTCGGTCGAAACGATCTCGACGTTCTGCGTGGTCACGCGGGTGTCACCCATGTGGCCGGCCATCTTCTTGCCCTTGAACACGCGACCCGGATCCTGGCGCTGGCCAGTCGAGCCGTGCGTACGGTGCGAGACCGAGTTACCGTGGGTGGCACGGCCGCCGCCAAAATTGTGGCGCTTCATGACGCCCTGGAAGCCCTTGCCTACCGAGGTGCCGGTGACGTCGACCTTCTGGCCGGCGACGAAGTGGTCAACCGTGATCTCCGCACCCACGTCGAGAAGGTTCTCGGGGGTTACGCGGAACTCGGCCACCTTCGCCTTGGGCTCGACGGAAGCAGCCGCAAAATGGCCGCGCATCGCCTTGGACGTGTTCTTGACCTTGCTGAGGCCGACGCCGAGCTGGACGGCGGTGTAGCCGTTCTTCTCCTGCGTGCGCTGTGCCACGACCTGGCAATTCTCCATCTGGAGAACGGTGACCGGGATGTGCTCGCCAGCGTCGTTGTAGACGCGCGTCATCCCCACCTTCTTTGCAATTACACCTGAACGCATCGGTTCATCTTCCTTCAGAGGAGCCGCACCGGAACTTCCCGGTCGGCTCATGTTTCAGCTCTCAGAGCTTGATTTCGACGTCGACGCCTGCGGCCAAGTCGAGCTTCATCAGCGCATCGACCGTCTGGGGGGTCGGATCGACGATGTCGAGCAGACGCTTGTGCGTGCGCATCTCGAACTGCTCGCGGCTCTTCTTGTCGATGTGAGGCGAGCGGTTGACCGTGAACTTCTCGATCCGCGTCGGCAGCGGAATCGGGCCCCGGACGTTGGCGCCGGTGCGCTTGGCGGTCGACACGATCTCGCGCGTCGAGGCATCGAGCACCCGGTGATCAAACGCTTTGAGGCGTATGCGGATATTTTGGCCGTTCATCTAGTCTATTCCTTGTTCTGGCGCGGCGCGGGCGTATTCCCGCCCGCGACAGATCACTTGGTTTGCTCGTTACTCAACAATCGCGGCGACGATGCCGGCGCCGACGGTGCGGCCGCCTTCGCGGATGGCGAAGCGCAGGCGCTCCTCCATGGCGATTGGCACGATCAGCTCGACGTCGACCGTGATGTTGTCGCCGGGCATCACCATCTCGGTGCCCTCCGGCAGCGTCACCACGCCGGTCACGTCCGTCGTGCGGAAGTAGAACTGCGGACGGTAGTTGGTGAAGAACGGCGTGTGGCGGCCGCCCTCCTCCTTGGTCAGGATGTAGGCCTCGGCCTTGAACTTCTTGTGCGGCTTCACCGAGCCCGGCTTGGCCAGAACCTGGCCGCGCTCGACGCCCTCGCGGTCGACGCCGCGCAAGAGCGCGCCGATGTTGTCGCCGGCCTGGCCCTGGTCGAGCAGCTTGCGGAACATCTCGACGCCGGTGCAGGTCGTCTTCGAGGTCGGACGGATACCGACGATCTCAAGCTCCTCGCCGACCTTGACGATGCCGCGCTCGACGCGACCCGTCACCACCGTGCCGCGGCCCGAGATCGAGAACACGTCCTCGATCGGCATCAGGAACGGCTTGTCGATCGGACGCTCCGGCGTCGGGATGTAGCTGTCGACGGCCTCCATCAGCTTGCGGACCGCGTCCTCGCCGAGCTCCTTGTTGCTATCCTCGAGGGCGGCCAGCGCCGAGCCCTTGATGATCGGAATGTCGTCGCCCGGGAACTCGTACTTCGACAGAAGCTCGCGCACCTCCAGCTCGACCAGCTCGAGCAGCTCCGGATCGTCGACCATGTCGCACTTGTTCAGGAACACCACGATCGCCGGAACGCCGACCTGACGGGCCAGCAGGATGTGCTCGCGGGTCTGCGGCATCGGGCCGTCGGCCGCCGACACCACCAGGATGGCGCCGTCCATCTGCGCCGCGCCGGTGATCATGTTCTTCACGTAGTCGGCGTGGCCGGGGCAGTCGACGTGCGCATAGTGACGGTTCGGCGTCTCGTACTCGACGTGCGACGTCGAGATCGTGATGCCGCGCGCCTTCTCTTCCGGCGCCGCGTCGATCTGCTCGTACGCCTTGAACTCGCCGAAGAACTTCGTGATCGCCGCCGTCAGCGACGTCTTGCCGTGGTCGACGTGTCCAATCGTCCCAACGTTCACATGAGGCTTCGTACGCTCGAATTTACCTTTGGCCATGTGAGCTCTCCATTCTTTCTTACGCCGCGTGCGGCACTAGATTAGGGTGTTCGCGCAAATCCCGGGGATTACGCGTACTTCTTCTGGATTTCCTGAGCCACCGCGGTCGGCACCGGCTCATAATGGTCGAACTGCATCGTGTACTGGGCGCGGCCCTGCGACATCGAGCGCAGACTGTCGACGTACTTGAACATGTTGGCGAGCGGAACCATCGCGTTGACGACGACGGCGATGCCACGGCTTTCCTGGCCCTGGATCTGACCGCGACGGCCGTTCAGGTCGCCGATCACGTTGCCGACATAGTCCTCAGGCGTCACCACCTCGACCTTCATGATCGGCTCGAGCAGCTGGGCGCCAGCCTTCTGTGCACCCTCGCGGAACGCGGCGCGGGAAGCGATTTCGAACGCCAGGACCGAAGAGTCGACGTCGTGGTATGCGCCGTCGATCAGCGTCGCCTTCACGCCCAGCATCGGGAAGCCCGCAATCGGACCGGAAGACAACACGCTCTGGATGCCCTTCTGGACGCCCGGGATGTACTCCTTCGGCACCGCACCGCCGACGATCTTGGATTCGAACACGAAATCCTCGCCTTCGGGGTTGGGCTCGAAGACCAGCTTGACGCGAGCGAACTGACCCGTGCCGCCCGTCTGCTTCTTGTGGGTGTAATCCACTTCGGCAAGGCGCGTGATCGTCTCGCGATAAGCCACCTGCGGAGCGCCGACGTTGGCTTCGACCTTGAATTCGCGACGCATACGGTCGACCAGAATGTCGAGGTGGAGCTCGCCCATGCCGGCGATGATCGTCTGGCCGGACTCTTCGTCAGTCTTCACGCGGAAGGACGGATCCTCAGCGGCAAGGCGATTGAGCGCGAGGCCCATCTTTTCCTGGTCGCCCTTGGTCTTCGGCTCGATCGCGATCTGGATGACCGGATCAGGGAACTCCATACGCTCCAGGATAACGGGCTTCAGCGGATCGCACAGCGTATCGCCGGTCGTCGTGTCCTTGAGGCCGGCCAGAGCGACGATGTCGCCGGCAAATGCCTCCTCGATGTCCGAACGGGCATTCGAATGCATCTGCAGCATGCGGCCGATGCGCTCTTTCTTGCCCTTGACGGTGTTGTCGAGCGAGATGCCCTTGGTCAGCTTGCCCGAATAGATGCGGCAGAAGGTCAGCGAGCCGACGAACGGATCGTTCATGATCTTGAACGCCAGCATCGACAGAGGCTCGTTGTCCGACGACTTGCGGGTGACCTCGGCCTCAGTCTTGGGATCGATGCCCTTGATGTCAGGAACTTCGTCCGGAGCCGGCAGGAAGTCGACGACGGCGTCGAGCAGGGGCTGCACGCCCTTGTTCTTGAACGCAGTGCCGCAATAGACCGGATGGAACTTCACGGCGATCGTGCCGATGCGGATCAGTTCGCGGATCTTGTCGTTGTCGGGCAGATTGCCCTCGAGATAGGCCTCCATCGCGGCCTCTTCCATCTCGACGGCGGCCTCGATCATCTTCTCGCGATATTCCTCGGCCTTCTCCTTGAGATCGGCCGGGATCTCGACGACGTCCCACTGCGCACCGAGAGCTTCGTCGCGCCAGATCAGCGCCTTCATCTCGATCAGATCGACGACGCCCTGGAAATCGCTCTCAGCGCCGATCGGCAGCTGCATGGCGACGGGAACCGCACCGAGGCGCGACTTGATCATGTCGAGGCACCGGTAAAAGTCGGCGCCGATCTTGTCCATCTTGTTGCAGAAGATCATGCGCGGAACATGATACTTCTCGGCCTGACGCCAGACCGTCTCGGTCTGCGGCTCGACGCCCGCGTTGGAATCGAGCAGGGCGATGGCGCCGTCGAGCACGCGCAGCGAACGCTCGACCTCGATGGTGAAGTCGACGTGGCCGGGCGTGTCGATAATGTTGAAGCGACGAACCTTGCCGTCACGGCCCTTCCACGAAGTCGTGGTGGCTGCGGACGTGATCGTGATACCGCGCTCCTGCTCCTGCTCCATCCAGTCCATGGTGGACGCGCCATCGTGCGTCTCGCCCATCTTGTGGCTTTTGCCGGTGTAGTAAAGGATGCGCTCCGTCGTCGTCGTCTTGCCGGCGTCGATATGCGCCATGATGCCGAAATTGCGGTAGTCTTCGATCTTAAATTCGCGGGCCATGGAAGGTGCCTCTTGCTCGTTCGTTCGCGCTTACCAGCGGTAGTGCGCGAAAGCGCGGTTGGCTTCCGCCATCTTGTGGGTGTCTTCGCGCTTCTTGACGGCGGTGCCGCGATTATTCGCCGCATCCATCAGCTCGCCCGACAGGCGATCGACCATCGTCGTTTCGTTGCGGTTGCGGGCGGCCGTGATCAGCCAGCGGATGGCCAGCGCCTGACGGCGCTCCGGACGAACATCCACGGGAACCTGATACGTGGCGCCACCAACACGACGCGAACGAACCTCGACGTGCGGAGCAACGTTGTCGAGCGCCTGATGGAAGACCGTGACCGGCTCCTGCTTCGTCTTCGCCTGAACCTGATCCAGGGCGCCATAGACGATCGTCTCGGCGATCGACTTCTTGCCGTGGTACATGACGGCGTTCATGAACTTGGTGACGACAAGATCGCCGAACTTCGGGTCCGGGTTAATCTCGCGCTTCTCTGCACTATGACGTCGGGACATACTTTTCGTCTCTCGCTATCGACGGCCCGGCGCATGCAAAAGCACCGAAGCCGGGAAAAAGCACTTACTTCGGACGCTTGGCGCCGTACTTCGAACGACGCTGCTTGCGGTTCTTCACACCCTGAGTGTCAAGCACGCCGCGAATGATGTGATAGCGCACGCCCGGAAGATCCTTGACGCGGCCGCCGCGGATCATGACCACGGAGTGCTCCTGAAGGTTGTGACCTTCACCCGGAATGTAACCAATCACCTCGAAGCCATTGGTCAAGCGGATCTTGGCCACCTTGCGGAGCGCCGAGTTCGGCTTCTTCGGCGTCGTCGTGTAGACGCGCGTGCAGACGCCCCGCTTCTGCGGGTTCTGCTGCATGGCCGGAACCTTGTTGCGCTTCACCGGCGCAATGCGCGGCTTGCGGATCAGCTGGTTTACGGTAGGCATCAAACCTTCCTTCTAGATCTCAATCTCGTGTCGAAAACCCTTTCGGGTCGTTCCGAGCGGAATTTCCATACGCAAATTCGGGCAAAAAACCGTGTCTTACGGTTCCGCCCGAACAAAAGCAGAGGAAGCGTTTGCAGCTTCGTGCATGCCGGCAATGTCTATTCGCTCGTAGAACGAACCCTGTTTGAGGCTTAACTCCAAGACGCGACGTCTCGAAACCCAGGCCTCACATCGGTTCAGACGAGGCGGCTTCTACTCGGAGCGTGGGGATGCGTCAAGCCCGAAGCCGCAGAATCTGGCGTGCCGCAAGCGGTTGGCTGGCTTGCAAAAACCGCAGCGCAACAATGTTTCTCCATTGTGCAGCCGCGAAGAAGAATATGACGCGATGCGATGGTCACCCCAGATTCGCATGTGCTCTCGCATGGAACCGGGATAGAATCACGGTAGGAACAGCGACACCGGAAGAGAATCAGCCGTGAACGACAATGAGCAGCAGCCCGTCACCATCATCACCGGACGAGTCTGGCGCCGGAAGGGCGGCGTCGCCGAGGGCGTACATGTGATGCTGGTGGCGCCTGACGACGACAGCGCTGTCCGCGCCGCGCTCGAAGCGCTGGCCAAGGAAGGTTTTGCGGAAGCCGAGCTGGACCAGATCGGCGAGATGGAGGGCATGCCGGACGAGGAGCCGCACGCATCGGCCTACCAGGGCGCCATCGAAGGTGAAGTCTCGATCGTCACCTTCGATGAGAATCGCTGACCAAAGGGGCCGATGCAGGCCAAGGCTGATGGCGCTGTCGCAAAAGAGCTGGTCGTCCGGGTGAGTGCACTGGAGCGCCGACGCCTCTCCTTTTCGCGTCTCGCCCCGCCTGCATCAGGCCAAGCGTGATCCGGCGAGCCGGTAGCCGAAACGAAACATGGCCGGAGGTCGTCCGGCCATGTTCCTTGCAACCCGAGTGCTGGGGCCAGTTACGGCTGGATCGGCGCGTATTTGCCGTCGTGCCACTGGTTGATGTCGTACTTGGCGTCCTTGATGTCGCCCTTCTTGTCGAAGGCGATCGGGCCGATCACCGTATCCACCGGTTTGCCGTCCTTCAGTGCGGCGGCGACAGCGGCTGGGTCCTCGTCGGTACCGGCGCGCTCAATGCCCTGGGCAATGGCCTGGATCGTCGCGTAGGAGAACAGCGTGAAGCCTTCCGGCACGAAGCCGCCGGCCTTGATCTTCTCGACCGCTTCCTTGGCCTCGGGACGCGCCTGGGGATCGGACGGAAACACGAACATCGTGCCCTCACCCGCCGGGCCGGCAATCTGCCAGAATTCGGGCGACGCGATCGAGTCCGGCATGATCAGCTGGAACTTGAAGTTCTGCTCGGCCGACTGGCGCAGCATGAGACCGGCCTCGGGGTGATAGCCGCCGAAATAGACAACGTCCGCCTTCAGCTCCTTCAGCTTGGTGACCAGCGCCGAATAGTCCTTCTCACCAGCGTTGATGCCTTCGTAGAGAACTTCGGTGAGGCCATTGGCGTTCATCGTCGCCTTGACGGCATCGGCGACGCCCTGCCCGTAGGCGCTCTTGTCGTGCAGGACGACAACGTTCTTGCCGGCGTACTTCTTGGCGATCCACGGGCCGATATAGGCGCCCTGCGCGTCATCGCGCGTATAAAGCCGCATGATGGTCGGCCACCCGGCCTTGGCGGCCGCATCGGTGAGTTCCGGGTTCGACGAGGCCGGGCTCATCATCAGCACGCCCCCTTCCGCGTAGACTGCCGATGCCGGAATGCTGGAACCCGAGCAGGCATGACCATCGACGAACTTGATGCCATTGGCGACAATGCGGTTGGCGACGGAGATCGCCTGCTTCGGATCGCACACATCGTCCTCGATGACGATCTTGATCTGCTTGCCGGCGACGCCGCCCTTCTCGTTGATCGCCTTGGCCGCCGCTTCGGCGCCCTGCCGGAACTGGTCGCCGATATTGGCGAGCTGCCCGGTCATCGGGCCGGCCACCGCGATCGAGATCTCCTCGGCTACGGCAGCGCTGGCGCTGATCGTCAGCGCGGCGACGGACGCCGCGAGAATATTCCTCAACTTCATTATCTATCCTCCTTGGATGCGCGGCAGCGAGCCGGACATCAGACGAGAGTTTCACCGGCGAAGCGGTTTGTCTAGGCGCATCGATGCGGGGGTGATTGGGCCTCAGGCCTTTTCAGCATGAAAAGAGCCGCGCCGGCATTGTCCCTGCCGGTCGCGGCTCCCTCATTCGAACGATCGCCGCCCCCGGTCGATCACTCAGACGTCCCTGTTTTTCTGTCGCGCGGCTGGCCGCCCGTGGCTGCCGCGTTCTTCCTGTTGGAGCGCCGGCCGGAGGCCGCGCCCGGAATGCGTTCGCTCAGTGCATCGTCATCCACTCACGGGCCTCGCGAAGGGCGCGGGCGATATCCAGCTTCGACATGGTGGCGGAAAGCTCGGAGCGCAGCTCTGCAGCGCGCGTCGAACCCTTGATCGCGGCGATGTTCAGCCACTTGTGAGCGGCGACCGGATCAAGTTCGCAATCGCGGCCAGTCGCGTACATCATGCCCAGTTCCAGAAGAATGTCGGCCTGAGCCGTCGAGCCCATGGTGCCGAAGCCTGCGTCGAGTATCTCAAAACGTGCCATGTTTCGTCCCCTGTCCTGTCTCCCGAGAGCGCTTGCCCGTCATCTGCGGGCCGCTCTTTCGATGCTTTCGAGAGTGCCGGGGAGCCTTGAATCCGCCGTTAAATGGCTTGCTTAATTTGCGGAAAACAAAGCTAAAACAAGAGGTAAACGCGGGAATTCGTTAAGCATCAAGAGCCGCGGATTCGCTGGTAATTGACGAAATTTCGCTGAAAATGTCCCCTGCCAAAGGCAAGTCTTTGATAACCACGCAGGACGGTTGCAAGCCGACCACCTCCAACGAAACGCCTCGGACGAGGGCTGTTTCGATCCCGCGATCTGCTGATGACGCGAGCCCAGCGGGGACGCTTCCGCACCGAATCCCTTTCGACTACTGTGCACCTCGCAAGAGGAGAGCCGCGCGGGGTGGAAGAGCGCCGCGGGCGTGACGATCAGGGGAAACGCATGCTTCGCAGGACAGGACTGGCGATCGCCGCCACACTCTATCTCTCGGGCGCGGCGCTGGCCGACGACATCGTCGGCAATTGGCGCACGGATTCGGGCGAGACCGCGGTGATCGCGGGTGGCGGCCCCTTTTCCATCACGCTGAAGACCGGCAAGCACGCAGGAAAGCGCATCGGCAGCCTCAATGCGGCTGGCGACGGCAAATACGCCGGCGAGATCACCGATCCGGCCAACGACAAGACCTATTCCGGCAAGGCGACGCTGTCAGGGAGCAACCTCAAGATGAGCGGTTGCGTGCTCGGGGGCCTCATCTGCCGTTCGCAGAACTGGAAGCGGATGTAGCGGGCGCGGGCAAACCACCACTGCGCCCGCCCGTCACATCGATCTAGGCTCGCGCCCTCTGGCCGAAGAGCACCTTTTGCGCATCCTTGTCGTCGGCAAGGTTGCGGCGGTGCTCCTGCCCGACCTCGAAACCGCGTATGACCGCCGGCCGCGCCGTGATCTCGTCGAACCACCGCTTCAGATGCGGAAAGTCCTCGAGGTCCTGGCCCTGGTTCTTATAGGACCGCGTCCAGCCGACCGAGGCGATGTCGGCGATCGAGTAGTCGCCGGCGAGGAATGGGCGGTCGGCCAGCCGCCTGTTCATGACCCCGTAGAGCCTGTTCACCTCATTGGTGTAGCGGTCGATGGCGTAGGGAACCTGCTCCGGCGCGTACTGGCGGAAATGATGCGCCTGGCCGGCCATCGGCCCCAACCCGCCCATCTGCCAGAACAGCCACTGGTCGACCTCGACGCGGCCGCGCTCGTCTTCGGGATAGAGCTTTCCGAACTTGCGGCCGAGATATTGCAGGATGGCTCCGGATTCGAAGACCGAGATCGGCTGGCCGCCCGGCCCCTCGGGATCGATGATCGCCGGCATGCGGTTGTTCGGCGCGATTTTCAGGAATGCCGGTTCGAACTGCTCGCCCTTGCCGATATTGACGTATTTCACCACGTAGGGAACGCCGATCTCCTCGAGCATGACCGTGACTTTCCAGCCGTTCGGCGTCGGCCAATAGTAGACTTCGATCGGCTTGGTCTGTGTGGTCATCCTCGAACCTCCATGTGGCGTTGACATGGAGATAGATGCGCCCAGCCGAAACGCAAGCCAGGCAGCGCCCGGACGGCCATCAAGAATTTTGAACGTCAGATGAACGGCGGGCTCAGAGGCAGTTCAGCCGCCTCGCCGCATAGTGCAGGCATTGAAGGAAGACCCCGATGCTCGCACGCCGCTTCACCATCGTCTGCCTGCTGTTGACGCTGTTCAGCATGTTCTTCGCCAGCCTGGTGGCGCAAGCCGGGCGCACGGAACGCGGATGGCAAAACGCGCGAACGACGTGCCTCTTCAGCCAGGACATCAATTGCGGCCGCCGCCGCTGATCGAAGAGACCAGGACATGAGCCCGACCATCAACACCATCGCGAAGACGCTGAGCCTGCTGCCGCGCGCCGCCTTGGTCGCGCTGCTGATCGCGGCCCCGGCGCTCGTCGCGCCGTCGCTCGCCGGCTCGAAGGACACGCTGATCGAGGCGCCAGCCCACAAGAAGATGGGCGCAGGGCTGGTCATCCTGGTGAGTCTGCAGCGGGGCTAGTCGACCGATCGAGGCCAACAGCGCACTCCCACACCGAAGCGACCGCGACCGCGCGCCATCGCCACTCCGGCTTTGCCTTAAGCGCGATCGAGCCCCGAAAAGTTCCCTTCATACAGAATCTGCAGGGCGTGGTGCGCACCATCTCCCATCTGTCAAGAACTGTCCCTATAATGGGACATGGAAAAGAGAATCTACCCACGAGCAATTGAGACCGTCGAGCGGCCCGAGCCCTATCCGCGTCGCGATTTCACCGATGCGCGCGCCGCAGTGGAGGCGTTGAAAGGCCTCTACGAGCGCAACACGAAGTTCCTGCGCGAGGCCTTCTCATCGCTGGCCAGCACCGGCCGGGACGATCGGCGTTACCGCGCCTTCTATCCCGAGATCAGCATCCAGACGACATCGTACAGTCAGGTCGACTCGCGGCAGGCATACGGCCATCTTCCGACGCCAGGGCATTTTTCCACGACCATCACACGGCCCGACCTGTTCGAAAGCTATCTCGTCGAGCAGTTGAACTTGATGATGCGCAATCACGGCACGCCGGTGACCGTGGGCGAGTCGCAGACGCCGATCCCGATACATTTCGCGTTCTTCGAGGGCACGCATGTCGAAGGCTCGGTCGCCGACCGCATCAAGAGGCCGATCCGCGATCTCTTCGACGTGCCCGATCTGGAAGGCACGGACGACCACATCGCCAACGGCACGCTGGAGACCATGCCCGGCGACCCGAGGCCGCTGGCGCCCTTCACCGCGCAGCGCATCGATTATTCCCTGCACCGCCTCTCGCACTACACGGCGACCAGCCCGCAGTATTTCCAGAACTTCGTGCTGTTCACCAACTACCAGTTCTACATCGACGAGTTCTGCGTCTACGCACGCGAGATGATGGCGAACGGCGGCCGCGGCTACACGTCCTTCGTTGAACCGGGCAACGTGATCACCCCTGCCGGAGAGACGGCTCCGCAGGAAGGGGCGACACCGCCCCGCATGCCGCAGATGCCGACCTATCATCTTACCAAGCCGGGCCACGGCGGCATCACGATGATCAATATCGGCGTCGGACCGTCCAACGCCAAGACGATCACCGACCACGTCGCAGTGCTGAGGCCGCACGCCTGGCTGATGCTCGGCCACTGTGCGGGGCTGCGCAACACCCAGGCGCTGGGCGACTATGTGCTTGCGCATGCCTATGTGCGCGAAGACCACGTGCTGGACGACGACCTGCCGGTCTGGATCCCGATCCCGCCGCTGGCCGAGATCCAGGTCGCGCTGCAGGAGGCGGTGGCGGAAGTCACGGGCCTGACCGGCTACGACCTGAAGCGCATCATGCGCACCGGCACCGTCGCCACTATCGACAACCGCAACTGGGAACTGCGGGATCAGCGCGGCCCCGTGCAACGGCTCTCGCAATCCCGCGCCATAGCGCTCGACATGGAGTCGGCGACGATAGCGGCCAACGGCTTCCGCTTCCGCGTGCCCTACGGCACACTGCTGTGCGTTTCCGACAAGCCGCTGCACGGCGAACTCAAGCTGCCGGGCATGGCGACCGAGTTCTACAAGCGCCAGGTCGCGCAGCACCTCTCGATCGGCATCCGCGCCGTCGAGAAGCTCGCGGCCATGCCGGTTGAAAGACTGCATTCGCGTAAGCTGCGCAGTTTTTCGGAGACCGCATTCCAGTAGGCGGCGACGTTGCCTTGAAGCCGCCTCATTCGGTGTCGCAAAAAACAGCCATGTCGCTTCGTTCGCTGACTGTGTCCGCGTCACTGCTGGTGACGCTGCTCCTATCGGTGCCCTTGGTTGCCGGCTTCTTCGGGGCGTGGCACCCGGCGTTCGATTCGTTTGCGCATTTTCGCGTCCACCTGGCGGTGCTGATGGGACTGGCGGCGCTGCCGGTCCTCTTCTCCGCCTGGTGGGGACACGGGCTCGTGGCCCTGCTACTCGCCGCCGGAGCCGTCGCGTCTGCGCTCGGCGTTCCAGCCCTCGGCATCGGGCCCGTGCATGCCGGCTTCCAGACCAGGATCAACGGGGCGCCAAGCTATACGCTGATGCACCTGAACCTGCTCTACAATAACGACCAGCCCGAAAAGGCGCTCGCGCTTGTGCGGGACCGGCGGCCTGACATCCTGCTGCTCAGCGAAGCCTCTGACATGTGGGCGCAGCGGCTGAAGGACATGCTGGCGGACTATCCCTATCAACTCCGCTGCGGACGCGGAACGCGCCTGGGCGGCGCGGCCATCCTTTCGCGACTACCGTTCTCGCCCGACCGGCGCACGCAATGTTCCGACAACGGGCGGCTGGCGATCGCCGGCGTCGAGTTGGGCGATCGTGCGATGGATGTCGCGGCGCTGCATGTGGGCTGGCCCTGGCCGGCTGATCAGGCGGACGAGATTGCACGTCTGTCCCCGCTCCTGTCCTCGCTCGGCACCACCGCCATCCTGGCCGGCGATCTCAATGCGACGCCGTGGAGCAACGCCGCACGCCGCGTCGCCGCCGCAGGCGACCTGACACTGATCCGCTCGCCCGGACCAACATGGCTGTTCCGCTGGCTGCCCGCGAGCCTGCGTCCGCTGGTCGGGCTACCGATCGACCATGTCTACGCGAAAGGCGACGTGGTGCTGCACAGCGGGGAGACGCTGGAGGAGGTCGGCTCCGACCATCTCCCCATCCTGATCGAGTTCAGCCTGCCGGCTGTCGATCCGCCGAGCGACGACGAGATTGCAGTCGCCGCTCTTCCTTCGCTTGAAGGCTCCAAGGATATTCGCCCCGGCCGCTACTGAACGAGCCGATCCACCAGCCGGGAGACCACGCCGCCGTCACGGTGCTCGCGCGCATCGAAATCCCGCTGCTGGGCCTCGTACTTGTCGTAGGCCGCCGCAACGCGGCGCTTCACCTCGGCACGTGCGGCGAAGCAATGCGGATCGCGTTTGATGGATACTGCGGCCACCGACTTCTCGGCCGTCTTCACCATGCGCTGCGCGATCGCCCCGTGAGTCTCTTCGTGCTTCCTGACGCCGCGCAGGAACGCGTTCCACTTCTTTCCCATCGCCGGGGAAAGCCGGGAAACGACCCGCGGATAGGTGTAGGTGATGTCGATGTTGGCATTGACCCGCTGGACGCGACAATCACGGCCATTCGACTGCCAGGCAATGTCCCAGGTCACCGCATAGCGTGTCTGCGCGATGGCGCGCGTCAGGAAGCCGTGCTTGGGGCCCTTGCGGTCCATCTGGTTGAGCAGGTCATCGCCCGTCTTCCCGACGATGGCGTAGTTCTTGACGCTGCTGATGATCTTCACTTCAGCTGCAGCGTGCCCGCTCAGCGCAATACAGGCGACAGCCGTCAATCCTGCAGTGAAAAGCGTGCGCATAGCGCCTGCCCCATGTTTCCAACACGAAAACACAGTAGCCCGCCCTATTCAATCGGTAAGTTCCCGACAGTGGCAAGCCCCATGCCGATTTGCCGCCCTTGCCGCGCCCTGCCCTCACATGCCCGGATAGACCGGTCCCTCGCCGCCCTGTGGCGGCACCCAGTTGATGTTCTGGTTGGGGTCCTTGATGTCGCAGGTCTTGCAGTGCACGCAGTTCTGCGCGTTGATGACGAAGCGGACGTCCTTGGCCTCGGGGTCGGCGGCGGCGTTGCCGTCCTTGTCGACCCATTCGTAGACCCCGGCCGGGCAATAGCGCGTCGACGGGCCGGCGAAGACGTCGTGCTCGGAGCGCACCTGCAGCGCCATGTCGCCGACCTGGAGGTGGACCGGCTGGTCCTCCTCGTGATTGGTCGAGGACAGGAACACCGACGACAGCCGGTCGAAGGTCAAGACGCCGTCGGGCTTCGGATAGGCGATCTTCCTGTGGTTGGCCGCCGGCTCCAGCGATTGGGCGTCGGTCTTGCCGTGCTTCAGCGTGCCGAACAGGGAGAAGCCGAACAGCGAGTTGGTCCACATGTCGAGGCCGCCGAGCGCCACGCCGGCGGCGGTGCCGAAGCGCGACCACAGCGGCTTGACGTTGCGCACCTTCTTGAGATCCTTGCCGATGTCGGACGCCCGCCAGGCCGCCTCGTAGGCGGCCAGTTCGTCATGGGCTCGCCCGGCGGCGATCGCCTCGGCCACGTGCTCGGCCGCCAGCATGCCCGACAGCACCGCATTGTGGCTGCCCTTGATGCGCGGCACGTTGACGAAGCCGGCCGAGCAGCCGATCAGGGCGCCGCCCGGGAAGGCCAGCTTCGGCACCGACTGCCAGCCGCCCTCGGTGATGGCGCGCGCGCCGTAGGAGATGCGCTTGCCGCCCTCGAAGACGCCGCGGATCGCCGGATGCGTCTTGAAGCGCTGGAACTCCTCGAACGGCGACAGCCAGGGATTCTTGTAGTTGAGGTGGACGACGAAGCCGACCGCCACCTGGTTGTCCTCGAGATGGTAGAGGAACGAGCCGCCGCCGGTCTTCATGTCGAGCGGCCAGCCAAAGGAGTGCTGCACCAGGCCCGGCTTGTGGTGCTCCGGCTTGACCTCCCAGAGCTCCTTCAGGCCGATGCCGAACTTGCCGGGCTCGCGGCCCTCGTCGAGGCCGTAGCGGGCGATCAGCTTCTTGGCCAGCGAGCCGCGCGCGCCCTCGCCGATCAGCACGTACTTGCCCAAGAGCGCCATGCCGGGGGCGAAGGCCGGGCCATGCGTGCCGTCGCGCTCCACGCCCATGTCGCCGGTGACCACCCCGGTCACCGCACCGGCCTCGTCATAGATCAGGTCGGCGGCGGCAAAGCCCGGATAGATCTCGACGCCGAGCGCCTCGGCCTTGGCCGCCATCCATTTGCAGACGTTGCCGAGCGAGACGATGTAGTTGCCGTGATTGTTCATCAACGGCGGCATCAGGAGGTTGGGCAGCCTGACCGAGCCGGCCGGCCCCAGGACCAGGAAGTGGTCGTCCGTCACCGGCGTCTTGAACGGGTGATCGTCGTCGTTGCGCCAGCCCGGCAGCAGCCGGTTGATGCCGATCGGGTCGACCACTGCGCCGGACAGGATGTGCGCGCCGACCTCGCCGCCCTTCTCCAGCACCACGACCGACAGGTCCGGATTGACCTGCTTCAAGCGGATGGCGGCGGCGAGACCAGCAGGACCGGCGCCGACGATGACGACGTCGAACTCCATGCTTTCCCGTTCGACTTCGCTCATCACATCCTCCGAGTTGGCTGGCCGATCAAAATCCTGCTGGCGTTTCGGCTGCTTAGCGCATCCCGCAGCGTTGCGAAACCGGCCTATGCGCCGCACCTTGCCCCCCGCGTGCGGCATCACGGGGTAGGCTGCTCCATATGGCTCGTTGACGTTAGCGTCAATGAGGTCGACCCATCGCGCGGGCGCTATTTTCTGTGGCCTGCCACCCCGTTCTCGGCCATATTCGGTGCAACGATACGGGCAGCAGCGCATGAGGGAGGCAGGCGTTGAGGAAGATGCTGGCCGCTATGTTGGCGTCGTCGCTGACCGTGATGCAGGCCGCCGCCGGCGATGGAACGGCTTGGCGGGCTGGAGCCTATTCGTTCTCGGACGAGAAAGGCGGCTTCAGGATCACCTCTGTCCGGGGCAAGGGCGTCCTCGACGACCCGATCATCATCACTCAGGAGCTGAATTCGGCAAGCCCCGTAACGCTGGTCATCCGCACGACCAAGCCGATCCGGCCCTTTGACAGCGCGGACATGTTCGCCAACGGGAATCTGCGACTGAGGCTGGAAACGCTGAACAACAGCGGCCAGGCATGGGTCGAGTTCGAGTTCGAGCTGCAGGAGATTCTCGACCAGGCGAGCGTCTATGGCGACGGACTCTCCTTCGACCAGCGGCGCGAGGACGCCCGGCACATCGTGTCGGACAGTTTTGCGCGCTTCGACCGCAATTTCGAGCCATACGACCGGCTCCGCTTCATCGAAGGGCGCATCGACCCCCTGAAGATCGGCTCTTTCGAATTCCTGATCACCGACTTCACGCCGCGCCGCACCTTTTATCTCGTGCAGGATCCGCGCATCCCGTCATCCTGATGTTGCATCCATCGGCAAGGGCGCGGTAGCTGGAAGCATGGTCAAGTTTCTGTCCAGGGACGCGCTGCGCGACATCCTCGCCTTCTTCCGGGAAGCGGGTGTCGACGAACCGCTTGACGAGACGCCGTCGAACCGGCTGCTCAGCGCAGCCAGGCTGGCGCAGAAAGTCGCGCCCCCCACAACTTCACCCGCGCCGCCGCCCGCCGTCCCTGCCATGCCCCGGGCCGTCTCTGACAAACCTGCGGCCGACCCAGCCGCGCCGTCGGCAGAAGACCACGAAAGGTTCGCGTTCGTGCCGGACCGTCCCGTCACGCCGACGGCCGCCGTACCCGACGAGGGACAGGTGCTGCTTGCCCGGGAACTGGCGCGCAAGGCGCGCACGCTGGACGAACTGCGCGACCACATGTCAGCCTTCGAAGGCTGTAATCTCAGGTACACGGCCAAAAGCCTCGTCTTTGCCGACGGCAATCCCGAAGCCGACCTGATGCTGGTGGGAGAGGCGCCCGGCCGCGACGAGGACATCGAAGGCCTGCCTTTCGTCGGCCGCTCGGGACAGTTGCTCGACCGCATGCTGGCAGCAATCGGGCGCGACCGCACGAGCGCCTACATCGCCAACGTCATTCCGTGGCGACCGCCGGGCAACCGCACGCCGACCCCGCAGGAGACGGAAATCTGCCGCCCGTTCATCGAGCGGCAGATCGAGCTGGCCAATCCAAAGGTGCTGGTGACGCTCGGCGGCCCTTCAGCCAAGGTCCTCCTGAGGACGACCGACGGCGTGCTGCGGCTGCGCGGCGGCTGGAAGGCGCATGTCACGGAAGGCGGAGTCGCGGTGCCGACGATGCCCACTTTGCACCCCGCCTATCTGCTCAGGACACCCGCCCACAAGAGACTTGCATGGCGGGACCTCCTGGAGGTGAAGGCGAAGCTGCGCGAACTGGCGGCGGGAAGCTGACAAACCGATTCCGCGCGCTGCCCCAAGCCATTGATCGGACGGTGCTTCAGGCCGCTGCCCGACGCATGCCGACAAACTGCGCCTGGGCAAAGAGCGCGACGGCCACCGCCTGCACCGCGACGAAGGCAACCCCCAGCGCGGTCGGTGCGACGAGCCCGGAAAAGAGCAGGCCGAAGCTCGCAGCCACCCACACGGCATTGATCGCAATGATGTCGATCAGCACCAGGCGGGACACCGTCTCGCGGCGCGCCACGACGATCAGCATGGCGACAAAAGGCACAAGTATGATCCCGGCGCCCAGCAAGAGGGCTTCAGGCAGGCCGAGCACGGGTGCAAGCAGCGGCGCGCCGAGGATCATCAGAAGCCCCGCCGCTCCGCTGATCAGGGCGTCGGCGTAGAACACATTGCGCAAGTAGGTCGAGATGGAAACGGACATCGGGTCTCTCCTTGGGTTTCTTAGACGCTCGATCCGGGGAGCCGCATCGAACTGGACCCGAGGATGCCCGGCAGTTGAACGAGAGGCGATTACGCGTCAGGTAATCGGAATGAGAAATCTGACGTCATAGGTTCTGGCCGTCATCACGGAGGAGGAACGCGTGCAGCAGCCCCAGAATGCGGTCGGAGACCTTATCCGCGAATGGCGCACGCGCCGCCGCATGAGCCAGCTGGATCTGGCGGGCGAAGCCGAGATCTCGCAGCGGCACCTGAGTTTCGTCGAGAGCGGACGCGCTGCCCCCTCCCGCGACATGGTGATCCGATTGGCGGAAGGGCTCGACATCCCGCTTCGCCAGCGCAACCGCATGCTGCTGGCGGCGGGTTTTGCTCCGCACTACAGCGAACGCCCGGTCAACGGCCCGTCGCTGGCGCCGGCCATGGATACGGTGCGTGCGGTGCTGAAGGGCCACGAGCCCTGTCCGGCCATCGCAGTCGACCGGCACTGGAACATGATCGCCTCAAACGAGGCCATCGCGCCGTTTCTCGCCGGCGTCGAGGACCCGTCGCTCCTGCAGCCGCCGGTGAACGTGCTGCGGCTCAGCCTGCATCCGAAGGGGGTGGCGCCACACATCGTCAATCTCGCCGAGTGGAAGGCGCATCTGCTTGAGAGGCTCCGAAGGCAGGTCGACACGTCGGGGGATTCGACGCTGGAGGAACTGGAAAGCGAGCTGAGGGCCTATCCGGGCGGCGTCTCGCAGACAAGGATCGTGCACAACGAGGGCACGGCCATCGCCCACATGCTGCGCCTGAAAGCGGGGGACGCCGTGCTTTCGTTCATCAGCACGATCACCGTCTTCGGCACGCCGCTCGACGTCACGCTGTCGGAACTCGCCATCGAATCCTTCTTTCCGGCCGACGAGCCGACACGCATGGCGCTGCAACGCCTGTCGATGCCTCAGGCCTGACGGCCGTATCGGGACGCGGGCGGCCTTTGGCGTCTGGCCACGCCGGCGCGTTCATTGCGGTGGCGTGACCTTGCGGGCAGCCGCGCGCTGCAGCCCGAGCTGGCGCTCGCGCCAGATGATGAAGATGCCCGACCCGATGACGATGGCCCCGCCCACCAGCATGTGCAGCGTCGGCGCCTCCCCGAAGACAAGATAGCCGACGATCAGGCCGAGGATGAGCGAGGTGTATTCGAAGGGCGCGACGGTAGAGGCTTCCGCGTAGCGGTAGGCTTCCGTCATGAGGATCTGCCCGATACCGCCGCAGAAACCTGCGCCAATCAGAAGTGCTGCCTGAGCCCACGAGATCCGCTCCCATCCGAACGGAATCGACAGCAGCGCCAGCGTACTCGCCGTCAGCGAGAACCACAGCACGATCGTTGGCGTTCGTTCAGTATGAACGAGGTTGCGGACCAGCAGCACCGCCACCGCCGACACCGCTGCCGCGCCGAGCGCGGCCATCACGCCAGCGAGTTCTTCGCTGCCCATCCCGCTGGCCGCACCGAACAGCGACAGCTTCGGCCATGAGACGATCAGCACGCCGACCAGCCCCACCCCCACCGCCGTCCAGCGATAGGCGCGCACCGTCTCGCCGAGGAACAATGCGCTGAACACGACGACCAGCAGCGGCTGGGCATAGTTCAGCGTGATCGCCTCCGGCAGCGGCAGGCGCGTCAGTGCGAAGAAGCCGAGCCCCATCGACGTGACGCCCACGACGCCGCGCGCAACATGGTTGAGCGGGCGTTTGGTCGCGAAGGCGGAGCGCAGTTCCCTCTGATAGGAGAGAAACGCCAGGATCGGAATCATGGCGAAGAACGAACGGAAAAAGACGATCTGGCCGGCCGAAACCTGCCCGGACGCCTTGATGAACGACGACATGCCGACGAACACGGCAACAGAAACCACTTTGAGCGCAATTCCCGTCAGCGGATTCCTAGCTGACGGCCCCCCCGTAGAATTCACTCCGATCGCGCTTCAGTGATGGCAGTCCAAATGCGCGCCGGCGTAGCGGGCATTTCGATGTGGCGTATGCCGTAGGCGCGGTAGAGGGCGTCCGTCACGGCGTTGAGGGCGGCGGGCGTCGATCCGATCGTGCCGGCCTCGCCTGCACCCTTGATACCCATGGCATTTGTCGTTGACGGCACGTTGCGAGTCTCGAAATGGAATGACGGCACGTTGTCGGCGCGCGGCATGGCATAGTCCATGAAGCTTGCCGTGAGCAACTGGCCGTCCTCGCTATAGATCGAATCCTCGGTCAGCGCCTGGCCGATTCCCTGAACCACGCCGCCATGCACCTGGCCGGCGAGCAGGATCGGGTTCACCGTCGCGCCGAAGTCGTCGACGATCGTGTAGCGCAGGATCTCGGTTCCGCCCGTGTCCGGATCGATCTCGACCTCGCAGATATGTGTCCCATTCGGATAGGTGGCCTCGTCTTGAACGAACTCGCCAAACCCCTTGAGATCATCCGGTTTCTTCGCCGCCTTGGCGATGCCCGCAAAGCTGACGGAGCGGTCCGTGCCGACGATCCGCGCGGACCCGTCGACCAGTTCGATGTCAGCAGCTGACGCCTCCAGTTCGTCGGCGGCGATACGCTTGATCTTCTCCGCCAGGTCTTCACCGGCGCGCGACGTCGAGACGCCGCCAAGCGGAATCGAGCGCGAGCCGCCCGTACCGCCGCCAGCAGCGAGCCGGTCGGTGTCGCCCTGGTGCACCTTGATGCGCTCAATGCCGATATTGAGCTTTTCCGCGAGGAACTGGGCATAGGCGGTCGCGTGGCCCTGTCCGTTGGTCTGGGTGCCGATGAACAGGGTCACGGTGCCATCGCCATTCAGCTCGACATGGGCCGGCTCCGAGCCCGCAAAGGCGCAGGCTTCGATATAGGTCGCCATGCCGAGCCCCCGGATCTTGCCCTCAGCGGCCGACTGCTTCAGCCGCTTCTCGAAGGACTTCCAATCGGCCCGCTCGATCGCCTGGTTCATGTGGCCCTCGAACTCGCCGACGTCGTATTTGCGGCCGGTCGGCGTGGTGTAGGGAAATTGCTCGGGCCGAACGAAATTGCGCCGGCGGATCTCGTCATAGCCGAGGCCCAGGTCGCGTGCGCACGTATCAACCAACTTCTCCAGCAGCAGCGCCGCCTCGGGGCGTCCAGCCCCCCGATAGGCGTCCACCGGGCAGGTGTTGGTGTAGACGCCGGTCACCGAGACGTCGATGGCGCCGATGTCGTAGACGCCGGTGGTCATGCTCACGCCGATGTACGGGATGAACGGCCCGTACTGCGAGACATATGCCCCCATATTGGCGATCAGATCGACCTTGAGCGCGAGGAAGCGCCCGTCGGCGTCCATCGCCATTTGCGCCTCCACGATATTGTCGCGGCCCTGCGCGTCGGTCAGGAAATGCTCGGTGCGGTCGCAGGTCCATTTCACCGGCCGGCCGAGCCGCTTGGCCGCTTCCAATACCAGCGGATACTCGCGGTAGACGAATGACTTCGGGCCGAAGCCGCCGCCGACATCCGGCGTGACGACGCGGAGCTTCTTGGGATCGATGCCGAACACCTGTCCGGCGATGATGTACTGCATCGAATGCACGCCCTGCGACCCGGTCGTCAGCACGTAGCGGTCTTCCGACACCTTCCACTCGCCGATGGCCGATCGGGCCTCCATGTAGTTGCAGACCAGCCGGTTGTTGTAGAACGCGACCTTGCTGACGTGCTTCGCCTTGGCAAAGGCCGCTTCCGACTTGCTTTTGTCGCCAACATGATAGGTGAAGGCGCGGTTCGATTTCAGCTCGGGCCAGACGAGCGGCGTGGCCTCGTCCAGCGCGCTTGCGGTGCCCGCCGCAGCCTCTTCTGCATCGTAGTCGACCTCGATCAGTTCGGCGGCGTCCTGGGCAAGCGCACGCGTGTCCGCCACGACGAAGGCGACGGCGTCGCCCACATAATGGACGCGGTCGCGGCAGAGAATCGGGATGTCCCGGGTAGGCGCCTTGGTACCGTCCGGCTGGCGCTGCATCACGTCGGACTTGAGGTCGCCCAGATGCTTCAGGTCGGCGCCCGTCAGCACCAGGCGCACGCCCGGAGCGGCCTCCGCAGCCTTCGTCGAGACGACCTTGAAGCTGCCATTGGCGATTTGCGAGCGCAAAACGTAGCCGTGGAGATGATCCGCCGCACGGATATCGTCGGTGTAGCGGCCGCGACCCGTGATGAAGGTCTGGTCCTCGACGCGAAGAACGGACGCGCCCATCCCGAATTTCGGTGTGACGACGGTCATGACGGCTCCGGAAAGAGTGATTGGCGGGCAACAAAACATAGCCCTCGTTTCAGTTTTGTCGACCGGTTGTTTCGTGTAAAGAGCAGCACCCGCAATTTGTTGTGCCAGTGGGGGCGCTTGCCGGCGGGGACGGCGTCGGCCGTGCAGGTTCAAAACGGGATGGCGTTGTAGATGCGTACAGACACCGGCCAGGTTTTCCGGCTCGAGGACTACCGGCCCAGCGACTATCTCATTCCCGAAACCAATCTGACATTCCAGCTCTTTCCCGATGCCACCCTGGTGCGCGCAGAGCTGCTGATCGAACGCCGCTCCGGCGTTTCGGAGAAGACGCCGCTCATCCTCGACGGCGATGGACTGGAATTGAAGCGACTGGAGATCGACGGCGTCGTTGCGCAGGCCGGAACGTTCACCGCGGATGACGAGCGCCTCACCATCGCGCGGCCGCCGCGCGGCAGGCGCTTCCGGCTCACCATCGACACCGTCGTCGCGCCTTCCGGCAATCAGGCCCTCATGGGGCTCTATCTCTCCAACGGCGTCTACTGCACGCAATGCGAAGCGGAAGGTTTTAGGCGGATCACCTATTTCCTCGACCGCCCTGACATCCTGTCCGTCTACACGGTCCGCATCGAGGCGCCCCGCGCCCTCTCCCGCCTGCTCTCGAACGGCAATCCGGGCGAGAGCGGCGAGCTTGCAGGCGACCGCCACTATGCGGTCTGGCACGACCCGCATCCCAAGCCCTCCTACCTCTTTGCGCTCGTCGCCGGCGACCTCGGTTGTATCAAGGACCGCTTCGTCACCGCCTCCGGCAGGTCGGTCGAGCTCGGACTCTATGTCGAGCGCGGCAAGGAGAACCAGGCCAGCTACGCCATGGATGCCCTCAGGCGCTCCATGAAATGGGACGAGGAGGTGTTCGGCCTCGAATACGACCTCGACGTCTTCAACATCGTGGCCGTGTCCGACTTCAACATCGGCGCGATGGAGAACAAGGGTCTCAACATCTTCAACGACAAGTACGTCCTGGCTGGAGAAGAGACCGCGACGGACGCCGATTTCGCCAATATCGAGGCGATCATCGCGCACGAGTATTTCCACAATTGGACAGGTAACAGAATCACTTGCCGCGACTGGTTCCAGCTCTGCCTGAAGGAAGGTCTGACCGTTTACCGCGACCACGAGTTCTCGTCGGACCAGCGTTCGCGCGCCGTCAGCCGCATTGCCCAAGTGCGCACCCTGCGGGCGCATCAATTCCCGGAGGACCAGGGGCCCCTCGCCCATCCGGTACGACCGCGGCGCTATCGCGAGATCAACAACTTCTATACGGCGACGGTCTACGAAAAGGGCTCCGAGGTCGCGCGGATGATCCACACGCTGATCGGCGCCGACCTCTTCAGGCGCGGCATGGACCTCTATTTCGAGAGGCACGACGGCCAAGCCGTGACGATCGAGGATTTCCTGAAAGTCTTCGAGGATGCGTCCGACCAGGATCTGTCGCAGTTCGCGCTGTGGTACCATCAGGCCGGCACTCCCAATGTCGCGGTGACCGCGAGCTACAGCCCAGCGTCGCAGGAACTGACGCTGGAGATCGAGCAGTCGCTTGCGCCGACGCCTTCGGAAGCCCGCAAGCGGGTCATGCACATCCCTCTCGCCTTCGGCCTCGTGGGTCCGGACGGCCGGGACATGGTTCACGGCGCGGTCTCGGGCGCCAGCGTCGAGAACGACGTGATCCATGTGCGCAAGCGGCGGCAGTCGGTGAAGTTCACCGGCATTTCCGAGCGGCCTGTCGTCTCGCTCAACAGAGGCTTTTCCGCGCCGGTCACCCTCACCTTCGAGATGAGGAAGGAGGACCGCATCTTCCTGGCGCGTCACGACAGCGATCCCTACGGCCGCTGGCAGGCTTTCAACGGCCTGCTGACAGAAGAACTCATGGCGGCCTTCCGAAAGCTGCGCGGCGACAGGACGCCGGAGTTCGGCGACGACCTGGCGGCAGCCTCCCACACGATCGCCATGGATGAACGTCTGGAGCATGCCTTCCGCGCGCTGGCGCTGACGCTACCCGGCGAGGCCGATGTCGCGCGCGAGATCGGCACGAACATCGACCCGGATGCGATCTGCCTGGCGCGCGAAATGCTGGCCCGTTCGATTGCGACCCGCAACGCCGAGGCGTTCCGCACACTCTACGAAGGGTTGCGCTCCGACGCGCCCTACAGCCCTGACGCGGCGAGCGCCGGACGCCGGGCGCTGCGCAACACGCTGCTCGACTACCTCGCGCTGCTGCCGGAAGGCGACCGCCTCGCCTACGGCCACTTCGACGCCGCGACGAACATGACGGACCGCGCCGCGGCGCTGACGGTGCTGGCGCACCGGCATCCGGGCTCGGATCTCGCCGACCGTGCGCTCGCAGCATTCGAGATACGCTTCCGCGACGATCCTCTGGTCATGGACAAGTGGTTCCTGATCCAGGCGTCGGTGCCGGGGCATGCTACCGCGGACCGCGTCCGTGCGCTGATGCAGCACCCCGCCTTCTCGATCTCCAATCCGAACCGGGTCAGGTCGCTCGCCGGCACTTTCTTCAGCGCCAACCAGACCGGCTTCCACCGTCCGGACGGCGCCGGATACAGCCTGTTTGCCGAAACGGTGCTGGCAGTCGAGCAGCGCAATCCGCAGGTCGCGGCCCGACTGGCGACCGCGCTGCGGTCATGGCGCTCGCTCGAGCCGGCGCGTCAGCGGAAGGCGCGCGAGACACTCCTCGCGATTGCCGCGACCGACAAGCTCTCGGCCGATCTGCGCGACATTGTAGAGCGAACTTTAGCCTGAGTTTTCAAACGGTTACTGAATTGTTAACGAACCCACTGGACAACCCGAATCACCTCTGATTCTTTAGGGCAGGTTCGGGAGTGCGGGGTCCGAATCAGTAATCGCAAATCCAGCTTGGGGAGCCGGATCAATATGGCTAAGTCGGACGCGTGGAGCGCGCCCGGGCGTACTTCCTTTGCCCGAAACGCAATACCCAGCGCCAGTGTGCTTGCAGGGAATGCGCGGGGGCTGGCGGAACCTGCCCACCAAAGGCTGCTCGATGCGGAGCCGATGCTACGCCGGGCGATTCCGACGCTCATCATCGTCTTCCTGATCGTCGTCGCGGGAATGAGGGCGATCTCCCTCAATTCGGCGCGCGACGACGTCGAACGCAATGCCAGGACCTTGCTTGCGCTGGCCGCAAGCGAGCTTTCCAACGCGCTGATGCTGGAGATCGGCGGCGGCTCGCCGAAAGCCGATCTGGCCTCCGACCTGCTCAAGCGTGCGAACCAGTATGGCGGCATCAAGAATCGGTACGTGCTGGCCGTTACGGACAGCGACTTCAACATCGTCGCGGTGACCCCTGAGGGGATCGGCTGGGAGACGCGGACGCTCGATTCCATCGTGACCGGCGCCCAGCCGCTGTTCATGTTCGGCGAGCGCGCCGGCGTGATCGAGGTCATCGTTGACGGCAAGCCCTGGTATGCGGCGATGGACCTGACGGAACGGCGCGGAGCCGCAGCCGTCGCCATGATCTCGCGGGAGGCGCTGCTGTTCGAATGGAACCGCTCGGTATCGCTGAACGTCACGCTCTTCGTGCTGACCGCGGGCGTGCTGATCGTCATTCTCTATGGCTATTTCGGCCAGGCGTCGCGCGCCCGGACGGCGGATCGCATCTATTGCCGCGCGCATGAGCGCATCGATCTCGCGCTGATGCGTGGCCGCTGCGGACTGTGGGACTGGGACCTGGCGCGCGGCAAGATGTACTGGTCGCGGTCCATGTACGAAATCCTGGGCTACGAACCCTGCGAAGAGATGCTTTCGTTCGGCCGTGTCTCCGAGATCATCCATCCCGACGACGCCGACCTCTACGACATCGCCAACCAGATCGTGTCGCGTAAGACGGACTGCATCGACCGCGTCTTCCGTATCCGCCATGCCGACGGGCAATGGGTGTGGGTGCGCGCCCGCGCCGAGGTGGTCGACCCCGATGCGCAGGAGATCCATCTCCTCGGAATCGCCATCGACGTCACCGAGCAATACCACCTGACGCAGCGCTCGGAGGCTGCGGACCTGCGGCTTCGCACGGCGATCGAGAACATCACCGAATCCTTCGTGCTGTGGGACTCCAAGAAGCGCCTGGTGATGTGCAATTCGAAGTACCTGCAGGAGATGGGGTTGGCCGGCCGCGACATCGCGCCGGGAACGCCGCGCGAGGAGATCGAAGAACAGGCGATGGCGTTCGTGTCCGATCGCCGCCTGGCGAACGCCGGAGGATCGCGCGGCTCGGCCACCTACGAGCGGCTGCTCGCCGATGGCCGCTGGGTGCAGGTCAACGAGTTGACGACCCGCGACGGCGGCCTCGTTTCCGTCGGCGCCGACATCACGCAGCTGAAGCAGCACCAGGAGAAGCTCGTGGACAGCGAGAGGCGGCTCATGGCGACGATCCACGACCTCAGCGTCGCTCGCAAGTCGGAGGGCGAGCGGTCGAAGGAACTCGTGGAGCTCAACCGCAAATACATGAAGGAGACCGAGCGGGCCGAGGCGGCCAACCGTGCGAAGTCAGAATTCCTGGCAAACATGTCGCACGAACTGCGCACGCCGCTCAACGCCATCATCGGCTTCTCCGAGATGATGCAGTCCAGCATCTTCGGACCGCTCGGCTCGAACCGCTACGAGGAGTATGTCAGGGACATCCACGATGCCGGCGCGTATCTGCTGGGCGTAATCAACGACATACTCGACATGTCGAAGATCGAGGCGGGACAGCTCTCGGTCGACCGCGAGGAGATCGACCTCAACCCGCTGATCATCGAAACCGTGCGGGTGATCGCGCTGCAGGCAGGCAAGAAGGAAATCTCCATCGACACCGAGATCGGGGAACGCATGACGTTCTTCGCCGACCGCCGCGCCATGAAGCAGATCCTCATCAACCTGCTTTCCAACGCCGTGAAGTTCACCGGGCAAGGCGGCCGCATAGCCGTGCGTGCACGCAATATCGGCGGCGCCATGCGCCTGACCATCGAGGACAACGGCTGCGGCATCCCGAAGAAGGCGCTCTGCAAGCTCGGCAGGCCATTCGAGCAGGTGCAGAACCAGTTCTCCAAGAACCACACCGGTTCAGGCCTTGGCCTCGCCATCTCGCGTTCACTGGCGGAGATGCATGGCGGTTCGCTGCGAATCCGCTCGACGCACGGCGTCGGCACCATCGTTTCGGTGCGCATCCCCTGCCAAGAAATGCACCACATGATGGCCGCGTAGCATCGCTCTCCCCTTGTCCTCCCCCCGCAAAATGGGGAGAGGCAATATGCAAGCGATGTGGCCTGTTAACGCCGCCGGCCCTCGCCGCGCGCCGGCATCTCGTCCTGCGCAATCCTGCCGTCGTCGTTGCGGTCGAGCAGCGCGAACATCTTCTTCTGCCGCGCCTCAACCTCGGCCTTGGTCAACTCACCATCGCCGTTAACGTCGAAGCGCTCGACCATCCGCTTCGCCATGCGCTCGGCGCGCATGCGCTGGATCTCGTCGGCGATCTCGGCGACAGTCATCCTGCCGTCTCCGTTGGCGTCGGCACCCCCGAAGCGGCCGTTGATCGCCGCGGCGAATTCCTCGAAGGTGACGTCGCCGCTCTTGTCGACGTCGGCGCGTTCGAGCCGGCTTTGGTGATGTCCGCGCTTCCCGGTTCCATCCTGGGCGACGGCTGCAGTGCCAAGGGCACTTGCGACCGCGGCGAATGCGAGCGCGTATCTGGTCGTCTTCCTCATCAACTTCTCCATTGCATCGTCACCCCCGATGCGAAGCGAAAGGGCTGCGGGCCCCGACAGCCCATGTCAGCCTTTCGCGCGAAGCAGCCGGTCGAAATGCGTGCGAACCGACTGCGACGTTTCCTTCAGATGCGCCTCGAGCACGCCGAACTCCGGCAGGTCGGTCGCGCCCAGCAGCAGGTCCGCCAGCCCTGGCGGAACGTCGCTGCGGTCGAACGGAACGGTGAGGCACAGCCGGATCATCTGCGTCAACGACAGGTAGAGCGTGTAGGCGTCGACCAGGTCGCCCTGCGCCTGCGCCGGCGCGAAACCCGGATCGAGATGCGCAAGTATGTCGTGCGTGGAAGTGGTGCGGCTTGTCCATCGGACTTTGCCCGTCAGCACCGCCACCTGGGCAATGAATTCCAGGTCGATCAGTCCCCCCGGGATCAGCTTGATGTCCCAGAGATCCCGTGGCGGCTTCTCCTTCTCGATCAACCTGCGCATCTTGGCGGCTTCGGCGACCACCTCGCCCGCATTGCGTGAGTGGTCCAGCACCTGCGAGATCTCCTCGTCGATCTCGCCGGCAAAGCCCGCGTCGCCAGCAATGGGCCTGGCGCGTGTCAGGGCCATGTGCTCCCAGGCCCAGGCCTCCTCGCGCTGATACTTCCTGAATGCATCGATGTGGGTTGCGACCGGGCCCTTGTTCCCGGACGGCCTCAATCTCAGGTCGAGCTCGTAGAGCACGCCCTCCGCAGTCGGCGCAGAAACCGCCGCGATGAGCCTTTGCGTCAGCCGCGCATAGTAGTGCGACGGCGCCAGGGGCTTTTCGCCGTCGGACTCCTCGGCTTGCTCGTCATGATCGTAGAGCAGGATCAGGTCGACATCCGATCCTGCGGTCAGTTCGCGGCTGCCGAGCTTGCCCATGCCGAGAATGGCGACGCGCCCGCCCGGCACGCGGCCATGGCGTACGGCAAACTCCGCCAGCACGGCATCCAGCGCCGCGCCGATGGTCAAGTCGGCCAGGTCGGAAAAGGCCTTGCCCGCACGCGCCGCATCGATGGCGCCGGCGAGCAGCCGCACGCCGATCAAAAATTTTTGCTCGGAGGCGAAGATGCGCAGGCGGTCGAGGAGATCCTCATAGATCTCAGCGCCCTGGAGGAAGGTCTCAAGGCGGGCCGAGAGGTAGGCGCGATTGGGCAGTTCGGAGAGAAGCGCCGGATCCAGCAGGCCGTCGAACACATGCGGCCGGCGGGTAATCGTCTGGGCCAGGCGCGGCGCCGCGCCCATGATCGTCGCAAGGAGTTGCAGGAGCGCGGGATTGGACTGGAGCAACGAGAAGAGCTGGATGCCCGCGGGGAGCCCCGCGAGGAACTCGTCGAAACGCAGCAGCGCCTCGTCGGCGCGCCGGGTGCCGCCGAACGCCTTCAGCAGCGCAGGCGTGAGTTCCGTCAGCCGTTCGCGCGCCTCGGCGGACTGGGTGGCGCGATATCGGCCGAAATGCCACGTCCGGATGACGCGGCAGATGTCGCTCGGCCGCTGGAAACCCAACCCGCTCAACGTTTCCAGCGTGCCCGGATCGTCGACGTCGCCGGTGAAGACGAGGTTGCCGACCCCCGACGACAACTCGGGCGCCGTCTCGAACAATGCCGCGTAGTGTTTCTCGACCTCGTGAAGCGAAGCCCGGAAGTCGGCCGCGAAGGTTTCCGCCTCGTCGTAGCCGAGCATCAGCGCGATGCGCTCGAGCTCTTCGTCATCCTCCGGCAAGGTGTGGGTCTGCTCATCCGCCACCATCTGCAGCGCGTGTTCAACACGCCGCAGGAACCAGTACTGCCGCGTCAGCACGTCGCGCGCTTCCGCGGTGATCCAGCCCCGCTCTGCAAGCTCGGCCAGCATCGGCACTGTCTGGCGGCCGCGCAGCTCGGGGAACCGTCCACCCGCGATCAACTGCTGCGTCTGGACGAAGAACTCGATCTCGCGGATGCCGCCACGGCCGAGCTTCACATTGTGCCCCTTCACGGCGATCTCGCCATGGCCCTTGTGGGCATGAATCTGCCGCTTGATCGAATGGACGTCGGCGATCGCCGCGTAATCCAGATACTTGCGCCAGACATAGGGTTGGAGTTCGCGCAGGAAGGCGTCGCCCGCCACGATATCGCCTGCCACGGGCCGCGCCTTGATCATCGCGGCGCGTTCCCAGTTCTGGCCCCGGCTCTCGTAATAGTGGAGGGCCGCCGAGACCGGGATGGCGAGCGGCGTCGAGCCGGGATCGGGCCGCAACCTGAGGTCAGTCCGGAAGACATAGCCGTGTTCGGTGCGATCCTGGAGGATGCGCAGCAGGCGGCGCGTCAGCCGCGCGAACAGCTCGTTGGCTTCGTAGGGATCGATGATCGCCTTCGCCTCGGGATCGAAGAAGACGATGAGGTCGATGTCCGAGGAGAAGTTCAGCTCGCACGCGCCAAGCTTGCCCATGCCCAGCACGATCCAGCCGGAGCTCTGTGCAGGCTTGCCCGGATCCGGCAGCTTCAACTTGTCCTGCCCATGCGCGTCGCGCAGCAGGAAATCCACTGCTGCGTCCGTGCAGGCGTCCGCCAGGGCGCTCAGTCGGCGGACCGTTTGAGCCACCTCCGCCTCGCCGGCCAGTTCCGACAGCGCCACAAGAAAATGGCTTTCGCCCTTCAGCAGGCGCAGCCCCTTCATGATGCTGGCCTCGGTCGCGCCCTCCTCGTACGGCAAGGCGCGGATCGCAGCGTTGATGGCGGCGAGCCGCTCCTCGACAGTCTGGTCGAACAGGCGTTCCAGCATCTGCGGCTGTCGGCGCACCGCGTCCCTGACGAATTCGGAAAGGTCGAGCACGCTGCCCAGGAACGCCGCGTCCGGACCGCTTCCGGCGGCAAGCTTGCCCAGGCGAGGCAGCTTCTCCTCAGCAGCCAGCTGGACCAGTTCGGCCAACGCCTCCGCAGCATCCGCCGCGTCGAGCGCCTTCAATCGCCGCGGCGGCGTGGCAAACCATTGCGATTGTTGCGCCTTAGCTCGTGCCGCCTTCATCTACGCGCCCGCTTTCACCGGAAAACTCATGACCACCGATAATCCCGGATCAGCGGGCAGGAGATCAAGCCTGCCGCCATGATACTTCATGACGGCTTTCGTCAGGCTGAGGCCGAGGCCCGATCCCGGTTGCGAGCGGCTCTTTTCGAGCCGGACAAAGCGCTCGGTCACGCGGTTGCGATCGACCGCATCCGGGATGCCGGGCCCGTCGTCCGTGACGGTGAGGCGGATGTCGTCCGCGTCCCTGGCGAGCGCGACCTTCACATGCGCTTGCCTGCCGTTGCCGGACGCGTACTTGAGTGCGTTGTCGACGATATTCGACAGCGCCTGCGCGAGCAGTTCACGATTCCCTTCGATGACGAGGCCCTCGGCGACGGCGGCTTCCAGCTTGACGCCCATTTCCTCAGCCGCCGGCTCATAGAGCTCAATCACGTCCCTTACGGCGACGCTGAGATCCACCGACGTCGTCTGCTCCGCCGAGTACCCGGCCTCCAGGCGCGAGATCATCAGGATCGCGTTGAAGGTCTTGATGAGCTGGTCGGATTCAGTGATCGTCTGCTCAAGCGCGGCGCGATACTCGTCGGGCTCCGCCTTTGAGGCGAGCGCTGCCTCCGCCCGGTTCCTCAGTCTCGTCAGCGGCGTCTTGAGGTCATGCGCGATGTTGTCCGAGACCTGTCGCAGGCCCTCGTTGAGGCTGGCGATCCTGGCGAGCATGGCGTTGAGGTTTTCCGACAGGCGGTCGAACTCGTCGCCCGCCCCGGTCACCGGCAACCGGCCCGACAGATCGCCGCCCATGATGCGACGACTGGCCTCCGACACCTTGTCGATGTGCTTCAGCGCCCGCCGTCCGACCAGGAACCAGATCAGGAGGCCGCCGAGCCCCATCATGCCGAGCGCGATCATCAGCGACTGCCTGACGACGGCGCGAAACCGCTGCGGCTCGCCGAGGTCGCGCCCGACCAGGATGATCATCTGGTTGGGCAGCCTGAGCACGAGCGCCATCGCATCATGGCTGGCGCGCTGGTCCACGCGCGGCGCGGGAAAGGTATTGTCAGGAATTGCCTCGCGCTCGGCGCCCTCGCCGTAACGCTGATACCTGAACGGGATTTCGGTCCACCCGTTGGTCTCCAGCACCCCGGGCTGGATGTTCTCCACGTTGCCCGACAGGATGCGCCCGTTGGCGTCGGCGATGAGGTAGAGGTTGGCGCCGGGCTGGCGGGCGCGTCGCTCGATGGTGCGCACCAGAAGCGGCAGCCCGCCGCGTTGGTAGGACCGGCCGAGATCGGCCACCTCCTCGTTGATCGTATCCATCGTCTGCGCCGCCAGCATGCGGGCCGACAGGGACGTCATGTAGAAGACCAGAACGACGGCACAGATCGCGAACAGGAGGAGATAGAGCGCCGAAAGCCTGGCGGCAGTCGTCCTCAGTATGGCTGGCAGCGGAAGCGCCATTTTAGCCCGCAGGCCGAGGGGAAAGGTCCATCTCAACCGGCCTTCAGCATGTAGCCGGCGCCGCGGATCGTATGCAGGACGGGTCCTTCGAACCCCTTCTCGATCTTGCCACGCAGGCGCGAGACATGGACGTCGATCACGTTGGTCTGCGGGTCGAAGTGATAGTCCCACACGTTTTCGAGCAGCATGGTGCGCGTCACCACCTGCCCGGCGTGCCGCATCAGGTATTCGAGGAGACGGAACTCGCGCGGCTGCAGGGTGATCTCCTTGCCCGCGCGCTTCACTGTATGGGAGAGGCGGTCGAGTTCCAGATCGCCCGTGCGATAGACTGTTTCGGCCTCGCGGGCGCCGCCACGACGGTTGAGGACCTCGATGCGGGCCAGCAGCTCCGAGAAAGCATAAGGCTTCGTAAGGTAGTCGTCGCCGCCGGCGCGAAGGCCGGTGACACGGTCATCGACCTCCCCCAGCGCCGAGAGGATCAGCACAGGCGTGGTGTTGCCCCTGGCTCTCAGTTCGGTGATCACCGAAAGACCGTCACGACGCGGCAGCATGCGATCGACGATCATTACGTCGTAGTCACCGCTGTCCGCCATCTCGAAGCCGGTTTCCCCATCCGAGGCGACATGCGCCGTGTGGCCGGATTCGCCCAGCGCCTTGCGCAGATAATCGGCCGCCTCGCGATCGTCCTCGATGACAAGAATCTTCATGGGCAGGTTATACGCGAAATCGGCAGGGGCAGAGATGGTCATTGTCGCGTTTCCGAATGAACGCGGCAGCGGTTGTTCGGGGACCGCTGCCGCAGGCCGGAGGCGGAACTGACAAACGCATCCGGCCCTGCCCCGCCCACTCGACCGCCGCGACCTCGGGGGTGTTTGCGATCGCGGCGGACAAGGTCGATCGAGGCGTCAGCCCTTCGCGAGCGGCAGCGCGACGAAGCGGTTCGCATCATCGCGGGTGATCTGGAAAAGCACCGCCTTGCGGCCCGCCTTGGTCGCATCGGCCAGAGCCTTCTCGACATCGCCCGAGCCGTTTACCGGCAAGGAGTTGATCGACGTGATGACGTCGCCGGCCTGGATGCCGCGGTCGGCCGCATCGCTGTCTGGATCTACGTCGGTCACGACGAGACCGTTTCCATCCTCGGCGCGCGTCACGGTCAGCCCCATCTCCTCCAGCGTGCCGGGTTCAACCGGGCCCGACTGGGTGGCGGATGCGTGCTTATCGCTGCCGGGCATCGAACCGAGCTTCATCTTGATCGTCTCGGCCTTGCCGTTCCGCCACACGCCGATCTCGACCTCCTTGCCGGGCTGCATCGTGCCGATCAGTCGGGCAAGTTCCTTGGGTGACGTCACTTCCTTGCTGTCGACGCTGGTGATGACGTCGCCCGCAACGATGCCGGCTTCCTTGCCCGGGCCCTCCTGCGCCTCGGAAACGAGCGCGCCCTTGGCGCCTTCCAGGCCGAGCGAGTCGGCGATGTCCTGCGTCACCGGCTGGATCTGAACGCCGAGCCAGCCGCGGGCCACGCTGCCGTCCTTCATCAGGTCGTCGACGACCTGCTTGGCGGTCGAGGCCGGGATCGCGAAGGCGATGCCCACATTGCCGCCGGACGGAGAGAAGATGGCGGTGTTGATGCCAACCACTTCGCCGTTGAGGTTGAAGGCCGGGCCGCCCGAGTTGCCCCGGTTCACGGCCGCGTCGATCTGGATGAAGTCGTCGTACGGGCCTGCGCCGATGTCACGACCGCGGGCCGACACGATGCCTGCCGTAACGGTGCCGCCGAGGCCAAACGGGTTGCCGACCGCGACCACCCAGTCGCCGACGCGGATCTTGGCGTCGTCAGCGAAGGCGACGTAGGTGAACTTGTCGGAGCTGTCGACCTTCAGGACAGCCAGATCGGTGCGCGGGTCGGCTCCGACGAGCTTGGCGTCGAGTTCCTTGCCGCTATCCGTGACGACGGTGAACTCAGCGCCCTTCTCGACGACGTGGTTGTTGGTGACGAGATAGCCGTCCTCGGAGATGAAGAAGCCGGAGCCCTGGGAGGTCGGACGCATCTCGCGCTGACGCTCGCGCCGCTCGGAGCGGCGTCCCTGCTGGTCGTCGTCACGACGGAAATCGCGGAAGAAGCGGTAAAGCGGGTGGTCGCGCGGCAGGTTCTCGAGGCCATCGGGCCCACCGAAGAACTGGGTGACGCCATCCGACGCCGGCTCGATCTTGGATTTGACGCGTACGCTGACGACGGCCGGCGACACCTTCTCGACCACATTGGCGAAGCTTGGGGCCTGCGGCGCCTCGACGCGAACGGCCTCTGCAAACACCGGGGCTGTGCCCGAGACGGCAGCGCCGAAGCCGATCGCGCCGGCGACGGCGATCGAAGCGGCAGCGGCCATCAGGCGCGTGCGGGTCCGGGTTGAAACGTTGGGGGAGTTGCTCATCTGTCGGTCCTCTTAGGATCGGATGCACTGGCGACGCATCCTTCGAACCGAGAGATAGAGAGCGGCACATTACCGTGCCATTTCCGCAGCATGAAAGTTTTGTAATGTTGCGGCGGCGTTAGCCGCCATCCTTGAGGACGGCGTCGAGGCGCGCCTTCTCGTCCGCAGAGAGCGCGGCGTTGACGGCCGGCTTGCGCGAGCGGGCCGAGACGATGAGGAAGGCCCCGCCGACAAGGAGAAGTAGCGCCGGCGTCCCCCACAGGAGCGCATTGCGCACGTTGAAACGCGGCTTCAGGAGCACGAACTCGCCATAGCGGGCGACGACGTAATCGATCACCTGTTCGTCGGTATCGCCCGCCGTCAGGCGCTCTCGCACCAGCACGCGCAGATCGCGCGCCAGGTCGGCGTTGGAATCATCGATCGACTGGTTCTGGCAGACCATGCAGCGGAGTTCCGCCGATAGGCCCCTCGCGCGCGCCTCGAGCGCCGGGTCCGCCAACACCTCGTCCGGTTGCACGGCAAGCGCCGGAGCAACAAGGGACAGCCAGCCAACAAGCAGGATGGCGGCGCGGCGCATCACGCTGCGCCTTCCGGCACAGGCTTGCCGGCCGCCTTGCGGCGGGCCGGAACGCCGACCCGCAGCCGGCGGTCGAAGAGCGAAACCGCGCCGCCCGCCATCATCGCCAGTCCGCCGATCCAGATCAGCGTAACCAGCGGCTTCCACCAGATGCGCACCACGATGCCACCGTTCGAGGTTTCGTCGCCAAGCGATACGTAGAGTTGGCTGAAACCGAAGGTCCTGATGCCCGCTTCCGTCGTCGGCATCTGGCGGGCCGGATAGAAGCGCTTTGCCGAGACGATCGTCCCGGCATCCGCTCCGTCGGCGAGCGCGATGCGGAACGAGCCTCGCTCCTCGTCATAGTTGGCGCCCTTGAACGGCGCCAGGCCTTCATAACTCAGGGTATAGCCGGCGACGTCGAGCGACTCGCCCGGCTTCATCTCCACGATATGCTCCTGCTGGAACGCCACGGCGCCGACGATGCCGAGCAACGTGAAGCCGAGCCCCATATGAGCGATCGCGGTTCCGAACATGGATTTCGGCAGGCCGACCAATCGCTTCAGGGCAGTTCTCGCCGGGACGTTCCCGAAGCCCCCCTTCAGCCATAGATCGGTCACCGCGCCGAGGATCAACCAGGCGGCCAGCCCGCAACCGAGAGCGGCGAACACCGAAGCGCCATCCACGAACAGGTAGACGACGAGCAGGACCAGCAGCGCGCCGCCGAACGCTGCCATCAGGCGCTGGGAGACCGCCAGAAGGTCGCCGCGCTTCCACGACAATAGCGGTCCGAACGGCACCGCACAGAGCAGCGGCAGCATCAGCGGACCGAAAGTCAGGTTGAAGAAGGGTTCGCCAACGGAGATCTTGTCCGCGCTGAACGCCTCGACCAGCAAAGGATAGAGCGTGCCGACCAGAACGGTCGCCGTCGCGGTGGTCAGGAACAGGTTGTTCAGCACCAGCGCGCCCTCGCGCGAAACCGGATGGAACAGCCCGCCCGCGGTCAGGCTCGACGCACGCAGCGCGAAGAGCGCCAGCGAGCCGCCGATGAAGAAAATCAAGATGCCGAGGATGAACATGCCGCGGCTGGGGTCGGTCGCGAAGGCATGCACCGATGTCAGCACGCCGGATCGCACCAGGAATGCGCCGAGCAGCGACAGCGAGAAAGTCAGGATCGCGAGGAGCAGCGTCCAGATCTTCAGGGCCGCACGCTTCTCCATAACGATCGCCGAGTGAAGCAGCGCCGTGCCGGCGAGCCAGGGCATGAAGGAAGCGTTTTCGACCGGATCCCAGAACCAGAACCCGCCCCATCCGAGCTCGTAGTAGGCCCAGTAGGAACCGACGGTGATGCCACCGGTCAGAAACAACCATGCGGCAAGCGTCCACGGCCGGACCCAGCGCGCCCACGCGGCGTCGATACGCCCGTCGATCAGCGCGGCAATGGCGAAGGAGAAGCAGACGGAGAAACCGACATAGCCGAGATAGAGAAGCGGCGGGTGCACCGCCAGGCCGATATCCTGCAGCAGCGGATTGAGGTCGCGACCTTCGATCGGCGCGGGGTCGAGGCGCGCAAACGGGTTGGACGTGGCCAGGATGAACAGCAGGAATGCAGTGCCGATCCAGCCCTGCACCGCGATCACGTTCGCCCGAAGGGTGGCCGGCAGGTTGCTTCCGAAGATCGCCACCAACGCGCCGAACAGACTGAGGATCAGCACCCAGAGCAGCATGGAGCCTTCGTGGTTACCCCAAGTGCCGGTGATCTTGTAGATCATCGGCTTCAGCGAATGCGAGTTCTCCCACACATTCGCCACCGAGAAGTCGGACTGCACATAGGCCCAGACGAGGGCGGCAAACGACAGCGCCGTGAGTGCGAAACCGGCGATCGCGACCGGCTGGCCCACCGCCATCAGCCGTTCGTCCTGAAGGCGCGCGCCGACCGCCGGCGCGACCGACTGCACGATCGCGAGGGCCAGCGCCAGAACCAGTGAAAAATGCCCGATCTCAACCATGCTCAATTGGGCTGCCAGACGCCCTTCTCCTTCAGGCCCTCTGCGACCTCTCGCGGCATGTAGCTTTCGTCATGCTTGGCAAGTACGCTGTCGGCCACGAATACACCATCTGCACCGAAGACACCCTCGGTGATCACCCCTTGCTCCTCGCGGAAAAGATCTGGGAGCAGCCCGGTGTAGGTCACCTTCACCGATTTCTCGTGGTCGGTAACGGCAAACGCCACCTGCGTCCCCTGCCCCCGGGCGATCGTTCCCTTCTCCACCAGGCCGCCCAGCCGGATGCGCTGGCCGGGCGCTACCGACGCCGTGCTCAGGTCGGCAGGCATGTAGAAATACGAGGCCTTCTGGCCGAGCGCATACAAGGTCAGACCTGTCGCCGCACCGAGGAAGGCAAGTGCGCCCGCGATCACCGAAAGCCGCTTCTGTTTGCGGGTCATCGTCACTCCGTCATGCTCAGCCCGAGCGATGCTGCGAAGGCTGTCAGATCCTCGGCGGCGGCACCGTCCAGAACGTGGTGCCCGCGCGTGAGCGCATCGCGAGCCGCATCTGTCTTGCCAAGCACGACATATGAACGAACGAGCCGCTTCCAGCCTTCAAGATCGTTGGGATTGGCCTTCAACTTTTCGTCAAGAGAAGCCACCATCGCCTCGATCATCTGGTTGCGATCGCCCTCGGACATTTCGCCGGCTGCAGCCATGTCATCCTCGGTCGGCCCGGATGGGCGGGTGTCCGCCGCGGTCCTGCGCTGCTCGGCCATGGCGACCGCCTGCGCGGCCGCACCGCGCCACTCCGACTCCTGAGGCAAGGTCGTCGCCATCTCCTTCCAATCGGAGATCGCGTCGTCGAAGCGGCCCTCCTGGACAGCAGCAACGTTCAGGAAGAACCGCGCCTTCGGATATCCGGCCTCAAGCTGCAGCGCCTTTTCGAAGGCGGCACGCGCGTCGGCCGAGACGGTGCCTCCCGCCACGTCGCTCAGTGCGACACCGAGACCGGTCCACCGCTCTGGCGCATCGCCCAGCAGCTTGATCGCGTTGCGGTAAGCGAACACCGCCTCGTTCGCCCGTCCCAGTCTCTGGTAGACCGGCGCCAGCACATCCCAGCCGCGCCCATCGCCGGGATTGTCGCGCAAGGCGCGCTCGGCGCGCGCGACAAGCTCGTCGGGCGTGGAGTCCTGCGGCAGCTTGGCGAGGCGTTCTTCCAGCGGCTGAGACGGTAAATCAGGCGAGCCCAGCGCGGCATAGAAGCCCCAGCTCAGCAGCGGCACCGCAAGGACCGCCATGCCGCCGACGAGCCGCGCCCGTCGATCCGACATCCGCGCCGCAGCAGGCGCTGCCGGGCCGGCAACGCGAAGGATCCGGCGACCGATCTCGGCGCGGGCCTGCTCAGCCTCGCTCGGCGCGATCAGACGCCGATCGATGTCGCGTTCGACTTCGGCCAACTGGTCCCGGTAGACTTCGAGATCGTTCGTGGAGCGTCCTGCCGGCTCCAGCCTCCCGCGCGTCAGTGGCGCCAGGACCGCCAGACTTGCGGCGAGCGTCAGCAATGCGGCGACAATCCAGAACAGCATGCCGATCTCAATAGCCCTCGTCGGAGCATCTGCCAATCCGCGGCGGTGCGGCGATTTGACGACGAGGTTGCGCAGTTACGGCCCCCGTCTACAGCACCGGTCGCCGCCCTTCGTTGCGCTGGATCAAATCATCCCGACGTTTTCAGGTCAGCGGCGTCCAGCTGCCATCCGGGTTCCGGCACGCGGTGCCGCGCGCCGTCCGCGGCTGACCATCGAAAGAGACGCGATGCGAGTACTGCCGGCAGTCCTGCGAGCCGACACGATAGGGCTGGGCCGCAATCACCTCGCCATAGACGTTGGATTGCGCACCCCGCCAGGTCACCGGCTGCCCGCTTGGCGTGTGCTCCAGCGCGCGGTACTCGGCCTCGAGTGCGGCCGCCCGGTCGCGCTCTCCGAGGCCGTTCCCGATCCTGCCGCCGATGAGCCCACCGTTCATTGCGGCAATGATCGCCGCGGCGACCTTGCCGTCATTGCCCCCGCGTATCGAGGGCAAGCTCGGCTTGATGGACGTCGTCGTGCAGCCCGAAATCCCGATAGCCGCCGCCACCCAAAATGCTACGAATTTCATGGTCTTTACCGCATCCGAGCGCAGCGACTGCGGCGCAAGTCGCTATCTATGATGGAACGGCAGCAAGCGCCAGACAGTTTGTCAACTCGCAGCCGAAAGCTCGACGGTCACCTTGAGGCCGCCGAGATCGGAGCGTCCAAGGGTCAGGTTACCCCCGTACTCGCGCACGAGCTCGTTGACGATGGCGAGGCCGAGGCCTGTTCCGGGCGTCTTCTCGTCAAGGCGGGTCCCGCGCCGCAGCACCTTCTTGGCCATCTCCTCGGGTATCCCCGGCCCGTCATCTTCGACGAGAAGCTGGAAAGTCTTGGCCTGACGCTCGCCCGGGGGCGTCTCTATCGATAGCCTGACGTCACGCCGCCCCCATTTCGAGGCGTTCTCCAGCAGGTTGCCGACGATCTCTTCCAGATCCGCCCGTTCGCCGCCGAACAGAATCTCGTGCTTGGGATGCACGAAAGCTACGCTGATCTCGGGTTTCAGCTTCTGGATCACGCGCGCCATCGACGTCAGAGCCTCGACGACCGGGGTCCGGTAGACCACGCTGTCGCGTTGCGCCGCCACCCGGGCGCGTTGCAGGTAGTGGTCGAGCTGGTTCTGCATGGCGGACGCCTGGCCGGCCAGCAGCTTTCCCCTGTCGCCGCCGATGGACCGCGATTCGTTGAGCATGACCGCCAGGGGCGTCTTCAGCGAATGCGCCAGGTTGCCCACCTGCGTGCGTGCGCGCTCCACGATACGGCGGTTGTTGTCGATGAGCGCGTTGGTCTCGTTGGCCAGGGGCTCGATCTCGGCAGGAAACGTTCCCGTCAGGCGCTTGGCGGTGCCCTCGCGAACCTGCGCCAGCGCATCGCTCACACGCCTCAGCGGCTGCAGGCCCAGCAGAATCGCCAGCGCGTTGATCGCGATCATGCCGAGGCCGAACATCGCCAGGTAGACGAACAGCCGTCGCTCGAAGCCGTCGATCTCGTTCTCGAGTTCCGTGCGGTTGCCCATGACGCGGAAACGCGCGACGCGATTCGTGGTGTCGAGCACGAACTCGTTTTCGAAGACCTCGATCTCCTCGCCGTTGATGCCCTGGGTCACGTAGTTGCGCTGGAAGTTCGCGTTGAAAGGAACTTCGGCGGTGTCGGGCGAAGGGATGATCTCGGTCATCGAAGGGGACCGCAGCGTGCCCTTGAGCCCGCCGGAGACCGGCTCGACGGACCAGTACCAACCCGACTGAGGCTCGGAGAAGCGCAGGTCGCCGAGATCCGGGCTGCCGGTCAGGAACCCGCTCTCGGAAACGCCGACCGAGCCGATCAGGTGGAACAGATGCGCGGAGAGCACGCTGTCGAAGCCACGCTCGCTGGACTGGCGGTAGAGGGTTGTGATGATCGTCGAGATCACGATCAGCGACAGCACCGCCCAGAGCGTCGAAAGGGCGATGACGCGCAGCGTCAGCGAGCGAAGGCCGAATGTCATGGCGCGGATCCGCCGAGCCGGAAGGGCATGCGGCGCAGCGCTTCTGTCACGCCTCCGGCTCGCGCATGCGGTATCCCATGCCGCGCACCGTCTCGATCATGTCGATGCCCATCTTCTTGCGCAGGCGTCCGACAAACACCTCGATGGTATTGGAATCGCGATCGAAATCCTGGTCGTAGAGGTGCTCCACCAGTTCGGTGCGAGACACCACGTCGCCCATGTGATGCATCAGGTAGGCGAGCAGCCTAAACTCATGCGAGGTGAGCTTCAGCGAGGTCCCGTTGATATCCGCCTTCGAGGCCTTGGTATCCACCCTCAGCGGACCACAGGTGAGTTCGGACGAGGCGTGACCGGCGGCGCGCCTGATCAGCGCCCGGACACGCGCCAGCACTTCCTCGATATGGAACGGCTTCGTCACATAGTCGTCGGCGCCGGCGTCAATGCCGGCAACCTTGTCGCTCCAGCGGTCGCGCGCCGTCAGTATCAGCACCGGCATCTTCCTGCCCTCGCGGCGCCACCTTTCGACGACGCTTATGCCGTCCATCTGCGGCAGTCCGATGTCGAGCACCACCGCGTCATAGGGCTCCGTATCGCCCAGGAAGTGGCCCTCTTCGCCGTCATATGCGCGGTCGACCACATAGCCAGCGTCAACCAGCGCATCGGAGAGCTGTCGGTTGAGGTCCTTGTCATCCTCGACGACCAGTATTCGCATGGAATCAGATGCCTATCGTTGAGCCTTCGCGTCGATGGTGGCTGAAAACCGGCTGCAGTGAAACAGCGTCAGCCTGCCGGCACCACGAACTCGGCACGGCGTGGACGCTCACCGTCCTTGCCCGGCACGAGGATAACGATGATGCAGACCTGTTGCCCGCCACGGTTGGCCGCCTGCGCCTTGGCGAGCGTGCCGCCGTTCTGCGCGGCCACCTGCTGGCCGACAGCATAGCAGTCGGCCTGAGCGACGATCACCTCCTGACCGTTTCGGGAGGCGGCCTCCACCGGCAAAAGGGAAACTGTTGCCAGCGTCGCCGCGGCGAGCGCGGCGCCCAGGATGCGGAGAAATTTGCTTCTGTTGCCCATGCCCAAGCTTCTACCGCCAAACGGCTGAACAGGGCATGAACACCAGCCCCATCCGCGCGTACGTTCGGGCGACCATAGCGATCGAAGGCGACCCTGTCACCCGATCCTGTCTCTCGCCCCGATGCGGCCGAAGATTGCGATGAGGCCCGAAACCGCCGTGATCGCCTGCAGCAGCGTCTCCGCCAGCGCGGCGTTGTCGATGCCCTCGAGCGGCACGCCTGTCAGTCCGGCGATTGCCGTGGCGATCGTCACGAGAGAGGCCCAGATGGTGCGGGAGAGATACCAGGGTTTTGCGCTGGCCATGAAATCTTGCTCCGTGGTTGCTGATGTTCAGTCTGTCGCAAGCCGCCGTGTGGCCGGAATCCCCCAGCCGACAGCAGTGCTCCTCTGCCGAACCGTCACGTCGAGTTCCGGCGGCATCGTCCCGAAGTCGGCCGCGATGGATGCGGCGGTATAGATCCAGTGCGTTGTCGTCGACGTTGCGGCCCGAAGCACGGGCCCTCCCGCGGCGGCTATCTCGATTCGGTATTCCTCCAGCGTTTCGGCCAAGGGGATTTCCGACTGCTGCCAGTCGTCGCCGCCGAATCGACCACGCCTGATCCAGGACAGGGTCACGTTCCCCGCATCATCCGGCCTTGCCCGCAAATGGACCGGCGACAGCGGCAACTGTGCCCGCACACCGCCGGTGGCGGCTTCTTCCACAAAGTTCGCCGGCGTGATTTCGAAGCCGACGGGTCCGACCCGCCAGTTGCGCTCCAACCCCACCTCGCCTGCCGAGAGGCCGGCAGGAACGACGGCATGGTCGAGCAGCACAAAGATCGCGCCAGCCGGCGCGCCGGCTGCCATCGCGTCGTTTGTACCCGATTGCCCCCTGAGCAGGTTACCGAGCCGCCAAATATCGGGAGCGATCTCCTCGGCCGCTTCGAACTGCACGACCTCCCACGCGGCGGATGCAGATCGGATTGCCGCGGCATTGGCCCCGTTCAGCAGCTGCAGACGGCTGACGCTGGCCAGTTCCCCCGAGGAGAGCTTGACGGTGATTGACGTCCCACGATCGACGCGGCCCTCGAACCCGTTGCCGCCAAGCGGCTCCATCAGCCGCCCGATCACGGCCGGCGTCGTCACCACCCCGCGCAGCGTGAAGCCGCTGGCGTCGGGGGACGCATAGACCGCCTGGCTGCGCCATGGCTTCTGCCATGCCGCGATCCTGAGCCGCGTTTCCGGTGCGGTCTCCTCGATCCCCATTGGCAGGTCCAGGAGCGACGCATCTGGCCTTCCCGCAAGGATCGGCACGACCGGTGCCGTCGATGCCGCACCGCTGCCGCGCCAGGGCGTCGGACTGACGCGCGCGATCTGCTTGGCATTGACCGTGCGGATCAAGCCCTCCTCGATATTCGTGACCAGGAACTCGGCGTTCGCAGCGGGCAGGCGGATGATCGTTCCAGGCTCGATGTCCACTTCTGCCGGCGCCACCGAGAAGGTGACGCCCTGGCGCTCGGTCCAGAGGCGCTTCATCCAGTCGTCCAGCAGCGACTGTGCCTGGCCAGTTTCGATCGAGCCCGGAAAGTGCACCGTCTGCTGGCGGCTGCCCACCGCTCCGAGGCGTCGACTGCGCGGCGCAGTCGCCTGATACTCCAGGAACAGCTCGCGCAGGCCGAGCACCGCTTCGCGCGGCAATTCGTGATCCGGCGTCCGCGCGATGTCGAGCGCCGCGCCGCCATGGAGCGCCAGGTCGTCGACGGTCATTGCGTCCGATGCGCCTGCTCCTTCCAGCCGAAACGCCATCTGCGCGGGGCCGTCCAGCGCGATGATGCCGAAGAGGTCGGTGAGCGGCTCGAGCGCCGCCCTTGCCGTCGAGGGGTCCTGCACGACGTAGCCCTGCACCATGCCTTCTGCATAGGTGGTGTCCGCCTCCGGAGCGCCGTGGTCCGTCAGGATGGCGTTGATCAGGTCGCTGCAGCTCGACGCATCGAGACGCCCGTTCAGCCAGTGGCCCAGATGCCAGTTGCCGCCGTCCCGCCATTCGTCGCCACGCAGCGGGAATGCCGGAAAGGGCCGTGCATCCCAGGCCCACAGGAGCGTGCGGGTGTGATCGAGCATTCGGCCGTCGTAGACTGCCGACATGGGATTGCGCGCCTCCTGGAAGCCGGTGAGCGCCGGATCCCAGTATCTCTGATGCGCCTCCAGGAACCGCCGTTGCGCGATGTCGGAGCGACCGCCGCCCGAAAAATAGGGCGACGCGCTTTCCGAAGATTTGGGGTCGGGGAAGACGTTAGGCTGGTTTGGTCCCTTGTCGACTGCCGGGCAGCCAAGTTCGGTGAACCAGATCGGCTTCGAGCGCGGCATCCAGCCGGTCGGCGAGGCAACCTCGACTCCGCCGAGACGGTCGTAGTGCGGGTTCGACCACCAGTTGACCAGGTCCTTGTAGCGATACACCCACGGCTTCCCGGAACCGTCGGTGATCGGCGCCCGCTCGCGCGCTGCGCGGGCTTCCGCGCTTGAATAGTACCAGTCGAAGCCCTCCCCGCCGGCGATCGCCGCGGTCAGGCCCTCGATGTCGTATGGCGTCTGGAATCCATCCGCATTGCCGCCGCCGTAGTCCGCGTCACGCCAGTCGGAGAGCGGCATGTAGTTGTCGATGCCGACCGCCGCGATCTCGGGATGCGACCACAGCGGATCGAGGTGAAAGAAGGCGTCGCCGCTGCCGTCCGACGGCTGGTGCCCGAAATACTCGCTCCAGTCGGCGCCGTAGGTAATCTCTGTTGCCGGACCGAGAACGCCCCGCACTTCGTCCGCAAGGGCGCAAAGCGTCTCGACGAACGGAAACGCGTTGCCCGCATCGCGAAGGGTCGTCAAGCCGCGCAGCTCCGTTCCGACGAGGAACGCGTCGACGCCGCCCGCCGCAGCTGCAAGATGGGCGAAATGCAGCAGGAACCGGCGATAGCTCCACTCGGCGGCATCTCCCGTGAAGGTGATCGCATCGGCCAGGACGTTGAAGTCGGCGGGGGTCGCCACGCCGCAAAACGCCTCGACCTGCATCCGCGCATCCGCCGTCTTGTCGGCGGACCCCGGCTGCGCAGGCCCCGGATAGCAGGAAATCCGCCCGCGCCAGGGATAGGGGGCCTGGGCCGCGCCGCCATGCGGATCGGGGAGCCCGTTGTCCGGCGGCACGTCCATCATGATGAAGGGATAGAGCGTCACTTTCAGGCGACGCTTCCGGACCTCCTTGATGGCGTCGATGATGGTTTTGTCCGAGGGCGACCCTCCATAGGCCGCGCCGCCGTCATGATAGCTGACCTGCAACGCCTCCGTTCGCTCGAGTCCCGACACCACCCAGGGCTCGGAGAAGTTGGTCGAGGTGTTGTCGGTAACCATCGGCCGGATCTTGCATTCTCCGGCCCTCAGGTCGTCGCCGAACCAGGTGGCGACGAGTGCGATGTGCTGCAGGTTGGGGCACAGCATCTGAAGTTCGTCCAGCGCCGCGACGAGATTGGTCGTGCCGTAGAGCACATGCCGGTTGAGCGCCTGCGTCTCGCCCGGCTGCACCTCGCGCGTTATCAGCGTGGGCGAAAGCCCGTATTCCGTCGCGCCGGGGATCAACGCCACGCCACGTACCCGCTTGTGGAATTCGCCGACCGGCCGCAACACCTCGAACTGCAGCTGCGGAATGCGGTTTCCGTAGTCCGCCAGCGGGAAGCGCTCGAATACGACATAGGCCGTCCCGCGGTAAGCCGGCGCGTTGTCCGCACCTTGCTTCGCCTCGATCAGCGGATCGGGCTCCTGCGTTTCCGCACCGGTATAGACCCGGATCTCGTGGAGCGTGCGGTCGAGTTCCTTGCCGTCGGCCCAGATGCGGCGGACACCTGCGATCTCGCCCTCGCACAGCGCGAAGGCGACGTTGGCGAAGTAGGAGTATTCGGTGACGCGCGGTCCGCCCTTGATGCCCTGGCGCGTGGTCGTCCGGCTCTCCTCGAAGCGCGTAGCCCAGATCACCAGCCCGCCCATGCGCGCGACGCCGTAGACGCGTGGGATCGACGCCCCCTCCTCCGCCGTGAAGGGCCTCGCCCCGGTAAGCCGGGGCCCCTCGATGCGCTGCAGGCCGTTGATGATGGCGCGGTCGATGAAGTAGCCGGCCATGGCCCCGGCGGCCGAGCCGATGGCGGATCCGATGGGACCCAGCGCGCCGCCGAACGCCGCGCCCGCCGCCTGAAGAAGAATTGTCGCCATGGAACGTGAGATCCGTTGTCAGCGATCGGTGGAGACCGGCGGAAACGCAAACACGCCCGCGATCCTGCTGCGCCATTGCGGCGCCAGCGCAGACGCCACGACCGCGCTTCCCTGATAGGCATGGATGAAGCGGTTGCCGCCGGCCAGGATGCCGAGATGCTTCGCCGGCAGATGCGGCCGCCAGCGGAAAACGAGGAGGTCGCCCGGCGAATAGCTTCCAGCCGGGATCTCGATGCAATGCCGCCGCGCGGCCTCCAGCAGGGGATCACCCCTGCCCATCTCGGCCCAGTCCGCCGCATATGGACCCGCCGCTTCCGGCTCGGTTCCATAAAGCGACCTCCAGATGCCCCTGACCAGCCCGAGGCAATCGCATCCCACGCCCTTGCGGCTGGCCTGGTGCCGATAAGGCGTCCCCAGCCAGGACCGCGCCTCGGCAAGCGCCGCGGCGCGCACGACTTCGCGAGCCGCTGCCATCACGGAACCAGTGGCCCGCCGTCGAAGACGAGTCCGTCCGTCACATAGGCGTAGGCTGAATCATTGCCCGGCAGGTGCGGAAAGCCGCGAAAGTTGTCGCGGTTTGCGAACTTGGCCCTGCATGCGGCGAACGTCTTGTCGCAACCAGCCACAACGTTGAACGTGTCGCCGACTGTGGCCTCCCCTCCTTCGACCGGCAGTAGGAACATCAGCGCCTGCTCACCCTGGGTGCGGTGGTCGACGACCCGATCGCTGCGGCCGCTGCGCGCCCCGCTGGTCCAGGTCAGGACGCCATCCGTGAACCAGTCGGCGGCAAAGCCCGCCAGCCCGGCCACCAGCCAGGCATCGGGCGCTATCTTGTCGAACACGGCGCCCGCGCCCCTAAACCCGGCCTGTCCCAGGTCGAATCCGCAACGCTGGTCGCCCAGTTCCGCATCGCAGGCGCGTGTCAGGTAGCGCGCGTTCGGCTGGTCGAGCGCATGCATCCGGCTCTTCAGTTCGGCAACGAAGCGCCCGTCGCTGCGCGTGATCCTGCCGATGGTTGCGCGGCGGATGAGCGCGAACTCCCCGGGCATCCTCCAGTTGACCAGGAACGTCTCGACCGTGGCGTCGTCGAGCAGCCCCGCCTCGATCTCCTCGTCGACCAACCCGGCGGAAGACAGCGCGCCTTCGACGTCCACGGTATCGATGGCCAGACCGAGCGATGTCTTCGCCTCGCTCCCGGTGAAGCCTGTCGCCGGCTCGAACAGGGTGTTGTCGAACGCCAGCGGCACGTCGTGATCTGTATAGCCAGACGCCTCTCCGTCGCGCCGCGTCAGCCGCCATGCATGGCAGACGGTCGTGCAATCGCGCGCCAGATGCGTCCTGAGGCTTTCCGGATAGGTAGTCACGGCTGCAGCACCTCGATCAGCGGAATGGTTGGAATCTGCCCCGCGCGGAAGGACGTCAGGCTGACGGACATGCGCTCGGCGTCGAAGCGCACCGGAACGTCGTAGTGATAGCCTGCCGTCACTGCCGCGCCTGTTGCAGGCGCCGCTGCGAACACGATCTCACCGGTCGCGTCATCGAAGGAGAAATCCGCCCCTTGCCCCTTCTCAGCGCCGGCGACGGCGATGCGCAAACCGGACAGCAGCGGCTTGCGGATCGGCCGCCGGTAGGCGTCCGCGCCCGAGCCATAGGTCTTCACCAGCGCGAACCGGATGCGCGTCCCATCGCCCGTGCCGAGCACCTGGTCCGCAGGCGCTGGCGTTTCCTCCGGGCGGCAGGACCGATTGTCGAACGGGTCACGGAAGCGGAAGGCGTGGAACGAGCCCCGGCGCGCCTCGAAAAACGCAAGGATGTCATAGAGATTCTGGATCGACTTCACGCCCGTCCCCGCATCGTAGGTCCGCCGCGAGTGCGCAGTTCGGAGGTTTCGCCGCTCGCGCCCAGACGTCATGAGCACGATCTCGTTGCGCCGCTCCGGCCCACCGGTCGCTCCGAAGGAGACTGCGGTCGGAAACAGCACGTCATGGAAGCTGGAAAGTTCGGTCACCGCACCTCTCCGCGTGGTCCGTCAAGTCCAAGAAAGGGGAGTAGGGGATTAGGGGAATAGGGGATTGAGGTGGGCCAGGAGTAAACTCGGAGTGGGCACCATAGCCCCTTTCCTACTCCCCTACTCCCCTATTCCCCTATTCCCCTAAATCCTCCTCGCCCCCTGCGAGACCGCCCTCGCCAGCATCCCCGTCACCTGCGCCTCCGACTTGCGGAACGACGCGGCATCGGTCGCCGTCACGTTGAAAACCACGTTGACGCCGACGCCGCCGCTCGCGGCCACACCCAGCCTGCCGTCCGCACCCCGCTGCAACGGCAGGATCGCCTCGGGCCCAGCCTCCCCCATCACACCGAGGTTGCGGCCCAGCGGAAAATAGCTCGGCGCGGAGACGACGCCCCCGCCGGCGAAGGGCACGACATGGCCGGGCACGCCGCCCCTTGCGAAGGGCAAGGCTCCGGCCATGCTGCCGACCAGCCCGGACAACAGGGAGCCCGCCAGCGATTGAAGCGGCTTCAGCCCTTGCTCCAGCGCCATGCCGGCAAGGTTGAGCCCGATGCGCCTCAAAACATCCTCGAGGCTGCGGCCGCTAACCGCCGCACTCTTCAGCGCGCCGCCTAGCTGCGTCCCAAAACTCTGCGACAGGCGCTCCAGATTCTGAAGCGCCGCCACGAACGGCTCAGTATCGGCGTGCACGCCTATGCGAATTTCCCCAGCCATGATCCTTGTTCCTCTCGTCGGGAAACGCCGCCATCAGCGCTGCGAGATCGCGGCTCGACGGAGGCGATCCGCGCCTCGGCGCGACCGCTCCCACGGCACGCTCGAACTCGCGCGGCGTCATTGCCCAAAAATCCCGTGGCGAAAGCCGCAACACGCCGAAGCCGATCGCCATCACCTCGTCCCAAGGGAAAGCATCGGTTCCGCCATGTGCGGCAGCTAAGGGTTTTGTCCCCCCTCGCCGGCCTGCGCCGCGCCAAAAGTCACCGTCAGCAGCTCCGCGACGATGGCGGCGAAGCCCGCCGCACCGTTTTCGACCTGCATGCGGCCCACCGCATCATCCGAAATGTCGTTGCCGCCGCCGCGCAGGCCCGCGCCGACAACCCGCATCAGGTCGATTGCCGAGAGCTTTCCGGTTGCGAAGCGCCGCGCGAGCGCCGCCAGATCGTCCGCCGCGTAGGCGGCCTCAAGCTCCGCCAGCGCGCCCAGCGTCAGGCACAACCGGTATTCCTGGCCATCGAGCACGGCCCCGACCTCCCCGCGTCGCCGGTTCGCCGTCATGGCGCCACCGAGAAGCTCAGCGCGCCGGCCGATTCCAGCGCCATCTCGAAGGTGACCTCGCTGTCGTGACTGCCGCCATACTCCAGCGAAGCAATCTGGAATGGGCCCTCGATCGTGCCGAAGGACGGCACCACCACCTGCCAGCTGGCGATCTCGCCGGCGAAGAACCGCGCACGGATAGACGCATCGGATTGCTGGTCCTTAAAGATGCCCGATCCGCTGACCGAAGCGCGCTGGACGCCGCTGCCCGCGAGCAGTTCGCGCCACCTTCCGGCGGATTCGGAATCCGTGATGTCGACCGTCTCGCTGTTGAAGGCGACACGCTTCGAGCGCAGCCCCGCCACGGTGACATAGCTTCCCGACCCGTCTCCATCGATCTTGAGGAGAAGGTCCTTACCCTTCTGTGCGACCATGAGGGTTCCCTTGCGTGAAATTGGTCTTTTGGCGCTCAGGCGGCGCAGGCCGAGCGACCAGGATGATTGCCCTTACGGTTGGGCGGTGGGCTCTACTCCGACCCTTCCGTCACAGCCCGGAACCTGAGCAGCCCGTGATAGAGCAGCAGGTCCTCGTCGTGCCGCGCTTCGGCGAACTCGAGCCGGCAATTCACGAGCGCCTGCGATTCCAGCGTCAGCGGCCGGTCGTGCAGCAGGCCCTGCGCAAGTTCCATGATGTCCAGCGTCTCCTTGCGGCCCTTCGCCTTCGACCAGACGTGGAGCGTGAACAGTTGCTCCGTGCCGATCTCCGTGCCCGTGCTCCAGTCGTAGATGCTGGTGCGGCCAAAGGTGAGGTAGGGAAAGACGACGTTCGGCGGCGCGTGATCGTAGATCTTTGCGCCCTCCAGGAGAGCGATCAGCGTCGCGTCGCCTTTCAGCGCATCGAAAATCGCTTTCTGGAGTTCACTCGCCGCCGCGGTCATTGCCTTCCTCCCCGAGCCGCACGGATTGTAGCTGAATTTCCCGCCGCGTGCCGAGCCGGCTTCTGCGGTCGAGATAGGCCCGCTCGCCATCTTCCGCGACTTCATGCGCCGCTCGGCGCAAGGCGCGGATCATGCCGTCCAACGTCAGGCGAACAGTAAGATTCATAGCCCCACCTCGCGTGTACGGCAGACAAGATAGCGCCCGCTCTCGTCGGGATCGTGACCCGTCAGGATGGCGAACACGCGGCCGCACTTGCGGAAACGCATTCCGCTGGCCAGGCCGTCCCGCGCCCGCAGCGTGATGCGATGGGTGACCGTCTCCAGCGTCTGGTCGGCCCCGAAAACGCTGGTTGCGCTCACCGGCTCGACCAGCGCGAACACGGTCGCCGCCTCGCTCCAGCTCTCGGTATGGCCGCCCTGCCCGTCGGGCGCGAGCGTGGCTTCCTCCAGCACCAGTTCGGTGCGCAGCAGGCCCGGATCGAGGAACGCCATCCGCATTCAGAGCCTCCGCGTCCGATAGCCGGAGATCATGCGCTCGTAGCCGACCGGAAACGACACCGGCTGATCGCCCGGACCGAAGGTCCCGCGGAATTCGAACCAGTGCGCGACGAGCAGCAGGATCGTCCGCTTGAGCAGATCGGGCACGTCAGGACCCGACTCGCCGAAGCCGGCGGAAAAGTCGACCTCGATACCGTTCATCGCGCGCAGCGGAGCGGTGTCGGCCTCGAGGTGGAGTCGGGCCGGCCGCGACAACCCGTCGAACTGATAGGTGCCGGGATCGACGAGGCTCGCCTCGCCATCCGGGCCGTAAGCGGTGACTGACAGGATCGCCTTCACCGGATGTTTGGTGATCGCAGCACAGCCGCTCCGGGGCCATCGGTCGAGGACCAGCCGCCATGTCTGGTCGATCAGCGCCAACCCGGTCGATCTCTCGACCTCGTCTCGGGCCGCGCGGATCAGGCCGGAAACCAGCCCATCCTCGCTGTCGTGGTCGAGCCTCAGATGCGCCTTGGCCTCGGCCAGCGTCACCGGTTCGACCGCGGGCTCAACGGTTCGGAAAAGCGTCATGCGCACTCCTGGTGGATGATGGAAAAGGAAGCGGCCCCGGCAGTGTGAGCCGGGGCCGCCACGGCAGCGTGGGCCGGGAGGAAGCGGGCGCTGCCGATCAGTGAGCGGTTCGCCCCGGTTTCTTATGCGGTTCCGAATTTCAACAGCTTGATCGCGTCGAAATCCTGGACGCCACCGCCGACGCGCTTGGTCGTGTAGAACAGCACGTAGGGCTTGGCGGAGTACGGGTCGCGCAGCACGCGGATGCCGGTACGGTCGACGATCAGGTAGCCGCGGGAGAAGTCGCCGAAGGCGATGGCGGTGGCGTCGGTGGCGATGTCCGGCATGTCCTCCGCTTCGACCAGCGGAAAGCCCATCAGCATGGCGCGGCTGCCGGGTGCGGCAGGGGGCTGCCAGAGGTAGTTGCCGTCGGCGTCCTTGAACTTGCGGATCGCCGCCTGCGTCTTCCTGTTCATCACCCAGTTGGCGGCCTGGCGGTAGCCGGCCTTCAGCGCATAGACCGTGTCGATCAGCTTGTCGGCCGGATTGCTGGCGGCAAAGGCGCCGGCGACGCCGGTGGCGATGTATCCGATGTCGCCCCAGGTCCAGCTCGCCTCCGCCACGACGTCGTAGTTGAGGAAGCCGCGCGGCTTGTTGACGCCGTCGCCCTTGACGAAGGCCGCGCCTTCCTGTTCGGCGAACGCCACCTCCACCTCGCTCGACAGCCACTGGTCGAGGTCGACGATGGAATCCTCCAGCAGCGTCGCGGTCGCCGCCGGCATGGCGTAGAGTTCCATGGTCGGGAACGAGAGTTCGGCCAGCGTCGGCGTATTGGTCTGCGGACGCGACGCCGTCTCGGCCACCCAGCCGGTGGCCGGTCCGGTGAGGGCGAAAGGCTTCTTCAGCACAGCCGCCGAGACCTGGCGCACCGAAGCGATCGAACGGATCGGCGACAGCGTGGAGAGCCGCTTGCCTATCTCGGCCTCGGTCTCCTCCGGCGCCAGATAGCCGCCGTCCTGGCCCGAGCCGTAGGACATCGCCTTGGTATCGAGCGCCCTCAGCTGCCTGTCGTCGCCGCTTCGCACATAGGCCTCGAAGGCCTGCTTGTGCTCACTCGGCATCGCCTGCGCGACACGGCCGAGACCGGGCCGCAGCTTCTTCAGTGTCAGCTGGTCGATCGCCCGCTTCTGCTCGTCCAGCGCACGTGAAATGCGGTCCACCTTCTCGGTCGTCACCACGTCGGCCGACTTGGCCTCGATCTCGGCCAGGCGTCGGTCGTTGTCCTCCTTGAACGTCTCGAATGTCGCCATGAACTCGTGGAAGGCGTCCTGTACCTCGCTGCTGGCGGACGTCGACTTCACCTCGGGAGCGACCTTCAAACTCGCTTCTGTCATCAACGGAGATCCTTCTGCTGCATCAGGCGCGTCGCCGCGCGGATGGCGCCGGCAAGATCGCCGGCACGTTTGGCTGCGGCGTCCCGCTCGCGGATCAAGGTCGCGAAGCCCCGGGCGATCACCGTGCGGGCATCGCTTCGCCTCAGGCCCGCATCCCGCGTCAGCCAGCGTTCGAATTCGCGGACGGTCGGCAACCGCCCCTTCACCTGTGCAATGCGCGCTTCGGGCAGCATCGGGAACGTCACCACCGAAATCTCCCAGAGATCGGCCTCCAGGATTCTCCGCACGCCCTTCGCTGCATCGGCTCTGGCGCGCACGGTGCGGAAGCCGATGGACAGGCCGTCCAGCGCCCTGCCGCGCATCAGCGACAGGACCTCGCGGGCGCGCACGACCTCCTTGGCCAGCTTTCCCCGCACGAACAGGCCGCGCGCGTCCTCGCGGATCTCGGCCCAGGCACCGATCGGTTCGTTCGGGTCGTGCTGGAAGAGCATGCGGATGCCGGCCGCCCCGCGCCGCTTCAGCGACTGTGCGAAGGCGCCGCGCTCCACCACGTCGTTGGCGAGGTCCACCTTGCCGAACAGGCTGGCATAGCCCGAGAAAGAGCCGTCCTCGTCGACCTCGTTCAGTCCGAGTTCGGCATATTTGCGCTCGACCGGCATGTCTGTTGCGTCACCGCCCATGTTCATCCTTCCGATAGGCCGAAAAACCGCGTTCGAAGCCGCGCATCAGGAATCCCAGCGCCCACCAGGCGCACACGCTCGCGGTCGCCGAGCCCATCATCAGGATCTCGCCGGAGCTCAGCACGTCCTCGATGCCAAGCTCCTTGGCGATCTTCACGCCTGCCGCGCCGCCGAAGACAAGTCCCGAGACGACGCCGACAGCGAAGCGCACCCCCGCCTCACGGCGGCCCTGCGGCAGGAGGTAGGCAAGCGAAATTGCGGAGCCCGCGACCGCGCCGGCTCCCTTGGCGACCCACAGCCACGCCGCCTCGGTGATCTCGGTCATTGTGGTGAACTCCCTTGGAGGGACTAGGGGAGTAAGGGGAGTAGGGGAGCACACTTCGGTCGTGAGCGAAGTCAGTGGCAGGGATCAGGAGGTTTCCTGTCTAGCGCCAGCGTAGGAACGTGGTTCCGCTACTCCCCTCTTCCCATACCCCACCGCCTCCCGCTTCTCGTCCTCGCTGAGGAAGCCGGCAGCGCCAACCCTCGCCCAGAGCGCATCGCGTTCGCCGGTGAGACCGGCCACCTGGTCGGCGTCAAACCAGAGCCGGAGGCCGTGCCCGAACAGCGGCGTCAGCCAGGCCGAGAGTTCCTTGGCGGTGCGCGACACCAGCGGCAGCACGGTCAGGCGGTAAAAGGCGCGGTTCGCCTCCTGGTAGTTGGCGTAGGTGTTGTCGCCTGGAATGCCGAGGAGCATGGGCGGCACGCCGAAGGCGAGTGCGATGTCGCGCGCCGCGCCATTCCTGGCTTCCAGAAAGTCCATGTCCTTCGGCGTCAGGCCCATCGTCTTCCAGTCGAGCCCGCCCTCGAGCAGCAGCGGCCGCCCGGCGCGCGCCGCGCCTGAATAGCCGTCCTCCAGTTCGACCTTCAGCCGCTCGTACTGCTCGTCGGTGAGGTTGCCGCCCTCCTTCGGCGCATAGACCAGTGCGCCAGAGGGCCGCGCCGAATTGTCCAGCAGCGCCTTGTTCCAGCGGCCCGCCGCATTGTGCGTGTCGAGCGCCATCAGCGCCGCCTCCAGTGGCGGGAAGCCGTAGTGCTCATCCAGCGGATGAAACAGCTTCAGGTGGAGCGCCCCGCCGCCCGACGCGTCGCCGAGCGCAATGCGCCGCCGCCGCCCGTTCTCGCGATAGTCGAGCGCCACCGGCCACCCCGCGGCATCGGTCGCCACCGTCACCCGGTCAGGCCGCAGAAGATGCAGTTCGCGCGCGCCCTCGCCGCCGTCAACCAGTTGCACGTAGGCGTTGCCCGAGATCAGCAGGTGCCCGTAGATCGCCTCCATGAAGGCCGCGCCCGCCTGGCCCGAATTCGGCCGCTCGAGCAGGTCGAGCAGCGGATGCGCGTCAAGATCCGCGGTGCCTTCATAGACCAGCCAGGGCATCGCAGCGGCGGCTTCGGCGATCATCCGCACCGCCCGGTGCGCGACCGGATTGCGCATGAAACCCTCGCGGGCGAGCCCGGCATAGTCGCGCCTGGTCCACCGGGCCTCGCCCTCGAGATGCAGGGCGACGAAGCCGTAGGGCGCCGCCTTGCGCTCGGACACGGCATGTGCAGCCGCCGGCTTCCGCCAGGGAAGATGAAATGGCATGTTCCTGTCCTTCCTGATTTTCCGCCGGCCGCAAAGCCATCGCGATCCGCCCCGCGGACGCGATAGCGCTCACCCCAATCCGCGCACCCTGGGTTCTGCGCTCTTGTCGGCCATCAGTTCCGTCACCGCCCAGACCAGCGCGTCCACCCGGTCCGGCGAGCGGCCGTTGGACAGCCCGTTCGGCCCAAAATCGCACATCTCGTCCTCCAGCTCGGAAAACCGCCCGGCGTGCTGTACGCGCCCCTGCGCATAGAGCAGGGCCACCGGTTCGGCGCGTATCCATTTCCCGCGCCGCGCCCGCACTGCCCGCACTGGCACGTCCGTATCGACGCTCCTGATCACGGCCGTCACCATGTCGCCGCCCTGGTTCACCTCGGCGACCAGGCAATCGGCCTGCAGCCTGTGATAGAGCCCGACGGCGGCCGCGGCCCATTCCTGCGGCTTCGCCGCGCGCTGCGTCGCGTCGGCCAGCACCGTCACCCGCCCGTCCTCGGCCAGCCCCGCCGCGACGATGCCGCAGGCGTCCGAGGTCTTGCGCGAGCTTGCCGGCGGGTCCACCGCCACCACGATCCGCCGCAATTCCGGAAGCTCCGCCACGAAGGCCGCCTCCAGCGCAGCGCGAGACCACAGCGCGTCCTCGCGATCCTCGATCAGTTCGCCGTCAAGTTCCTGCCGTCCCAGCCGCGTGCCGCCGTATCTCTTCCGCATTGCGCCGACGAAACCCTCGGCCAGGTTCGCCGCATTGTCGTCGGTGCGCATGCGACGGGTGAGCGTCGCCGGGTCGCCAAGCAGGCGGCGGATCAGCGGCGTCGGCTTCGGCGTCGTCGTCACGATCTGGCGCGGCGCAGCCCCCAGCCGCAGGCCGAACTGCAGCATGTCGAATGTCGCCTCGGCGTTCTTCCACTTGCCGATCTCGTCGCACCACGCCGCCTCGAACTGCGGCCCGCGCAGGCTGTCCGGGTCTTCGGCGGAGAAGATCTGCGCCACCGCCCCGCACGGCCATACCAGCCGCCGCCGGCTCGTCTCGAAGCGAGGCCGCGCCTGGCGCACCAGGCTCAGGATTCCGCTCGGTCCCTCGATCATCACCTCGCGCGCGTCGGCCAGCGTCTCGCCCACCAGCGCAATGCGCCGGTGCTTCAGCGCGTAGGAGAAAGGCGGCAGGCCGCGCACGGCGGCGTCAACCCACTCTGCGCCCGTGCGGGTCTTGCCCGAACCGCGCCCGCCGATCAGCAGGAAGGTCCGCGGCCGGCGTCCGATCGGGTACTGCTCGATGCGCGCCTTGCCGACCCACTCGGCGAGGACGCGTTCGGCCTGCTCAGCCGTCAGGTTCGCCGGCGACCAGCCGCGCTGCATATCCGCGGGCCAGTTCGACGATGCGCTCGTCAACTCGTTTGAGGATCTCGGCGATTTCGGCATCGCTTCTCGTTTGTTGTTGGACCGCATGCTCCGCGGCATGCTCCTGGAGTTTCTCGGCCAGACGGATCATCGCCACCACCGTATCGACCTGCTGCTTCGTCAGCGCGCCGTCGGGCGCCGCGCCGGCGCAGGCGAGCAGCCAGTCGGCATGCTGCAGCAACAGCGTGGAGATCCGCTCGGCGCGCGCCGGCTGGTCGGCATCGGATGGCGTCGCCTGCCCCGCTGCCCCGGCCTGCTGTTGCGGCGGGGCAACGGCATGTCCTGCCGGCTCGAAGTCGCCGGCCTCGCCGGCCAGGAAGCGCCGGAGCAGCCGGTCGCGCAGTTCCCGGTGCGCGGCCTGCACGTCCCTGCGGCCGAAATCGAGCTTCGCCCCGCCGCCCCGCGCGATTCCCCGGGCGACGGTTTTGGGATGGACGCCCATCGCGGCGGCAATCAGCGCCTGCGTCGGCGCCTCAAGCCTGTTCAGCGCCCGCGCAGCATCCCACCGCTCCGGGCTGATGGCCTGAGGCATGGAGAAGAGACCTTGGATCGAGGGGAAGAAAAAGTCGCCGGCCGCAGCCCCTGAGGCGCAGTTTTCCGACGATATCGAGAAGCTACCAAAGCACCGTCACGGTGTCAAGGAATTTTTTCCTAGAGCGATGCACGACAAAGCAGGGCCGATTCCGTAAAAAAGAAGGGACGGGCCAGTCTCACGCCAGAGCAGCGTGAGGCAATAGAGTGTGAAATCAGCGGGATGCTTTGGGAAGGCAGAAGGAACGGGAGAGCCGTTCAGCGAACTATCGGCTAGGACTGTCCAGCGCGCGTTGGATTTCGTAGCCGAAGCGGAGCGTCTCGTTCATGAAGATTAGAAGCTTGACGCTGCAATCATCGATGTCGCGGATACGAACACGCTTTTGCTCCATCGTGTTGGTTTGCTTCCCGTAGCGCGTTCTGTTGAATTGAATGTCGCCGGTCTGCGCATACTCAAGGACATTGGCGACGACGCCGTGAACAATCCAGTTTCGCGTGTCTGCCAAGCTGTCTGCCTGATCGGCAACGGAGACGCCCTGCTCCCTGAAGGGGCGCAGTTCTGGTAAGTTCGTGAACCATTTGCGCAACAGGCGCGTTTTTCGGTTCAGGGCGCGGGGAGTTTCGGCCTCGCCGGTCTGCAACTTCTGCATAACGACCCAGACCAAGATATCTATATTCGTCTCCACCGCCGCCCATCGTATCGTCATCTGTCCCACGGCGGTGTAGAGGTTCTTGAACCTGTCAGCGTGCTCCTTATCCATGCCGGACACCGATCAGAAGAAGACGGAAGAAGTCCGCTTCAACGAAACTCTGAAGCGGATGTTGAAGGCACATCCAAAGCCGCACGACCAGCCGCCCAAGCCAAAATCTCAGAACTCGGAAGATAAGGAGCAGGATTCCTCTTCCTGAGTCGCGCTTTCCGCTGACTCGTGCTTCTATTATGCGGGTCAAGGGGAGGATTGCGATGGAAGGTGATGCGCGTGCCGAAGTAGCTTCGAGTGAGTTGATGGAGGCTACATACGCGATTCCTGCATTCAGGGCGAACCGCTTCGTTGTTTCGCATCCCGTAGAGAACGTTGTTCGCATAGTGCTTGGAGAGGCGTGGGGCATCGATTCCCCGATTACTATGAGATCGGCCATCGCCATGTCGGTTGAAGACGTAAAGCGTTTTCGGGATGTGATTTCATCTGTGTTGGACGCTCACGAGAAAAATGAGACAACGGCAACAATGCCCGCCGCCGTTGTTGAGTAGCCGACATGGGTGCTCACCAAATGGATGGTTTCGTTGCTCCTGCTTCGTCGGGCCACGTATTCGCCTTGGTTCCACCCGCATCTCGTCAACCAGGGTCCGCTTCTGGAGAATTCGGCGCCTCGCATCCTGAAGGCGCGGGTGCTATATCGCGACCATATTCTTCAAGTGGCGTTGCAAGGGCAAATATGTCGATTACGCGAGAAGAAATGGAAGCAAGGCTTGAGCGAACAGAAGCTCGGGTTGAAAAGACTCTGGCAGAGGTGAAGTCAGAGTTTTCAGGAATGCGAGCTGACTTGGCGCTATTCCGCGAACAAACGTCAAGCCAGCTGTCGCATGTTCCTTCTAAGTCGTTTCTTGTCGGAACCGCAATCGGCATCGTCGCGGCTGTTCTGGCGGCTCTTGGCATCGGTGCAGCCATGTTCGGCAACGGCATCATGGTTACAACGGCCTCAGTCGATCGTGCGAATCAGGCACTTACTCTTGCCGAAGAAAACGCAACCCAGATACAAGAGCTAACTCGTGGCCTGCAAGCTCTTCTGGATAAGCAGGCGGGCAGCACAACGGAACCCGCTCCTCCTACAACGGGTAACTAGGCGCGCCCCTCTTCTTGCTCCATTGAAGAAGGGCTCGCGCTTTCTGCTTAGGTGTAACGGGCTTCACCAATCCGCCGATAGGCATCGGCGTCTTGGAAGAGCAGGCTGTCGAGCTACGGCGTCACCACCACATTCCGCGTGTTCGTCCCCCCATTGTCCGACCACGAGCGCACGCCAAACGTCTTCGGGCCGCCCGTGTCGATGCGGAAGCGCCAGGTCGCCTCGCGCGAATCCCCCTGCACGATGCTGCCCAGCGTCAGGCCTGTGGCGTTCGGAAAGGTCATGGCGACGCCGTCCTCGCGCACGGTCCTGGTCTCCAGCAGGGTGACGCCGGCCGGGACGGCTGCCACCGCCGCATGCACCCCGTAGGCCTCGAAGGCCGGGTTGTCGACGCGCGCGGTGATCGTCACCGTCGAGCCGACGGCGGGATTCGTCGGGTTCGCGAAAGCGCTCAGCGACGTGGCCGGCGTCGGATCGCCGCGGACGATCTTGGCGGCGATCGCGGTCGGCAGGCCGAAGGACGGCGCGTCCCAGTTGATCACCTTCAGCCGGTAGACGCCCGCTGGCGGGAAGTCGATGATCAGGTATTCGGTGTTGTCGTCATAGGACTGCGAGGCCCACTCGCCACACTGGCCGTGGCCGTCCGGTGTGCAGTCGGCGTTGAAGTCGGCCCACAGGTCGAGGTCATAGGTCACCGCCGCGGTCGCGCCCGAGCTCGACTGCGGCTCGTCCCAGGCCATGACGACGACGAGGCGGTCGGTGCCGCGCGGCACGTCGAGGTCCCAGCTGCCCCAACGGTTGTTGGTGATGCCGTTCCACCAGGCCCAGTGCCCGGTCCACCCGTTCGGGTTGTTGTGCGCCCAGTGCGACTGGTAGTCCGACAGCCGGCCGAGGCCGAAGTCGTTGCGGCCGCCCGAGCTGTTGTTGGCCGGCAGCACCTCGTCGTGGTGGAGCACGGTCGACGCCATCAGGTGCGCGCGCAAGAGATGCGGCCTGCCGCGGAAGTCCGGATAGTGCTCCAGCAGGGTGGCGGCGATGCCGCTGACATGCGGCGTCGCCATGCTGCAGCCGGCGTCGTTGGCATACTGGTTGGTCGTGCCGGCGTCTGCCGAGGTGACCGTGCGTCCAGTCGCGACAACGTTGGGCTTCATGCGTCCGTCGCCCGTCGGGCCGAAGCTTGAGTTGAAGGCCAGCTCGCCGACCTGGTTTGCGGTGTTGTCCTCTACGTTGCCGACGGTGAGCGCGTTCTTGGCGACGCCCGGCGACCAGATGGTGCCGGCGCCCTGCCCGGTGTTGCCGCCGCACACGATGTAGGCCTGCCGGAACTGCCAGACCTTGTCGTCCAGCTTGCGCGATTCCGCGTCTGTGCCGTTCATCGACGTGCCCCGCGCGCCGCCGCTGAGATTGATGACTTCGGGCCGCGGCGCGTCGCACGCGGTCTCGTCGTCCAGGAAATCCATGGCGTTGCGCAGCCATGCATTCTGGCCGCTGTTCATGCTGTTCCATATCTTGCCGGCGCGAATGCGGTGTCGGTCGCCGACGCCGGTGGCGACGCCGCGGAAGCGCGCCTGCGCGGTTCCGGTTCCCGTGGCTGTCGCCAGCACGTGGGTCCCGTGGCCGTTCTGGTCGTTCCACACGCCGGCCGCGTCGGTGGTGAAATTCGCGCCGCAGCCGTTCTTGTTGAGGTCCTGGTGCATGGTCGCGGCCGCCCCGCCCACCATGAAGCCGGTGTCCAGGATGCCGAACACCGTCGATACCCCGGTGAAGCCGGCGGCGCGGATGTAGTCGACGCTGGTTGTCGGCATGCTCTCGTCATGCCCTCCCTGCGAGGGCTTCTCGACCTCGATGAACAGCACGAAATCCTGCTCGGCGAGCTGCCGCACCTCGCCCAGCGAGGCCAGCGCCTCGTAGGCCTGCAGGCCGGCGTCGTAGGACACGATCTCGACGCCCAGTTCCTCCATCCTGCGGGCAAAGACGTTGTCGCGGTCGGCGGCGAACAGGTTGACGATGACCGGAAAACGGTCCGCGTCGCTGCCATAGGCCGAGAGCGTCCGCGCCAGGGCCGGCTCGATCTTCTGCTCGGGCCGGGCATAGCCGATGGAATGCACGCCCGGCAGCCGCAGGATGGCATCGAGAACCCCGCGGTTGAGCGGCAGCCGCACCTTCTGCGCGTCGTCGTGACGGCCGAGCAGCTCGACGCCGAGCTTCTGCAGATCCTGCTGCATGGCCTCGTCGGGATCCGTCTCCATGACGAGAAAGGCGAAGGTGTCGTCGCCGCGCCCGCTTTCCAGCGCCTTCAGCAGCGTGTCCCCGATGCCCGGTTCGGGCGTGAAGGAGGCGCCGACGAAGCTCAGCTGCATCCAGTCGCCCGGATCGAAGCCCGGGCTCCGCGAGAGGCCGGCGCCCGCCTTGGGCTTCGTGCGGCTCATTGGTTCCGCTTTGCTCTCGACGAGTTCGGCATCGGGCGACGCTTCATGCGCCGAGGCGCCCTTCGGCGCCTTCGGCTCCGGTGGCTGCGCGGCTTCCTTCGGCCCGCCGGTTTCCTCGACCTTGGGCTCCACCTTCTTGTCGCGGGCTGCCATGCGCCGCATGCTGTCCTCCACCGCTCCGCGCAGGAAATCCAGCGTCATCGGGGCCGGATCGACCGCCGTCTGGGCGGCGGCCGGCCCGGAGAAGACGGTTCCGGCGAACAAGGTTGCAATGATGGGAAGGGCGCTGAACGCAGACATGGCACGCATCGTGACTCCTCCGTGGGAAGCGATCGGCGCCTGAGCAATGCTGGTCTGGTTGCAATTTATCACACCGCGGCAGGCACACCAACCGGGTCTGCCCCGCCGGCCGGTCGGGCGTGCGGGCGTGCCCGCTTGACGTAGCGGGACTCGAGTGAAGCGGCGCCCCGCAGGTCTTCGACCGTTGCCGGCCGGCTGTCGATTGCGAAGGGTCCGGGGTCCCTACGCGCGCAGGCCCGGCGCCTCCTGGCCCGTGCGCTCGACATATTCGGTGTAGCCGCCGCCATAGGCATTAAAGCCGTCCGGCGTCAGTTCCAGGACGCGATTCGACAGCGCGGCGAGGAAATGCCGGTCGTGGCTGACGAAGAGCATCGCCCCCTCGTAGCGCGAGAGGGCTTCGATCAGCATCTGCTTGGTGGCGATGTCGAGATGGTTGGTCGGCTCGTCGAGAACGAGGAAATTCGGCGGATCGAACAGCATCTTGGCCATGACGAGCCGGGCCTTCTCGCCGCCCGAAAGCACGCGGCACTTCTTCTCTACCTCATCGCCCGGAAACCCAAAGCAGCCGGCAAGGGCGCGCAACGGCGCCTGGCCCGCCTGCGGAAAGGAATCCTCCAGCGACTGCAGCACTGTGCGATCTCCGTCGAGCAGTTCCATGGCGTGCTGGGCGAAGTAGCCCATCTTGACGCTCGGGCCGCGCGCCACCGTGCCGTCGTCCGGTTCCGAGGCGCCGGCGACGAGCTTCAGGAGGGTAGACTTGCCGGCCCCGTTGACGCCCATGACGCACCAGCGCTCGCGGCGGCGGACCTGGAAGTCGAGCCCTTCGTAGATGCGGCGATCGCCATAGCTCTTGTGGACGTTCTTGAGCGTGGCCACGTCCTCGCCCGAACGCGGCGCCGGCTGGAATTCGAAACGCACCGTCTGCTGGCGCTTGGGCGGCTCGACCTTGTCGATCTTGTCCAGCTTCTTGACGCGGCTCTGCACCTGCGCGGCATGCGAGGCGCGCGCCTTGAAGCGTTCGATGAAGGCGATCTCCTTGGCGAGCATCGCCTGCTGGCGCTCGAACTGGGCCTGCTGCTGCACGTCCGCGACGGCGCGCTGCTGGCGATAGAACTCGTAGTCGCCCGAATAGGAGGTGAGCGAACCGCCGTCGATCTCGACGATCTTGTCGACGATCCGGTTCATGAATTCACGGTCGTGCGACGTCATCAGGAGCGCGCCGTCAAATCCCTTGAGAAAGGTTTCGAGCCAGATCAGGCTTTCGAGGTCAAGATGGTTGCTGGGCTCGTCGAGGAGCATCACGTCGGGCCGCATCAGCAGGATTTTTGCCAGCGCCACGCGCATCTTCCAACCGCCTGAAAGTTTGCCGACGTCGCCGTTCATCATCTCCTGGCTGAAGCCGAGCCCGTGCAGAACCTCGCGGGCGCGACCGTCGAGCGCGTAGCCGTCGAGTTCGTCGAAGCGGCCCTGCACCTCACCGTAGCGCGCGATGATCTCGTCCATCTCGCCGGCGCGGTCGGGGTCGCCCATCGCGGCTTCCAGCTCGGCCATTTCCGCCGCCAGCGCGCTGACCGGGCCGACGCCGTCGATCACCTCCAGTACCGCACTGCGGCCGGCCATGTCGCCGACGTCCTGACTGAAATAGCCGATGGTGACGCCGCGATCGACCGCCACCTGTCCCTCGTCGGGCTGCTCCTCGCCGGTGATCATGCGGAACAGCGTCGTCTTGCCCGCGCCGTTGGGGCCGACCAGCCCGATCTTCTCGCCGCGCTGAAGCGCAGCAGACGCCTCGATGAAGACGATCTGCTTGCCGTTCTGCTTGCCGATGCTTTCCAGGCGGATCATGCTTGGTCCAACGTGTTCAGGATGTTTGGGGCGGCCGCGAGACTGTCGCGAACCGAAGCGAGCGGACGCTAAACCATCGCGACCGCGCCGGCGCAAGAGCGCCGATGCGTCGCGGCGGTCTCGCCGCCGGCTCGGGCATGGACGTTAAATGCCTGCGATGCGCACCGGCACGGACGGAAACGCCCTCCCCTTCATTCCGTGCCAATACTGTCCTATGCTGGCTTTGGCGGGGGCTTTCCGGGAGGGACCCTCATGGCAAGTTGGCAGCCCGATCCATCATTTTATCCATCGCCCAGGATGGCGGCGAAGGCGCCGGCCGAGAAACTCGCCTACGTCGCAGCTTTCGATCCCGATCGCCAAAAGCCCGACGCCATCGCCGTGGTCGACGTCGATCCGACATCGGCGACCTACTCGAAGATCGTCGGCCAGGTCGACATGCCGAACGTCGGCGACGAGCTGCACCATTTCGGCTGGAACGCCTGCTCCTCGTGCCTCTGCCCCAACGCGCCGCATCCGCACATGGAACGCCGCTACCTCGTTGTGCCCGGTCTGCGCTCGTCGCGGCTGCACATCATCGACACCAAGGCCGATCCGAAGAACCCGAAGATCGTGAAGGTCATCGAGCCGGCGGAAGTCGCCGAAAAGGCCGGCTACTCGCGGCTCCACACCATCCATTGCGGACCCGAAGGCATCTACGTCAACGCGCTGGGCAACGCCGAGGGCAAAGCGCCCGGCGGCATCTTCCTGCTCGATCCCGACAGTTTCGACGTGATGGGCCAGTGGGAGATCGACCGCGGCCCGCAGAAGCTCGCCTACGATTTCTGGTGGCACCTCGGTCATGACACCATGATCACCAGCGAGTGGGGCACACCCGACACCTTCGAGAATGGGCTGGTGCCGGAAGTGCTGCTCGGCAGCAATTACGGTCGACGGCTACACTTCTGGGACCTCCACACGCGCAAGCACCTGCAGGAGATTGATTTCGGCGCGGAGCACCAGCTCGTCTTCGAGCTCAGGCCCGCCCACGACCCGACCAAGGCCTACGGCTTCGTCGGCTGCGTCATCAGCCTCAAGGACCTGTCGGCCTCGATATGGACCTGGTATCGCGACGGCGCCAAGTGGGCGGTGAAGAAGATCATCGAGATCCCCGCCGAGCCGGCCGACCCGGCAAAGCTGCCGCCGGTGCTGCAGGGCTTCAAGGCGGTCGCGCCGCTGGTCACAGATATCGACCTCTCGATGGACGACCGCTTCCTCTACGTCTCCTGCTGGGGCACCGGCGACATGATCCAGTACGACGTGTCGGATCCGTTCAACCCGAAGGAGACCGGCCGCGTGCGCATCGGCGGCATCGTCTCGCGCGCCACCCATCCCGGGGCGAAGAACGGCGCGCTTAACGGCGGCCCGCAGATGGTGGAGATCAGCCGCGACGGCAAGCGCGTCTACTTCACCAACTCGCTCTATGGCCCGATCGACCCGCAGTTCTATCCCGAAGGGCTCGACGGCTGGATGGTCAAGCTCGACGTCGGCGACAATGGCGGCATCAGCTTCGACGAGAAGTTCTTCGTCGACTGGCCGAAGGGACATAGGCCGCACCAGGTCCGGCTGGAGGGAGGAGACTGCTCGTCGGATTCCTATTGCTATCCGTGAAAGACCTCTTCCGGAGATGGGGCAGCCGCACCAGCTACGCGGCGCATAGCCCCCACTCCATCTCGCCTTCGGCTCGCCACCTCTCCCCCACCCCGTGGGGTAGAGGAAGGGCGCCAAGCAGTGCAGTTGGGACTTCCTCTCCCCCGTCGATCGGGGGAGAGGTGGCGAGCGCAGCGAGCCGGAGTGGGGGTCGAAAGCTGGCTGCCAGATCCTGCCGAAAATCGTCCTTCGAGGCTCATGAATGTCGCCCTGGCTGGTGCTAGCCGGGCTCGGCGCCTTCCACGGCCTCAATCCGGCCATGGGCTGGCTTTTTGCGGTGGCGCTCGGCCTCCATCGCAAAAGCCGGCGCGTGGTCTGGCTGTCGCTCCTTCCGATCGCACTCGGCCACGCGGCCTCCATAGGGGTGGTCGCGCTTACAGCCGTGGCGCTCGGCCTGTTCGTTCCGCAACGCACGCTGGAGATCGCCGGCGGCCTGCTGCTGATCGGCTGGGCGGCGTGGCACGCCGTTCGCGGCCATTCCCGCCGCGTGCGCGTCGGGATGCAGACCGGCATGCTGGGGCTCGGCCTGTGGTCATTCCTGATGGCGACGGCACACGGCGCCGGCCTCATGCTGGTGCCGGTGATCATCCCGCTCTGCCTGTCCGGCATGCCCGGGCAGGAGATCACGGCGTCCGGCTCGCTGCTGACGGCGCTGGCGGCGATCGGCGTACACACGGCCGCGATGCTCGCAGTCACCGGCGTGATCGCCGCTTCCGTCTACGAATGGATCGGCCTCGCCTTCCTGCGGCGCGGCTGGATAAACCTGGACTACCTTTGGACCGCAGCGCTCATCCTGGCCGGACTGATCCTCATCGCGTGAGGCCCAACCGAAGCACCAAAAGCGCTCCGAAGAGAGCGTCTCCCTTCTCTTTTTCCTGCTAACTCTGTCCGGCCTTTTTCCTTGCTCCCTGTCCTATAATGCTCCATGTCATTGGGGCGGCGTTCGGGGAGCGCCGTAGTGTCATTCATGCGCGTTCGAAGCAACGCATCGTCAGCGGGTGGGCAACGCCGAATGGGTGGTCCGTTCGAGCCGAGGAAAGCGAGGGGACGGATCGCGGCTGCATTGCTGGCCGTCGATGCCTGGATCGATTCCACTGTCTGGAACGCCGGCTTCAAACTCGGTGAGTTCTGGGAAAGGCTCACCATCTTCTTCCGCCGCTTCCGCGTCACCGGTTTCCGCCGCGCGTTGGTCGAGCTGTCGAGCGAAGGCTTTACGATGGGCGTCGCGGGCGCCGTCCTGATGCTCGCCCTGGCGCAGCCCGCCTTTGAGGCGACAAAGGGAGACTGGCGGTTGCAGGGCGAATTCGCCGTCACCTTCCTCGACCGTTACGGCGCCGAGGTCGGCCGGCGCGGCATCATACAGCGCGATTCCATTCCGGTCGACGAGATGCCGGACAACCTCATCAAGGCCGTGCTCGCCACCGAGGACCGGCGCTTCTTCCAGCACTGGGGCATCGATTTCTTCGGGCTCACGCGCGCCATGACGGAGAACGTGCGGGCCAACTCGGTCGTGCAGGGGGGCTCGACGCTGTCGCAGCAGCTCGCAAAGAATCTCTTCCTGACGAACGAGCGCACGGTCGAGCGCAAGGTCAAGGAGGCCTTCCTCTCCCTGTGGCTGGAGATGAACCTCTCCAAGAAGGAGATCCTGCAGCTCTATCTCGACCGCGCCTATATGGGCGGCGGCACCTTTGGCATCGCGGCGGCGGCGGACTTCTATTTCGGCAAGAGCGTGAAGGAGCTCAATCTCGCCGAGTCGGCGATGCTGGCCGGCCTGTTCAAGGCTCCCGCCCGTTATGCGCCCCACATCAACCTGCCGGCGGCCCGCGCTCGCGCCAACGAGGTGCTCACCAACATGGTTCAGGGCGGCTTCATGACCGAAGGCCAGGTGCTCTCGGCAAGGCTGCATCCGGCGGATGTCGTCGACCGCGGCGCCGACAAGAGCCCCGACTATTTCCTCGACTGGGCTTTCGAACAGGCCAAGGAGATCGGGAAGAAGGTCGGCGTGCGCACCATGGTCGCGCGAACGACGGTCGACCTCGGGCTCCAGCGCGCCGCCGAAGAGACGCTCGAGTATCATTTGAGGACCTACGGCAAGGAGTACGACGTCGCCGAGGGAGCCATTGTCATGATCGAGAACAACGGCGCGGTGCGGGCCATTGTCGGCGGTCGGGACTACGGGGCCAGCCAGTTCAACCGCGCCACCAGAGCCCTGCGCCAGGCGGGCTCCTCCTTCAAGCCTTATGTCTTCGCGGCCGCCATGGAAAAGGGCTTCACGCCAGATTCCCTGATCTCCGACGCGCCCATAACCTGGAATGGCTGGTCGCCGAAGAACTACACGCGCGGCTACTCGGGCCGGATGACCCTCACTACGGCGCTGGTGAAGTCGATCAACACGGTGCCCGTGCGGCTCGCCAAGGAACACCTGACAACCGCCCCGGTAAAGGCGCTCGCCGAGGCGATGGGCGTGGAGTCGCCGCTCGAATCGCACAAGACCATGGTGCTCGGCACGTCGGGCATGACCGTCATGGACCAGGCGACCGGCTACAGCGTCTTCGCCAATGGCGGCTACGCCGGCATGCGCTACGGCATCTCGCAGATCACGACCCATGGCGGCGAGGTCGTCTGGGATCACGACCGCGACGCTACGCCCCCGCACAGGGTGCTTTCGGAAAAATCTGCAGACGAGATGAATTCGATGCTCGTCCAGGTGCCTGAATGGGGCACCGCGCGACGCGCCGCCCTCGACGGGATCCGCTCGGCCGGCAAGACCGGCACCACCCAAGCATATCGTGATGCCTGGTATGTCGGCTACACCGGCAACTACACGGCCGCGGTCTGGCTGGGCAATGATGATTTCTCCCCCACCAACGAGATGACGGGCGGCTCCGTGCCCGCGATGACCTGGCATCGACTGATGGCCTACGCGCACCAGAACATCGAGCTGAAGCCGATCCCGGGCATCGACAATCAGCCGGTCGAGACGAGGCCCGTCGCCGCGAAGGGCAAGAAGGACGGAGAATCCGAGGAGATCAACCCGGCCGAGGCCGAGCGTCCGCCGGTGCTGTCAGCGGCGACGACACGGCTGTTGCGCGAGATGAGCCGGACGTTCAGAACGGCGCCGCCGATCGGGCCGCCGAAGTCCGAGACGCTGTCCCGGCTTTAGGACGCGTAGTGGAGTCATCTCGCTCGAATGTCGGCTGGCCGACGCTTGCATTCCCCTCATCCCGCGGGATATCGGGAAGAAACCTCCCAAGGGCCGACACCCAAGGCATGTTCCGCACGATTTTCCTGACCGCCCTCGCCATCACGATCGCCATTGTCGGCGGAGCCGGCAGCGTGTGGTACGCCCTGGACATGCAGGACGGCATCGGTGCGCTCGGCGTCGGCCCTTGGAAAGCCCATCCGGAGCTTGGCAGCCCTCAGGCGGATCCCTACTCCAAGGCGCGCGTCGCTCGCGAGGGCCTCCTGGCCCTGGGCCGCGCCGAAGGACTGACATTCACCGCCACGCACGACTCGGCAGGCGCCCAGTTGCGCCGCAATTGCGACTACACCATCGTGGGCGTCATGCCGCCCGCGCGTTTCTGGACGCTGTTTCCGGCCGATTTTCGGATGACAACCCTCTCGTCATCCGGCTCGCGTCCCGCTGCACTCCATTCCCAGGACGTCTTGCGGCTTCCCGGCAACATCGTCTCGATCACGCTCAGTCCCCGGGCTGCGCCGCGGAACTGGATCGCCACCTCCGGGAACGGCAGGATGACGGTGTTGCTGACGCTCTACGACACGACGATCGCTGGCAGCACGGGCATGTCCGATATCCAGCTTCCGCAGATTATTCGTGGTTCGTGCAATGCATAGCAGGCGCCTCCCCCGCTCACATTGGGCAGGCCTGGCATATGCCGTCCTGGTCGGGCTGGTCGGCGCAGGCATCGTCCACGTGGCCGTTCTCCTGCTGCTTCCAGAGTTCTCGGAGCGGGATCCGTGGTCCCGGCTTGCAGAGCATACCGACGTCTATGTGATGAGCCGGATCGACGGGACGCCATCTGCAGACGTCATACACGGCTCCGCCGACCCTCTCTTCTATGTGAACGCCTGCCGCTTCAGCCTTGAAGACGGGTATGCCCACATCACGGCGCCCGGCAACGTGCCCTTCTGGTCGGTTTCCATCTATGACCGGACCGGCCAGAACCTCTACAGCTTCAACGACCGCTCCTCGACGGAAGGCGAACTCGACGTGGTCGTCGTCACGCCGGCCCAGATGATCGATGTGCGCAAGGAACTACCGCAGGAATTCGTGTCGTCCGTCTTCGTCGAGGCGGATGTCAGCGAAGGCATCGCGATGGTACGCGCCTTCGTACCGGACGAGAGCTGGGCGCCGCGCCTTGCGAGCTACATGAAATCCATGCACTGCAGTCAGGAATAGAGGCGCCGCGGTCGTCGTCCCGCTCTTCAGGAGGACGGCGACAGGGAGGGCGGCGACGGATCGGGGACGCGGAGACTTATCCCCGGCATGTCCTTTGATGCAAAGCGCTCGTATCTGACGCCTGGAAATATGATGATCGAAGACCCCTGCGGCGTCTGCCGCGGCGGTCTCGTCAGCGGTGTCTTTCGTGGTGCGAAGGCCAGGATGATGCCCATGTCACGTCAACCCTCTCGGCTGCCCCGGAGCAATGCACGCAACGCCTCCCACACCCATGAGGCATTCAAATAGGTTAACGCGTCGTTGACGGATTTTGCCTCAATCGTCGAAAATAGCCCGATTTCGTAGTGCCGCTTGCTCCTCTGTTGCAAGAACCACACGGTCTTGAGCAGCTTTGCGCCCGTTCAGACCATCGTCACGGCGCCATCGCATCGGCCATCGCGCTTCATCTCAGCCGAGGCTCATCGCGTCGGTCCTGCATGCGCGGCCGAAGACGACGCGGTAACGCGATCGGTAACGTAGGTCTTATAAGGGATTGAAACCAAACGGGAACTCTTACGGATCGGTTAACAGTCCGCTAACGGATCGACGCTAATTTGAACGAAGCGAGGTCGTTTCCTCATCGTCCCTCATTGTATTGCGTCTGGCGTAATCCTTCGTGTCGTCTGCGGATTTCAGACATATTGCCGTCAAGGGCAAGCTGCACAGGTCGGAACGCCTGTTCCGCGCTGCCGTCTCCGCCTTCTGCGCGCTCACGCGCCCCAGCCGAAGCGAGATCGCGCAGCTAGAGGATCTAACCCTCCCGCTTTTCGACGCGCAGCCGAAGGAGTCCAAACGCTTTGCCGCTGCCGCATTGTCCGACGCCGCCGAGGCGCCGAACGCGCTGATCCGCCGGCTGTGTGATGAAACCGTGGACATAGCGGCCCCCTTGCTGATCCGATCCAAGACCCTGTCGGACATGGACCTCATCGGCCTGATCTGCCGTCACGGTCTTCCGCATGCACGCGCCGTGGCCCGGCGCTCCAGGCTTCACCCGTCTATTGAGGCTCTCGTGCGCGCCCTGGAAGCGAAGGAACTGAGAGGCCAGAACGAGCCGGAGGAATTGCCGATGCCGCATGACGCTCTCGCCAGCCGCCCCGCCTTGGAGCTGGTGTCGCCGCAACCCCTGCCCTCACCGACGTCCGCCCCTTCCGGGGAGGCTGCCGAGCGCATGCGCCACCGGCTGCGCGGCGTCATGGCATCGGCGGCGCAGGTCGAGCCGGCCGCTTTAACCGCGACGCCGATCGAAACCCGACTGGCCCGCCTCAAGGTGACAGCGCTCAGTGGAAATCCTGCATTCTTCCAGACCGCCCTCGCGGACGCGGTCGAGGTCGACCTTGCAGTGGCGCGCGAGATCGCAACCGCCGAGGACTACACCAGCCTCATCGCCGCGTTAAAGTCGCTGGAGATGAACGAGGAGCAGGCTTTCCTGCTGACCGCCACCGTCTTCCCCGCCAGCTTTTCGAACGCCGCGGCCATCCGCCTCTTTATCGAGAGCTTTCGGCTGATGCGTCGCGAGGCTGCCAAGGAAACGCTGCGCGGCTGGCGCGCGGCATCGGCGGCCCGCAGTCCTCTGCGCACGCAATCGTCCACGGCGGGCAACTCGGACGCGCATCAGGGCAGTTCGGATCGTCTCAGGGCGTCGTGACGTTCAGGAGTTCGGCAACCTCCTGGTCGCCCGGCTCCAGTTCCACGACCCAGATGTCCGGATCGAAGCGAGCCTCCTTGGCGAGCCGCTGCTCCACCGCCTCTTCCTCCGCTTCGCTCATGAGAACCGAGAACAGCCGGTCGTCGGGCTTGGCGGTGTCGTAGCTTGCCTGTGCAGCGGGGCCGTAAAGCGTCACCTGCCCGTACCTGTTCCTGACGGTGACAAAGACCGCTCCGGCCTCCGTCGCGCCACGGCGCAGCACGGCGGCAAAGCCACCCTGGCGGAAAACGTTTCGAATGAGGGCTGAAACCCAGAAATCGGTGGTGAGGCGCATGCCCGTCCTTACGGAGGAAGGGCCGCGCCGCGCAAGTGGCCGATGACGTGCAACGTGCGCTGACGAAGCCGCCGGCCCTAGTTGATCAGGCCTTCCTTCCGCATCTTGGCAAAGACGACTTCGTCGGCTTCGCCGGTCTGCGGCAACCCGAACAGCGCCTGGAACTCCTTGATCGCGGCGCGCGTGCGGCCGCCCAGCACGCCGTCGATGTCGATGTTCTTGTTGCCGAACTCCCTCAGGCCCGCCTGGATCTTACGGACGCGCCCTGCCGCGGAATTGTCCTCACCGTCGAAACGGGCCGGCGAGGGTTCGTTGATGATCGCTTCGACGCTCTGCGGCCGCGGCCGCGGCTGCGGGGGGATCGCCGCCGTCGGACTGGTGTCGAGCTGTTCCAGGAGCTGTTCGTTGATAAGGCCGGTCACCGGCAGACCCACCGTCTTCTGATAGGCCTCCACGGCTCTCCTGGTGTTCGGCCCGGACAGGCCATCCACGGCGCCGTCGTAGAGGTTGAGATCTTTCAGCACCGTCTGCACGGCCTTCGTGATCGGGTCGCCGACGATCTGACGATGCGCCTCTTCCGGGCGCTCGATTTTGATCGTGGTCTCGGTCGGCGCAGGCCCCTCATCGCCGCGCTCGATGGTCCTTGTGGTGAAGAACGCACCGGGATGGGCGAAGGGCTGGTACCAAAGGGCGTTGGCGGAGACGAAGGAGAGGGCGACCAGGAACGCGGTCGAACCGCCCACCAAAGCAGGATTGCGCGCGATCATGCCGCCGACTGCGGAGGCGGCCGCCACCGCCGGGCGGGTCCGCTCGCGGCTTGGATCAGGCCGTTTTGAGGAGCGCGCCATGTTCTATCGTCTCTTTATGCACCAGTTCGCGAACCAGCCCAGTCTCCTCCACGCTCGCCAGCGCGGGCCCGCTGACCGGCAGGCTGATCGCAACCTTGGTGCCCTCGCCGGGCGCGCTCTCGATGGACATGGTGCCCTCATGCAGCGACACCAGGCCCTTGACCAGCGAAAGCCCCAGCCCCGCGCCCTCGAACTGGCGCGTGTAATCGTTGCGGATCTGCGTGAACGGACGGCCGATCCTGTCCAGATCCTCCTCGGCGATCCCGATCCCGGTGTCGGCGACCCAGAAGTGCAGGCGCGAGCCGAGCCGCTGCGCACCGACCACGACGGAGCCTCCTTCGGGCGTGAACTTGATCGCGTTCGAGACCAGGTTGATCAGGATCTGCTGGACCGCGCGGCGGTCCGCGACCACCTCGCCAACGGCGCGCCCGACCTGGGTGCGCAGGTCGACACCCTTCTTCTCCGCCTGCAGCGACATCATCGACCGGCACATCTCGGCTGCGTCGCCGAAAGCGAAGGTCTCGGTGTGAATCGGGTAGGCGCCCGACTCGATCTTCGAGACGTCCAGAATCGCGTTGACGACCGAAAGCAGGTGATGCCCCGACTCCTTGATCAGTTCCGTGTACTCCCGCTGGCGAGCGTCGGAGAAGCCGCCGAACATTTCGTGCAGCAGGATGTCCGAGAAGCCGATGATCGCATTCAGTGGCGTGCGCAGCTCGTGGCTCACGGCAGCGAGGAAGCGCCCCTTGGCAATATCGAGCGCTTCGGTCTCGTCGGTCGCCTCCCGCAGCGCCGCCCGCAGATCGGCGACCTCGGAGTCGTCGCGCAGGACAGCGATGAACTCTTCCCGATCAACATCGGCATGGAACTCGATGGCGAAGTGGCGAAAATTGTCGGGCCCGTCAGTGCCTTCGGCCTTGGGCAGGCGCAGCCGGACGTCGGTCCGCACCTGCTGCTCGCCGTCCCGCAGCGCGCCCAGCGCACACATGTAGTTGACCCGGTCGGCCACGTGCACGCGATCGAAGAGCCCTGCCCCGTGGAGCAGCTCCGGGGCGAGATTGAGCACGGTCCTCGCCTTGGCGCCGGCCTCGACCACCTCACCGCTACGCGCCAGCTTCAGCACGGCCCCGTCGACCAGGTCCATGCGCGCATCGCTCTCCTTCGCCCGCGCCTCGTCTCCTTCGGAGCGCTGCCGGGCGGCCAGCCGCGGCCACAGGGTGGCGCCATAGCTCAGCGGCAGGAGCCAGTGCCAGGCAGAGGCCGCGCCCAGGACCGCCGGCCATGCCTGCTCCATGAGGAGCCCCGATCCAACAGCTGCGGCAACAGCCGCTGCCCCGGCGATGAGCGCCTTGCGCGTCGGCCGGATGCCGTAGGCTTCGAGCGGAATGGCCAGAAGCAGCAGCGAAGCGGGCGACGCCAGTCCGCCGGCCGCGGTCGTCACCATCCCCATGAGCGGGATGCTCGCGGTCAGCACGGCCGCCTCGACCCAGCGGCTGTGCCGAAGCCCCGCGACGGCCAGCACGCCAAGCCAGCTCAATCCGAAGAACATGAGCACGCCGGCGAGCGTCAGCGATGCCCCCGCGCGCTCGGCCATGAGCAGCACGGCGGCGACCGACATCAGCACGGGCGCGAAGAGCAGCAGGCCCACGAAGCGGCGGCGCTGCCCGCGCACCAACTCGTCGGCGACCGACGGGTGCACGAAGCGATCGCAGGCAGACGCGACGGCGCCTCGCAGATCATCGATTCGGCTGGCAAGAAGCTTCAACTCAAGGCACTCGCTACACGCCCGCTTTCCGGGTCCTCTTGGTTAATTCGAACCTCGCACCGAGCGTTTAAAGAAACGATAAGGCACGGCCGCCTGAGGCTTCGCCGACATCGAATGTTGGGCGTTTCCGCATCCCGGCACGGGACCTTCTCGGGCCATGGTAAATGGAGGGTTAGGCTATCCGCGGGGTCCTGCGACGACCCCGATTTCAGCGGCTGCGCGCCTCGTCTTCCTATTGTCCCTTACGGTTCAATGTCTTGCATGGTTAGGCAGAGGTAAACACACTCATTTCAATGCCGCGAAAAACTGCCCCACTGTTGAATCGATAAAATTTGAAGCGAAATCTCCGAAAATTCTCCGGAAGGAATCAAGCGCGCCTTTGCCCGGGCGTGGCATGTTCGGGATGGGACGGAAGAGGCCGTGCGGCTCCGCTCGGCGACTGGGGAATGGAACGATGGGTTTCTTGATACGGATGGCCTTCTGGTTTTCGCTCGTGCTGCTGGCGCTGCCGCTGGGCGGCGTCGACGAACGGACGGGCGAGCGGCAGATCGGCGCGTTTGAGGCGATCATCGCCGCCGGCGAGGCGATGACGGACATCGCAGGCATGTGCGAGCGCAAGCCGGATGTGTGCGAGACGGGCAAGGCGGCCATCGCCACCGTCGGCGTGCGGGCCCGCGAAGCCTCGCGCATCGCTTACGAGACGCTCGACGAGCGCTTCGGCGAGCCCGACGCGACGACGACGGGAAGCGTGCCGACGCCGCAGGAAACCGTACCGCCGCAGCAGGACCCGATTCCGGCGGAGTGAAACGCCAACGCCGCTATTCGCCGCCTTGCGGGCGGTGGGGCGAACTTCGCAGCCGGATCAGTCGCCCGTCAGCACGACCTTGACGCTCTGCGATCGATCCAGCGCCAATCGAAAGGCCTCAGGCGCGGCGGCAAGCTTGCGCTCCGCGGTCACCAACTGAAGCACGTCGATCTGCCCTCCGGCGATCAGCTCTACGGCCTCCTGGAACTCGGCGCCGAACCGGAACGTGCCCCTGAGGTCAAGCTCCTTGGACATGACGGCGTTCGCAGGCACCGGTATCGAGCCGCCCGCAAGATTGCCGACCTGCACCACGACCCCGCCCCTCCGCGCGCTCCGCAGCGCCGCGGCCAGGCCCGCACCCGTCCCGGAAATCTCGAACGCGGCGTCGAAACGCGCCTCCGCCGCCTCATCCCCGGCGCCAAGATTGATGACCTGATCCGCTCCCAGGCGCGACGCGAACGCCAGCGGCGCAGCCGCGATGTCGGCGACGGCGACGCTGGCGCATCCCTTCAGTCTCGCCGCCAGCATGGTGAGCAGCCCGATCGGGCCTGCGCCGAACAGGACGACGTCCTTGCCGCGCACGTCGCCGGCGCGCGCAACGGCGTGGAGGGCCACCGCCAGCGGCTCGGCGAGGGCGGCTGCCGCGAACGGCGTCTCGCCCGGCACCTTGACGCATTGCGCCGGCGTCACGTCGAAGGTGCTGGCAAAGCCGCCCTGCATGTGTGGGGTCTTCGATGCCGAGCCCATGAAATAGATGTTCTCGCACAGATTGGCCCGACCCAGCTGGCAATAGCTGCAGCGCCCGCACCAGCGGGAGGGGTTGATCGCGACGCGCTCGCCCACTGCAAGGTCGGGAACAGCGCCGCCGGTCGCGATCACCTCGCCCGCGATCTCATGGCCCAGCACCAACGGCGAGGTCACGACGAAATCGCCGGTGCGCGCATGCCGGAAGTAATGAAGATCGCTGCCGCAGATGCCGCCGGCGCCAAGTCGAATTCGCACCATGCCGGGCGCCAGCGGTCCCGGCTCGTACCCCACGAGACGAAGGTCCTCCGGGCCGAACAGCGTTGCTGCGACCGCCCCGCTCATCGGATCAGCCCCAACTGGGTGGGCAGCCACAACGAAATGGCGGGCACGAAGGTGATGATCAGCAACGCCACGAGCAGCGGCACGAGCCACGGCAGGATCGCCATGGTCGTGCGCTCGATCGATAGCTTGGCGATGCGCGACAGGACGAACATGACGACGCCGACAGGAGGGGTGAGCAGCCCGATCATCAGGTTGAGCGTCAGCACCAGCCCGAAATGCACCGGATCCACGTCATACTTGGCCAGGATCGGCATCAGGATCGGGACGATGATGGTGATGGCCGCGATCGTGTCGAGGAAGCAGCCGATGACCAGCAGCAGGATGTTGACCAGTATGAGGAACACCCATTTGTTGTCGGTCAGTGCGAACAGGAAATCCGAAAAGTATTGCGCGGCCTGACTTACCGTGAGCAGCCAGGCGAAAATCGATGCGGCCGTCACGATGAAGAGCACGGAGGCCGTGGTCTCGATAGTGTCGAAGCTCGCCTTGGCGAGCGTGCGCAGCGTCATGGTGCGATAGCGAACGAGCCCGAGAAACAGCGACCAGATCACCGCCGCGACCGCCGCTTCGGTCGGCGTAAACCACCCAAGCGTCATGCCCCCGATAAGGATCACCGGCGTCATCAGCGCCATGACCGCCGCGAAGTCGAAGTACCAATCGAGGGCAATCAGCACCAGGAGCGCAATGCCGACCGCCAGATTGATCGACAGCCCGGCGAGCGTCAGCAGGTATACGGCGACCGGGAAGAGGGCGACGACAAATACTTCCGCCGAGGCGCCGGCCAGCCTGCGCAGGCTGAACGGCGTATCCGAGCCCCAGCCGCGCCGGTACGCGAAGAAGGCAACGGTGGCCATCATCAATACCGTCATGACGATGCCGGGAAGAATCCCCGCCATAAACAGCGCGCCGATCGAGACGTTGGCCATCATGCCGTAGATGACGAAGGGCAGCGACGGCGGGAAGATCGGGCCAAGCGTGGAGGATGCCGCGGTGACGCCCACCGCCGCCTCGACCGGGTAGCCGTGATCCTTCATCGCCTTGATCTCGATGGTGCCGATCCCGGCGGCGTCGGCCAAGGCGGCGCCGGACATGCCCGCGAAGACGACGGAGCCGAGGATGTTGACCTGCGCCAGGCCACCCTTCATCCAGCCGACCACCGCCAGCGCGAAGCTGTAGATCCGGCCGGTCACGCCCGCAGAGTTCATGAGATTCCCGGCAAGGATGAAGAAGGGGACGGCGAGCAGCGGAAAGCTCTCAACGCCGGCGATCATGCGCTGCGCCGTGATGATGTCCGGCGCCACGTTGTAGAAGACCAGATAGAGCAGCGACGCGAGGGCCATCGACACGGCGACGGGCGCGCCGACCAGCATCAGGACGAGGAAGGAGCCGATCAGAAGCAGCATGTTTCAGACCCCAAACCCGTCGAACTCTTCGGGCCTCTCCAGCACGGAATAGCCCCGCCTGAGATCGCCGATCAGAACCTGGATCTGGCGCAGCGTCATCAGGGCGAAGGCGGCGAAGACGGAATAGAAGACGATATTGCGTGGCAGGTCGATGGTGACCATGCGCTCGCGCGCCACGATGCCGGCGTAGCGCCAGAGAAGCCAAGTCATGTAGGCGAAGAAGCCGAGCGTGATCAGGCTGACGATCAATGCCAGCACGCGCCCGGCCTGCGGCGGCAGATACCTGTAGAGCAGGTCGACATGGATGTGGCGCACCGTGCGCGTGCACATCACCGAGCCCAGGAAGACGACCACGACCAGGCAATTGATCGCGATTTCCTCCGTCCAGGCAAAGCTGTTGTTCAGCACGTAGCGGGTGAAGAATTGCAGGAACACGCAAGCCGACATGCTCCAGAACACGACCATCGTAATCCAGTCCTCGACGGCATATCGGGACAGGTCGACAGGCGCGACCTCCTCCTCGAAAGCCTGCGCTATCTCCTCGGCGGTGATCTGGGTATGGATCTCTTCTTGCATAGGATGTCCCTGGCGTCCGGGAAGGATCCCCGGCGCGAGCCGCGCCGGGGTCGCTGTGGATCACTGGACCGCGCGGATCGCTTCCCAGTCGGCCTTCTCGTAGCCGAACTCCTCGAAGGTGACCTTTTCCATCACGGTCTTCTCGAAGTCGGCGCGGTCGACCTCCGTCACTGTCAGGCCGCGATCCTTGAACACCTGCACGAGTTCCTTTTCGCGGGCTACGATCGTCTCGGTCGCCCGCTTCGCCGCCTCCTGCATGACTTCCGTGAAGATCGCCTTGTCCTCGTCGGAAAGCTGCGCCCAGCGCGACTGCGAAACGATGGTGTTGAGGTGGTCGACGATGTGGCCGGTCAGAACGATGTGCTTCTGCACTTCGAAGAACTTCTTCGCCTCGATCGTGGTAAGCGGGTTCTCCTGCGCTTCGACTGTTCCCTGCTGCAGGGCGAGGTAGACTTCGGCGAAGGCGATCGGCGCGGTGTTGGCGCCGCACGCGCGCGGCATGGCGAGATAGGCGGGCACGTCCGGCACCCGGATCTTCAGCCCCTGCATGTCGGAGCATTTCTCGATAGGCCGGTTCGAGGTCGTATGCCGCGTTCCGTAATACGTGGTCGCGGTGATGTGGTGGCCCGACGCCTGCTCGTATCCGCCAGTCAGTTCCTTGTATTTCTCGCTCTTGGAGTAGGCGAGAAGGTGGTTGGCGTCGCGGAAGATGAAGGGAAAGTAAGTGACCCCTATCCGCGGGAACTCCCGGGCGGCGAAGCTGGAGCCCGAAATGATGACGTCAACCGTGCCGAGCGTCAGGCCCTGGTTGATGTCGGACTCCTTGCCCAGTTGCGAAGCCGGAAAGACATCGATCTTGTAGCGTCCGTCCGTCCGCTTGCCGATTTCCTCGGCTGCCCATACCGACTCGGTATGGAAAGGCTCCGACGTTTCGTAGACATGAGCCCACTTCAGGACGGTCTGTGCCGACGCAGAAGAGAACGGTATGGCGAGCGCGGCGATTGCGCCCACGAGAGCGGCGTATTTCGAGAACATTCACTCCTCCTGATGATGATCCGACTGATCCGGCCGCCGATCTCCTCCCGGCGGACTCCTCTATTTGGCAACCTCCAGGGCTGCTGGCTTCTCACTGAAATTCCGTGAGAATCTGAGTTGCGAAAGGCGCAGATGCCTCTGCATCGCCGCTTTTGCGCTTTCCGGGTCCCGCGCAGCGATCGCGTCACGCACCTCGACATGCTCCTCCAGCGCGGTCTGCCAGGATTCCCGGTTCTCGAAATAGCTGGAGAGCCGCTGGAAATACGGATTCATGCGCTGGTCGAACATCTCGCCGATGAAGCGCACGAGAACCGCGTTGCGCAGGATGCCGGCGACGGTGGTGTGGAATTCCCGATCGAGCCCGATGGTCTCCTCGGAAGGATGACTGCTCGTCCTCATGCGGCCGAGCACATCGTCGATCGCGGCGATGTCCTTCTCCTCGACCATCATCGCTGCTTCGGCAGCAACAGCGCCCTCGATGAACTCGCGCGCCCTCAGGAGTTCGAAAGGGCCCTCGTCCTTGTCGCCCGCCAGCGTGGCCCTCAGCGGCGGATCGGTGACGTAGATGCCCGAGCCGACGCGGATGCGGATTCGACCCTCGACCTCAAGCGCGATCAGGGCCTCACGGACAGTCGGACGGGACAGGCCGAATTGCTCCGCCAGCTCGCGCTCGGGCGGCAAGCGAGATCCGACAGGGTACTCGCCCTTGTCAAGCAACTGGCGCAGTTGATCTGCCACCTGGCGATACAGTCGTGGCGGTTCGATAGCTTTGATCGGCATCCCCCCTCGACAGCTCGAGCCTTCGATCGGTCAATTGGTCTGACCGCTTGCGTGACAAACTGCTGCAGAAAGAGGCGATGAGTCAAGGTTGCCGCGGCGATCCGTCAGCTGCCGCGAGCAGTTGGCTGCCGTGTGCCGTAGCAAACGAGGAGCCCCCGCCCCTCGCAGCCCATCGCCTAGGGATGGCGGGGGCCGGAACGGATTTCAAGGAGCCAACCGCTGGCGAGCCGGTCAGCTCTGCTCCTCCTCGGAGGGCGCTTCGGCGCACAGATCGCCGTCAAGCGCCGTCAGGGATGGAACAACGCTCACGCCTTGCCGGCGTCGGCGACACAGCCGAACCGGCGCACGGTGCAGCGCCAAGGCGATCGGTCCGTCAAGGTTGAGGACGGACGGGTGCTGGCCCCTGCCGGTGCGCCCGAACGGCCGCATCGGCTGAGGCCACACCCTCCGCACCCCATCCCCTCCGTACCACCTGTGCGGCCTGCTGCGAGGCCATACGAGCAGTCCAGACTCGTCGCTGCCGAAACGATCCATCTTGTCCTCCCACTCGGGAACGCGCCCCGGCGCTCCTCCCGTGAATGCGTTTGACTGAGGTTCGCATACCGTGTCTTGATTGACGCTAGGGAAGCTTCGGTGTTCCGTCTGTGGGATTCCGCACTTCCGGCATACGTCCGACAAGCCCGAAACGCTTTTGCTTCAGCGGTGGGCGACGTATACTGCCGGCAAGGAGGCACATGAGAATGACCGCCCCGCACGCCTTCCTCGCAACACTAAGTGAAGCCGACCTCGCTGCGCTGGCCAGCCGCTGGATCGTGCGCGCCTATCGCCAGGACGAACTGATCATCGCCCATGGAGAGAGCGGTCGTGACGTCTTCTTTGTGCTCGAGGGCCGCGCCCGCGCCATCCTCTACGGGGAGAACGGCCGCGAAGTCGCCTATAGCGACATCGGTCCGGGCGACATTTTCGGCGAGCTTGCCAGCATCGACGGCCGGGCCCGGTCGGCCAGCATCGTCGCCCTGGAGCAGACGCGCGCCGCGCGCATATCGCCGACAGCGTTTCGCGAATTCGTCAGCAGCAACCCGGCCTTCGCCTGGGCGCTTCTCCAGCATCTGACGATCCTGATCCGGCGCCTGACCGATCGCGTCTACGAGTTCAGCACGCTGGTCGTGCGCCAGCGATTGATCTGCGAGCTGTTGCGCAGGGCGGAAGAGAGCGGTCAGGCAGAAGGGGGCGCGTCGCTAAGCCCCGCGCCGACGCATTTCGAGCTCGCCGCAAGCATCAGCACCCACAGGGAGGCGGTATCGCGGGAGATGAGCGCGCTTGCCAAGAGAGGCCTGATAGAACGATCCGGGCGGAGCCTGGTGCTTCGCGATCTCGCCGCGCTCGGCACGCTGGCCGGCAGGGATCACGAGCAGTCACGCGTTTTTTCGTGACGCTGGACGCTTGCGTGACTATATCCGGATCAATCATGCCTACGATCGAAGACATCCGAAACGATTTCGCCTTCCTCGACGACTGGGAGGACCGCTACCGCTATGTCATCGAGCTCGGGCAGGAGCTGCCGCCATATCCGGAAAGCGCGCGCAACGACAGCCACAAGGTGCGCGGCTGCGTAAGCCAGGTCTGGCTGAACACGAACCTCGGTGACGGCCACGACCCGAAGATCACCTTCCAGGGCGATTCCGACGCGCACATCGTGCGCGGACTGGTCGCCATTCTCCTCGCACTCTATTCGGGCCGACGCGCCAGCGAGATCGTCTCGACGGATGCCGAGATCACGCTGCGCGAGCTCGGACTTGACGAACACCTGACCCCCCAGCGTTCCAACGGCGTTCGCTCCATGGTCAAGCGCATGAAACACGACGCCCAGCTGGCGCTCGGCGCGGTCGCCTGAAGCCGCCCACGCCGACAATCGCCTGCCGCTCAGGTGAGGCTCGGCCGGTAATCCTCAGCACCCCAGTGCAAAATCTGCTCGGCGCGCCTTTTACCTGTGCACGGTTCGTAGTGGCGGCTGAGCGCGCCTAGAGCCGACTTCAACACGACCTTGGCCGACCGGGCTGGCCAGCCGCGCTCGACCTCGACCCGCTCCAGCCCCTTCAGGTAGCAGCAGATGTCGAGCAGCACCCCTGAGAGCTCCGGCCCGACTGCGCCGATCGCCTTCTCGACGCGCATGCGCGCGGCAAGCGCGGCGTCGGTAAGCTCGATCGTCCCGCCTCCCCCGCTCCTCCTCCCACTCGCGACCGAGGCTATCCAGTTTGCGCCGAGCCTCTGCATGATCTGTCCGCGCGTGTAATCCATCCGCAATCGCTCACCGGCATTCACCTCCCTCGTTTCAAGAAATGGCCGGCCGTCGCGCCCACGGCGGCGCGCCAGCTGCGCCAGCGGGGATTCCGACAGGTCAGCCAACGTCCGCTGACCGCCCTGGCGATCGTCTAGGGTGATCAGTGCGAGGTCGCCCATGCCCTCGGGCACCGCATCCTTCGTGCGCTGGCTCTCGGTGAGCGCTCGGCCTGCGACCGTCAGGGTGATGAATTCCCCTGCCCGCTCGACAAGGCCCATCCGCGACATCTCGCCGAGCAGCGCCCTGGATGCCGATATCGCGCCATCGGCCTCGTCCTGCAGCAGCATTCGCTGGCTGTCGGCGGCCGGCACGACCGCCACCTTCCTGCCGCGGATGAACCGCGCGACGCGCAGCGCGCTCTTGTGGTCTTCGCCTGACGTCATGCTCACCCGCCGATCCTGTTGCGCAGCGCGACCAGGGCGACGCGCTCGGTCTGCGCCACCAATTGGTCGAACTCCGCATCGTCGCGCATGTCCTCGACCGTATGGCAGGCCAGCTGCACGGTCTTGCGATCGCGGCCAAAGCCGCGTCCGACCTCTGTCATCGTGAGACCCAGCGCGACATGGGCGACATACATGGCCACCTGCCGCACGCGCGTCGTTGGCAGCCGCGAGCGGCCAGTTCGGCGGATGTCCTTGCTGGAGATGTTGAAGAGCGCCGCCGCGATGTCGATCATGCTCTCGCAGAGATCGAGGGAGATTTCCTCCTTACGCCTCAGTACATCCTCATCAGACACGAGCAGAAGGATCCGTACCCCTCGCCCGCAGTCGAACATTTTCTCCTCACCTTCCCGAACCGCCGACGCCGCCAAAGCCTGCTCCCGTGCCTAGGAAAGCATTCTTATATGCGGAACCAGGATCGATGGGAACAAAATGAGAACAAAAAGATCGCTTCCCTTAACGCAAGCCGTTGATTTGGTTATCGGAATAAATTTGCGAAGCGATTCTTTTGCCCATTTTTGTCCCCGCACGTGCGTTAGGCCGCATCATCCCGTGCCACGCAAATGCGTTCGTGCAGGGAGCAGAGAATGGAATCACTGGAGCAGGAGATTGCAGCCTTTCGGAGCAGGCTCACGAGGGAGACCGCGGTCGCGAATCAGCTGGCCGCCGTCCGGTTGGCTTGCGGCGTGGACATGCCAGACCCGAAAAACGCGGAGCGTGCAGACCTTGAGCGCACCATTGCGCGGATCTCCCGCGCGATCCAGCGGGAGCGCATGAAGGCGGCGCGCGCGCACTGGAGCTACGATCTCAACAGGCACATCGCGCTGAAGCAGGCGCTCGACGAGTTGCGCGGCGCATGGGCCGGAAATGATAAGGCTTCGGCCGTGGTCGGATCCGGAGCCTGCAAAAACACCAACGGCGCCCGCAGGCGCCGCCAAACAGGTGCGAGCGGCTCTGCGCTCAGCGTGCCGCGGCCTTACGCTTGCGTCCCAACCCCATCTTCTTCGCTAGCTGCGAGCGGGCTGCAGCGTAGCTCGGTGCGACCATCGGATAGCTCGGGTCGAGGCCCCACTTCTCACGATACTGGTCAGGCGTGAGGTTGTAGTGCGTCATCAGGTGACGCTTGAGCGATTTGAACTTCTTGCCGTCTTCAAGACAGACGATGTAATCGTCGTGAACCGAACGCTTCGGATTTACCGCGGGTTTCTGCTTCTCAGCGACCGGCTGCTCGGGTGTCCCACCGACGCGGCCGAGCGCCGCATGCACGTCCGCAATGAGGTTGGGCAGTTCCCCGATCGGTACCGGATTGTTGCTGACATACGCGGCGACCACATCTGCGGTCAGCTCGATCAGCATCTCCGAGTTTCTTCCCGATGGTTCTGACATATCCATTATCTTCAGGCCCCAATGTAAGAAAGTTTCAGTCGTACCCGTTTTTTCAGGGCTTTGGCGCGCGCCATATCGTTCATGCGTCCTGCGAATCGCGCTGCCGTCCACTAAATGGAGTGACCAGTACATCAAGTCAATTCGCAAACCCTGGATTCGAGCTGGTCTGGCAACGATTTCTGGCTTATTTTAACTATATTTCCGAATGGAGGCACCTTCTGTTGCTAGCGGAGACACTACAGGGCATCCGAACATGGCATAATTCGCCCAAAACACCCTTCAGTACATCCCTTTCGCAGTATCTCCGATCAAAATTTCGCGCGTTCCGCGCAAGCCCAAGATGACGCTGCGATCGATCCGCCGCGGCAGGCGTCGCAATTCATTACGACCGGAATGAAACTTTCCTGCCGCGGCATTGACGGGCAGGACTTTTGGCGAGGCAAGCCTTTTGCGGGCCTTGGCCGCCCCTACATATGCGCAGATGAAGAACCCGCAGGAGTGATGACGATGCAGGAGGACGAGAAGCCCAAGATGCGGAAATCCGATGCCGAATGGCGCAGCAAGCTTACACCTGAACAATATCGCATCACCCGCGAGCATGGCACCGAACGCGCCTTCACCGGACCGTACCTCAACAACAAGGAGGCCGGGACGTACCATTGCGTGTCCTGCGGCAAGCCGCTGTTTCGCTCCGAGACGAAGTACGATTCCGGTTCCGGGTGGCCGAGCTTCTACGAACCCGTCGACGGCACGGCGGTCTCCGAACACACGGACCGTTCGCACTTCATGACGCGCACCGAGGTGAAATGCGCCGATTGCGACGCGCATCTCGGCCACGTCTTCGGGGACGGCCCGCAGCCCACCGGGCTCCGCTACTGCATGAACGGAACGGCCCTCGACTTCGAGAAGGACTGAGCGATCCGAACGGACCCGCCCTGTGCCGGCTCAGTACGGCGCAATGTACCTGCCGTACACCCAGCCGGTCACGTGGTCGCCGTCCTGCTTAGGATCATGCCAGACCTCGCACCACTGGTAGCGCACCGCCTGGCGCTGCTTGGCCTCGGACAGATGCGCGATATCCAGAAGGTTGACCCCTCCCGTGCACTTGCCCGTCATCTGCAGCACCGTGCCGTTCGGATAGGCGGCCTGCTTCTGCGATCCGCTCGACGGATACTTGCGGACGTTGAGCGTGTCGCCCCAGGCGACGTTGGCAACCTCCCACGCGGCGAAGGTGGCGGCATTGGTTGCGCCGGCGTGGAGGGCGGCGCCCGAAGCCAGGGCCAGCACCATTCCAAGCTTGATCAGGTCAGTCATGCCCTTCTCCCAAAGTCATCAGTTGACGATATGCTTCGACTTTTGCACCAGCATGGTTGAATACCTGCTGATCCCGACATTCATCTCCCGTTAAGTGACCGGAAACCTGCCATGAAGACTTCCCCCCGCTTTGAAGCCCTGCCCGCACCCGGCGCAGACCGGCGCCCGGTCGCGGACGAGCACCACGGCATCCGGCGGACGGACGACTACGCGTGGCTGCGCGCCGACAACTGGCAGGAAGTCTTCCGGAACCCTGACGTACTGGCCGCCGACATCCGCTCGCACCTCGAAGCCGAGAATGCCTACCAGTCCGCGCTGATGTCCGACACGGAAGCCCTCCAGAAGCAACTCTTCCAGGAAATGAAGGGGCGCATCAAGGAGGACGACTCGTCCGTCCCGATGAAGGACGGCCCCTTCGCCTATGGCACGTCGTTCAAGACCGGCGGCGAGCAGCCCCGCTTCTTCCGCACACCGCGCGACGGCGGCGAGCAGGCGATCCTCCTCGATGGCGATGCCGAGGCCGAAGGCCATCCCTATTTCCGCATCGGCGGCGTCGATCACTCGGGCGACCATCGCAAGCTGCTCTGGGGTTTCGACGACAAGGGCTCCGAGTTTTTCACGCTGCGGGTCCGCGACCTCGCCACGGGTGAGGATGGCATGGACATCGTGCCGGACACCGGCGGCGACGGCGTCTGGACCGCAGCCAACGACGCGTTCGTCTACACCCGACTCGACGAGAACCACCGGCCCTCAAAAGTCTTCCTTCACCGCCTCGGCACGCCTTCCTCGGAGGACAAGCTGATCTACGAGGAAGCCGATCCCGGCTTCTTCATCAGCGTCGACGGCACCCGCGACAACAAGTGGATCATGATCTCGGTCCACGACCACCAGACGTCCGAATACCGCCTCATCCCGGCGGACGATCCACTGGCTGAGCCGCGGGTCGTCTCCCCGCGCCTCACCGAGCGTCAGTACGACCTCGAGGAAGGCGGCGACGTCTTCTTCATTCTGACCAACGCGGACGGCGCCAAGGATTTCAAGATCATGACCGCGCCTGTGTCGGATCCCGCGCCCGAAAACTGGACCGAACTCGTGCCCCACGAGCCGGGCCGTCTCATCCTGTCGGTGATGGGCTTCAAGGACTACATGGTCCGCCTCGAGCGCAAGGACGGCCTGCCGCGCATCATCGTGCGCGAGCGTGCGAGCGGTGCCGAGCACGCCATCTCCTTCGACGAGGAGGCGTTTTCGCTCGGCCTGTCGGGTTCGTACGAATACGACACCGACACGATCCGCTTCTCCTATTCGTCGATGACGACGCCGGCGCAGCTCTTCGACTACAACATGGGAACGCGCGAGCGCGCGCTCCTGAAGACGCAGGAGGTGCCGTCGGGCCACAACCCCGACGACTACGTCACGCGCCGCCTGATGGCTCCCGCCCCGGACGGCGAGCTGGTGCCGGTCTCCATCCTCTACCGCCGCGACACGCCGCTCGACGGCAGCGCACCCGCACTGCTCTACGGCTACGGTTCCTACGGCTCGTCGATACCGGCCTCGTTCAACACCAACATCCTGTCGCTGGCAGACCGCGGCTTCGTCTATGCCATCGCGCATGTCCGCGGCGGCAAGGACAAGGGCTACGCCTGGTACGAAGACGGCAAGCGCGCCAAGAAGATGAACACCTTCACCGACTTCATCGCCGCCGCGCGCCACCTCGTCGCCGAGGGTTTTAGCAGCCACGACCGCATCGTCGCGCAGGGCGGCTCGGCCGGCGGCATGCTCATGGGAGCCGTCGCCAACTTGGCCCCCGACGCGTTCGGCGCCATCATCGCGGAAGTCCCTTTCGTCGACGTGCTGACCACCATGCTCGACGCCTCGCTGCCGCTCACCCCGCCCGAGTGGCCGGAATGGGGCAACCCGATCGATTCGGCCGAGGACTATCGGACGATCGCGGCCTACTCGCCTTATGACAACGTCAGCGCGCAGGCCTATCCGCCGATCCTGGCGGTAGCGGGCCTGACCGACCCGCGCGTCACCTACTGGGAGCCGGCGAAGTGGGTGGCGAAACTGCGGGCAACCAAAACAGACGCCAATCCGGTTCTGTTCAAGATCAACATGAAGTCCGGCCACGCCGGCGCCTCAGGCCGCTTCTCGCGCCTCGAGGAAGTCGCCTTCAACTATGCCTTTGCGCTGAAGGTGGTGGGGAAAGCCGCCGCTTCCTGACAGCGCTTGGCGCTCACGCCGCCGGTCGTAGCGAGGCCGTCGGCGCCTCGCTTGGCGCGGCCCTCGTCTCCTCCCACCAGTCGCCCAGCGCATCGATCAGCGGCACCAGCGCCTGGCCCGCCGGCGTCAGGTCGTAGTCGACCCGCAGCGGGTAACCCGAATAGGCGGTGCGGGTGACGATACCGCCTCCAGCTTGCGCAGTTCCAGCGCGAGGATGCGATGCGACACCGTCGGATTGTCGCGGCGAAGATCGCTGAAGCGCTTCGTGCCCTCCTTCAGGTAGTAGATGAGCAGGGTGGGCCAGCGTCCGCTCAGGACCCGCATGACGTCCTCGATCGGACAGCTCGAGACGGTGTCCTTCATCCGGCGCTCCTGGTTACAAAATTGTTCGTAATTTACGTGGGGACAGCGGCCCACTAGATCAAGCTCAGCTGCGCAGCGTGATTTCAGACATCACGGAGCTATCTGATGGAACCTATCCTTGTTTACGGCTTCCCACTGGGGAGCTCGATGGGCCTTGTCGCCGCTTTCGAGCTCATGGGGCAGCCCTACCGGCTTTGCCGGGTCGACATGCTGCACGACATGAAGAACGAACGCTATGCACGGCTCAACGGTCGGCAGGAGACGCCAGCGCTCATCACCGAGGACGGGCGGGCGCTGACCGAGACGATGGCGATCATCCACTGGATCGAGCAGCGCGACGTCGAACGGCGTGTCAGCTTCGAGCCGGGATCCCCGGAAGCCGATCGCATGCACCAGCTTGCCGCCTTCGTGAACACCGGCTTCACCGGAGCGTTCAGTCCATTGTGGGTAGCCCTTGAAAGCGAAGGCGAGGAGCCGTCCTATCTCGACGCCCTTCGCCGCTATGGCCGCAGCGCCGTCAGGGAACGCCACCAGAAGCTGGAGGAAATGCTGCCCGAGAATGGCTTCCTCGTCGCAGACCGCGTGTCGCTTGCCGAGACGACCCTGATCGGCGTCGCCCGCTGGGCGGAGTTCCACGAAGCGGCCGACGCCGGCGCCTATCCCAGGCTTTCGGCGCTGCGGCAGCGCATTGAGGCGCTGCCGGCGGTCAGGTTCGCGGAAGCGCTGGAAAACGGCGACGTGCCGTCCGGCTCCGGCGCGTTGCGCGGGCACGTGGCGCTGGACGAGGTCATCGACCGCTTCGGCGCGTAGAACGGCGGCATCGAGGCTTCGCAAGTTCGCTGCTTGCGGAGCCTCAATACCCGTTCGGATGCGGCGGAACAGCCTTAAGGTAGGCGGCGATTGCCGCTCGGTCTTCCGCAGGCAGCTTCGCCATGTTGCGCTGTACTGCGGCCATCGTCCCGCCGACGGAATCGAAGTCCGGAAGGAAGCCGGTTTCCAGCATGTAGGCGATGTCGCTCTCCGACCAGTCGCCGATACCGCCCTCGCCCGGCGTGATGTTGGGCACCTTGCCTTCGCCCTCGGCAGCGACGGCGCCCGCGAGCCACCGGCTCTTGTCGCTCCCGCCGATGGCGTCGCGCGGCGTATGGCACTCGCCGCAATGGCCGGGGCCTTCGACGAGATAGCGGCCGCGCTTCACCGGTTCGGGCGCGGCATCATCGAGCGCGATCACCGCTTCGCTGCTCATATAGAGCCGCTTCCACAATCCGAGCCCGCGCCGGATATTGTAGGGGAAGCCGAGCTGATGGTTGGCCGCTTTCCCTTGCACCGGCGGCAGCGTCTTGATGAAGGCGTAGAGGTCGGCCACGTCGCCGATCTCCATCCTGGCGTAGGACGTGTAGGGAAACGCCGGATAGTAGTGCTCGCCGTCTGGAGAGACCCCCTTCAGCACCGCGTTGCCAAAGTCTTCCGCGCTCCACGCTCCAATTCCGTCGGCCGGATCGCTGGAGATGTTGGGGGCGACGAAAGTCCCGAACGGCGTCTTGAGCTCGACGCCGCCGGCCAGTTGCAACGCCGCGTCGCCCTCGGCCTTCGGCCGAGCATGGCAGGATGCGCAACCGGCTGCGTAGAAGACGCGCTCACCGCGCGCCGCGTCGCCGGTGTCCAGCGCGGCCGCCTCCTCTGCGCCGAGCTTCTCAGGCAGGGTCAGGAGCCAGAACGCGGCAAGACCGGCGCCGCAGAGCACGACTGCGGCGCCGGCGATTTTTCCGGCCGTCTTCATTCAGTGGGCGTCTCAGTCCTTCTTGATGCGGTAGACTTCATGACAGGCGCCGCACGTCTTGCCAATGGCGCCGACCTGCGCGCCCAGTGCCGCGACGTCCTGCGGATTGGCAGCCACTGCGTCGGCGACGGCCTTCTTCCAGGCGTCGGCCTTGGCCGTGAAATCGGCCATGTTCTCCCAGATCTTCGGCGAGGCTTCAGACTTGCCCGTCGCCGATCCCTCCGGGAAGAGTGCCGCGATGTCGAACTTCTGCGTGTCCGCTTCCAGCGTCGCCAGCGCATCCTTGGCGACCGCCGCATCGAAGGGCTTCTCACCCTTGGCCATTGCGGCCAGCGTGCCGATCGCCTTGCCGTTGGCCTTCATCAGCGCCTCCCGGTCCTCGATCGCGTCTGCAAACGCCACGCCGACGCCGAGCGCAAAAATCGCGCCCACGATTGCGAACTTCTTCATGAAACTTCCTCTCCGGTTGCAAAAAAGCTGCCTGGGGCTTGAACGACGACGCTGCCTGATTTCTTCCCCGTTGTCCCCTCGAGCCGGCACTATTTCGAAACAAAAAAGCCCCGGCGAACCGGGGCTTTCCAAAATCGTCGCAGTGACGCGATCAGGCGGCCTTCTCGTACATTTCCAGGACGTAGTCCCAGTTGATCAGGCTGTCGACAAAGGCCTCCAGATACTTCGGACGCGCGTTGCGGTAGTCGATGTAGTAGGAGTGCTCCCAGACGTCGACGCCGAGGATCGGCGATGCGCCGTGAACCAGCGGGTTCTCGCCGTTCGGGGTCTTGGAGATCTCCAGCTTGCCGTTCTTGACCGACAGCCAGGCCCAGCCGGAGCCGAACTGCGTCGTGCCGGCGGCGATGAAGTCGGCCTTGAACTTGTCGTAGCCGCCGAGATCGCTGTCGACCGCCTTCTGCAGCTTGGCCGGCAGCTTGTTGCCGCCGCCGCCCTTCTTCATCCACTTCCAGAAATGGATGTGGTTGTAGTGCTGGCCGGCATTGTTGAAGAGGCCTGCGTTCTTGCCGAAGGACTGCTTCACGATCTCTTCGAGCGAGAGGTTTTCCATGCCGGCCTCGGCAGCCAGCTTGTTGCCGTTGTCGACATAGGCCTTGTGGTGCTTGTCGTGGTGGTACTCCAGCGTCTCCTTGGACATGTAGGGCTGCAGCGCCTCGTAGTCGTAGGGCAACGGGGGCAGTTCGAAAGCCATGGAAATTACTCCTTCTCAAAAAAAAGAAATCGGGGCTGGTCCCACCCTAACATAGGGGCGGATCAGCAGGGGACAACGGTCCGCTAGGCCGACGCGCGTGCGTGCGCGAAATCCCAGTACAGGTCGCGCGCCTTTTTGGCGATAGGACCGGGCTGCAGGTTGCGATCCTCGATCCGGGTGACCGGCACCACCTTGGAGTGATTGCCCGTCGAGAAGATCTCGTCAGCCTCGAGGAAATCGCGCACGCAGAGCGTCTTTTCGGTCGTGCGGAAGCCGTAGTCCGCGAGCAGCGAGATAGTGCGCGCCCGCGTGATGCCGGAAAGGAAAGTGCCGTTCGCGGCAGGCGTATAGACCTGTCCGTCCTTGACGAGGAAGATGTTCGACGACGCCGTCTCGGCGACGTTGCCCAGCATGTCGAGCACCAGCGCATTGTCGAAGCCGCGCATGCGCGCATCGACGATGGCGCGGCCATTGTTGGGATAGAGGCATCCGGCCTTCGCGTTGGTCGGCATCGTCTCCAGCGTCGGCCGCCGGAACGGCGAAACCGTGAGCGACAGCCCGGTCGGCGGCAGCATCGGCGATTCGTAGAGGCACAGGCAGAACCTCGTCGATGCCGGATCGGCCGGGACGCCCATGTAGCCGCCATGCTCGGCCCAGTACATCGGGCGGATGTAGACCGCCGTCTTGCCGTCGAACCTCTTCAACCCGTCCCGTGTGAGCGCCACCATCTCGTCGGCGGCCATGGTCGGCTTGAGGCCGAGCGCGATGGCCGAGTTGTTGACGCGCTCGCAGTGACGGTCGAGGTCGGGCGCCACGCCTTCGAACCAGCGGGCGCCGTCGAAGACGCTCGAGCCGAGCCACATGGCATGGCTGCGCGGTCCCACGATGGCGACATTGCCCTCATGCCAGTCGCCGTCGACATAGGTCCAGGTTGCCGTCTGTGCGGGAGTGGTAAGGCTCATCGGATCTTCCGTTCTGACAAGGCTTCGATCGCGGGCTTATGGAAACTACTTTTGACGCCCGCCCGTCAACCGCCTCCCTGGAAGAATCGTTGGCGCAACGGCAACCTTCAGGCAGGCGGCGGGACACACCAAGCACCTCTCGCATGTGGCTGCGACGCCTGGCCCAAACCAAACGGCGGCATTGTGCCTCCCCTCCGCAGCTTGACCCCGCCAGTCCAATGCGCCGACAATGACCTCGCACCCCACGAGAGAAGAATGCGCCACGCTGCCTACGTCTTCGATGCCTATGGAACGCTGTTCGACGTACACGCGGCGGTCCGTCGGCACGCGGCCGAAGCCGGCCCGGACGGCAGTCTCTTATCGGACATCTGGCGCGCCAAGCAGCTCGAATACTCCTGGACGCGCACGCTCATGGGCGCCTATGCGGATTTCTGGCAGCTCACCGAGCAGGCGCTCGACTTTGCGCTGAAGAAGGTGCCGTCCGTCGATCCGAAGCTGCGACAGAAGCTCCTCGACGCCTATTGGCGCCTTGACTGCTATCCCGAGGTTCCCGCCGTCCTGAAGGCGCTCAAGGCCGAAGGCGCGCGCCTCGCCATCCTTTCCAACGGCTCGCCTGACATGCTGCGCTCTGCGGTGCAGACCAATGCTCTCGACCAGGTGCTCGACGACGTGTTCTCGGTCGATACGGTGCGCCGCTTCAAGACCGACCCGGCCGTCTACGACCTCGTGGCGACCAACTGGCGGCTCTATCCAGACGCGGTATCGTTCCAATCCTCGAACCGCTGGGACATCGCAGGCGCGACCAAATTCGGATTCCGCACCGTCTGGATCAACCGCAGCGACCAGCCGGACGAGTATCGGGATCTCCCGCCGGCGCTGATCCTGCCGTCGCTCGAAGGCCTTCTCGGCAGTGCCTGACGGATAGTCGGGGTCTCGTTTCCAGCAGTTTCCAGCGGAAGGCTTGCACTCTGTGTTGCGTTGCAGCAACACAGACAGGTCGGCCACACCTTCGCCTTTGTTTACCCACTCTTAGGCCGGAAATGGAACCGTGTATGCGCCGCGTCGCTTATGGGAGGACCATGCGGGCCGGCAACGCCCCGCACCGCAGACAGAGAGTACGGAATTGACGAATAACATGGCCCACCTCTCCCCCGCCCTCTCCCGACGTCGGCTTCTTGCCGGTGCGGCAGCCGCCGCCGCATCCGCGACGCTGGCCGCCTGCACCAGCACCCGCCAGCAGCCTCCCGTGGCGCAGGCGATCAGGCCGGAGATCGGCGGCAGCTACGCCATGATGTACGGGCCCGTCTCCGATAATGGCTACGACATTCCAGCCGTGCCGTTCGAGAAGATCGACCCGCAGTTCCTGAGACAAGTCGTCGACGATCCGACCGGCGAGATGCCAGGCACCATCGTGGTCGATACCTCCCAGCATTTCCTCTACCTCGTCCGGGAGGGCGGATACGCCATCCGCTACGGCGTCGGCCTCGGCCGCGCCGGCTTCGAATGGGCGGGCCGCGCCGAGATCCGCTGGAAGCAACGGTGGCCGAAGTGGACGCCGCCGGACGAGATGATCGCGCGCGATCCGAAGTTGGAAAAGTATAGCGTCCGCAACGGCGGCATGCCGCCCGGCCTCGAAAACCCCCTCGGCGCCCGCGCGCTCTACATCTTCCAGGGCAACGAGGACACACTCTATCGCGTCCACGGGTCGCCGGAATGGTGGTCGATCGGCAAGTCGGTCTCTTCCGGCTGCGTGCGCCTGATCAACCAGGACATCATCGACCTCTACGACCGAGTGCCGCAGCAGTCCCCGATCCTCGTCACCAGCGGCGTCGGCGCGCCCGTCGCCACCAGCCCACTGGACCAGGGCGTCCCCATCGACACCGGGGTGCCGGCCGGATCGGTGCTGCTCGGCAGGGCGTGAGTGAGACGGTTCCACCAGTTGGCCGCTTCTCCGTACTGTTGGACAACCGCATTTCCTGGTGCGGCGACGGTCGATCTTGAGCACCCGCCGGCAGTGGGGTTGCGCAACGATGCGATTGGTGATCCTCTGATTTTCAGCAATTCCGTCAGTTTCTTGGAAAATTGCTGAAATGGTGTTATTGCAAGAACTTAACGGCGACCAAAGCCGAGAATTGATCAATACGACGCAGCGTTTCTCCGCCTTCGTGGAGGCAAACAAGCGCGCGAATGGCTATCGTGGTTCGATGTCGTTCGTTATGCGAAGCGGCACAGAATACCTGTTGCGCGACTATTACGATCCGAGATCTGGCGTCCGGCGCCAGAAGTCGCTGGGCCGCCGGGACACGACGACGGAGCAGACCTTTCACGCCTTCACGCAAGGCAAGACCGAGGCCGCCGAGCGCAGACGCGCGGCTGTAGAGACGCTCCAGCGACAGGCCGCGGTCAACAGGGCACTACGGCTGGGACGCGTACCGGAAATTGGGGCCAGGATCGTCCGCGCGTTGGACGAAGCCGGCTTGTTGGGGCACGGCATCAAGATCGTCGGAACCAACGCGCTTTTTGCCTATGAAGCAGTTGCGGGTGTGCATTTCGCCTCCGAACTGATGACCACCGAAGACATCGACATGCTCTTCGATGCGCGCGCGCGCATCAGACTGGCAATGAACGAAAATGTTGAGGAAAGGACGTTGCTCGGCGTGCTGCGCAAGGTCGACAAATCCTTTGCGCGAACGTCAAGAACTTTCCAGGCGGCGAATGCGGGCGGCTATCTCGTTGACCTGATCAAACCTGAGCGAAATCCGCCTTGGACTGTCGAAGCCAAGTCGATATCCGGAGATCAGTCCGACCTCGAAGCGTCGCCGATCGGCGGCCTCGTATGGCATGAGAGCGCGCAGCCTTTCGAGGCGGTGGCCATCGACGCACGCGGGTTTCCGCTGCGCCTGGTGGTCCCGGACCCCCGCGCTTTTGCAGTCCACAAATTGTGGCTCTCGGAACAGCCCGACCGCAATCCAGCCAAGCGAAGGCGAGATAGGCAACAGGCCGAAATGGTCGCACAGGTCACCGCGCGATACCTGCAGCATCTGCCTTTTGAGACTACCGCCCTGAAGAGCTTTCCAAGGGCCATCGTCGAGCGCGCCAAGCCGCTATTCGAGGCCGCACCGCGCGAAATCGTCTAGTCGGCCCCCCGAAGGATGTCGTTCACTGCGTAGCGGCCGTCGCGGCTGCCCGGGCGCGGTAGCGTTTCCACTGCCGTGCCAGGGATCCTAGCGCGGCAGTGGAAAACGCACAAAATCCAGATACTTAGCGGACGCAGCCCAGCTGCCTCAGAGCCCCTTCTTGAGGCTTCCCAATATCCCACGCACCAGGGCGCGGCCGAGCGACGAACCGACCGAGCGCACCACCGACTTGATGGCCGCCTCCGCCACCGTCTGGCGGCCGGAACTGCGGGGTGCACGGTAGCTGTCGTCGCGCCGCCGGCCGTTGCCCGTGCGCGCGTATCCGTCATCGCGCTGCGTGCCGCTATTGCCGAAATCGGGCAGTGTCCAGCGTGAACCGTCGCCGCCCTGCCGGACGTCGCGGTCCTGGGTCCCCCGCTCCGACTGCTGCGCCTGCTGGGCTCTCTTCTGCAGCATCTCAAAGGCGGAGTCGCGATCGACGGTCTGGTCGTACTGCCCGGCGACCGGGCTCTCGTTGATCAGCTTCAGCCGCTCCTGCTCGGTGATGGGACCGAGGCGAGATGCCGGCGGGCGGATGAGCGTCCGCTGCACCATGCCCGGCACGCCCTTCTCCTGCAGTGTCGACACCAGCGCCTCGCCGGTGCCGAGTTGCGTGATCGCGGACGCGCAATCGAAATCGGGGTTCGGCCTGAACGTGTCGGCGGCAGTCCTCACCGCCTTCTGCTCGCGCGGCGTATAGGCGCGCAGCGCATGCTGGATGCGATTGCCGAGCTGCGCCAGCACGGTTTCGGGAATATCGAGCGGATTCTGCGTCACGAAATAGACGCCGACGCCCTTGGACCGGATCAGCCGGACGACCTGCTCGACCCGCTCCACCAGCGCGCGCGGCGCGTCGTTGAAGAGCAGATGCGCCTCGTCGAAGAAGAACACCAGCCGCGGCCGGTCTGGGTCGCCGACCTCCGGCAGTTCCTCGAACAGCTCCGACATCAGCCAGAGCAGGAAAGTCGCGTAGAGCCGCGGGTTCATCATCAGCTTGTCGGCGGCCAGCACGTTAATGGCGCCGCGCCCGTCGCGCGTGGTGCGCATGATGTCGGCGATCTTCAGCGCCGGCTCGCCGAAGAAGTTCGCCGCCCCCTGCTGCTCGAGCACAAGCAGCGTGCGCTGGATGGCGCCGACCGATGGCTTGGTCACGTTTCCGTAGCGGGCTGCGATCTCGTCGGCGCGCTCGGCGATGTTGGCGAGCAGGGCCTGCAGGTCCTTCAGGTCGAGGAGCAGCAGCCCCTCCTCGTCGGCGATGCGGAAGGCGATGTTCATGATGCCTTCCTGCGCCTCGGAAAGGTTCATCAGGCGCGAAAGGAGCAGCGGGCCCATCTCGGAGATGGTGGCCCGGATCGGATGTCCCTGCTTGCCGAACAGGTCCCAGAAGATGACCGGGAATTCCTGGAAGTCGTACGGCTCGAGCTTGATCGTCTCGGCGCGCTTGAGCAGGAAATCCTGCGCGGTGCCCATCATGGCGACGCCCGAGAGGTCGCCCTTGATGTCGGCGCAGAAGACCGGCACGCCGGCGTTCGAAAAGCCTTCCGCCAGGATCTGCAGCGTCACGGTCTTGCCGGTGCCGGTCGCCCCGGTCACAAGTCCGTGACGATTGCCGTACTTCAGCAAGAGGTCCTCAGGCTGCTGGTAGCTGTCGTCCGGCTTGCGGCTGGCGCCGATGAAGATGCTGTTGTCCTGCGCCATGCGGCCCTCTCGCTGATCTGTGCGTCGCGGTGCGAGCGACTTGTATAGTCGACGCCACAGAGACCCGACAATGCCTCCTTCGCAGCCATTGTCGTTGCGGCATCCGTTTGGTCATCCTACACTCATCACGTAGTGTGTTCAGCGCGTATCCGAGTGTGAGGAGGAGTCATGGATGTCGGTCCGGAAAGCGGCGGACCGGAGTTTCCGCCTTTCAAGCGCGACCAGTGGGCTGCGCTCGCCGAGAAGGCACTGCGCGGAGCCTCCGTCGAAGAGGCACTGACGTCGCACACGGATGACGGTATCCCCGTCTCCGCCATCTCCGAGCGCGTCGTCGCAACGCCGATTGCCACCTCGCACCAGTCGTCACGCTGGACGATCGTGCAGCGCGTCGATGACCCCGATGTGGAGCGCGCCCGGGCGCAGGTCCGCGACGACGTCGAACAGGGCGCGACCGGCCTCGCCCTGGTGTTTGAGGGTGCGCCCAATGCGTTCGGCTTCGGGCTGCCTGCAACGCCCAAGGCGCTGGACACGGTGCTGGGCGACATACCGCCCGGCCGCGTCCACCTGCGCATCGACGCGCACCCGCACAGCCGCACCACTGCCGAGATGCTCGTCGCGCTGCTCGGCCGCAAGCGCGCCGACATGGAAAAGCTCAGCCTGTCCTTCGGCATCGACCCGGCCGCCATATTCGCCGGCACCGGCGGCCTGCGCATGTCCATCGAGGCGCTGCAGGCCTCGATGCCCCAGTCGCTCGGACACTTCTTCGCGCTCGGCGCACCCGGCATTCTCCTGGAGGCGGACGGACGCGTCTACCACAGTGCCGGCGCAACCGAGGCGCAGGAACTCGGCGTGATGATCGCGTCCGCGGTCCTCTACCTGCGGATGTTCTCCGAGGCGCGCCAGCCGCTCGTCTATGCCGTCCCGCACATCGGCTTCTCGCTCGCCGTAGATCAGGACCAGTTCCTGTCCATGGCCAAGATCCGGGCGTTGAGGAGGCTCTGGACAAAAGTGCAGGAAAGCTGCGGGTTGGAGCCGACCGTGGCCGCGGTTCACGCCGAGACCTCCTACCGGATGATGACGGCGCGCGATCCCGAAACCAACATCCTGCGCACCACCATCGCCGCCTTCGCCGCGGCCACCGGCGGCGCGGACACCATCTCGATCCTGCCGCACACCATCGCCAAGGGATTGCCCGACGGGTTTGCGCGACGGATCGCACGCAACACACAGATCGTGATGGCGGACGAAAGCCATGTCGGCTTCGTCGCCGATCCCGCTGCCGGTTCGGGAGCGGTTGAAGCCCTCACCGAAAGCCTGTGCGGGGCCGCATGGAAGGAGTTCCAGGCAATCGAGGCCGAAGGCGGCGTTCTGAAGAGCCTGACCGAGGGCCGCATCCAGAAGCGTGTCGTCCAGGCCCGCCAGGCGCGCGCCGCCGCCTTTGGCTCGGACGGGCGCGCAATCGTGGGCACGACCGTCTTTGCATTGAAGAAGGAGCGCCTCGCGCCGACATTGTCGGCCAAGCGCAGATCGGTCGCCGTGGAGACTGCCGTGACATGCGAGCCCTTGCTGCCGGTCCGTCTCGACGAACTGGTCGGAGCCCAACCGTGACGCCGGATTTCACGAAGATCGCCTGGTCGACGCCCGCTTCCGTGCCGCGCGCGCTGAACCGAGCGGCTTGGCAGACGCCGGAGGGCATCGCCGTCCGGCAGGCCTATGGCGACGCCGACTTGCGCGGGCTGCCCTACCTCGATACCTGGCCGGGTCTGGCGCCCTACATCCGCGGCCCCTATCCGACCATGTACGTCCAGCAGCCCTGGACGATCCGTCAGTATGCCGGCTTCTCGACGGCGGAGGAATCCAACGCCTTCTATCGCCGCAATCTCGCGGCGGGGCAGAAGGGCCTTTCGATCGCCTTCGACCTCGCCACGCACCGCGGCTATGACAGCGACCACCCGCGCGTGGCGGGCGACGTCGGCATGGCAGGCGTCGCGATCGATTCCATCCTCGACATGCGCCAGCTCTTCGACGGCATCCCGCTGGACCAGATGACCGTGTCGATGACCATGAACGGCGCCGTTCTGCCCATCATGGCGCTCTACATCGTCGCGGGCGAGGAGCAGGGCGTCGCGCAGAAAGATCTCGCTGGGACGATCCAGAACGACATCCTCAAGGAGTTCATGGTCCGCAACACCTACATCTATCCGCCGAAACCCTCGATGCGGATCGTGTCGGACATCATCGCCTACACGGCGAAGCACATGCCGAAGTTCAACTCCATTTCGATCTCCGGCTATCATATCCAGGAAGCGGGTGCGACCGTCGACCTGGAGCTCGCCTACACCATCGCCGACGGCATCGAGTATGCCCGCGCCGGCGTGGCCGCCGGGCTCGACATCGACAAATTCGCCCCGCGTCTCTCCTTCTTCTGGAACGCCGGGATGAATTTTTTCATGGAGGTGGCGAAACAGCGGGCGGCCCGCATGATCTGGGCGCAGCTTATGCAGAAGAATTTTCAGCCCAAGGATCCCCGCTCGCTCGCGTTGCGCGCCCACACGCAGACGTCCGGCTGGTCGCTGACCGCGCAGGACCCCTACAACAATATCGTGCGCACCATGATCGAGGCGATGGCGGCGACGCAGGGCCATACGCAGTCGCTGCACACCAACGCCTTCGACGAGGCGCTGGCGCTGCCCACCGACCACTCGGCGCGCATCGCCCGCAACACCCAGCTTATCCTGCAGAAAGAATCCGGCACGACGCGGGTGATCGACCCCTGGGGCGGTTCCGCCTTCGTCGAGCGGCTCACCCACGACCTCGCGGCCCGCGCGATGCAGCACATCGAGGAGGTCGAGGGCCTCGGCGGCATGGCTGCAGCGATCGAGAAGGGCATTCCGAAGATGCACATCGAGGAGGCTGCCGCCCGCACCCAGGCCCGCATCGATTCCGGCGAACAGGTGCTCGTCGGCGTCAACGGCTACAAGCCGGAACGAGATATCGAGGTGGACGTGCTGAAGGTCGACAACGCCACCGTGCGCGCCCGGCAACTGTCGAAGCTCCAGCAGCTCAAGGGCACGCGCGACGTCGGCGCTGTCGAAAGCGCGCTCGACGCCCTGCACAAGGCGGCCGAGGGCAAAGGCAACCTGCTCGAATTCGCTGTCCGCGCCGCCCGCGCCAATGCAACGGTCGGCGAGATTTCGCTGGCGCTGGAGAAGGCCTTCGGGCGACACGTGGCCTCCGTTCGGACCATCTCGGGCGTCTATCGCAAGGCACTGGGCGAGAACCCGACCGTCGAGGGGGTGCAAGAGAAGGTCGAGCTGTTCCGCAAGAAGACGGGCGCGAAGCCGTGCATCCTCGTCGCCAAGATGGGCCAGGACGGGCATGATCGCGGCCAGAAGGTGATCGCGACCGCATTCGCCGATCTCGGCTTCGACGTGATCGTCGGCGCCATGTTCCAGACGCCCGAGGAGGTCGCCAGGCTCGCGCTGGACCACGGGGTCCACGTCGTCGGCGCCTCGTCGCTGGCGGCCGGCCACCTGACGCTGATCCCGGAACTGAGGGAGGCGCTGGACAAGCACGGCCGCGAGGACATCTTGATCGTCGCCGGGGGCGTCATCCCGCCCGATGACTTCGACGCGGTGAGGGCGGCCGGCGCGGCGGAGATATTTCCGCCCGGAACCGTCATCCCGGAGGCGGCAGAGCGGTTACTGGAGGGCTTGTTACAACGCACGTAATAACAAAGATTGCTGCCGGGTCGTCAACATGTTATACGGAAAGTTATAACATGCCGGAGAGCAGCCATGAACGTCACCGTGCGCAAGATCGGGAATTCCGAGGGCGTCATCCTACCGAAGGACGTGCTGGAGCGGATGAATGTAAAGGCGGGCGACCAACTGCAGGTGGTCGACACCGGCAAGGGCATCGCTCTTGAGCCGGTGGACGACGATTTCGAGCGGCAGATGGAGGCCGCCCGGAAGGTAATGGACACGTATAAGGTCGCTCTTCAGAAGCTCGCGGAATGAGCTGGGAGTTTCTGTCCCGCCGCACGGTCGAGGCGATGCACGTGGGGCAGGTGCGCCGTCATGGAGGCGCGGCCGGCCTTCGGGACGAAAATGCCTTGGAGCATGCGCTCGCCCGCGCCGAGAACAAGGCCGTGTACGGTGAGCCGGACGTCTATGAACTCGCTGCCGCCTACGTTATCGGCATAGCGCGAAATCACGCCTTCGTGGACGGAAAAAAGCGGACGGCCATCGTCGTCGCCGGCGCCTTCCTCGTGATCAACGGCCACATGCTCACTGCTGATCAGGGCACGCTCTATGAATTCGTGATGTGTGTCGCCCGGGGCAAAATCGACGAAGCCGGGGCCGCATCCTTCTTTCGTGATTACACGGAGCGCCGCGGCTGAGGCATCACACCCTCAGCCCGACGATCTCCCACTCCTTCCCGTTTACCGCGGCAACGTCGCCGACGCCCTTGCCGAAGAGTGCGAGAGCCATGGGAGACACATGGGAGATCTTGCCCTTTGCCGCGTCGGCTTCGTCCTCGCCGACGATCGTCCAGACCTGTCGCTTCCCGTCCCCGTTCTCGAGCTCGACGGTCATGCCAAAACGGACGACCTTGCTGTCCCGTTCCGGGACAGACACCTCCGCCGTCTCGCGGCGGGACGACCAATAGCGCAGATCGCGTGAGACGAGCGCGATGCGTTCGCGATTGGTCTCCCGTTCGGCCTTGGCGAACTCCTCGCGCAGCCGAGCGACTTCGGCATCTATCGTAGCGAGCCCGGCTTCGGTGACCAGATTGCGATGCTGGCTGACAGGACGTTCGCCGATGTCGGCGATGGCGGCGTCAGTATCTTCTTCCTTCGTGAAGGCGCGGCTCATGTCGGGAATGTAAGCCTTAGCCGGCATTACACAAGCGATTTCGGCGGCGTCCGCCCGGCGAATGGCACGCTTCATGCTCAAGGGAAGACAAGACTTGAACATGTGCCAATGTTGAACAGACGCAAACTGATCGCCTCGCTTGCCGCGGTTCCCGCGCTGGGCTTCGCCGTGCCTGCAATCGCCGCGCCCCGCCAACCCGGAATGCAGCTTGCCTCGATGCGCGGATCGATCGACGCGATGGAGTTCGGCGTGCGTCCGGGCGCGGCCGACGACCAGAGCCGCGCGTTCGAGCGCATGCTGCAAAGCTCATCCGACACCGACACGCCCGTCTTCCTGCCGGCCGGCCTCTACGTGGTCTCCAACCTCACCCTTCCCCCGCGGGTGCGCCTGTCCGGCGTGCCTGGAGCCAGCCGCATCGTCTACCGGGGCGACGGCCACCTCTTCCTTGCCGACCGCGCCGAGCGCGTCGAACTCAGGGGCCTGGTCATCGACGGTGGCAATCGCTGGCTGGCGGACCATGCCCAGGGCCTCGTCGATCTGCGCAATGTCGACCGCCTCACGATCGACGAATGCGAGATCCTGGGCTCGGCGCGAAACGGCGTGGCGCTGGAGCGCACTAGCGGCCGGATCGAGCGCTCCACGATCTCCGGGGCTGCCGATGCAGCCATCTACGCCGTCGAAAGCCGCGGGCTCGCGATCGACGGCAACAGCATCCGCGACTGCGCCAATGGCGGCATCCTGGTCCATCGCTGGCAGGCGGCCGACGACGGCGCCCTCATCAGCGGCAACCGCATCGAACGGATCGCCGCCCGCAACGGCGGTACCGGCCAGTTCGGCAACGGCATCAACATTTTCCGCGCCAATGGCGTCATCGTGTCCGGAAACTCGGTCACCGACTGCGCATTCTCGGCAATCCGCGCCAACAGCGCCAGCAACCTGCAGGTACAAGGCAATACCTGCCTGCGGTCGGGCGAGACGGCGATCTACGCCGAGTTCGCCTTCGAAGGAGCCGTCATCGCCGGCAACATCGTCGACGGGGCCGCCAACGGCATCTCGATCGTCAATTCCAACGAAGGCGGCCGCATGGCGACCTGCTCGGGCAACATCGTGCGCAACCTTTCCGTGACGGGGCCCTACCCGGCCGATGCCCCCGGCTTCGGCGTCGGCATCAGCGCCGAGGCGGACACTTCCGTCACCGGAAACGTGATCGAGGGCGCGCCCCGCTACGGCATGTCGATCGGCTGGGGACCGTTCATGCGCAACGTGGTCGCGACGGGGAACTTCGTCCGCGGCTCGGGCACAGGCATCGCCGTGTCGGTCGTGCAGGGCGTCGGGTCCGCCGTCCTCACCGACAACATCTTTGACGATACGCCCAACGGCGCGATCGTCGGTCACGAATGGGCAAGGGCTGTGACCGGCGATCTCGCGCTGGAGGGCGCTTCCGGCCACAGCAACCTCACGGTCGATCGCAATCGCGTGACGTCGTGAGGGGAAGAGGCCGGGGGGCGGCGCAGGGGACAGTGTGAGATTTCCGTGTTCAGACGCGACCTTCGAGAGCCGCGCGGACGGAAAACCTGCTGTCTCCTGCGCTCACATCAAAACGTCCGACGGGCGGAGCGACCCGACCTCGATGCCGTTCCAGTTGCTGAGCGTCGGGCTGGCGAGTTGGCGCAGGCGCTCCGCCAGGGCGGCGTCGCCTGAAAGCAGCTTCGCGAGCACCGTTGCGACCGCAACCTCCGCCGCCCGTCCTGCGCCGTCGTCGCACTTCAGCGCAATCCCGAGACCGAGTTCCGGCAGCGCGGCGCAATAGACCCCCTCGGCCCCTGTCTTGACGAAGATGCGCCCTGGCGCCGCCTGCATCAGGCGCGTGTCCATGCGGCCCGAACCCGACGTGTAGAAAGGGTGCGCCATGCAGGCCGCCAGCAGGCGGCGTGCAGCCTTGGCCCGCTCGACGCCGAGGCCCCGGCCCGTCGCCATCCTGGCGAACCCATGCGCCAGCCGTGACAGCGGAACTGCATAGGTCGGGATGGAGCACCCGTCCGTGCCGCGGTTGGCTTCGCCGTGCGGGGCGCCGGTGACCTCTTCCATCGCCACGCGCACATTCTCCTGCAGCCAGTGATCCGGCCGGATGTAGCCGCGGGGATCGACCTGCGCATGGCAGCAGGTGCAGATGAAGCCGGCGTGCTTGCCGGAGCAATTGTTGTGGAGCGCGAGCGGATTTCGCCCATCCCGCGCCAGCGTGACCATGGCGTCCTGGTCGCTCGGCCAGTGCGCGCCGCATTCCAGCGCGGCATTGTCCAGACTGACCTTGCCGAGCATCCCGCGCGCCAACTCGGCGTGTTCTGGCTCGCCGGAGTGGGAAGCGCAGGCGAGCGCAAGCTCGCGGTCGTCGAAGCCCAACGCGTCGGCTGCGCCGCTCTCCACAAGCGGCAGCGCCTGGATCGCCTTCACCGCCGATCGGGGAAAGACCGGCATCTCGATCTCGCCGATCGCAAGCACAAGCTTGCCGTCCGCATCGCACACGGCAACCGCGCCACGGTGCCGGCTCTCGACCATGCCGCCACGCGTGACTTCGACGAGAACCGGATCCGTCATGCCTGCACCCGCAACTGCTTCCGCCGACTTTCCCGAGGCGTATCGCGCGAGGGCGGACAACGCAAAGAAAATCGTCTGGTCCTGGCCGGGGAGCCTGAGGGGCTGAGGAATTAAGAGCCTAAGGAGAAGGCGGGCTTGCCTACTCCTCGATCTCCACGTCCTCGCCGACATGCGACAGCGACTCGCGCAAACCGTCCTGGAAATCGTTCACGCCATAGAGGATGTCGTCGACCATCAGCTTGCCTTCAACGAGAGCCAGTTTGACGCGGTCGGTCCAGTTCGCCTCTGGATCGTCGAACTTGTACTCGATATCGACTTCCGTGCCGTCGGCGGAAACTTTTCCGGCCACGCACTCCTTGGCCACGTCCGGGTAGGACTGGAACGGCACGCCATCACCCAGCGGCGGCTTTTCGCCGGGATGGGCCGTCTCCCAGACATCGTTCTTCTTGACCGCCTCGTCCATCGCGGCCTTCAACGAGGGCGTGAGGAGCGCCATCGTCGCCAATTCGGCCTCGGCCGTGCCTGATCGGTGGGTGTCGCAGAATTTCTGAGCGACCTGTGCCGGGGTGTCGTCGGTGGCGTCGGCAACCGTCGCCGTCACTGCGAACGCCGCGGAGACCGCCAAGATCGCAAACCACCTGGATTTCATCGGACAATCCCCTGCTGCTGCCAAACCGCCAGCCCCTCAGTCGTTCAATTCGGTCCGGGCGGCAAGAGTATGGCGCATCACAAAAACGAATGCGGCGGCCATCTAGGCCGCCGCGGAACATTCGAGAACGTAGGCCGCTGCCGGCGGCCTTACTTGATCCTCTCCAGGATCGAGACGTAGTTGGCGACGGCAGCGCCGCCCATGTTGAAGATGCCGCCGAGCTTGGCGCCCTCGACCTGGATCCCGCCGGCTTCGCCGGTCAGCTGCATGGCAGTCAGAGCGTGCATGGAAACGCCGGTGGCGCCGATCGGATGGCCCTTGGCCTTGAGACCGCCCGAGGGGTTGACCGGCAGCCGGCCGCCCTTTGCGGTCTGTCCCTCCATCGCGATCTTCGCACCCTCGCCGGGCTTGGCCAGCCCCATCGCCTCGTATTCGATCAGTTCGGCGATGGTGAAGCAGTCGTGGGTTTCGACGAAGGAGAGGTCGTCTAAGGTCACGCCGGCGTTCTTCAGCGCGCGCGTCCATGCCTGCTCGCAGCCCTCGAACAGAAGGATGTCGCGCTTCGACATCGGCAGGAAGTCCTGCACGTGCTCGTTGGCGCGGAAGGCCACCGCTCGCTTCATCGACAGCGCCGTGCCCACGTCGGCCAGCACGATTGCCGCCGCGCCGTCCGAAACCAGCGAGCAATCGGTGCGCTTCAGCGGACCGGCGACAAATGGGTTTTTCTCGCTTTCCTGGCGGCAGAAATCGAAGCCGAAATCCTTGCGCATCTGGGCGTATGGATTGTCGACGCCGTTCTTGTGGTTCTTCGCCGCGATCATGGCGAGCGCATCGGACTGGTCGCCGTAGCGCTGGAAATAGCCGTGCGCGATCTTGCCGAAGACGCCGGCGAATCCGGCCGGCGTGTCGCCCTCCTCCGGCAGATAGGACGCGCGCAGGAGGTTCTTGCCGATCTCCGGCCCCGGCGTGGTGGTCATCTGCTCGGCGCCCACGACCAGGACAACGCGGGCAGCGCGCGCATCGATGGCGCGGATGCCCTGGCGCACTGCTGCCGAACCGGTGGCGCAGGCGTTCTCGACGCGGGTCGCCGGCTTGAAACGGAAGCGGTCGTCCGCCTGCAGCACGAGGCTGGCCGTGAAGTCCTGGGCCGAGAATCCTGCATTGAAGTGGCCGAGCACGATCTCGTCCACATCGTCCGGACCGATGCCCGCATGCTCCAGGGCATCGATCGCGACTTTCGTGATCATGCTTTCAAGCGTCTCGCCTTCAAGCTTGCCAAAGCGCGAATGCGCCCACCCCACGATGCATGCGGTCATGGTAATCTCCTTCCACCCAATGCGCGGCTGCGACCAGTATAGCATAGCCCCTTTCTGTTCAAGAATGAACAAAAACATTCCGCCGACAACGCAGGCCAAACGCGGTTCTTGATTGATCAGTCAATAAAAAATATAGGTGACGAGGAGGATCGTCATGCCAAAGCTTGGAATGCAGCCGGTTCGCCGGCGCGCCCTGATCGAGGCCGCCATTGAAGCGATCGGCGCCCGTGGGTCACTCGACGTCACCATGTCGGACATCGCCAGCCGCGCCGGTGTATCCTCGGCGCTTGCCCACCATTACTTCGGCGCGAAGGAGGATCTCCTCCAGGCGACGATGCGGCAGCTGCTCGCCGATCTTGGCCTGGACTTCCTGAAGGCGCTCAGGAACGCGACGACGCCGCGCGGGCGGATCTCGGCGGTCATCAGCGTGAACTTCTCCGCCAACCAGTTCCGCCAGGAAACCATCCAGGCCTGGCTGGCCTTCTATGTGGAGGCGCAGAAATCGCCGCCGCTGCGCCGCCTGCTTCGCGTCTACGCCCGCCGGCTGCACTCCAATCTCATGAGCGGTCTCTCGTCCCTGATGCCACGCGCGCAGGCCGAGCCCACCGCGGAGTCGATCGCCGCCATGATCGACGGACTCTACATCCGGCGCGCGCTCCGCGACGGGCTGCCAAATCCAGCGAGTGCGGCCGCGCTCATCGAGGACTACGTCGACACGAAGCTGCGGCGAGAACGGCCGGCGAACGACGAGGAAACAGCAACTTATCGGCAAAGCGGGGGAGATGAACGATGATCACTGTCTGGGGACGGGCCACATCGTCTAACGTGCAGATGGTCATGTGGGCCATCGGCGAACTCCGGCTGGAGCACAAGCGGCTCGATGTGGGCGGCGCGTTCGGCGGCAACGACACGCCGGAATATAGGGCAATGAATCCCAACGGCCTCGTCCCGGTGTTCCGCGACGGTGAAGGGCCGATCCTGTGGGAGAGCGCGGCAATCGTCCGCTATCTGGGCGCGACGTATGGGGACGAGCAGTTCTGGCCTTCTTCGCCCGCAGCCCGCGCCGATGTCGACAAGTGGGCCGAGTGGATCAAGACGACATTCGGCCCCGCCTTCCTGCCCACGATCTTCTGGACATTGCTCAAGCCGGCCGACAAGCGCGACCACGCCGCGTTCGCGGCCGCCGAAAAACGCGTCAAGACGCTTGCCATCATGCTGGACGCCCGCCTCGCTGAAGGCGACTACCTTGGCGGCAGCGACATCTGCTTCGCCGACATCATCGTCGGCACCCTGCTCTACCGCTATTTCACGCTCGACTTCGACCGCGCCGACGCGCCGCATCTGCGGGCCTACTACGACCGCCTCACGGCGCGTCCCGCCTATGCCACGCACGCCATGGTTTCCTACGAAAGCCTGCGCGAGAAATGATCCCTGACTACGTTCTTGTAACGCAACGCGTCCGGGCGAGGCGTCTCCCGCTCGCGTGTTCGCCCGGCCGCCGCCATGCTTGAAGCCGACTTCGTCATCATCGGCTCAGGCTCCGCCGGCTCGGCCATGGCCTATCGCCTGTCCGAAGACGGCAAGCACTCCGTCATCGTCATCGAACACGGCGGCACCGACTACGGGCCGTTGATCCAGATGCCGTCCGCACTGTCGATTCCGATGAACATGCGCCTTTACGACTGGGGATTCTCCAGCGAGCCGGAGCCCCATCTCGGCGGCCGAAAGCTGGCCACTCCGCGGGGCAAGGTGCTCGGCGGCTCGTCCTCGATCAACGGCATGGTCTACGTGCGCGGACACGCCTGCGACTTCGACCACTGGGAGGATCAGGGCGCGGCAGGCTGGGGCTTCGCCGACGTGCTTCCCTACTTCAGGCGCATGGAGAACACGCAGGATCCGGAAGGCGGCTGGCGCGGTACGGATGGCCCGCTCTACGTCCAGCGCGGCCAGCGCGCCAACCCGCTCTACGACGTCTTCATCGAGGCTGGCCGTCAGGCCGGCTTCGAGACCACGGCAGACTACAACGGGGCCAAACAGGAAGGCTTCGGCCCGATGGAGCAGACCATCCACCGGGGCCGCAGGTGGTCCGTCGCCAACGCCTATCTGCGGCCGGCGCTCAGGCGAAGAAACGTACGCGTTGTCAGTGCCTTCGCACGAAAAGTGATGATCGAGAATCAACGTGCGGTGGGCGTCGAGATCGAAGCTCGCAAAAAGATTCAGGTCGTTAAGGCAAGACGTGAAGTGATCGTCGCCGCCTCCGCGATCAACTCGCCCAAGATTCTCCTACTCTCGGGCATCGGGCCTGCCGCCGAGCTCGCCGCGCTCGGGATCGATGTCGTCGCCGACCGGCCAGGTGTCGGACGCAACCTGCAGGACCATCTCGAGCTCTACATCCAGCAGGAATCGGTGAAGCCCATCACCCTGCACTCGGTGCTCAACCCCTTCTCCAAGGCGCTGATCGGCGCCCGCTGGCTGTTCTTCAAGAGCGGGCTCGGCGCCACCAACCACTTCGAGGCCGCCGCGTTCGTGCGCTCGGCCGCGGGGGTTCCCTATCCCGACATCCAGTACCATTTCATCCCCGCCGCGGTGCGCTACGATGGCAAGGCGGCGGCGAAGTCGCACGGCTTCCAGGCGCATGTCGGCCCGATGCGGTCGAAGTCGCGCGGCACCGTCGCGTTGCGCTCGCCCGACGCCTGGGACGCGCCGGCGATCCGCTTCAACTACATGTCCCACCCCGACGACTGGTCGGACTTTCGCCACTGCATCCGCATCACGCGCGAGATCTTCAGCCAGCCGGCCTTCGACGAGTTCCGCGGGCGGGAAATCTCCCCCGGCGGACACGTGCAGTCGGACGCCGAGCTTGACGATTTCATCCGCGCCCATGTGGAAAGCGCCTATCATCCGTGCGGCAGCTGCCGGATGGGACGCGCCGACGATCCGCTCGCCGTGGTCGATCCCGAGTGTCGCGTCATAGGCGTCGAAGGCTTGCGCGTCGCCGACTCCTCCATCTTCCCGCGCATCACCAACGGCAATCTGAACGCACCCTCGATCATGACCGGCGAGAAGGCGGCCGACCACATTCTCGGCCGTACCCCACTGCCCCGCTCGAACCTCGAGCCATGGATCAATCCGCGCTGGCGCGAAAGCGATCGTTGAGCATGATAAAGCGCAGTCTGACCGAATCCTAAGGAGCATGGCCCCATGCGCGCCCAGCCCAAAGCCTCGCACTACGTCAATGGCAGCTACCTGGACGACGCCCAGGGCGCAGAGCTGGCCAGCATCCATCCCGCCACCGGCGAGCCCATCGCGCTGCTGCGCGCCGCAACGCCCAACGTCGTCGAACTTGCGATGGAGGCGGCGCGCGCCGCACAGCCGGCCTGGGCGCGGCTGAAACCGGTCGAGCGGGGCCGCATCCTGCGCCGCGCGGCCGACATCTTGCGCGCACGCAACGACGAGTTGTCGCAGCTGGAGACGCTCGACACGGGCAAGCCCATTCAGGAGACGACCGTTGCGGACGCCGCATCTGCTGCCGATGCGCTTGAATTCTTCGCCGGCGCGATCGCCGTCTACAATGGCGAGATGGTCGATCTCGGTGGGCCATTCGGCTACACGCGCCGCGAGCCGCTCGGCGTCTGCGTCGGCATCGGCGCCTGGAACTATCCGATCCAGGTCGCAGGCTGGAAGTCGGCCCCGGCGCTCGCCATGGGCAACGCCATGGTGTTCAAGCCGTCGGAGAACACGCCTCTTTCCGCGCTGGCGCTGGCCGAGGTCTACTCGGAGGCCGGCCTTCCGGACGGCCTCTTCAATGTCGTGCAAGGCTATGGCGATGTCGGCTCGGCCCTCGTCTCGCATCCACTCACCGCAAAGGTGTCCGTGACCGGCTCGGTGCCTACCGGGCGAAAGGTGCTGGGCCTCGCCGGCTCGCAGATGAAGCACGCGACGATGGAATTGGGGGGCAAGTCGCCGCTGATCGTCTTCGACGACGCCGATCTCGAAAACGCCATCGGCGGCGCCATGCTCGGCAATTTCTATTCCTCCGGCCAGGTCTGCTCCAACGGAACGCGCGTCTTCGTGCAGCGGGGGCTTCACGACCGTTTTCTGGAAAGACTGGCGGCGCGTACCAAGAACATCCGGATTGGCGACCCGTTCGATCCGGAAACGCAGATGGGTCCGCTGATCAGCAAAGCCCAGCACGAGAAGGTGCTCGCCTACATCGAAACCGGCAAATCCGAGGGCGCCACGCTCGTCTGCGGCGGCAACGTTCCCTCGCTGCAGGGTTTTGAAGGCGGTTTCTTCGTCGAACCCACTGTCTTCTCCGGCGTCACCGACACCATGACGATCGCGCGCGAGGAGATTTTTGGGCCGGTGATGAGCGTGCTCTCCTTCGACGAGGAAGACGAGGTTATCGCCCGCGCCAACGGCACCGAATTCGGGCTCGCCGCCGGCGTCTTCACCCGTGACCTCCCCCGCGCCCATCGTGTCGTACGCGAAATGCAGGCCGGCACCTGCTGGATCAACGCCTACAACCTGACGCCGGTCGAGCTACCCTTCGGCGGCTACAAGCAATCTGGAATCGGCCGGGAGAACGCACTCGCCGCGCTCGGGCATTACTCGCAGGTGAAGTCGGTCTATGTCGAGACCGGAGACGTCGAGAGCCCGTACTGAGGCTCTCCGCGACGGCAATCTGCGCAGCCGCCTTCTCCACCCTTGTGGGGGAGAATGCGATTTTGGCATCTTGGGGAGCAGCCAAAGATTGTCCGCGAGCCAGATGCGAGAAATCGTGAGCGCCTGGCGTCAGACACGCCCCTTCGCGTCCACCGGCTCCGTCGCATCCAGATACTGCGTCAGCGCGCAGACCAGATGGTAGAAGATGCTGGCCGGCACCTCGCGCGCCTGGCTGCGCCCGCGCTCGTCGATCTGGTCGATCCAAAGCCCCATCGGCGCCGGATCGATGTGCCAACGGAACAGTCGCCCCACCCGCGCCTCGATCTCCGGCCCGAGGTCCGGCCCGCCGGTGCCGTCCAGTGCAGTGGCCGCCTTGATCGCCTCGGTCTGCGGCCAGCTGCGCGACATCCGGTCGAGCGGCAGGCCCTGGCGGGTCACCGCTCCGTAGGCCAGGCCGGTCGCGCGGTTGAGGCCGTTGGCGACCGCGGACGCATAGAGCTTTCGGGCGAATGCGAGCATGTCCGTCTGGCCGCTGGCGCGAGCGAAGTCGACGAGCAGCGAGGCCCACTCGAAGTGGTGCCCGGGCTCCGTCCACTGGCCCGCCTCGCCCGGTGCGGGCTTCCAGTTGTCGTCGAAGAATTCGCCCAGCGTCCAGGTGTCGGGATCGAAGAAGCTTGAGCGGAAAAGATCGATGATGCGGGCGGCGCGGCGCAGATAGCTACGGTCTCCGGTCGCCGCGTGCCACGCAAGGAACGCCTCGAGCAGATGCATGTGGGGGTTCGACCGCCGCACCCCTTCTCCGTCCGCAGTCTCCAGGAAGCCGGTAAGCCGGTGGTCCTCCAGGTGCTCGTCGAGGAACGCGAAGGTTTCCTGTCCAAGTGTCAGAGCGTCCCCATTGCCGCTGATATGGGCATGGGCCAGCGCGAGCAGAACGCAGGAATGATCATAGGCGTCCTCCACCGGATCGGCCACCGAGCCGTCGACGTTGAGTGCGCGCACCCAGCCTCCCCTCTCGGTGCGACCCGTGCGCACCATGAAATCGATGCCGTGCTGGATCAACTCCGCGGCGGGACCGGACCAGCCGCGCTCCTTCGCAACCGCGAAGGCATAGATCTGGCGCGCCGTCGTACGCATGCGCTTCGGCTTGTGGATCGGCTTTCCGTGGAAATCGAGAGCTTCGAAGAAACCGCCGTTCTGCCGATCGACGCCCGCAACCGACCACAGTGGCAGCGTCTCGTCGAAGAGCCAGTGATGGACCCGCTTGCGCCAAGCTCCTGGCACCAGCACGCGGTCGTCGGACGGCGTGAACTTCGTCTCCAGCCGGCCGCTTTTCTCGAGCTGCTCGACGATCTTCTTGACGTTCTGGCTGCGGTCGACCGGCGCCACGAATGTCGCGTCGCTGGTGGACACGATGGCCATGTCCTTGAGACCGATGGCCGAGAGCAGCCTGCCCTCGCTGCGGATGTAGGAATTTTCGCAATCGATGGCGACCACGTCGCCAACAATCACGTTGCCCTTGTCGTCCGAAGGGCTGACGTCGAGCAGCGACTGCCAGGAGCCGAGATCGCTCCAGCGGAACGTCGCCGGCACCATGGCGATTCCCTCGGCGCGCTCCATCACGGCATAGTCGATGGAGTTCGAGGGAATCGCTTCGTAGAGGTCCAGCGGCATGTAGACGCCCGAAAGGTCCTCGGTGGCGGCATCGTGGGCCGCCTCCGCCGCGCGCCAGATCGCCGGCTCGAACCTCAGGAATGCCTCACGCATCGCATTCGCGCTGAACAGGAAGATGCCGGCGTTCCAGTAGAAATTACCTGCGTCCACATAGGCTTGCGCGGTCTCAAGGTCCGGCTTCTCCACGAAACGGCGCACGTCGCTGACATCGGCGACGGCAGCCGAGTCGGCCTCGATATAGCCGTAGCCGGTTTCCGGTTGGCTGGGGCTGATGCCGAACACGACAAGCCGCCCGTCGCGAGCCGCCGGTACGCCGCGCTCGACAGTGCTCCAGAACTCGTCCACGGTCGTGATCTCGTGGTCGGAGGGCACGACGAGCACAAGGGAATCGCCGAATTTCCGCAACGTCTGCAGCGTTGCGATGGCGACTGCCGCCGCCGTGTTGCGCCCCACCGGCTCGAAGATCGCGCCGCCTCCGGCGAAGTCGATGTTGGCCACATCCGACCGCACGCGGTCGGCGTGACGTTCGGAAGCGATGAGGTAGACCGGCGTCTCGCCCGTGCGGCGTCCGGCCATGCGGCGCAGGGTCTTCACGAGCATCGAGCCGTCGCCGGCCAGATCGTGGAACTGCTTCGGGTTGTCCTCGCGTGAAAGTGGCCAAAGCCGCGAGCCGACCCCGCCGCTCATGACGAAACTGACGATCCGTTCGCTCATTGGGGTCTACCTAGAATGTCTGGTTATAGTCGCCCACTTCCGGGCTCTTGCGTAGCACGGCATCCACCGCCTCGAACATCTCGCGCCGACGCTCCGATGAAACCGGGCTTTCCACCACGACGACGAGCTCGGGCTTGTTCGACGAAGCCCGCACCAGGCCCCATGTCCCGTCTTCGGCGACCACGCGCACCCCGTTGACGGTGATCAGGTCCACGATCTTCTGCCCGGCGAAGATCTCGTCAGCGGCCTTCATCGCAGTGAAGTCCGCGACGACGCGCTCGACCACGTCGTACTTCACCGTGTCCCCGCAGTGCGGCGACATGGTCGGCGTGCCGAAGGTCAGCGGCAGGTCGCGGTAGAGGTCGGCCATCGACTTCTGCGGGTTGCGGTCGAGCATCTCGCAGACGGCGATCGCCGTGATGAGGCCGTCGTCATAGCCGCGTCCGATCGGCGGGTTGAAGAAGAAGTGGCCCGACTTCTCGAAACCGGCGATGGCCCTGAGTTCGGAGACCCGGCGCTTGATGTAGGAATGCCCGGTCTTCCAGTAGTCGGTGGCGGCCCCCTGGCGCTTCAGCACCTCGTCGGTCTTGAAGAGGCCCGTGGATTTCACGTCCACCACGAACTTCGCGCCCGGATGCAGCGCCGAGATATCGCGGGCTAGCATGACGCCCACCTTGTCGGCGAAGATCTCGTTGCCCTCGTTGTCCACTACGCCGCAGCGGTCGCCGTCGCCATCGAAGCCGAGACCGACGTCGGCGCCAGTCTCAAGCACCTTGTCGCGGATTGCATGGAGCATCTCCATGTCCTCCGGATTGGGATTGTAGCGCGGAAACGTGTGGTCCAGGTCGACGTCGAGCGGAATCACCTCGCAACCGACCCGCTCCAGCGCCTCCGGCGCGAACGCGCCTGCTGTGCCGTTGCCGCAGGCCGCGACCACGCGCAGCTTGCGCGTCAACTTCTTGCCCCTGGTGAGATCGTCCAGATAGACGCTACGGAAATCCGCAACTTGCTCGTAAGAACCGCCGCCCGTGAGGTCGAAGTCGCCGGAAAGGACGATCTCCTTCAGCGCGCTCATCTCGTCCGGCCCGAAGGTCAGCGGCCGTTGCGCGCCCATCTTGACGCCGGTCCAGCCATTTTCGTTGTGCGATGCCGTGACCATGGCCACGGAAGGCGTGTCGAGCGCGAACTGCGCGAAATAGGCCATCGGCGACAGAGCCAGCCCGATATCCTTCACGCGCGCTCCGCCGGTCTGCAGGCCGGAGGCCAGCGCCAGCTTGATTCCCATGGAATAGCTGCGGAAGTCGTGGCCGATGACGATATCCGGCCCGACGCCGAGACGCCTGATCAGGGTCGCCAGCCCCATGCCCAGCGCCTGCACGCCGAGCAGGTTGAGCTCCGGAGCCTTGTTCGATCCCGGATGGCCGAACCACCAGCGCGCATCGTACTCGCGGAAGCCGGTAGGGTTCACCAGCGCGCTCGTCTCGAAGGCGAATGTGTTGGGCTTGGCGTCCGCCACTGGCTTGATGTTCACCTTTTCCGTCCCCCACAAGAATTTTTTTCTCGCCAACCTGCCCCCGCAATTCCGCGGCGGCAGCGCTGCCGGCCTTGTGAACGCAGAGGTTTGAGCGGTCAATGGGCCGCAGCTTCTTGCGTCACTTTGCAAATTGCTGGCTGGAGGCGCTTGCAGGATGAAATCGCGGCGGTTATATGACCGCCGTCTGGTCACGGAGTGTAGCGCAGCCTGGTAGCGCACATCGTTCGGGACGATGGGGTCGCAGGTTCAAATCCTGCCACTCCGACCAGAAGAATCAAAGACTTGGTCTTGATCTCCAATCCCGCCCGCTCATTCTTCGCCTCTCACTCGAAGCGCGGTAGATCGCGGATTGTGCAGCGCGGCCCAAAGTCCAGAAGCTCGCCGCACCTTCTTCCTCCCGCATTTTCGTCCTTCGTGACAGGCTCAACCCGATCTCGTGTTCGGTTTCGGTTTCCGAATCGGACGCGCGATCACCTCGGTGCTCGGTGTCCGCCGGCCTTGCCTGAGGCGGCAGCCGTCTGCAGTTGGCTCCGTTCGCTGGTCAGGATGCCGGCGCTGCGTGCAAAGTCGGCAAACGCCAATCGGGCGAGTTCTCCATCGACTTCCCCGGTCAAGGCCGCACGACACTTGCTCAGGGCGACCTCGTATTCCGGCCCACGCTGGCTCGGCGGCCAGTCGGCAAGAACCGCATACGCGCGCGCAGCGCTGCCGATGGTGCTCGGAAATCCCAAGCCGACAAGAATCGTCACCGGTTTCGTGAACTGCATAGGCCTCCTCCATTGCTCACGCCGCGCCTTGAGAGCGCAGGTCCAACTACAAAGTCGGCAGATTTATGAATCTAGGCGCGAATCGCCGCGCAGCAAGGATACGGGACACAGAAAAAACGCCCGCCAGGTCAGTGGCGGGCAAGGGAATCCGCGGCCAGAGCCATAGGGAGAGCCATTGCATGGCCTGGCCGGCGCCGCCAGAAAAGCAGACTGCCACGGTTTACGCAGTGGTATTTGTCACAACTCGATACGCGCGAAGAGCGCCCCAAGCGGCGGCAGCGCGACGGCGGGACTGGAGACCTCGGCTGCGCCTGTCGGGAAATCAAGCGCTTCGAGCGCGCCGAGGTCGGACGGAAACGGCCAAACGGCCTCTTCGTCGGAAAAATTGAACAGGCAGAGGATCGACTCGCCATTCAGCGTCCGAACGAATGACAGAACGTGCTCATCCGCCTCGAGGAAGCGGATGCTGCCGCCGACCAGCGCCGGATGCGCCGCGCGGAAGGCCAGCGCTTCTCGATACCGGTTCAGCACCGAAGAAGGCCCCGTCTGTGTGTCGACCGCTTTCGCCCGATGCGCCTCGGGCACCGGCAGCCAGGACGCGCCCGTCGAAAAGCCGGCGTTCGGCTCGGCCGCGCTCCAGGGCATGGGCGTGCGGCAGCCGTCCCTCCCCTTGAAGCCCGGCCAGAACCTGATGCCGTATGGATCGCGCAGCTGCTCGAAGGTGAGCTCCGCCTCCTCCAGCCCGAGCTCCTCGCCCTGGTACAGGCAGATCGAACCCCGCAGCGCGGCGAGGACGGCGATCGCCAGCTTCGCGACGTCCTCCGGATCCTGCCCGTCCTTCGCGAAGCGGGATACGTGCCGCATCACGTCGTGATTGGAGAAGGCCCAGCAGATCCAGCCGTCCGCGACCTTATCCTCGGACGCCTCGACACATCCCCGGATATGGGCGGGCGAGAAATCCGGTCCCAGCAGGTCGAAGGTGTAGCACATGTGGAGGCGTTCGCCGCCGCCGGTATAGGCTGCCACCGTCTCCAGCGAACGCCCCTCGTCACCCACCTCGCCGACCGAGGTGCGGTTCGGATACTGATTCAACAGATCCCGAAAATCCTTTAGGAACGCTAGGTTTTCCGGCCTGGACTTGTCGAACAGATGCCACTGGTAGAGGTAGGGGTTGGTGTCCAGCGCCAGCCCCGCCACGCGGCTGTCGGTCGGCGGATTGTCGCGCAACCACAGGTCGTGGAAGTAGTAGTTCACCGTGTCGAGCCGAAAGCCGTCGACGCCGCGCTCCAGCCAGAAACGCGCGGCGTCGAGCAGCGCCTCCCGCACATCGGGGTTGTGGAAATTCAGGTCCGGCTGTGCCGCGAGGAAGTTGTGCTGGTAGTACTGCCGGCGCGTACTGTCCCACTCCCATGCAGGCCCGCCGAAGACCGAGAGCCAGTTGGTCGGGGCGGTGCCGTCAGGCCTTGCGTCCGCCCACACGTACCAGTCCGCCTTGGGGTTGTCGCGCGAGGCGCGGCTCTCGACGAACCATGGATGACGGTCCGAGCTGTGCGAGACCACCAGGTCCATGATGACCTTTAGCCCTAGCCGATGTGCCTCCGCGAGCAGCGCGTCGAAATCGGCCAGCGTGCCGAACATCGAGTCGACGTCGAGATAGTCGGAGACGTCGTAGCCCATGTCGGCCATGGGCGACCTGCAGAAGGGCGAGAGCCAGACCGCATCGACGCTGAGGGACGCGATGTGCGGCAACCGCCGCGTCACGCCCTTCAGGTCGCCGACGCCGTCGCCCGTGGTGTCCTGATAGGAGCGCGGATAGACCTGATAGATGACGCAGCCGCGCCACCATTCCGATTCAGCACGTTCGCTCATCCAGATCGCTCCCGCGTCAGATTGGGCGTTCCTCGAAGAACACGACGGTCCTGCCCTGCAGCAGGAACGAATTGTCCGCCGTCTCGCGCGGCGGATCCTCGGGCGGCGGTAGCAGCACGGACCAGCGCAGCCCCTCGCCAGCCGGTAGGCTGAACACGCAGGCGCGGCGGTCGCCGTTCACCACGACGCCCAACCTCCGCTCGCCCTGCTCTCGGCTGTCAGCGAGAACCATGGTCAACCGATGGCGCGACGGGTCCTCCCATTCGCGATGGCTGAGCGGGCCGCCGCGTTCGTTCAGCCAGGCGACGTCCTGCCGGTGCTGGCCGGGCGCCGGGTTGCCGGTGAGGAACTCCACCTCCCGCAGGGCGGGAAAGCGGTCGCGGACAGTCGCCAGCCCGGCGACATATTCTTCCCGGACGAGGTCGCGGCCTGCCCAATCGAGCCAGTTCGTCTCGTTGTCCTGGGCATAGGCGTTGTTGTTGCCGCGTTGCGTGCGGCCGAACTCGTCGCCGGCGGTGAGCAACAGCGTACCGCGCGAGGTGAACAGCGTCGCCAGCAGTGCGTAGGCGTCGCGGCGGCGCGCATGGCCGATCCTCTGATCGTCCGACGGGCCCTCCACGCCGTTGTTCCACGAGAAATTCTCGGCATGGCCATCGCGGTTGCGCTCGCCATTGGGCTCGTTGTGCTTGCGCTCGTAGGAGACGAGATCGGCCAGCGTGAACCCGTCATGGGCGGCCACGAAGTTCACGCTTCGCGTCGTGCCCGCGCCCTCGCGCTGGAAGACGTCGGACGATCCGGCGAGCCTCGTCGCCATTTCTCCGATCGTGCCGCGATCGGACCGCCAGAAGCGGCGCACGCCGTCGCGAAACTTGTCGTTCCATTCGAGCATCGGCGGGCGGAAATTGCCGAGCTGGTAGCCGTGTATACCGATGTCCCACGGTTCGGCGATCATCACGCGGTCGAAGAGGACCGGATCGGCGCGGAGCGCCCTCAGCACATCCGAATCCGGATCGAAGCGGTCGCCGTCGCGGCCGAGGATCGGCGCGAGGTCGAAGCGGAAGCCGTCGACGCCGGCGTGCAGGACGAAATGCCGGAGGCTGTCGAGGATCATGTCCCGGACGACAGGGCGGTCGCAGGCGAGCGTGTTGCCCGTGCCGGTGTCGTTGACCAGCCGGCCGCCGTCGTGACGGTAGTAGGCCTGGCTGTCCAGACCACGCAGCGAGAGCGTCGGACCGAACTCGTCGCTTTCCCCGGTATGGTTGAACACCAGGTCGAGGATCGTCCCGATGCCGGCGTCGCGCAGCGCCGCCACCGTCTGCCACAACTCGTCGATGCCTCCTGGCGCCAGTCGCGGATCGAGCGCCATGAAGGTGACCGGGTTGTAGCCCCACGCGTTCATCAGCCCCAAAGGCGGCAGGTGGCTCTCGTCGATCCAGGCGGTCACCGGCATCAGCTCGACCGCCGATACGCCTAGCCTTTGCATGTGTTCGATGATCCGCGGATGCGCCAGCGCTGCGACCGTGCCCCGCAGCCCTTCCGGTATGTCCGGGTGGCGCATGGTGAAGGCGCCGACGTTTACCTCGTAGATCAGGCCGCCCGGCCGGAACAGCGGCTCCTGTCTCGGAACGGCTGTCGGCGCGCTGACGATGGCCTTCGGGACCAGGGGCGCGGTGTCGGTGCCCTCGCCCCGCGGCGCTGCAAGCGCCGGATCGTAGCGGTAGGGTTGGTCGAGGTGGATTGCGTAGGGATCGACCAGAAGCTTTTGGGGATCGAACCAGAACCCCGCCGGCGGATCGTAGCGTCCGTCGGCGCGGTAGCCATAGCGGGTGCCTGCCGCCAGTCCGGGCACGGTCAGTTCGTGGACGTCGCCCTCCCCTCGGCGCAGTTCGTGCCTCGCGACCTCGGCATTTCCGTCGGCATCAAAGACAGACACCCAGACCCGGTCGGCCGTCGCTGACCAGACGGCGAACCGGACGCCGTCCGGCGTGGGGGTCGCGCCAAGCTGTGGGCGTGTCATGCGAGCCGGCGGCGGGGCGCTCTACCCTCCCCCTTGTGGGGAGGGTCGACGAGCAATTGGAGCGCAGCGGAAATTGTGAGACGGGGTGGGGGTGGTGAAGCGAATGGCGTCCGGTCGTTGCACATACGACGCGGCACGCAAGAACGGAGGCTTTTACCCCCACCCCGCGTCACTCGCTTTGCTTCACAAAGCTCGCTCCGCGACCCTTCCCACAAGGGGGAGGGTAAAGGCGCGCGCGCCTCCCTCACGTGATCACCGTCGGCTTGTCGCGCCCCGTGTGGCGCTTGATGCCCGCAATGTCGTCGGCGGCTGCGATGAGGTCGGCCAGCGCCGCCTGCGTGTCGAGGCCGTGGCGAGCGGGATCGGGCTCGTAGCGCTCTACATAGAGGCGCAGCGTCGCGCCCGAGGTGCCGGTTCCAGAGAGCCGCAGCACCACGCGCGAGCCCCCCTCGAACAGGATGCGGATGCCCTGGTTCTTCGAGACGGAGCCGTCGACGGGATCGTGATAGGCGAAGTCGTCGGCCGCTGCGATCTTCATGCCGCGCGCTTCAGTGCCGGCCAGCGTCGACAGCTTTGCGCGCAGTTCCTCGACCAGCCCGTTGGCGCGTTCGGTTTCCACCTCCTCGTAGTCGTGGCGGGAGTAGTAGTTCCGCCCGTATTGCGCCCAATGCTTCTCGACGATTGCCTTGGCGCTTTCCTTGCGCACGGCGAGGATGTTCAGCCAAAGCAGCACGGCCCAGAGTCCGTCCTTCTCGCGCACGTGGTCGGAACCGGTGCCAGCACTCTCCTCGCCGCAGATGGTGGCCATGCCGGCGTCGAGCAGGTTGCCGAAGAACTTCCAGCCGGTGGGCGTCTCGTACATGCCGATGCCGAGCTTTTCGGCGACGCGATCCGCTGCGCCACTGGTCGGCATGGAGCGCGCGATCCCCTTCAGGCCCGCCTTGTAGCCGGGCGCGAGATGCGCGTTGGCCGCCAGCACCGCGAGTGAATCCGAAGGCGTGACGAAGATGCCCTTGCCTATGATCAGGTTGCGGTCGCCGTCGCCATCCGATGCGGCCCCGAAGTCCGGCGCATCCGGGCGCATCATCTCGTCGTAGAGATGCTTGGCATGGACGAGGTTCGGGTCCGGGTGATGCCCGCCGAAATCTTCCAGCGGAACGAAGTTCCGGGCCGTGCCCTTCGGCGCGCCGAGACGGTTCTCCAGGATCTCCTTCGCATAGGGACCGGTCACAGCGTGCATGGCGTCGAAGGCCATGCGGAAGCCGCCCTTGAACATCGCCCCGATCGCGTCGAAGTCGAACAGGCGCTCCATGAGTTCGGCATAGTCCGCCACCGGGTCGATCACCGACACCTTCATGCCGGCGACCTCGCCTTCCCCGATCGTATCGATGTCGGGCGCGGCGGCATCCGCGATCCTGAACTCGGCGATCGTCTTCGAGTTGGTGAAGATAGCATCGGTGATCTTCTCGGGCGCCGGCCCGCCATTGCCGATGTTGTACTTGATCCCGAAATCCTCGTGCGGCCCGCCGGGATTGTGGCTGGCCGACAGAACAATTCCGCCGAACGCCTTGTATTTCCGGATGATGTTCGACGCCGCGGGCGTCGAGAGGATGCCGCCCTTGCCGACGATGACCTTGCCGAAGCCGTTGGCGGCGGCCATGCGGATCGCCTTGTCGATCACCTCGCGATTGTAGAAGCGCCCGTCGCCGCCGATGACCAGCGCCCTCCCCTGGAAACCTTCCAGCGAGTTGAAGATCGACTGGATGAAATTCTCGGCATAGTGCTCCTGCTGGAACACGGGCACCTTCTTGCGCAACCCGGAAGTGCCGGGTTTCTGGTCGTCATAGGGCTTCGTCGCGATTGTGCGGATCATCTAATCATGTGCCTTTCCTTGCCAGCAGAGATTTGTAGAGGTCGACATATCGGTCGGCGCTGCGGCTCCACGATACGTCGGACTTCATCCCCTGCTTCTGGATACCGCTCCATATGGTCGGATTCGCGTAGGTGGCAACCGCCCGGCGGATCGTCTGCATAAAAGCGTCAGGCGTCAGCGGCGAGAACTGGAAGCCGGTCGCGGCTCCCGCGGCGATCGCCGCCTCGTTGGCGTCGATGATGGTATCGGCGAGCCCGCCGGTGCGCGCCACGATCGGCACGCAGCCGTAACGCAGCCCGTAGAGCTGGGTGAGGCCGCACGGCTCGAAACGCGACGGGATGAGGATGGCGTCGGCCCCGCCCTGCAGCAGGTGCGACAGCGCCTCGTCGTAGCCGATGACGGTCCCGATGCGGCCGCGGTGGCGGGCAGCGCCCGCGAGCAGCGCGCCCTCCAGTCCGGCGTCGCCCGTACCCAGCACCGCAAGCCGTGCGCCCGCAGCGACGATCGGGTCCAGAATCGCGGCAAGAACGTCGATGCCCTTCTGCCAAGTCAGGCGGCTGACGACACAGAGCAGCGGGCCGTCGTCCCGGTCGAGCGCGAAGCGCTCCTCCAGCGCCCGCTTGTTGGCGGCCCTCGCCTTCAGGGCCTTCGCGGAGTAGGCGGCCAGAAGATGCGCGTCCGCTGCCGGGTCCCAGATGGCCGTATCGATGCCGTTGACGATGCCGAGCAGTTCGCCCGTCCGCGCATTGAGCAGGCCGTCGAGGCCCATGCCGAACTCGGGCGAACGGATCTCCTGCGCATAGGTCGGGCTGACGGTGGTGATCGCCCAGGCCGCCTGCAGCCCGGCCTTCAGGTAGCCGACGCCGCCATAGTACTCGACGCCGTCCAGCGCCATCGCCTCGCCCGGCAGACCCAGGCTGCCGAAGATGCCGGCGCCGAACTGCCCCTGGAAGGCGAGGTTGTGCACGGTCATCACCGAAGGCGTGTCCGGCGCCTTGCCGTAGCGCGTGTAGGCTAGCGTCAGCGCCGCCTGCCAGTCATGCGCATGGACGATGTCGGGCCGCCATCCCTCGACCCCGCCGGCCGCAATGTCGCCGCCGACCTGGCTCAAGGCCGCAAAACGCCGCCAGTTGTCCGGCCAGTCGATGCCCGTCGCATCGCCGTAGGGACCGCCGACGCGGTCGAACAGGTGCGGCGCATCCAGCACGAAGAGATCGAGCCCTGCGATCTCCACGGCGTGCACCCTGGCCGGGCCGCCCTGCAGCGCGACATATTCCATCACCGGCTTCGTCGGCGTGAACTTCTCCATCACCACCGTGTACCCGGGCACCAGGGTCCTGACGGCAACACCCTTGGGGGCGAGGGCAAGCGGCAACGCGCCGGTCACATCCGCCAGCCCGCCGGTCTTGATGAGAGGAAAGATCTCGGGCGTAACGGCTAGGATCTGCATTCGCGAGCGCCCCGGAACCAAGAAAATGCCCCCTCTCCGTCTCGCCCTGCGGGCTCGACACCTCTCCCCCACTTCGTGAGGGGAGAGGATTGGCGCCAGCCCAGCGGACGGTCATCCTCTCCCCCGTCGATCGGGGGAGAGGTGTCGAGGCGAAGCCGAGACGGAGAGGGGGTCGATTGATCCGCCAAGTCACATCCCCAGCTTGTCGATCATGGGCTGGGTGATGAGGCAGATGCCTTTTTCCGACACTCGGAAGCGCTTGGCGTCGAGCACCGGGTCCTCGCCGACGATGAGCCCTTCCGGAATCCGCACGCCGCTGTCGATCACGACGCGCTTGAGCCGGGTCTTCCGGCCGACCGTGCAGTCGGGCAGCATCACCACTTCCTCGAGCGTGGAGTAGGAGTTGATGCGTGCGCCGGTGAACACCAGGCTGCGCTTCAGCGATGCGCCGGAGACGATGCAGTCGCCCGAGATCAGCGACGACACTGCCATGCCGCGCCGCCCAGCCTCGTCATGCACGAACTTTGCCGGCGGCTTCAGTTCCGCGTAGGTCCAGATCGGCCAGTCGCGGTCGTAGAGGTCGAGTTCAGGCGTCACATCGGTGAGGTCGATGTTGGCCTCCCAGTATGCGTCGATCGTGCCGACGTCCCGCCAGTACGGGCTGGTTTCCATGCTCGAGCGGACGCAGGACTTGGCGAAGCGATGCGCCACCGCCTTGCCCGACTTCACGATCGCCGGGATGATGTCCTTGCCGAAATCGCGGCTCGAGGCCGGGTCGGCGGCATCCTTGCGCAAGAGGTCCATCAGGAACTTGGTCTTGAAGACATAGATGCCCATCGAGGCCAGCGCGAAGTCGGGCTTGTCCGGAATTCCGGGCGGGTCCGCCGGCTTCTCGACGAAGGCGATGATCTTGTCCGCCTTGTCGACATGCATGACGCCGAAGCCGGTGGCCTCCATCCGCGGCACCTCGAGGCACCCCACGGTGACGTCGGCGCCTTGGTCGACGTGCTGGCGCAGCATCAGCTCGTAGTCCATCTTGTAGATGTGGTCGCCCGCCAGGACCACCATGAACTCAGGCCCGTAAGACTCTATGATGTCTATGTTCTGGTAAACCGCGTCTGCCGTTCCCTCATACCATTGCGTCTCGGACACACGCTGGCTCGCCGGCAGGATGTCAAAACTCTCGTTGCGCTCGGGGCGCAGGAAGTTCCACCCGCGCTGCAGGTGCCGGATCAGCGAATGCGCCTTGTACTGCGTCGCCACGGCGAGCCGGCGGATGCCGGAGTTGAGCGCGTTCGACAGCGCGAAGTCGATGATGCGGGTCTTGCCGCCGAAATGCACGGCCGGCTTGGCGCGCCGGTCGGTCAGCTCCTTGAGCCGGCTGCCGCGACCGCCCGCCAGCACATAGGCCATCGCATCGCGCGCCAGCGGCTGGTTTCTGTTGACCTGCATGGACCCCTCCCAACCTAGAGACTATCTGCGGTGGCCGTTCCCGATGTGTATTCGAGCATGATGGTGGACAGGCCGGGCAGCAGCATCGTTCCGGCGATGCCGCCCTTGCCCTTCGCGGCCTCGATCCAGCCGCCGTTCCCCTTGCCGGAGCCGCCGTAGATCGCCGCGTCGGAGTTGAATATCTCGCGCCAGCGTCCGGCTTGCGGCAGCGGCACCTCGTAGAAGTCGCGCTGCACCGGCGTGAAGTTGGAGATCACCGCAACCGGGTTTTCGCCCGGCGCCTTGCGCAGCCAGGCGAAGACGGAGTTCCGCTTGTCGTCGGCAATCAGCCAGGTGAAGCCTTCCGGCTCGCAGTCGCGGGCATGCAGCGCCGGACGCGTGCGATAGAGGCCATTGAGGTCGGTGACCAGCCGGCGCATGCCGTCATGCGGAAGATGATCCAGCAGATCCCAGTCGAGCGCGCGCGCCTCGCTCCACTCGCTGCGCTGGGCGAATTCCTGCCCCATGAAGAGCAGCTTCTTGCCCGGGTAGCCCCACATGAAGGCGTAGTAGGCGCGCAGGTTGGCGAACTTCTGCCAGTCGTCCCCCGACATCTTGCCGAGAAGCGTACCCTTGCCGTGCACCACCTCGTCATGGCTGAGCGGCAGGACGAAATTCTCGCTGAAGGCGTAGAGCAGCCCGAACGTCAGGTCGTTGTGATGATACTGCCGGTGGATCGACTCGCGCGCCATGTACTGCAGCGTGTCGTGCATGAAGCCCATGTTCCACTTCAGCCCGAAGCCCAGCCCGCCCTCGTGCACGGGCTGCGAGACCTTAGGCCACGCCGTCGACTCCTCGGCGATGGTCATCACTTCCGGATGCGCGCCATAGACCACCTGGTTCATGCGCTGCAGGAAGGCCACCGCGTCCAAATTCTCGCGGCCGCCCTTCTCGTTGGGGATCCACTCGCCCGCCTTGCGGGAGTAGTCGAGATAGAGCATCGAGGCGACCGCATCCACGCGCAGGCCGTCGACGTGGTACTTCTCCGCCCAGTACATGGCGTTGTTGACGAGGTAGGAACTGACCTCGCGGCGGCCGAAATTGTAGATCGCGGTGTGCCAGTCGGGATGGAAGCCCTGGCGCGGGTCGGCGTGCTCATAGAGTGCCGTGCCGTCGAAACGTGCCAGCCCGTGCTCGTCGGTGGGAAAATGTGCCGGCACCCAGTCAAGGATCACGCCGATGCCGGCCCTGTGGGCGCCGTCGACGAAGCGGGCAAATCCGTCCGGATCGCCGAAGCGGGCCGACGGCGCATAAAGACCCGTCGTCTGGTATCCCCACGACGGGTCGTAGGGATGCTCGCTGATCGGCAGGAACTCGATATGGGTGAAGCCGGTCTCCACCACATACGGGATCAGCCTGTCGGCAAGTTCGTCCCAGCTGAGGAACGAGCCGTCCTCATGCCGCTGCCAAGAGCCTGCGTGCACCTCGTAGATCGACACCGGCTGCCGGCGCGGGTCGGCTCCTCGCCAGAATTCGCGGTGCGCCTGGTCTCCCCACTCATGCGAGAGCGGCGCGGCCGTCACCGACGCGGTCGCGGGCCGCAGCTCCGAATGGAATGCGAAGGGGTCGGCCTTCAGCGGCAGCCGCACGCCGTCCGCGCCGATGATCTCGAACTTGTAGGCTCGCCCTGCGCCGATATCGGGCGCAAAAATCTCCCAGATGCCGGTGTCCTTGCGCAGCCGCATGACGTGGCGACGTCCGTCCCAGTCGTTGAAGTCGCCGACCACGGAGACGCGGCGCGCGTTCGGCGCCCAGACGGCGAAATGCACGCCGTCCGCCCCGTCGTGGCGGATCAGGTGTGCGCCGAGCTTGTCGAAAAGCCGGAGATGCGAGCCTTCGGCGATGTAATAATCGTCCATCGGCCCGAGCACCGGCCCGAACGAATACGGGTCGGTCAGCCACCAGTCGCCGCCGGCATTGTGCGCATGATACTTCAGCGGCTGGCGCGCCTTGATCGACAGCTCGCCCTCGAAGAAGCCGGCGTCGTGGCGGCGCGTCAGCTCGCCCACCGCCTCGCCGCCAAGGGTGAACGCCTCAACCGACTCCGCATGCGGGATGAAGCAGCGCGCGACGAAGCCCTGGCCGGCCGCCTGCACGCCCAGCACGGCAAACGGGTCGTTGTGGGAACCGGCGACGATCGCCTCGATGGCCGACGGCGCGAGATTGCCCGGGGACGCCTTGCGCCCGGTCGCGGCTCCGGGCTCGGCCACGGCCTTGGGCAGCTCCTTCGGGACGGCAGCAGCCTTGGTCTTCTTCATGCTCCGGCGCTTCCTCCCGACCTCCGGAACCCCTACTACACGCGATAGGACGCGGCCTGTCTAGTCAGCACATTAGGCCACATGCACCGGCCTCGCGAAGCGAGCGAACTACCGCTGCTCCGCAACGAGCAACCGGTCTAGACCGGCACGCCCCATATCTCCTCTGCATACTGGCGGATCGTGCGATCGGACGAGAACCAGCCCATGCGGGCGACATTGTGGATGGCCTTGGCAGTCCAGCCAGGACTGTTGCGCCACATCTCGTCGACCTGGCGCTGGGCGGCCGCGTAGGCGTCGAAGTCTCCCGCCACCTGGAACCAGTCATGGTCGTAGAGGCCGCCGATAAGATCGCGGTAGCGGTCCGGCGCATCCGGCGAGAAGACGCCCGACGAGATCGCCGAAAGCGCCTGCGCCAGTTCCGGCGAGGCCTCGATGACGGCGCGCGGGTTGTAGCCGTTGCGCCGCCGCTCGGCCACTTCCTCGGCGGTTAGGCCGAAGATGACGATGTTGTCGTCGCCCACCTTCTCCTTCATCTCGACATTGGCGCCGTCGAGCGTGCCGATGGTGATCGCCCCGTTCAGCGCGAACTTCATATTGCCCGTCCCGGAGGCCTCCATTCCGGCCGTCGAGATCTGCTCGGACAGATCGGCAGCCGGCATCATCACCTCGGCGAGGCTGACATTGTAGTTCGGCATGAAGACGATCTTCAGCAGCCCGCGCACGGCCGGGTCGCGGTTCACCACGCGGGCCACGTCGTTGGCCAGCTTGATGATCAGCTTGGCGTTGGCATAGCTCGGCGCCGCCTTGCCGCCGAAGAATTTCACGCGCGGCAGCCAGTCCTTTTCCGGGTGCGACCGGATCTGGTCGTAGAGCGCCACCGCCTCCACGATGTTCAGGAGCTGGCGCTTGTACTCGTGGATGCGCTTGATCTGCACGTCGAACAGGGCGGAGGGATCGACCTTGATGCCCAGGCGCTCGCCGACGATGTTGGCCAGCCGCACCTTGTTGTCGCGCTTGACCGCCGCGAACCTCTCGCGGAAGGCCGCGTCGGAAGCGAAGGCGTCGAGCCCTGCAAGTTCGCCGATGTCGTCGAGGAAGCCGTCGCCGATCGTCTCGCGCATCAGCCCGGTGAGGCCGGGATTGCACTGGAAGAGCCAGCGCCGCGGGGTAATGCCGTTGGTCTTGTTGTTGATGCGCTCCGGGTAGAGCTTGTGGAGATCGGCAAACACTGTCTGTTTCATCAGTTCCGTATGCAGCGCCGAGACGCCGTTGACGGAATGCGAGCCGAAGAAGGCGAGATTGCCCATGCGCACGCGCCGCTCGCCGTCCTCCTGGATCAGCGAGATGCGGCGTATCCCGTCGTCATTGAACTTGTCGGACGCCCGCGCCTCCAAAAGCACCTGCGCGTTGATGGCGTAGATGATCTGCATGTGCCGCGGCAGCAGCCTCTCCATCAGCGGCACCGGCCAGCTTTCCAATGCCTCCGGCAGCAGCGTGTGGTTCGTATAGGCGAAGGTGCGCTTGGTAAGGTCCCAGGCGGTGTCGAAATCGATTCCCTGGATGTCCATCAAGAGCCGCAGCAGCTCCGGCACGGCGATCGCCGGATGCGTGTCGTTCATGTGGATGGCTGCCTTGTCCGGCAGCGACATCAGATCCCCGTACTGGCTGAGATGGCGCTGCAGGATGTCCTGCAACGAAGCCGAGGAGAAGAAATACTCCTGCTTCAGCCTCAATTCCTGCCCGGCGCGATGCGAGTCCGCCGGATAGAGGACGCGCGACAGGGCGTCCGCCATGTTGCTCTCGGCCAGCGCGCCGATGTGGTCGCCGGCGTTGAAGCGGTCGAGCAGGATCGGATCGACCGGGAAACCGGACCACAGCCTCAGCGTGTTGACCCGGTTGCCGCGCCATCCGACGACCGGCGTGTCGTAGGGCACCGCCAGCACGTGCTCGTTCGGCGTCCAGACATGGCGCTCGAGGCGGCCGCCCTTGGCCGTGATGGACTCGACGCGTCCGCCGAAGCCAATCTCGAAGGCGCGCTCGCGCCGCTCGAATTCCCATGGATTGCCGTGGTCGAGCCACGTTTCGGGCAGCTCGACCTGCCAGCCGTCGGAGAGCTCCTGCCGGAACATGCCGTTGACGTAGCGGATGCCATAGCCGTGCGCCGGGATGTCCACGGTCGCCATGCTTTCCATGAAGCAGGCAGCCAGCCTGCCCAGGCCGCCATTGCCGAGCGCGGCGTCGGGCTCCAGCCCGGCGATGACGTCGAGGTCCACGCCAAGCGACGCCAGTGCGTCCCGCATAGCCTCCATCATGCCGAGGTTCGAGAATGCGTCCCGCATCAGGCGCCCCATCAGGAACTCGAGGGACAGGTAGTAGACGCGTTTTGCCCCCTCGTCATAGGCCTCCTTGGTGGAGTCGATCCAGTGCTCGATGATGCGGTCGCGGACCACCTTTATCGAGGCCGCCAGCCAGTCGTGGGGCGTGGCGACGGTGGCGTCCTTGCCAACGCGGTAGCGGAGGGACTTCAGTATCTCCGCCGCCAGGGATTTCGTGTCGAAATCATCCATGGCGGGCTTTGGGAGTTCGAAGGTCATGGCGCCTGTCATCTCGGCCTCGACAATTTTTGCGGGAAAGCGTCTGGCAGACCCGCATGACAAGCTCCTCCCTTCCCTGTTCTAACCGGTCCGGTCTCGGATTCAATCGATTACAAAGTACAATGCCGAACCGCGTCGGCCCCGATCGGCGAAGGCGGAGCCGACGCCTCGTCAGGCCGCGAGCGCCTCCTCGGGCGGTTTCTTCGCGCCGGTCATCAGTGCGACGGCGTCCGACATTGAGATCTGCTTCGGATCGACGACGCACAGCCTTCGTCCGAGCCGATGGATGTGGATGCGGTCCGCGACCTCGAAGACATGCGGCATGTTGTGCGAAATGAGCACGATCGGCAGGCCGCGCTTCTTCACGTCGAGGATCAGTTCCAGCACGCGGCGCGATTCCTTGACGCCGAGCGCCGCCGTCGGCTCGTCCATGATCACCACCTTGGAACCGAAGGCCGCGGCACGCGCCACGGCGACGCCCTGTCGCTGGCCGCCCGACAGCGTTTCGACCGGCTGGTGGATGTTCTGGATCGTCATCAATCCCAGTTCGGTGAGCTTCTGGCGCGCGATCTTGGCCATCGCCGAGCGGTCGAGTTGCCGGAACCACGAGCCCGCAACCCCCGGCCTGCGGATCTCACGCCCCATGAACATGTTGTCGGCGATGGAGAGCGCCGGTGACAGGGCCAAGTTCTGGTACACCGTCTCGATGCCCGCCTCGCGCGCCGCCATCGGCGTCGTGAAGTGGACCGGCTTTCCGTCCAGCACGATCTCGCCCTCATCCGGCGTGATTGCACCCGATATGGCCTTGATCAGCGAGGACTTTCCCGCGCCGTTGTCGCCGATCACCGCAAGGATCTCACCGGGATAGAGGTCGAAATCCGCGTGGTCGAGCGCGGTGACGCGGCCGTACCGCTTCACCAGCCCGCGCGTCGTGAGGAGAGGTTCGGTTGCCATCAGCCCGCGACCTTTCTGATCCATTGATCGACTGCAACTGCGATGATGATGAGCACGCCGATCATCATGTAGGTGTACTGGGGGTCCGTCCCCAGCAGGCGAAGCGCCAGCGAGAACAACCCGACGATGAGGGCGCCGAAAATCATGCCCAGGATCGATCCACGGCCGCCGAACAGCGAGATGCCGCCGATCACCACGGCCGTGATGGATTCGATGTTGGCGAATGCGCCCGAGGTCGGCGAGATGGCGCCGACGCGGCCAATCAGCACCCACGCCCCGAAGGCGCAGATGACGCCGGCAAGCGTATAGACCTGTATCAGCACGCGCTGGGTGCGAACGCCCGAAAGCTCGGCCGCCTCCGGATCGTCGCCGACCGCATAGACATGGCGGCCCCAGGCCGTGTGGTTGAGCACGTACCAGAGCAGGATCGCCAGAAGCACCATGGCGATCACGCCGTAGGTGAACACCGCGCCCCCTGCCCGCAGATCATTGGCGAAGAATTTCAGGATCGGCGCGGTGGCGTCCACATCCTGCGAGCGGATGGTCTCGTTTGCCGAATAGATGAAATTGATGGCGAGAATGATCTGCCACGTGCCCAGCGTCACGATGAAAGGCGGCAGCTTCATCTTGGAAACGAGCATGCCGTTGACCCAGCCGCAGAACGCGCCGACGGCGAAGCCGCACAGGATCGACAGCACCGGCGGCAGCCCGTAGCGGAAGGTGAACTGTCCCATCACGACCGAGCTCAACACCATGATGGCGCCAACCGAAAGGTCGATGCCGGCGGTAAGGATGACGAGGGTCTGCGCCGCGCCTATGATGCCCGTGATCGCGACCTGCTGGAGGATGAGCGTCAGCGTGAAGGCCGAGAACAGCTTGCCGCCCAGTAGCACGCCGAAACCGATCAGCGAGATGACCAGCACGATCAGCGGGACGGCCGCCGGATTGGTGTGCAGGTAGTTCTGTATTTTCCTGACGACGCTGTTGCCGTGTTCCTCGAAGGAGGCCACCGACGTGTCGCTCTGGCTAAGTACGCTCTCGACCGTGTGGCCGCCTTCCGATGTGCTCATCGCGCCTATCCCACCTTTTCCGTGGTGCGGAGTTGGCCCCACTCTTCATGCGTCATGCGAGCGCCGCAAATGATCGCTTGCGATTCCGGCGCCAGGCGAAGAGCGTCGCTTCCCTCCGTGCCAGGGCAATCAATTCAAGATGACGAGGCCGCGTATCCGTCGGCCAACGCCGCAGCGTGTGGGAGAGCGGACCTTGCCGCCCTCCCCACTACGCTCCTTCAGTGCGACGGCATCAGCCCCAGCACTTGTCCAGGCCGGCCTTGGTGTCGATCGAGTCGACGCCGGATGCCGGCTTGTCCGTGATGAGGGTGACGCCGGTGTCGAAGAAGTCCTTGCCTTCGGTTGCCTTCGGCTTTTCGCCGGAGTCGGCGAACTTCTTGATCGCCTCGATGCCCATCGCCGCCATCACCAGCGGGTACTGCTGCGAGGTCGCGCCGATGATGCCTTCCGCGACGTTCTTGACGCCCGGGCAGCCGCCGTCGACCGACACGATCAGCACGTCCTTCTCCTTGCCGACCGCCTTCAGCGCCTGGTAGGCGCCCGCCGCGGCAGGCTCGTTGATGGTGTGGATCACGTTGATGTTCGGGTTCACCTGCAGCAGGTTCTCCATCGCACGGAGACCGCCCTGCTCGTTGCCGTCGGTGTAGTCGTGGCCGGCAATGCGCGGATCGTCCTCGTCGCCGATCTTGTTCTCGTCCTTCACATCAATGCCGAAGCCCTGCATGAAGCCCTGGTCGCGCAGGACGTCCACGGTCACCTGCGACGGATTGATGTCGAGGAAGCCGATGACGGCGTCCTTGGCCTTGTCGCCGAGGGTGGCGGCCGCCCACTTGCCGATCAGGATGCCGGCCTGGCGGTTGTCGGTGGCGAACGTCATGTCGGCCTCGGAGATCGGCTCGAGCGGGGTGTCGAGCGCGATGACCAGGATGCCGGCCGCACGCGCCTTCTGAACCGAGGGAACGATCGCCTTCGTATCGGAAGGAGTTATCAGGATGCCCTTGGCGCCATCGGCGATGCATGTCTCGATGGCAGCCACCTGGCTTTCGTTGTCGCCGTCGATCTTGCCGGCATAGGACTTCAGCGAAACGCCGAGTTCCTGCGCCTTGGCGGTGGCGCCTTCCTTCATCTTCACGAAGAACGGATTGCTATCCGTCTTGGTGATCAGGCAGGCACCGACCTCCTGCGCGGAGGCCGGCATCGAGATGGCGGCCAACGCGACTGCGGTCGCCGCAAAGACAGTTGATTTGAGAAGCGTTTTCCTGCTCACGACTATCCTCCCAGAAGAACAAGAACTCACGCCGGTAGCGCCTCCCGCACCGCCCGGCCGGCCGACCTTGGCCCGTATTCACCAACACCATTCTGGATCGCCTGTCAATAAATAAATCACTCTTATTTAAGTATTGACTTGCGATCCCGTCCCCCGCATGGTTTAGCGGTGCGACGACGATAGACTGGAGGATTTTGTGGAGGTGGGCAACCCCAGGCAGGGACCGTCCGAGCTTTTGGATAGCCGTATCCGCGGGACCAACCAGAGCGGAATGCGTGACTACAACGAGCGCCTCGCGCTCTCGCTCGTGCGCCAGCACGGGCCGCTCGCCAAGTCCGACATCGCGCGCACGACCGGGCTCTCGGCCCAGACCGTCTCCGTCATCATGCGAGAGCTGGAGGCGGAAGGGTTGTTGGTGCGCCAGGAGCCGATCCGCGGCCGCATCGGCCAACCCTCGGTGCCGATGGCGCTCAACCCCGACGGCGCCTATTTCCTCGGCCTGAAAATCGGACGCCGCAGCGCCGAACTGGTACTCATCGACTTCCTCGGCAACGTCCGCTCGATGCAGCAGTTTCCGTACCGCTATCCGGTTCCGCAAGCCACGGTCGAGTTCGTCCGCAATGGCATCGCCCGGGCGCGGCGTGAATTGACCGATGAACAGGCCACGCGCATCGCGGGCCTCGGCATCGCAATGCCATTCGAACTCTGGAATTGGGCGGACGCCATTAACGCGCCACGGGAGGCGATGACCGAATGGCGCGACCGTAACATCCAGGCCGAGCTGCGCGCCGAGTTCGACTTTCCGGTCTACCTCCAGAATGACGCCACCGCCGCCTGCGGCGCCGAACTGGTCTTCGGTGAAAAGACCGGCGTGCGCGACTTCGTCTATTTCTACATCGGCGCCTTCGCCGGTGGCGGCGTGGTGCTCGACGGACGGCTCTTTGACGGGCCGTCGGGTAACGCCGGCGCGCTCGGCTCGATGCCGGTCCCGTGCCGCGACGGGCGTATGCGCCAACTCATCGACATCGCCTCCATCGCGATGCTGGAGAAGATGTTGAACAGGCGCGGCGTCGACGGCTCGCATCTGTGGACTTCGCCGGAAGACTGGGGAGATGTCGGCGACGATCTGGAGGCATGGCTCGACGAGGCGTCCGAAGCGCTCGCCTACGCGATCGTGTCGGCCGCCTCGGTGATCGACTTCGAGGCCGCGGTCATCGACGGCTGGATGCCTGCCGCGATCCGCGCCCGGCTGGTGGCGGCCGTGAGCGGCGCCATCGCGAAGATCGATGTGGAGGGGCTGCGTCTACCCGTAGTGCGCGAGGGCACCGTCGGCATCCACGCCCGCGCGCTCGGCGCGGCCAGCCTGCCGCTGTCCGAACGCTTCCTGATCGGCGCCGGCCTGCTTGCCAAGCGGAACTGACCGATGCCGGCCGACGCCCCTGCCCTGCCACCACGAGACCGTTGCAACCGGCAAGCCGCCGAACTATGCGCTCGGAGCATGATGCTCGGGAACTGACAGGGGCACCCCACCATGATCATCTGCTGCGGCGAAGCTCTGATCGACATGCTGCCACGCGTGAGCACCCAGGGCGAACCGTCCTTCGCGCCCTATGCGGGCGGCGCCGTGTTCAACAGCGCGATCGCGCTCGGTCGCCTCGGCGCACCGGTCGAGTTCTTTTCGGGCCTGTCATCCGATCTGTTCGGGGAGCAGCTCCGCGAGGTGCTGGCCGCAAGCAATGTCGGCTCGCGTTACGCGCCCGTCTCCGACCGTCCGACGACACTGGCATTCGTGCGTCTGGTCGACGGCCATGCAACCTACACCTTCTACGACGAGAACACCGCCGGCCGCATGCTTTCGGAGGCCGACCTGCCGAGCCTCACCGAGCCCGTGCACGCCATGCTCTTCGGCGCCATCAGCCTGATCCCCGAGCCCTGCGGCTCCGCCTACGAGGCGCTGATGCGGCGGGAGCACGAGGCGCGCGTGATGATGTTCGATCCGAACATCCGCCCGAACTTCATCACCGACAAGGAGAAGCATCTCGGCCGCATGCGGCGCATGATGGCCATGGCCGACATCGTGAAGCTCTCGGACGACGACCTCGTCTGGTTCGGCGAGACCGGCTCACCTGCGGAGATCGCGGCGCGCTGGCTGGACAGCGGGCCCAAGCTCGTCATCATCACCGGCGGCAGCAAGGGCGCCACCGCCTATACGAACCAGCATGTAGTGACGGTCGCCGCCAAACGGGTCGAGGTGGTCGACACGGTCGGCGCCGGGGACACCTTTAACGCCGGCGTGCTCGCCTCCTTGAACGAACAGGGACTGCTCTCCAAGGATGCGGTCGCCGGGCTCACCGAAGGTCAGATCCGTGCCGCCCTGTCGCTCGGCGCGGATGCTGCCGCCGTGACCGTCGCGCGCGCCGGCGCCAATCCGCCGTGGCGCAAGGAACTCGCCTGAAACGCGCTGCGTTAGCGCCGCCATCCGATCAATTTATGTTGCCGAATGCGTGCGACCGCACTGCCGCGCCGGCAGGCGCCGCGTAACTCTCTGCAATTGAACAATTTTTTGCGAAAGCCGGCTTATATGCCGGTAACAGACGCGGGAGCTGCCTCAGCGGTGACCAAGCCCGCCGACCTATCTCGCCTCGTCCAACTCTGGTATCTCCCGCGCCAAATCGGGCTAGGCTTAGGAAGATTTCATGCAGTTCATCGACCTCGGGGCACAACGCGACCGCATTCGGGAAAAGCTGCGCGCAGCGATCGACAACGTTGTGGACGACGGCCGCTACATCCTCGGGCCCCAGGTCGCCGAATTCGAGAAGCAGCTGGCCGCCTATGTGGGCGTGAAGCATGTCGTGGCCTGCGCCAACGGCACGGACGCGCTGCTGCTCCCCCTGCTCGCCGCCGGCATTGGCCCGGGCGACGCCGTCTTCGTGCCCAGCTTCACCTTCGCCGCCACGGCGGAAGTCGTCGCGCTGGCACATGCCGAGCCGGTGTTCATCGATATCGATCCTGACACCTACAACATCGACATCGCCAGCCTCGAGGCGGCGATCGCCGCCGTGAAGAAGGAAGGCAGGCTGCGGCCAAAGGCGATCATCCCGGTCGACCTATTCGGCCTTGCCGCGGACTACGACGCGATTACGAAGATTGCGGAGCGCGAAAACCTGCTGGTGATCGAGGACGCCGCCCAGTCGATCGGCGGCAAGGCGCACGGCAAGATGTGCGGGAGCATGGCCCATGTCGGCTCAACGAGCTTCTACCCGGCCAAGCCGCTCGGTTGCTACGGCGACGGCGGCGCGATGTTCACCAATGACGACGCATTGGCGGACCGCCTGCGCTCCTTCGCCTTCCACGGCAAGGGCGAGACCCAGTACGACAACGTCCATGTCGGCCTGAACTCCCGTCTCGACACGTTGCAGGCGGCGATCCTGATCGAGAAGCTCGCGATCCTCGAGGATGAGATGATCGCCCGGCAGGAAGTGGCCAAACGCTATGCCGAGGGCCTCGGCGACGTCGTCAAGGTCGCGCATGTTCCGGCCGGCCACCGCTCCGCATGGGCGCAGTACGCCATCGAGACGTCGCACCGCGACGCGCTGAAGGCTCATCTGCAGAGCAAGCAGATCCCGTCCGTCATCTACTACGTGAAGTCACTCCACGAGCAGGTCGCGTACAAGAAGTACCCGCAGACGCCGACCGGCCTGCAGGTTTCCGAAACCCTGCCGTCGCGCATCCTCTGCCTGCCGATGCATCCCTATCTGTCGACATCCGACCAGGATCGCATCACCGACACGATCCGCGGCTTCCTCGAGACCCAGGCAGCGCCGATCGCGGCGGAGTAGCGCTGGCGCCTCGAGCCGTCGGCGAAGGCGGTTTCGGTTACCGGGATCAGAGGGGCTACAACCTCAAAAGCCAGGCCTCTACCTGCCCCTTGCCCTTGACTTGGACGGGACCGCGCGCCTCGAACACGAACTGATCCTTGAGTTTTTCATAGACGGCGCGTGTCACCTGAACCGCGTCGGGGATGCTGCCTGATTCCATCCGGCTCGCGAGATTGACGGTATCGCCCCACAGGTCATAGATGTACTTGCTCTTGCCGATGACGCCGGCCACCACCGGCCCGCTGTTGATGCCCACCCTGATCTTCATCGAGACGTTGTGCTCCATGGCGTGCTCGCGGGTAATGTGGACCATGCGGATGGCCATGCGCACCATGCGCTCGGCGTGGTTGGCCACCGGAACGGGCAGGCCACACACCGCCATATAGGCGTCGCCCACAGTTTTGATCTTCTCGATCCCGAGGTCGCTGGCGGCGACATCGAATCGTGTGAACAACCCGTTGAGAAACGTCACGACTTCGGACGGCGGCATCTCCGATGACAGCGCCGTGAAGCCGACCAGGTCCGCGAAGGCTACCGTGACCTCGGCAAAGCCGTCGGCGATCCCTTCCTCTCCACCGCGCAACCGGTTGGCGATCGGAGCAGGCAGGACGTTGAGCAGCAGCTCCTCGTTCTCACGGTTCTTGTTCTCGATCACGACATTCTTTTCGCGCAGATCGTCGACCATGCCATTGAAGGCTAGACAGAGCTGGCCAATCTCGTCGCGCGTGCGGACCGGCACGCTGGCCCCGTAGTCGCCGGCAGCGAAGCGTTTGACGCCTGCGGTGAGTTCGCGCAGCGGTCCGAGCAGCGCACGCGACAGCCAGGCCGCCGTGGCGACCACCATCAGCAGCGCCAGTCCCCCGACGACGAGCAGATCCCTGCGGAGCTGGGCGATAGGAGCGAAGGCCTCGGCACTGTCGATCTTGGCGACGAGCGCCCATTTGACGCCGGGAATCGCAAGTGGGCCCCACGAAGCGAGTGTCGGGACGCCACGGTATCCAATGATCTCGCCAGTACCCTCGACACCGGCGAGCGCAGCCCGGGTAGCCTGAGTGTCGATGCGCTGGTGGAGAACTGGAGTACCATACCGTTGAATGTCACTGATCTCCTCGTCCGAGCTGCCAACGGACTTGAGTTCGGCGAAATAGTCCTCCCGGTTTTCGTAGAACGTCCGCGGGGCAGAGCGCACCAGGTGGTCGGGTCCGACAAGGTAGGCCTCGCCTGTGTCGCCGAATCCTTCCTGCCGCCAACGGCGGCCGCCGGTGACGACATTGTCGATCTCATCGTTAGACAATTGCGCAATCAGCACGCCGATGACGACGCCCTGGTCGATGACAGGAGCACCCATGAATGCAATCGGTGCGCCGCCCGACGGTGCATAAGGAGCGAAATCCTCGAGACAGATGGCCGAGCGGTCGGCGATCTCCGCGCAGCGGGCGACGGCCGAGGCGGCGCTGGAGCGGCGGTAGGGACCGAATTGGAGGGACGTGGTGAAGTCGACCTCCTTCTGGACAGTGTAGATCAGGCGCCCGGATTTAGGGTCGGCGATCATGAAATCGAAAAAACCGACCGTGGTAGCCGCAGCGCGCATCAGGGGATGAAATACAGCGTGCAGCCTGCTGTAGTCGCTTCCGTCGCCGGCGTCGTCGAGGAGCTTGCGCCGCTCCGCCGGTTGTGGATTTTCCACAATGTAGTGATACTGCAGATAGTAGGGAGCACCACCGACCGGCAGGTAGTCCGACAAAGCTGGTTCCCTGCCCAGGATGCGCGTCATCTGGGGGATGAAGTTCGCCGCGTACCAGTCGCTGACCTTCTGCTGCAGCTCAGGCGGTGCGCCTGCCCGGTCGAGCTGGTCGACCGCTATCCGGAACTCGCGCGTTGCATCGACCACCATCTTGGAGGTGGCAAGCAGGCGCAACTGCGCCTGGATCGTACGGAAGTAGGTTTCAACCTGGCGCGTCTTAGTCTGACGGGCGGTGGTGAGTTGGTCGAAAACGGCCTTTTCGAGGGCGTCGCGGGCGCGGAAGTAGCCGAGCACTCCCGTCACCACGACCGCTATCGCTCCAAGCAGGGCGAGGGTTGCAAAGAGCTTCGCGGCCAAGCCCCAGCGCGCAGGTCGGGATGAGCCGGTCATGTCCGCGGAAGACATGAATCAACTCCAGCCGACAAGGCGAAATGCGGGGCAGCAACGCCGATGGTCATCCGAGTTCCGACACAACCCCTGCTGTTGACGACCGTTCGGCCGGCACGGACGACAGATGCTACTGCATTCGCTTCCTGACGGGGAGCGCAATCTTCAATCCATCGCGGAGGCCATTTGAACCAGAGATCAGTCCGCCGCCCACCCTGGGGTAACACGCCGAACACCGATCAGCGCGCCCGCGACCCTGACCCTTACAGCGGCGACTTGGCCAGTCTCCCGCAGGAAATGAAAGGCGGGTTGGCGAAATTCGCCTCCGTCTTGCCGTAGTTCAGGGGCGCTCCGTCGAGTGTCACCGTCGCACCGCCCGCCGCGCGCAGAACTGCGTCGCCGGCGGCAGTATCCCATTCCATGGTGCGTCCGAAGCGCGGATAGAGGTCCGCTTCCGCCGCGGCAAGGAGACAGAACTTCAGGGACGATCCGACGGAGATGATCTCGGCGGCTTCGAAGCGGCCGAGATAGGCCAGCGTCTCCTCGTCGATGTGGGAGCGGCTGGCGACGATGGTGAGCGGCGTAGCGCCTTCCCTGACATGGATCCGATGCCGGTTGAGGACGTCCCCGTTTGCACCAACCTCTGCGGCCTCGGCATGGTCGGACCGGCCCGAAAACAGGCGTCCGCTCGCCGGCGCATAGACGACGCCCACGACGGGCACGCCCTGTCTGACGAGCGCGATATTGACGGTGAAGTCGGCGTTGCGCCGGACGAATTCGCGGGTGCCGTCGAGCGGGTCGACCAGGAAAAAGGTGTCTCCCAGTTCGGTAGGGAGCAGCCCGCACGAGGCTTCCTCCTCAGCAACGCAGGGGATGCCGGGGAACTCGGTCCGCAGGCCTTCCAGGATCAGCCGCTCGCTGGCGCGGTCCGCTTCGGTGACGGGCGAGGCGTCGGCCTTCTGCTCGACCGCCATCGCGCCGTTGAAGACTTCCATGACGAGGCGGCCGGCTTCCAGCGCCAGCCGCTCGAAGGTTGCGACGTACAGGCCCTCGTCAGATGCCCCCGCCGCTGTCGTACTGTTCGTCGGCAAGGTCTTTCTCGCGCAGCCAGTTTTCGATCGCTTCCACCATCTCTTCGGGCGATTTGCCAGCAGTTTCAAGATGAATGTCGGGATTGGCGGGCGCTTCGTAGGGCGAATCCACCCCGGTGAAGTTCCTCAGCTCTCCGGCCAGTGCCTTCCGATAGAGCCCCTTGGGGTCCCTGCGCGCGCAATCCTCGAAGGGCGTGTCGACGAACACCTCCACAAACTCCCCGGACGCCATGATTTCTCTCGCATATCCGCGCTCGGCCCGGAACGGCGAGATGAAGGAGACAATGACGATCAGGCCAGCGTCGGACATCAGCTTGGCGACCTCCGCGACGCGGCGGATGTTTTCCACGCGGTCCGCCTCGGTGAAGCCCAGGTCACGGTTCAACCCATGCCGCAAATTGTCGCCGTCGAGCACGAAGGTGTGGCGTCCGCTGGCGTTGAGCTTCTTGTCGAGCAGGTTGGCGATGGTCGACTTGCCGGAGCCCGAGAGCCCGGTGAACCACAGGACCTTCGCCTTCTGGTGCTTCTGCGCGGCGCGCGCGCTGCGGTCGACGTCGAGGGCCTGCCAGTGGATGTTGCCAGCGCGACGCAGCGGATGCTGGATCATGCCGGCGGCGACGGTCGCATTGGTCAGCCTGTCGATCAGGATGAACGCGCCCGTCGCCCGGTTGTCCCGGAACCCGTCGAAGGCGATTGCGCTCTGGGCCGAGATATTGGCGACACCCACCTCGTTCATCTTGAGCGCCTTGGCCGGGCCTTCGCTCATGTCCTCGATGTTGACGCGGCGCTTGATCTCCGTGACCGTGGCGCTGACCTGATCGGTCTCGGTGCGCAACACGTAGGATCGCCCCGCGACCAGCGGGCTTTCGTCGAACCAGACGAGGCTTGCGGCGAACTGGTCGGCGACATGCGGACGGGCGTCGGCGGCGACCAGCAGGTTGCCGCGCGACACGTCGACCTCGTCCTCCAGCACCAGCGTCACCGCCTGGCCTTCCACCGCCTCGGCAAGGTCGCCGCCCTGCGCCACGATGCGCCTGATGCGCGAGACGCGGCCGGACTTGGCCACCACCACCGCATCCCCCGTGGCGATGCGGCCCGCTGCCACCGTCCCGGCAAAGCCGCGGAAGTCGAGGTTCGGCCGGTTGACGTACTGCACCGGGAAGCGGAACGGCCGCGCCGCGCCGTCGTCGTCGATGGCCACCGTCTCCAGGTGCTCGAGCAGGCCCGGACCGGCATACCACGGCGTGTTTTGCGAGCGCGCCGTGACGTTGTCGCCGTAGCGCGCCGACAGCGGCACCGCCTGGATCGAGGCGAAGCCGAGCTCCGCCGCAAACTCCCGGTAGGTCGCCACGATCCGCTCGAACACCGCCTCGTCGAAACCGACCAGGTCGATCTTGTTGACCGCCAGCACGATGTGGCGGATGCCGAGCAGCGAGGCGATGACCGAATGCCGCCTGGTCTGCGCCAGCACCCCCTGGCGGGCGTCGACCAGGACGATGGCGAGGTCCGCCGTCGAGGCGCCGGTCGCCATGTTCCGCGTGTACTGCTCGTGGCCGGGCGTGTCGGCGACGATGAATTTGCGCCGCGGCGTGGCGAAGAAGCGGTAGGCGACGTCGATGGTGATGCCCTGCTCGCGCTCCGCCTCCAGCCCGTCGACCAACAGCGCGAAGTCGATGTCGGCGCCGGTGGTGCCGTGCTTTTTCGAGTCCCGCTCCAGCGCCGACAGCTGGTCCTCGAAGATCAGCTTGGTGTCGTAGAGCAGCCGCCCGATCAGCGTCGACTTGCCGTCGTCGACCGAGCCGCAAGTCAGGAAGCGCAAGAGCGTCTTCTTCTCCTGCAGCGCCAGATAGGAGCGGATGTCGCCGACGACGTCGTCGACCGGCACGATGTCGGTGGCCTTGAGGTGCTGCATCAGAAATACCCCTCGCGCTTCTTCTTCTCCATCGAGCCCGCCTCGTCGCGGTCGATCAGCCGGCCCTGCCGCTCCGACGTCGTCGCCGTCAGCATCTCCGCGACGATGCCCTCGAGATCAGTCGCCTCAGAATCGATCGCCCCGGTCAGCGGGTAGCAGCCCAGCGTTCGGAACCGCACCAGCCGGTTCTCCAGTACCTCGCCGGGCCTCAGCGTCATGCGCTCGTCGTCGCGCAAGATCAGCATGCCGTCGCGCTCAACCACCGGGCGGCGCTTGGCGAAATAGAGCGGCACGATGGGGATCTTTTCCTGCAGGATGTATTGCCAGATATCGAGCTCGGTCCAGTTCGACAGCGGGAACACCCGGATCGACTCGCCCGGGTTGATGCGGGTGTTGTAGATCCTCCACATCTCCGGCCGCTGGTTCTTCGGGTCCCAGGCATGGACCTGGTTGCGGAACGAGAAGATGCGCTCCTTGGCCCGGCTCTTCTCCTCGTCGCGCCGCGCCCCGCCGAAGGCGGCGTCGAAGCCGTGCGCGTCGAGCGCCTGCCTGAGCGCCACCGTCTTCATGATGTGGGTGTACTTGTTGGAGCCGTGGTTGAACGGGTTGATGCCCGCCGCCACCCCGTCCTGGTTGGTGTGCACGATCAGGTCGAAGCCCAGCGTCGCCGCCATGCGGTCGCGGAACGCGATCATCTCGCGGAACTTCCACGTCGTGTCGACGTGCAGGAACGGGAACGGCGGCTTGGCCGGATAGAACGCCTTCATCGCCAGATGCATCAGCACCGACGAATCCTTGCCAACCGAGTACAGCATCACCGGCTTCGAAAACGTCGCCGCAACCTCCCGGAAGATGTGGATCGCCTCGGCCTCAAGGCGCTCGAGATGGGTGAGATGGATGGTCATGCGAACCGAACCTGCGCAACGTTCACTTACCCGCGACGCCAAATCGGCGCGCAGGGCAGACGCGGATCGGATTTCGGAGAGGCCATCAGCCCCAAGCGTCAATCGCTGTCCGCGCTTGAGTTTCTAGCGGTGAGCGCACGGCGCAACAAAGCAGACGCTGGCGCGCGATGACGCCGTTGGGAATGTTTATTCCATCGGGTTCAGGGGCCACGCAAAAATCGCCCGCCGTCCGAAAACTGCGGGCAGCGACGGGCTTTACGCACTCCTCGCAGACGCATTCGGCACCGAGGAGAGAGGCGCTCCCTCCGAGGCGGCGATCAGGTAGAAGACCAGTATGGCGTAGAGGGACGCGGTGAGGCTGAGGTCCATGACCGCCTCGGTCAGCCCGAACATCGCATAGGCGACGCAAGTCACCACGCCAAGGAGCGGCGCCAGCGCCGTACGCCGGAACTTGAAAGGGTGCCGCTTCAAAAAGAACCACAGCGGCATCAGCAGCATGGCGAGACCGCCGAGTGCGCGCACCAAGCCGCCCTTGGCGAGATCGTTGGCGTATTGATTGTGCGGCTGGTTAAAGGGCATGTCGAGCGCCACTCCTGGCGGGCTGGTGCGGATCTGGTCCGCGACCGCCTTGTCCCATCCGGTGCTGCCGACGCCTACCCATGGATGCGCCGAGAACAGGTCGGCGGAGAGGCGCAGCATCTCCACCCGGTCGCGGGTCGAATGCTCGCTCACCCGTTTGCCGGACACCACCGATTCGACCACTGTCTTCATGTTGGAGAGGCCGTAGCGCAGGGTGCTGATCTGCCAGAGACCAAGCGCAATCGAGAATATGACGAACAGGCCGGCCGCAGCGATCGCCACCCGCCGCGACCTGCGCCAGATGCGGGGGATGAGCAGAAGCAGCATGACCGGCAACGCGAGAACCGCCCCGCGAGATCCCGACGCGAACACGGCGAAGATCCCCGACGCGGCGGCGCAGGCCATGAACATGCGCTGCCCAAGCGGGATGCGGCCGAAAATGGCGCCGATCCAGCTGAACATCGCCAGCAGCACGGCGATCATGCCGAACCGGATCGCATTGGTGGGGCCTTCGGCTCTCGGCAGGTCAAGCACGACGATGTCGTGCAAGGCGACGACGCCGGCAAGAACACAGCCGACGGCCGCCCCCCATAGTATGATCTCGGGCGGATAGCGCCGGATCGTCAGAAGCACCGCCAGCGCGGCGACATACTGCTTGAGCTGGTTTTCGAATTCGCCGGTGGAATCGCCGTGATAGTAGATGAGGGCGAGTTCCAGCAGCGTCACCGCAAGGATGAGCAGATTGAGCGCAAAGGCGTCGGAGCGCAGCCACCCGGTGAAATAGAGGCGCGTGGCGTCGACGACCAGCTTCAGCCGGCTCGCGGCAATGCTGTAGAGCGCGCCCAACGCGACGATGCCGATACCGCCGAAGGGAACCGCCAGGCACAGCGCCAGAGTCAGGAAGACGAAGGCGTTGCCTTCCCGCACACTCTGCCGAGCAGCGTCGAGTGGTCGGCGCCACGCAGTCGCAAAGTGAGTTGATGTCGAATGCAAGTGGAGAGCCGTAAACCGTTGCGCCGCGACCGGCCTTCCGGGCGTAAGCCGATCGCCTCGCGTCCCTCTAAAGCAAATGCGATTTCTATCAAGTCTCTGGACGGCGGCAAACACAAAGGCTATGGACGGCCCCGCTGCGCGTTGGGGCGTCGCCAAGCGGTAAGGCATCGGTTTTTGGTACCGACATTCCCAGGTTCGAATCCTGGCGCCCCAGCCACCCCTTCCTTGTTCTTTTCCTCAATAACGCCAGCCAAATCACCAGAGGCCGAAGCGTTGCGGCTTCACGAACGGCGGAACGATGATGCGGATTTAGTGCCGCATCAAGGTCCCCCTCTCAGCATAGAAAAACCCGCCGATGAGCACCGGCGGGTTCTCCTGAAACCGTAAATCGCGACGCTGCTTACTCGGTGATCGTGTATTCGCCGAGTTCGCAGAGGTCCTGGGTGTCGGTCGTCGTGTCGAGTTCGTCGCCCTGGAACTCGAACTTCATGTCGTAGTCGCAGACCGAGCGGCCATCGGCGATCGTGATCTCCATCGATTCACCCGGGCCAAGTGCCTGGCGGCCGAAAATGTCTTCCTCCCAGTTGTTGACCCCCACCGGCGACGCATGGAAATTGTTGAGGACGGAATTCGTGCCGTTCTTGAGCGTGAATACAAGGTCCTCTGCTTGGGCGGCGCCAGCGGAAATGACAAGGCTGGCAGAGAGGACGGCGTATTTCAAATACTTCATATTAAACAGTTCCTTGCGGCCCAAAATTGGGCGCCCCAACTAGTGCAAATCGAGCCTGAACGCAAAATGAATAACAAGACGAACACAGGCCCATCCCGCTAAAAATGGCGCGCGCCGGTACTGCGGGCAGCCTCGTATCATTTCGGTGAGAATAGGCGGCCGGCCGTCCTTCAAGCCCCCTGTCCATTCAGGTAAATGGTGCGGCGACGCGCCCCGCTGGAGCAGACTTCGCCATTCCGCCTCTCCTGTTTTGACGCCATCCCCGCTGTTTTTGCTTCCAAAGGATGCAGCGAACGGCTAGGCCGCCAGTCGTCCGAGCCAAGGATGCAAGACCGGAATGGAATTCGACATGACATTCGAGGCTGCCTACGGAGAGGCGATCCAGGTCGCGCCCTGCGTGTGCAGGCTGACGGCGCCGAACCCCAGCCCCTTCACCTTTCACGGCACCAACACATACGTCGTTGGCAAGGACACGCTGGCCGTTATCGATCCGGGCCCGGACGACGACGCCCATCTTGCCGCCATCCTGGCTGCCATCGGGGGCCGCCCCGTCAGCCACATCTTCGTCAGCCACACGCACCGCGACCATTCCCCGCTGGCGGCGCGGCTCAAGGCAGAGACAGGGGCCGTGGTCGCTGCAGAGGGGCCGCACCGCCCTGCCCGCCCCCTCCGGATCGACGAGGCGAACGCGCTGGACGCCAGTGGCGACAAGGATTTTCGGCCCGATCTTGCATTGGCGGACGACCAGGTGATCGACGGCGACGGGTGGGCGCTACGGACGGTGCTGACGCCCGGACACTGCGCCAACCATGCGGCCTTCGCATTGGAGGGAACCGGCGTGCTCTTCTCGGCCGATCACGTGATGGCCTGGTCGACGACGATCGTGGCGCCGCCGGATGGCGCCATGTCCGACTACATGGCTTCACTCGACAAGCTGCTGGCCCGCGACGACCGCATCTTCTTCCCCGGCCACGGCGGCCCAGTGACGGACCCGCAGCCCTTCCTGCGCGGGCTGAAGGCGCATCGCAGGATGCGCGAGCGGGCGATCCTCGAACGCATCGCGGGGGGTGACCGGCTGATCCCCGAGATGGTCCGGGCGATCTACCGCAATACCGATCCGCGCCTGCACGGCGCGGCCGCGCTGTCGGTGCTGGCGCATCTCGAGGATCTGGTCGCGGGCGGAGCCGTGATGGTCGACGGCGAGGTCGCAATCGACAGCGCGTTCCGGCCGGCCTGACCGCCTTTCCCCGAAAACCGTTGCGTTCCGGCCTGGGACGACTGCCGTCGGTGCAACCCATCGCGTCGCCGTAGTGCGGATCGCGCTGTCAAACGCCGTGTGAGCACCCGCCTCCGCCAACATCCCGCCCGGACAAAACCGGCCATGCGCGGAAAAACGGAGAATTGCCAGCAGCGGACGCCGCTGTAGTCTGGCGACCGTCACGACGCCTGGTCCGACCACTGGAAATCGGCGGGCGTGTGAAGCAGTATGCCACGATCAGGCAACGACGGGGACTGGGGACAAGAAAGGAACCATCGCAACGCATCGGACCGTCTGGCAGGACCAGGCGCAACAGGAGGAAACTCATGAAATACCGTATGCTGTTTGCAGTCGCCGCAGCTGGGCTGCTGATTTCGGGCGCCGCGCCCGCACAGGACAAGAAACAACTCGCATTCGTGGTCAATGCTTCTTCCGATTTCTGGAAACTGGCCGAAGCCGGCGTCAAGAAGGCGCAGGGCGAACTGGCGAACTACGAACTCCAGTTCCGCTATCCCGCACAGGGCACAGCAGCCGCGCAGAATGCGCTGATGGACGATCTGGTCACGGCCGGCGTCGATTCCATCATGATATCGTCCGCCGATCCCAAGAACTCGATCGACGCGTTCAACCGGATCGCCGGCCAGGTGCCGCTGTTCACCACCGACTCCGACGCCCCGGCCTCCAACCGCATCGCCTATCTCGGCTCGTCCAACACCGACGCCGGCGTGCAGGCCGGCGAGGAGATGGTGAAGGCGATGGCCGGCAAGGAAGGCAAGTGCATGGGCTTCGTCGGCTTCCTCGGCGCCGACAACGCCGTCGAGCGCATCAACGGCTTCAAGCAGGCGATCAATGGCAAGGGCATCGAACTGGTGGACGTGCGCGGCGACGACGTGGACTTCACGAAGGCCCGCACCAATGTCGACGACGTGCTCGTCGCCAACCCCGAGATCAACTGCATGGTCGGGTTCTATTCCTACAACTCGCCCAAGATCTACGAAGCGCTGCAGGCTTCCGGCAAGCTAGGCCAGATCACCGTCGTCGCCTTCGACGAGGATCCGGTGACGCTGGGTGCGGTCAAGGAAGGCTCGTTCGTCTCGACGATTGTCCAGCAGCCCTTCGAGTGGGGCTACCAGGGCATGAAACTGATGGCCCAGTATCTCGAGGGCGACAAGTCGGGCGTGCCCGAGAACAAGCTGATCATCGTGCCGACCAAGATCATCAACAAGGACAACGTCGACGCGTTCGAGACCGACCTGAAGGCCAAGATCGCAAGCGCCGGCTGATCCTGCATCACCGATCCGGGCCGGCGCGGGCGCTCCCCGCCGGTCCGACACTGGGAACGCTGGTCTTCATGGACGCATCCGCAGCACCGCAGCCGCCAACTTCGACCGAGGAGCCATTCCTGCGGCTGACCGGGGTGCGCAAGTCCTATCCCGGCGTGCTCGCACTGGCGGGACTCGACATGGAGGTTCGCCGCGGCGAGGTGATCGGGCTGGTCGGCGAGAACGGCGCCGGCAAGTCCACGCTCATGAAGATCCTGGGCGGCGTGATTGCGCCTGACCGCGGCACGATCGAGGTGGACGGGGTATCCCATGACGCGCTCACCGTCGCGGGGTCGATCGGTGCGGGAATCGCCTTCGTGCACCAGGAACTCAACCTGTTCGACAATCTCGACGTCGCCGCCAACGTCTTCATCGGCCGCGAGCCGCGCAAGTACGGCCTGTTCAACCTCGTCGATAACGAGCGGCAGCGGGCCGCGGTGGCGCCGCTGCTCAAGCGGCTGGGCGCCAATTTCGGGCCGGAGGCGCCCGTCCGCAAGCTTTCGCTGGCCCAGCAGCAGCTCGTCGAGATCGCCAAGGCGCTCAGCTACGACGCGCGGCTGGTCATCCTCGACGAGCCTACCTCGAGCTTGCCGCTGAAGGAGACAGAGAAGCTGCTGGAGGTCATCCGCAGCCTCAGGTCGGAAGGCATCGCGGTGATCTTCATCTCGCACAGGCTGCACGAGGTGGAGCGCGCCTGCGACCGCGTGGTGGTGCTGCGCGACGGAATGCTGGCGGGGCGGCTGGATCGCACCGAGGTGACCCATGAACGCCTGGTCCGGATGATGATCGGCCGCGACCTCAAGACGTCCTATTCACCGCCGGCGACGAAGCGGCGAGACGTTGCGCTCGCCATGCAGGGAGTGCGCACGGCCGCCTACCCGCGCGAGCAGGTGGATCTCGAGCTTCACGGCGGGGAGATACTAGGGCTGGCAGGGCTCGTCGGCTCCGGCCGCAGCGAACTCGCCCGCACGATCTTCGGCATCGACGCTATCTATGGCGGCTCGCTGATCTTCGACCGGTCGCCGATCACCATCCGTAACACCGGCGACGCCGCTGCGCGCGGGATCTTCCTTGTGCCCGAGGACCGCAAGAGCGAGGGCATCTTCCTCGACATGTCGATCGCGCAGAACATCACGCTGCCGAACCTCGAAGCCTATGCGCGGGCGGGCATCGTCTCGCCGGCCGCCGAAATCCGCCAGGCCGAGCAAAGCAAGACCGAGCTAGACATCCGCACGCCCAGCGTGCTCGTGCGCACCGGTTCGCTCTCGGGCGGCAACCAGCAGAAGGTCGCGCTCGCCAAGTGGCTGGCCATGAACCCGCGGGTGATGATCCTCGACGAGCCGACACGCGGCATCGACATCGGCGCGAAGTTCGAAATCTACAGGCTGATGCGCGGGCTCGCCGATGCGGGCGTGGCGGTGCTGATGATCTCGTCGGACATGGAAGAAGTCATCGGCGTCTCGGACCGCATCGCGGTCATGCATGAAGGACGGATCTCGGGCGTGCTTTCGCGCGACCGGTTCAGCGAAGAGAACGTCATGATGCTCGCGGTCGGCCGCAGCGCGAACGGTGGAGGAATGCCGGCGTGAACAAGAAGGACCTCGGGCTGCTCGTCCTCATCCTCGTGGTCGGGGTCGGCGTCTACCTGCGCAACCCGCTGTTCCTGTCGCCCAACAACCTCGCAAACACGGCCAACCTGATCGGGCTGTTCGGGCTGTTCTCCATCGCGCAGGGCTTCGTCATCATAACCGGAGGCATCGAGCTTTCGGTCGGTTCGATGATCGCGCTGCTCGGCGTGCTGTTCGTGGACATGGTGGGGCGGCTGGGCGTGCCCTGGCCGATCGCGGCGGCCATCGTGATGGCGCTGGGCCTGCTGCTCGGGCTGGCGCACGGCCTCCTGATCACCAAGCTCAGAATGCAGCCCTTCGTCGTGACGCTGTGCGGCCTGCTGATCTACCGCGGCGCATCGCGCGGCTATACGGCCGACGCAACCGCCGGCTTTCCGTTCGGCAGCACCTATCCGGGCCTCGACTTCTTCGTGGCGCGCCCCTGGGGCATCCCGACTTCGATCTTCGTGCTGGCGGCCGTGGCCGTCATTTCGTGGATAGTGCTGCACCGCTCGGTGTTCGGGCGATACCTCTACGCCGTCGGCAAGAACGAGGAGGCGGCGAAATTCTCCGGCATCCGAACGACCGTGGTCATCACTGCGGCCTATGTGATCTGCGCCGGGCTGACGGCGATCGCGGCGATCTTCTTCGCCATGTACACGCGCTCTGTGTCGCCGTCCTCGCACGCCAATTTCTACGAGCTTTACGCCATCGCGGCTGCGGTGCTCGGCGGCTTCTCCCTACGCGGCGGCGAAGGATCGATCATCGGGGTTATCCTCGGCACGATCCTGCTCCAGATCCTGCAGAACCTAGTCAACCTGCTCGGCATCCCGTCGTCGCTGAACTTCGCGGTGATGGGCACCGTCATCCTGGTGGGTGTGCTGGTCGACCAGCAATGGGGATACTTCCGGGAGCGGCGGCGCACGATGGAGGCGGCGCGGCTCACACCGGAGCGTCAACCGGCCGAATAGCCGGCAGAGCGCGCGTGCCAGCAACTCGAACTGACGGCCTCAGTCGTCGGGCCGCGGCTGGGGCGCGGGCACGTCGACATCCGGGGCCAGGCCCTCCTCCTCGCCGGAGGGCGTCTCCGCCTCCTCCGCCTGGCCGGCGGGCACGACCCCAACCTGCGACGACATCGCCGCGTCGAGTTCGCTCAGGAAGTTGACGATGCGCGCAGCGTTCTCACCGAGGTCGTGGCGGCCGTAGCGGGAGACGGAGCGCATGTCGACGAAGGTCGACGGCCCCTCGTCCGTGAGCCGGATCGCAACGTCGGCAGGAAATCCCAGGAGGGGCGAACGAGCCACCGCCTCGATGCTCGTCTCGAAGGGCATGCCGACGCTGTCCCGGCTCGCCGTGACCTGCCAGCCGCGGCCGGCCAAAATGACGTCCACCGCGGCATGCACGCGATCGACGGGCAGCTCGTAGCGACGTCCCTCGATGAGCGGATAGCTTTCCGCCTGCAGGATGATGCTCTCCGGCGTCGGAGCGACGATCGGGTTCATCCCCGCTCCGCGCAGGCCCGCGGCCTCGGCCATCGCCGGCGGCGATTCGAGGTCCGTCGAGATGTCCGTCAGCCTGGGATAGGTGACATACCAGTAGCCGATGACAAGAAACGGAACGAGCGTCGCCAGCGACCAGAAGATGCCCCAGAAGATGTGGCGACCGCCGCGATCTCCCCAGTACCAGTAGCGCCGATGGGCGATCAGGCCGGCGACGAGCCCGCACGCCGCAATCGCCATCACCACGACGGAGAGGTTGAACAGATCGGCCGTCGCGACGAAGCCGAAGCGATGTCCCACGGCGACGGTGACCAGCAGGACAAATGAGAATGCGCCGAGCCGCCGTGACCACAAGGCGCCCGGCGACATCGGCCGCTCGATCCTCGTCGTCCTCAATCCTGTCGTCAGTCCGGCGCCAAGGGCCATGGCCACCACTCAACTCCGCTGCCGCTATTCCGTCGGCAAGCGATACCCCTTGAAGCGCTCCCGCAACACCGTTTTCTGAATCTTTCCAGTGGCGGTATGCGGGATCTCATCGACGAAGGCGATGTCGTCGGGCATCCACCACTTGGCCACCTTGCCGGTCATGAAGGAGAGCAGCTCCTCCTTGTCGACCTCCTTGCCGGGCTTGCGCACGACGACGAGCAGTGGCCGCTCGTCCCACCTGGCATGCGCGACGCCGATGGCGGCGGCCTCCGCAACGTCCGGGTGGCCGACTGCGATGTTCTCGAGATCGATCGTGGAGATCCACTCGCCGCCCGACTTGATGACGTCCTTGGCGCGGTCGGTGATCTGCATGTAGCCGTGCTCGTCGATATGGGCGACGTCACCCGTGTCGAACCAGCCGTCCTCGTCGAACTGCTCCTTGCCGGCGCCGCCATAATACGCCCGGGCGATGGCAGGGCCCCGCACCTTGAGCCGGCCGAACGTCTTGCCGTCCCACGGACGCTCGGCATTCGCGTCGTCCGTCACCTTCATCTCCACGCCGAACGGCGCAAAACCCTGCTTCTCCTGCAGTTTGAGCCGCCCCTCGCCGGCGAGCCCCTCGAACTCCGGCTTCATGGTGCCCAGCGTTCCGAGGGGAGACATTTCGGTCATCCCCCACGCGTGGATGACCTCGACGTCATAGTTGTCCTGGAATTTCTGGGTGATGACGCGCGGACAGGCCGATCCGCCGATGACCACCTTCCTGAGGTGTGGAAGCTTCTTGCCGGTCTCCTCCAGATGCTGCAGCAGCATCAGCCAGACGGTCGGCACGGCAGCCGAGAAAGTGACCTTTTCCGAATCGAGCAATTCGTAGATCGACGCGCCGTCCATCTTGCCGCCGGGCATGACCATCTTGGCGCCGATCATCGGCGCGCTCTGGCCGAGGCCCCAGGCGTTTGCATGGAACATCGGCACGACCGGCAGGATGACGTCACGCGAGGAAATGCCCATCGCGTCGGGCATGCAGGCGATCATCGCGTGGAGCACGTTCGAGCGGTGGCTGTAGAGCACGCCCTTGGGCTCTCCCGTGGTGCCCGACGTGTAGCACATGCCGGCTGCGGTGTTCTCGTCGAAGCTCTTCCAGGAGAAGTCGCCGTCCGCCTCGGCCAGCCACTCCTCATAGGCGGCGACGTTCGGCAGCGCCGTCGCAGGCATGTGCGCGGCATCGGTCAGCACGACGATCTTCTTCAGCGAGGGAACCAGCGGCGCGATCTTCTCGACGATCGGCATGAAAGTGAGATCGACAAAGAGCGCTCGGTCTTCGGCATGGTTCATGATCCAGGCGATCTGGTCCGGGAACAAGCGCGGATTCAGCGTGTGGTAGACGGCGCCGATGCCCATCGTGCCGTACCAGGCCTCAAGATGCCGCGCGGTGTTCCAGCCGAGTGTCGCGATACGGTCGCCGAGCTTGAAGCCCTCGCGTTCGAGCCGTTGCGCCACCTGCAGCGAACGCCTCCTCAGCTCCGTGTAGGTCGTCCGGACGATGGGGCCTTCGATGGAGCGCGAGACGATCTCGCGATTGCCGTGCTGGCGCGCTGCATTGTCGAGGATCTTGTGGCACAGAAGCGGCCATTCCTGCATCAAGCCAAGCATCTCAATCCTCCCTTTTGCCTGCAGATTGTGCGGTCGGCGCCGCGCTTGTCCAGCCCATTCGAGCATCTGACGTCACAAAGACGCCACGGTCGCCTACCACTTTAGTCGGTCGGGGCGGGCGCATCATGAGGAGGAGTTCATGGATACGCCGGCTGAGGTCATTGATACAGGCGACCGCGACGAGCTCGATACGCTGGGGCTCGAACTCGCCTTGCGCGACAGACAAGCGCTCGACGGCGATTTCGCCGGCTGCATCGTCACGGCGCTGGAAACCGTCAAGGGAACGCTGCTGTTCCAGATGCAGATCGACGCGGAGCCGGCGAAACGCAAGGTCGCCGCCGTCAGCGTCGGCCACGGCGAGACACGCGAGTATGCGCTCATCATCCTGCCGCAAGGCGCGGACGGGGTGCGCGTCGAGCGCGCTGCGGACAGCGACGATCCGCTGGCCGCCATCGCGCCCTCCTTTGCCGGGCTGATCGACGTCCTCGACGTCGCCGCTTAAGGCATGCAGCCTGGACCACGCGCTCGTCCGGCGCAGGCGTTTGTGTTGGCATCTGCGAAGGCCTAGCTTGATCTTCACGACGCGGAGATCAAACGAATGAACACGCAACCACCCCTGAGCAACCTTCAGACGCGCGACGTCGAGGCACTGCTCCATCCATACACCCCCCTGCACCGGCTGCGCACGGACGGGCCGACCGTCATCGAACGCGGCAAGGGCGTGTTCGTCTACGACACACAGGGACGCGGCTACATCGAAGGCATGTCGGGGCTGTGGTGCGCGGGCCTTGGCTTCGGCGACGAGGAACTGGTCGAGGCTGCCGTGGAGCAGTTGCGCACCCTGCCCTACTACCATCTGTTCGGCGCCAAGGGCATGGAGCCGGCAATCGAACTCGCCGAAAAATTGAAGGAGATCGCCCCGGTGCCGATCTCCAAGGTGTTCTTCACCTCGTCCGGCTCGGAGGCCAACGATACGCAGGTCAAGCTCGCCTGGTACATCAACAATGCGCGCGGCAAGCCCAACAAGAAGAAGATCATCTCGCGCATGAAGGCCTACCACGGCGTGACGGTGATGGCGGCGTCGCTGACCGGCCTGCCCGGCAACCATAATGGCTGGGACCTGCCCGTGGATCGCGTCGTGCATGCGGAGTGCCCGCATTTCTACCGCTTCGGCAAGGACGGCGAGACCGAGGACGAGTTCGTCGCGCGGCTGGCGCAGTCGTTGCGCGAGCTGATCGAGCGCGAGGGACCGGACACGATTGCGGCCATGATCGCGGAGCCCGTGATGGGCGCCGGCGGCGTCATCGTGCCGCCGAAGGGCTATTTCCCCGCCATCCAGGCGGTGCTCGACGAGCACGACATCATGCTGATCGATGACGAGGTCATCAACGGCTTCGGCCGCACTGGCAACTGGTGGGGCTGCCAGACCTTCGGGATGACGCCGAAGACGATCTCGACGGCCAAGCAGCTCACCTCCGCCTATGCGCCGCTGGGGGCGGTGATGGTGCCGGAAGACGTCTACCAGGCCTGCGTCGACCAGTCGGCCGCGCTCGGCAGCTTCGGCCACGGCTTCACCTATGGCGGCCATCCGCTCGGCTGCGCGCTGGGCGTCAAGGCGATCGAGATCTACCAGAAGCGCGACATCGTCGGCCATGTGCGCAAGATCGCGCCCGCCTTCGAAGCGCGCATGAGAAAGGTGGCCGAACATCCGATGGTCGGCGAGACGCGCTTCGTCGGGCTGGTGGGAGGCGTCGAGCTGGTCGCCGACAAGAAGACCAGGCGGCCCTTCGATCCGAAGTCCAGCGTCGGCGCGCAACTCGCCCGCTCCGCCGAGCGCCATGGCGCGATCCTGCGCGCGCTGGGCGACACGATCGCCTTCTGCCCGCCGATGATCATCTCGGAAGCCGAGCTCAACGAGTTGTTCGACCGATTTGAGAAGGCGCTGGCCGACACGGAAGCCTGGGTGGCGAAGGAGGGCGTGGCGAAAGCCGCCTGAACGCTCCGCTTCTAGGCCGCCGAGGAACGTGGCGCCTGCCGCCGCGTTCCTCACATTCAGATGCAGGGACATCACGGCCAGAAAGGAGGCGTTCCCATGAACTTCGCAGTGAACCCGTCACCCGGCTTCAGGGACCATCCCGAGCACAGGATCAGCGTGGAGCCGTTCGACGGTGTCGTCGTCGTCAGCTTCGGCGACGCGATCATTGCCTCGTCCGATCGCGCTCTCCTGCTGCAGGAGAGCAGGCACCAACCGGTCTATTATGTCCCGTTCGAGGACGTCTATTTCGAGTTCCTCCATCGAACCGAGACCAGGACGCACTGCCCGTTCAAGGGCGATGCCTCCTATTGGGGCGTGTCGGCTTCGGGTGAGGCGATGGAAGACGTCATGTGGGCCTACCAGGCTCCCTATGACGAGATGATGGCGATCAAGGACTTCGCCGCCTTCTATCCCGACAAGGTCCGCATCGAGGCGACGCCCACCGGCGGCAGGACGCGGGATATTTGAGTGAAAGGGACTGTGGAGCAAGGAGTTTGCGAGGCCCGGAGCGCCGCAATCTCACGTGGCCCCAAAGATTTCCGGCGTGATGGACAGGTTGACCGCCTTCATCCTTGTCAGGGAGGTTTCAATAGCTTCGCGCCAGGCATGCCCTCGGGCGAGAGCCTCCTCAAAAGCTGCGAATAGATCATCGCGCCGGCCCGTTTCAGTGAGCGCCTTCACCAATTCATCGGCCTGGCCAAGATCCTTGAGTTCCTTACCGCTGCCGGGTTTGCGCCGTGCGCTGACGATCAGCTTGTGAACTGCATAGCGGCAGGGGTCCGGCACAAGGACCGGTATCCCGCCCTTGTGCAGCATGACCGTGCGCACGGGTTCGTGGATGAGAAAATCCAGGAAACGCAGAGGTTCCGCCGCAGCGCCACCGAGAGACGGCATCCTGGCAGGTTTGCCCGCAAACTCATCGCCGCCGCGGTTAGGCGTCAAAAACTCGACGCGCAATCCGCCCTTCCCCTCGAATCTGGTCGCGCCCAGATTATCGTTTAGAGCGGGCACGGCATGGAAACTCTCATCGACGGCTTGCAGCACGTCGAGCACCGGAGGAATGGAGTCCTCAACGGCAACGGAAATGGAATGAAACTGCGCAAGGTCGATGTCGCCCGTCTGCATCGCGGTCCCGCCCAAGCGGTAACCTAGAACAGCGCCGTAGGTCTGATAGGCGACGGTGCCGATGAGGCAAGCCCTCAGCCGAAATACACCTGCCTTCCAAAATGCTTCGACCAGATCGCCGACCCGCTGTTCAGGACTGAAGAGGCAAGCCTCCCGGACAAGCGTCGAAACAATCTTTCGGCGTGCCTGAAAATTATTTTTCAATGTCCTGAAATTCTCGACGCGCTTGGAGATCTGCTCGTCTTCGGCAGGTCCGACATATTGCCGCTTGTCCACTCGCCCGTTTCGCAAGGAAGGCTTGTAGTACCAATAATCTCTGCCCTTTGCGGTGACCTTGATGAAGGCGCCGGCCTCATCGAACTCCATGTCGAATTGCGCGTCCAGTGCCCTCTCAAGCAGTTCCGCAATTAAGGTCGTGTAGGCGATGTCGAGGCGCTTGGACATTGGGTTATACCCATTCTGCAATTTGGGTATAATTACAGGATCAGGGCTGATAGATCAAGTTATACCCTTTTTGCGAACTGGGTATAACCTGACTACTCCGCTGGTGCCTTTAGCCAATCGAAATCCTAAGGATCCGAAAATCGGCCGCCCCCAAGAAAGGTCACGCCACCCTCAATGCTCACCCTCGCACCATTCATGATGAGCGAGCGCGCCGATGACGTAGCAGTCGCGCACCGAAGACCCTTCGCAACCGGACACGATTCGCTCCAGTTCGGCTTCCAGCCGCCGCAGCCGTGCGATCTTGTCGCGCACCTGGGCTAGCCGTTCGGAGGCGATGCTGTCGGCCTTCGCACAGGGTTTGTCCGGATGCCCGCTGAGGTCGAGCAGATCGCGGATCGCGTCGATCGTCAATCCGAGGTCGCGTGCGTGCTTGATGAAGACCAGACGATCGAGTTCGGCCTTCTCGTAGCGCCGCTGGTTGCCTTCGGAACGTTCTGCCGCGTCGAGCAGACCCATCTGCTCATAGTAGCGGATGGTCGGGACCTTCACCCCGGATCGCCTCGCCATGTCGCCGATCGAAAGCATCGAAAAAGCCTCTTGAACCTCTAGTTACTAGAGATTGTAGGAAGCTTCCTGACACCAATCAAGGAGACTTCCGAATGAGCGCCAGTTGCGGCCACAATCACGCCTTTGACGGCATGTCGGCCGATTTCAAGCGACGGCTGTGGATCGTCATCGCAATCAACGCCGGCATGTTCGCCGTCGAGATGTCCGCCGGCTATCTGGCACGCAGCCAGGCGCTGCAGGCTGACGCCATGGACTTCTTCGCCGACGCGCTGACCTACGGCATCTCGCTCGCCGTGATCGGCGCCTCGCTGAAGGTGCGCGCCACCGCTGCGCTCGCAAAGGGTCTCAGCCTGTTCCTGATGGGCCTGTGGGTGTTCGGCTCGACCGGCTATCGCGTCATCGTGCAGGGGGTCCCAGAGGCCGAGACCATGGGCGTCATCGGCGTCATGGCGTTGGCCGCCAACCTGATCAGCGTTGCGCTCCTCGTCCGCTACAAGGACGGCGACGCCAATGTGCGCTCGGTCTGGCTGTGCTCGCGTAACGACGCCATCGGCAATCTGTTCGTCATGGCAGCCGCACTTGGCGTATGGGGAACGGCCACCGGATGGCCGGACCTGATCGTTGCCGCCGTCATGGCCGGCCTGTTCCTCACCTCTTCCTACCAGATCCTGCGGCAGGCCTGGGCGGAGTATCGCCTGGAGTCCTCCGCGCTGCCGCACGCCCCCGCGCACACTCACGGCGACGCCTCACACGGATGCTGCGCGCATGATCATGCACATGCGGAGGCGCGGCACTAGCGCAGCGTCCCCAGCCGAATATGCGGCCGGCTGACTGGGGTCGGCCGGCGTCGGGGTCGCCTCGACAAAATTGCACCGGGGCGGATTCCATGGGATAATATTCTTAGCGCGCACGAACACCCGCCGAGGAGTTCGACCACGATCGCGCGGTTTCCTCGTCGGGTGTCGCCTTGCGCTGGCAGCCTAAGGAGACACTCTCATGGCAACGACTTATGGAATGAAGCTCGCGGAGCATCGGCGCTGGGAGGATATCCTGGCCATGGCTCTCGGAGCACTGATCGTCCTGTCACCCTGGATCCTCGCTACGCCGATGTTCAGCGGCATGGCAGGCAGCACCCAGGTTGTGTTCAACGCGGTCCTCACCGGCGCGCTCATTATCGCCGCGGGAGGGCTGGAACTGTTCTCCCGGCAACGTTGGGAAGAGATGCTGGCGCTCATCTGCGGCGTATGGCTGATCGTTGCGCCATATGCCCTCGGCTATGTCGGCACGTTGCGCGGCTGGCACATGGCCCTTGGCGCAGCGGTCACGATCCTTGCCGTCTTCGAGCTCTGGCAAGACCAAGGCCGGTCGACCTGAGCATGGCAGCCTGACGCTCCCTGGGCGTGCAACGCCTTCCGGGATAAGCGCCAAGGGTCGGCGCGTGGCCGGCCCAGCCCTGAGCGGCGGCTAGCGCTTCCTGACCGCTGCCTGAGCCGCCGCCAGGCGGGCGATCGGCACGCGGAAAGGAGAGCACGATACGTAGTCCAGGCCGACCTCCTCGCAGAAGCGGATGGAAGCCGGGTCGCCGCCATGCTCGCCGCATATGCCGAGCTTGATCCCGGCGCGGGTGGCCCTGCCCTTCTCGGCCGCCATGCGGACCAGTTCGCCGACGCCGTCGATATCGAGAGATACGAACGGATCCTGCTCGATGACGTTCTTCTGACGGTAAGACTCCAGGAAGGACGCGGCATCGTCGCGCGATATGCCGAACGTGGTCTGGGTGAGATCGTTGGTGCCGAAGGAGAAGAACTCGGCGGATTCCGCGATGACGTGAGCGCGGATCGCAGCGCGCGGCAGCTCGATCATGGTGCCGACCAGATAGTCGATCTGGGCGCCGCTCTCGGCCATTACCTCGTCTGCAACGGCATCGATTCGCGCCTTGACGAAGTCGAGTTCCTTCTTGAGCCCGACCAGCGGCACCATGACCTCCGGCACGACCGGATTGCCGGTCTTCTGCGCGGCCTCGACGGCCGCCTCGAAGATGGCCCGCGCCTGCATCTCGGCGATCTCCGGATAGGTGACCGCCAGTCGGCAGCCGCGATGGCCGAGCATCGGGTTGAACTCGTGGAGCGCCTCGGTGCGCTGGCGCAGCTTGTCGTCGGCCACGTTCATAGCCGCGGCGACCTCGGCGATCTCCTCCTCGGTCTTGGGCAGGAACTCGTGCAGCGGTGGGTCGAGGAGGCGGATGGTGACCGGCAGGCCGGCCATGATCTCGAACAGCTCGGCGAAGTCGGAACGCTGCATCGGCAGCAGCTTTTCCAGCGCGCCCCGGCGACCTTCCTCGGTGTCCGCCAGGATCATCTCGCGCATGGCGACGATGCGGTCGTCGTCGAAGAACATGTGCTCGGTGCGGCAAAGCCCGATGCCCTCCGCGCCGAAGGATCGCGCCATGCGCGCATCCGCAGGCGTCTCGGCGTTGGTGCGTACCTTCATGCGACGGATCTTGTCCGCCCATTCCATGATCTTGGCGAAGTCGCCCGAGAGCTCCGGCTGCAGCATCGGCACGGCGCCCTTCAGCACCTGGCCGTTGCTGCCGTCGATGGTGATGACGTCGCCAGGCTTCAGCGTCACGCCCATGGCGAGCAGCGTGCCATTGCGGATGTCGACACGCAGCGATCCCGCGCCGGAGACGCAGGGCTTGCCCATGCCGCGCGCCACGACCGCCGCATGGCTGGTCATGCCGCCGCGCGTGGTGAGGATGCCCTCCGCTGCGTGCATGCCGTGGATGTCCTCGGGGCTGGTCTCGACCCGCACCAGGATGACCTTGCGGCCCTGTGCCCTGGCTTCCTCGGCGGCATCGGACGAGAAGACGATCTCGCCGGTGGCCGCGCCCGGAGATGCCGGCAGGCCCATGCCGATGACGTTGCGCTCGGCCTTCGGATCGATGGTCGGGTGCAGCAGCTGGTCGAGCGAGGCCGGATCGATGCGCGCGACGGCCTCCTCCTCGGTGATCAATCCCTCGGAGGCCATCTCGACGGCGATCTTCAGCGCAGCCTTGGCGGTGCGCTTGCCGGAACGCGTCTGCAGCATCCACAGCTTGCCTCGCTCGATCGTGAACTCGAGGTCCTGCATGTCGCGGTAGTGCTTTTCCAGGCGCTCCGAGATGTCGACGAAGGCCTGGAACGCCTCCGGCATCAGTTTTTGCAGCGACGGCTTGTCTGAACCGGCGTCGATGCGCGCGCGCTCGGTGATGTTCTGCGGCGTGCGAATGCCGGCCACCACGTCCTCGCCCTGCGCATTGACGAGGAATTCGCCATAGAGCGCCTTCTCGCCGGTCGACGGATTGCGGGTGAAGGCGACACCGGTGGCCGAGGTTTCGCCCATGTTGCCGAACACCATGGCCTGGACATTGACTGCCGTACCCCAGCTCTCAGGGATGTCGTGCAGGCGCCGGTAGGTGATGGCGCGGTTGTTCATCCAGCTCGAGAAGACCGCGCCGATGGCGCCCCAGAGTTGCTCCTGCGGGTCCTGCGGGAAGGGTCTGCCCAGTTCCTCCTCGACCTTCGCCTTGTAGAGCCCGATGACTTCCTGCCACTCTTCCGCGGTCAGGTCGGTGTCGAGCTCATGGCCAAGCTGCGCCTTCTGGTCTTCCAGGATCTCCTCAAAAACCTCATGGTCGAGACCCATGACCACGTCGGAATACATGGTGATGAAGCGGCGGTAGCTGTCGTAGGCAAAACGCGAATCGCCGGCGTCCGCGGCCAGCGCCTCGACCGTCTCGTCATTCAGGCCGAGATTGAGAACCGTGTCCATCATGCCGGGCATCGAGGCGCGCGCGCCGGAGCGCACCGACACGAGCAGCAGCCTTGCCGGATCCCCGAAGCGGCGGCCGGTGAGCTTGGCGATGTGGTCGAGCGCCGCCGTCACATCCGCCTTCAGTGTCTCCGGATAGGCGCGACCGTTGGCGTAGTACCAGTTGCAGGCCTCGGTGGTGATGGTGAATCCGGGCGGGACCGGCAGCCCCAGGCTGCACATCTCGGCGAGATTGGCGCCCTTGCCGCCGAGCAGATTCTTGTCGCCCGCCCGCCCTTCCGCCGCACCGTCACCGAAGGTGTAGACCCACTTCGTCATCCGCGCCTCCGACAGCCCGTCTCCTGCCTTCCACTCCTGGAAGGCCAATAATAGGGGCGAGCGTTATGTTGCTGCAGTGCGAAAGGCAACAGGATTCCGAGCCGGCGAACGTTTGAATCGATTAGCCATAGATTCGCCTCCCCTGCTTGCGCCAGAGATCACGACGATATAGAACATACCATGAACAGCGATCTGTACGGCGTGAGGTGAAACATGAAGAAGACCGGCAAGCTCGACTATCTCGAACTCCCTGCCCTGGGCGGCACGCTCGACAGCGTAAAGGCGTTCTACAGTGCCGCCTTCTCCTGGTCGTTCACCGACTATGGACCAAGCTACTCGGCCTTCGACGAAGGGCTCGAGGGAGGTTTTCACACCGACGCGGCAGAAGGGCCGAAACAGCCGTTGCCAGTGCTCTATTCCGAGAATCTGGAGGCGACTTTGGCAGCGGTGGAGAACGCAGGCGGAACCATCGTCCTGCAGATCTTTTCGTTCCCCGGCGGACGCCGCTTCCATTTCAAGGACCCCGCGGGCAACGAACTGGCCGTCTGGGGCGAGTGAACCGAGTGGCGGGCCGGCGGCGGCTCCAGCGCGAAACGTCGCTGATGTTGGCCGGCGTGGCAAACATGCCACCCCTCCTCCTTGTGGGGAGGGTTTAGAGGTGGCTAGAGCGTCGGGCGTTCTGACTGAATCTAAGAGATTCTAGCAGCTGGGTTTTCGTGATTCACTTCGGTTGGAGGTGATTTGCGATGACCCGATCCTATTCGCTTGATCTTCGTGAGCGTGTTGCGGGCTTTGTGGGGCGCGGCGGGACGTGCCATGCGGCTGCGGCCCATTTCAGCGTTTCGGTGTCGTTCGTCGTCAAGCTGATGGCGGCGTATCGTGCGAGCGGCAGCCTCAAGGCAAAGCCGGAGGGCGGCTGGCGCTACTCGAAACTCGATCCGCACCGGGATTTCCTGGTGCGCCGGATCGCCGAGCAAGACGACATCACCATGCCGGAGCTGGCTTCCGAACTGGCCGGGCGAGACACGGTCGTCGCGCCGTCCTCGATCTCGCGCTGGCTGATCCGCAACGGCTACCGCTTCAAAAAAAACGCTGTTGGCCAGCGAGCAGGACCGGCCCGACGTCGCAGCCGCGCGCCAGGAGTGGGTCGCCCGCCAGCCGAGGATGCGGCTTGAACCCCATCGCCTGGTGTTCATCGACGAGACCGGAACCACCACAAAGATGACGCGCCTGCGCGGCCGATGTCCAAAAGGCCAGCGGCTGCGCTCGAAGGCGCCGTTCGGGCACTGGAAGACCCAGACCTTCATTGCCGGGCTGAGATGCTTCGGCCTGACTGCGCCCTTCGTCGTCGACAGGCCGATGAACCGCTGCATCTTCGAAACCTATGTCGAGACCCAACTCGCACCGACGCTGTCCAAAGGCGACGTCGTCATCCTCGACAACCTCGCCGCCCACAAGAGCCCAAAGGCGCAGGCCGCCATCCGGGCGCGTGGCGCATGGATGCTGTTCCTGCCGCCCTACAGCCCCGATCTCAACCCCATCGAGATGGCCTTCTCAAAGCTGAAGGCTCACCTCAGGACGCGCGCCATCCGAACCATCGACCGCCTCTGGCAGGCCATCGGCGACATCTGCACCCTCTACCCATCAACCGAATGCCAGAACTACTTCAAGGCCGCCGGGTATGCCTGAATGCACGCCGCTCTAGTCTCTTCAAGGCGATTGCCTTTGCGGGCAGCGAAGACGCTTTGCACCCAGTCCGTGTGTAATTGTATGCTGCTCGCCGCGCCACCACTAGGCGCCGGCGAACGGGCTACATGGAACAATCTGCGCATCTCACCTGGCTGACATTCGGATCCCTGCTGATCCTGCAACTCTATTTCACGGTGCGTGCCCTGTTGCGGCCGCACCGCGAGCCCGCGTCGCGGCTCGCCTGGGTGGTCGTGATCATCGTCGCGCCGCTGGTCGGCATCGTCGCCTACCTGCTGTTTGGCGAGGCCAACATCGGGCGCCATCGCGTCGCGCGGTTCCGCCGGGCGCTCGGGCGTCTGCCGGCGATCGATGAACTCGGCGCCGACATCCGCGAGGCCTCGATCCCGGAGCGTTACGTCGTCCCCTTCAAGGTCGGGCATTCGATCAGCGGCTATGCGCCGACGGCCGGCAACAGCGCGACGCTGCTCCCTGATTCTGACGCGGCGATCGACGCCATGGTCGCCGACATCGATGCCGCGTCCGAGCACGTGCACCTGCTCTTCTACATCTGGCTGACGGACACCAACGGCTTGAAGATGATCGAGGCGGCCAAGCGCGCCGCCCGGCGCGGCGTGGACTGCCGCGTCATGGTGGACGACCTTGGCTCGCGCGCCCTGATCCGATCCCCTCACTGGCAGGATATGGGGGACGCCGGCGTCCGCCTGGCGCGCGCCCTGCCCATCGGCAACCCCCTGCTGCGGCCGTTCAGGGGGCGCATCGACATGCGCAACCATCGCAAGATCGCGGTGATCGACAACCGGGTGACCTATTGCGGCAGCCTGAATTGCGCCGACGCCGCATTCGCGATCAAGGCGCGCTTCGCGCCCTGGGTGGACATCATGCTGCGCTTCGAGGGCCCGGTCGTGCGACAGAACCAGCACCTGTTCGCAGGCGACTGGATGGCGCATGTCAAGGAAGACCTCGCCCCCTTGCTCTGGGAGCCGGCAAGGCATGTGAGCGACGGCTTCATCGCACAGGTGATAGGGACAGGCGCCATGGTGCGCTACTCCGCGATGCCCGAGGTGTTCGTGTCGCTGATGAACGCCGCCAAGCGCGAACTGGTCATCACCACGCCCTACTACGTGCCGGACGAGCCCATCCAGGCGGCGCTGTGCGCCGCCGCGCGGCGCGGGGTTGCGACCAGCATCATCTTTCCCCGGCGCAACGATTCCTGGATCGTGGCGGCCGCCAGCCGCAGCTACTACAAGGACCTCCTCGATGCAGGCGTGCGAATCCACGAGTTCGAGCCCGGGCTGCTCCACGCAAAGTCGCTGACGGTGGACGGCGAAGTGACGCTGATCGGCTCCGCGAACATCGACCGGCGCAGTTTCGAGCTCAACTCGGAGAACAGTATCCTCCTGATGGACGCCGGCGTCACCGGCGCAATCCGCGCGAGACAGCACAGCTACATCTGCCAGTCGGTGCGCATCGAGGTCGGCGCGGTGGCGCAATGGAGCACGCCGAGGCAACTCTGGAACAACACCGTCGCCATGCTGGGGCCGGTGTTGTGAGAGGGTCTCAGCTCGCCTCGCGCATCTGCTCTGCCGCCTGAAGGTCCACGGAGACCAGCTGGCTCACCCCCTGTTCGGCCATGGTGACGCCGAACAGGCGGTTCATGCGCGCCATGGTGATCGGGTTGTGGGTGATGATGACGAAGCGCGTCTCGGTGGTGCGCGCCATCTCGTCCATCAGGTTGCAGAAGCGCTCGACATTGTGGTCGTCGAGCGGGGCGTCGACCTCGTCCAGCACGCAGATCGGCGCGGGATTGGTGAGGAAGACCGCGAAGATCAACGCCATGGCCGTCAGCGCCTGCTCGCCGCCGGACAGCAGGGTCATGGTCTGCGGCTTCTTGCCGGGCGGACGCGCGAGGATCTCCAGGCCGGCCTCCAGAGGGTCCTCGGACTCGATCAGCTGGAGTTCGGCGGTGCCGCCTCCGAACAGATGCGTGAACAGGCGCTGGAAGTGGCCGTTGACCACATCGAAGGCCGCGAGCAGCCGGTCGCGGCCCTCGCGGTTGAGGCTCTGGATCGCCTGCCTGAGTTTTCGGATCGCCTCGATCACGTCCTCGCGCTCCGAAACGATGGTCTCGAGCCGCTCGGAGAGTTCGCGCTGCTCCTCTTCGGCGCGCAGGTTGACCGCGCCCAGACGCTCGCGCTCGACCTTCAGCCGGTCGAGGTGACGTTCGACATCGGCCACTTCGGGCATCGCATCGTCGGGCCCCAGCCCGGTGTGGCGGACGACCAGGTGTGGCGGCACGTTGAGCGCCTCCTGGATGCGCGCCTCCACCTCGCGCCGGCGCTCGTCGGCGGCGGTGAGCCGCTCCTCGGCGCGGGCGCGGCCCTCACGCGATTCCGACAGCGCCTGGATCGCCGCGGTGGCTGCCTTGTCGAGAGCCGACTGGCGCGTCTCCGCCTCCTGCAGCCTGTCGGCGGCTTCCTTGCGCAGGTTTTCCGCCTGGCCGAGCTGCGAAAGCAGCGCCCGCCGGCGTGCTTCGATCTCGTCCGGCGTGTCCTCAAGCGACTTGCGCTCGGCCTCGGCCTCCGCCTTGCGCTCCGAAAGCGCCGCCATCTGCCGATCCGCATTCTCCGCGCGGCGCACCCAGGTCTCGCGTTCCTCCAGAATATGCTTGAGACGACGCTCGCGCGCCTCGGTGTCTCGCTTCAGCCCATCATGGGCGGCGCGCGCGTCTGCGACTGCCGCCCGGTCGCGGGCGACCTCGGCGGCGAGTTGTTCGAGATGCGCCTGCAACTCGGTGACATCCGGCGCGGCTGAGAACTGCTTCTGCGCGTCCTCGTGGGCGGCGGCGGCCTCGCGCTCGCTCTCCACGATGCGCGCCCGCGCTTCGTCGAGGGCGGCGCGGCGGCTGACCAATTCGCCAGCGGCGCGCTCGGCCCTGGCAAGCGCGTCGCGCGCAGCACTCACGGCGTGCTGGGCGTCGCGCCAGGCCTGGCGCGCAACGCGTTCGGCCTCCACCCGTTCGCGCACCGCCGCTTCAGCGGTCGAAAAACTCTCCTCGGCCGTGCGCAATCGGCTGCCCGCTCCGACCGCCTCGGCCTCCAGCTCGGCCAGCCTGTTTTTCTGCGCCAGGCGAAGCGCGGCCGCCGTCGGCGCATCGGCGCTGGCAGTCAGGCCATCCCAGCGCCAGAGTGCGCCGTCGCGCGTGACCAGACGCTGCCCCGGCGAAAGCAGCTTCTGCAGCCGCGGTCCTTCGGCGGCGTCGACGATGCCGACCTGCGCCAGTCGGCGGGCTAGCTCGGCCGGCGCGCGGACGACACTGGCGAGGCTGCGGACACCCTCCGGCAGGGCCGGATCGTTTGTCGCCGCACCGCTCTCGCCCCAGTGGACAGGCGCGGAGCGGTCGAGCGGCACCTCGAGGTCGTCGCCGAGCGCGGCGCCCAGAGCGGTCTCAAAACCGCGGTCGACGGAGATTTTTTCCAGCGCGGAAGCGAAGCCGTCCGCGCTCGTCGCGGAAAGAAGCTTCGCCAAGGTCCGGGCCTCGGTCTCGATGCCGGCGAGTTCGGCCTTGGCCTCCTGCACGGGCGGTCTCGCGGCCGTTTCCCGGGCTCGCGCCTCGGCGACCGCCTTCTCGGCCGCCGTCGCCGCTGTCTCGGCATCGGCTAGCGCCTGTTCGGCGGCATCGACCAGGAGCTTCTTTTCCGCTGGATCGGCGAGAGCTGCGATGCGCGCGGCGATGTCGCCCGCCTCGCGATCGACCTCGGCGAGCTGCCTCACGAAGCGGTCCCGGCGCTCGGCGGTGTCGCGCATCTGGCGATCGAGCTGCGCGCGCTGGGCGACGGCCTCGGCCCGCTCGGAGGTGAGTTTCGCGAGCGCCGATTCGCTGGCGGCCAGCGTCACTGCCGCCGCCTCCAGCGCAATGCGGGCGGCCGCCGCGCGCCCATCAGCGCCGGCGTTCTCTTCGGTCAGCCTGGCCTCCTCGGAGAGGAGCCGCTGCAGGACATCCGCATTGTCCTTCAGCATCTGGTCCTCGCGGACGAAATCGGCCTCGAGCTGCTGTAGGCGGCGGTCGAGTTCGGCCTGCCGCTGACGCATGCGGTTTGCCTCATCCTCGATCTGCGCTTTAGCGATCGAGAGGCGCTGCAAGGCTGCGGCCGCACTCGCCTCGGCCTCGCGCAAAGCCGGCAGATGGTGGGCGCCGACCGCCTGGTCCTTTGCGGCGTTCATCTGTTGCTGCGCCCGCTCTCCGACCAGACTGGTCGCGGACGAAAGAGCCGATTGCGCTTCGGCCTCCTGGGCTTTCGCAAGCGTCCAGCGCAGGTGGAGCAGCGTCGCTTCCGCCTTGCGGATATCGGCGGAAAGGTTCTTGAAGCGCGACGCCTGCCGGGCCTGACGACGCAGGTTGTCGATCTGCTGCTGCAGCTCGCCGACGACGTCGTCGAGGCGTTCGAGGTTCTGTTCGGCGCCGCGCAGTCTAAGCTCGGCCTCATGGCGGCGCGTGTGCAGACCGGAAATGCCGGCTGCTTCCTCGAGCAGCGCGCGGCGGGCCTGAGGCTTCGCCTGGATCAGCTCGCCGATGCGCCCCTGCCCGACCATCGACGGAGAGCGCGCGCCGGTCGACTGGTCGGCAAAGAGAAGTTGCACGTCCTTGGCCCGCGCCTCCTTGCCGTTGATGCGGTAGGTGGAGCCCGCCTCGCGCTCGATGCGGCGTGAGACCTGGAGTTCGTCGGCGTCATTGAACGCGGAGGGCGCGGTGCGGTCCTGGTTGTCCAGGAAAAGCGTGACTTCCGCCGTGTTGCGCGCCGGGCGCGCGCCGGAACCCGAGAAGATGACGTCGTCCATGCCGGACGCGCGCATGTTCTTGTAGGAGCTTTCGCCCATGACCCAGCGCAGCGCCTCGACGAGGTTCGACTTGCCGCACCCGTTCGGTCCGACAATGCCCGTCAGGCCTCGCTCGATGATGAACTCGCCGGGTTCTACAAAGGACTTGAAGCCGAGCAGTCGCAGACGGGAGAATCTCATGCCCGGCGCCCTTTTGCCTTCGCCCCTCGCGATGCCTGAAGCAAGGGCGAGACGACTGGCTCGTCCCAGGCGAAGCGTCGACCCGAATCCGGGACGACTCCGAGGCGTCGGCCGGAGCGCAACGCCTCGTATCTCGCCTCGTTTTTCATCGATCGCCTGGTCCCGGCCCTGCTGCACAAGGCCGAAGGCGACGCCTTCTCCCGCAAGGGGAGAAGGAACGCAGCATCACAGCATGCTGTCGATGACTGCCGATATCTCCGCAATCGACAAGGCTCCCTTGTATTGCTGCCCGTTGATGAAGAAGGTCGGCGTCGAGTCGACCTTGAACTCGTTCGAACCCCGCGTGCGCACAGCCCTGATGTCGTCGAGAAGCTTCTGGTCCGTCAAGCATTCCTCGAATTTCTGCTGTGAAAAACCGGCAAGCTTGGCGATCTGCAGCAGCGCATCGCGAGCATTTTCGACGGCGGCCCAAGTTCCCTGCTGCTTGAACAGCACGTCGATCATCGGGAAATAGTTGTCGCCTGCGCAACGCGCCAGCATGAAGCCCGCCTCGGCGCGTGGGTCGAAGGGAAACTCCCTGAAAATCAGCCTCACCTTGCCGGTGTCGATGTACTTCGTCTTCAGCTCCGGCAGCGTCTTTTCATGGAACGTCGCGCAGTGCGGGCAGGTCATCGAGGCATATTCGACGATGGTGACCGGCGCGTCTTCCTTGCCCAGCGTCATTTCCGGCAGCGAACCCGGCTCGATGAGCTTGGCGACGTCCGCCGAACCCTGCGCCGGCGGCGCGTCCACCTTGGCGGGGGTAGTCGAGGCGGTCGAGGTCGGAGCCGCTTCGGCCGGCGTCGCGGTCTCGGCCTTGGGCTGCTCGGCAGTGTCGCTGCAGCCGGCGAGTACGGCCGCCGAGGACACGGCGGCGAGCGAGACGATCATCTGTCGGCGCGATATGGAACGAAGCATCGAATCACCTGAATTCTTCTGGATGTTGCAACGGGAAGCCACACAAAGGCGAGATGTCGCGCGAATTAAGGCATCTGCGCACCCAATCCAATCACCCGAATGGTGAAAATCGTTCACGAAACGGGGAATTTTTCAGTGCTTGCGACGCCTTTCCCCAAGAACGGAGCGGCCGAGCCGCTCCAGTGACGCCCGCAATTCCTCGTTTTCGATGGCAGACACCTTGCCGCTCAGCTTCGCCGCCTCGGCTTCGCTCAACGGCTTGAGACGCGGTCGGGGAGGAATGGCTGCCGTCCGCACCGGCTTCTGGACGATCCTGATGCGGCCGATCGCGTTGTAGCCGAGGAAGGCGTTGACGCGACCGATGATCTCGGAGGTCTCGTGCTGTATGTGCAGCGCCGCCATGCCCTCGCAGGCAATGACCAGCACCGCCGGCTCGAAGGCGTCTTCGTCGTGCCGGTTCGGCCACTGGATCTTCTGCGGCCGGGAGATCACTGCGAGGCGCGGGCCGACGACCTCCTCCCAGGACTGCACGAGGCCGACCGAAATGCCGGCGCGCTTGCGCAGCACCGGATCGAGGAGATCGGAAACGAGGTCGCTGACCGGAACCGGGCGATTTGGCGTGAACTTGGCCATGGGGGTTGCTTACACCACCAGGATTGAAAGCGGCAAATCAAACGGACCAGGCGCATCGATTGATGCCTCATAGAGCATATGTTATGAAGGACATATGCCAAAACGCGCAAGGCTCCTCAGGCGACGGAAGTTCGATCTGGGGAGAGGTTACATTGCGCAGGTCACGATCTGGGAGTTGCCTCTCAGAACCGAAGAACGCCCACACGGGCTAAAATACTCGCTCTTTTTCGGGCGGTATGGCGAGCGTATTATCGGCTACGACAATGAAGCAGGCAAGGGCGACCACCGGCACTACCGCGAACGGGAAGAGCCCTACCGATTTCATTCTATGAAGCAACTCCTAGCCGACTTTTTTGCCGATGTGAGAAAGGAACTCGACAGTGAATGAGGTAAGGCTTTACGTCGATACCTTTGAAGGTTTCGTCAAAGACACTCTCCGCATGGCGGAGAAGCTGGATGCTGGCGATCGAACAGTCGAGCCCGCCTCTTTCGGCTTCGCCAAGGCGGAGATGCTGTTCGCACTGCTTACGCCCAAGCGGTGGGAGCTGCTGAGAGCATTGAGGGCAAGCGGCCGCTCATCCATCCGCGCCCTGGCGAAGGCCCTTGGGCGCGATTATCGCGGCGTGCACGCAGACGTGACCGCGTTGATCCATGCCGGGCTAATCGAGCGCGACGACAACCGCCTCATCCGCGTGCCCTGGTCGAAGATCACCGCCGAAATGGACGTTGAAGCGGCGGCCTGAACTCGCTAGTGCGGCGGGCATGGCCACCTGCCGTTCGCTCCCGTCCCGCCTGCTCGCCTGGTACGACCGCCACCACCGCTATCTCCCGTGGCGCGTCCCGCCTGACCGGATCGCCGCCGGCGTAAGGCCCGACCCCTACCGTGTCTGGCTTTCGGAGGTCATGCTCCAGCAGACGACCGTCGAGGCGGTGAAGCCCTATTTTCGGACCTTCGTCGAGACCTGGCCGACAGTCGGCACGCTGGCCGCATCCGAGCAGGAAGACGTGATGAAGGCCTGGGCCGGCCTCGGCTACTATTCACGGGCGCGGAACCTCAAGAAATGCGCCGAAGCAGTCGCGACCACCCATGCTGGGTTATTTCCGTCGAGCGAGGAAGGGCTGCGCACACTCCCGGGCATCGGTCCCTACACGGCGGCCGCGATCGCGGCGATCGCCTTCGGCCGCCCCGCCGCGGTGGTGGACGGCAATGTCGAGCGGGTGATGTCGCGGGTCTTCGCCATCGATCGCCCGGTGAGCGAGAGCAAGCCGCAGATCCGCGCGCTCGTGGAAACGCTCGTGCCGGTGGACAGGCCTGGAGACTTCGCGCAGGCGATGATGGACCTCGGCGCGACGATCTGCTCGCCGAAGCGGCCGGCCTGCATGATGTGCCCGATCCGCGACGACTGCGCGGCGCTGGCAGGCGGGGACCCGGAGAGATTCCCGGTGAAGACGGTCAAGGCCGAGCGGCCGACACGCCGGGGCGCAGCCTTCGTGGCGGTGCGGGCGGACGGCGCGGTGCTGCTCCGGAAGCGAGCGGAAAGCGGGTTGCTCGGCGGCATGACGGAGGTGCCCGGCACTGGCTGGACGGCACGCGCGGACGGCGAGACCACCGCAAAAGCTGCGCCTTTTGCGGGAAATTGGACCTTTGCGGGACAAATTGTCCACGTTTTCACGCATTTTTCACTGGAACTGGACGTCTTTCGTTCCGATATGGACGGCCACACCCCTCCGCCCGGGACATGGTGGTCTGCACCATCTGATCTTCCCGGCGAGGCTTTGCCGACCGTGATGAAAAAGGCTATCGAGGCAGTTCTTCCCGGCGCAACGCGCAAGAACTCCGGCCCGAGACACAGATGACCGACATCCGCCATATCGTCTTCGACATCGGCATGGTGCTGATCCACTACGATCCGAACCTCCCGTTCCTTCGCTTCATCCCCGATCCGGCGGAACGCAAGTGGTTCTTCGAGAATGTCTGCACGCACGACTGGAACATAGAACAGGACCGCGGGCGGACGTGGGAGGAAGCCGAGGCGCTGCTGATCGCCGACTACCCGGAGCACGAAGAGAACATCCGCAACTTCCGCCGCTACTGGCACGAGATGCTTCCCCATCCGATCGACGGTTCCGTCGCGCTGATGGACAGGCTGATCGATGCCGGCCACGACGTGACGATGCTCACCAACTGGGCTGCGGATACCTTCGTCGAGGCGCGCGGACGCTTTGCGTTCCTCGATCGGCCACGGGGCGTGACGGTGTCCGGCATGATCAAGCTGATCAAGCCGGAGCCGGCGATCTACGAGCATCACGCCAAGGCGTTCGACCTGGACCCTGCCGCAACACTGTTCATCGACGACAATCCTAAAAACGTCGATGCCGCACGGGATGCGGGCTGGCGGGCAATCCGGTTCACCAACCCCGCCGCGCTCGAGGACGCGCTGGCAGAACATGGAATAAGAGCATGAGCATTTCCGCAACCATGCGGGCGGCCGAGCCCGGCATCGTCGACATCGTCGCGCGCTACCACGCAGCACTTGCGGCGCAGGACTTCGAAGCGATCGAGACCTTCCTGACGGACACCGTCGTCTACATTTCCGACGGGATCGGCGTGCACGAAGGCCGCGAAGCGGTGCTGAGCGGCATCCGCACCTATTTCGCCGAGTTCGGCGACCATGCCGCAGAGGACTTCGAGATCGAGGCCATCTCGGATCGCGCCGTCCGGTCCGTCTGGAAGGTGACCGCGACGAGCGCCAGGAACGGCCGGAAGATCGAGCGCCACGGAGAGAAGACCGCCTTCCTCGACCGCGACGGTTTCATCGAGAAGATCATCGTCAGGGACCGGACGCCGGACACCGCGGCATAGTCGCGACCGGCTTTCCGGGCTCCGCGAACCTCTCCCGAAAGCCCTTGCATCCGATAGCGCCGTCCGTATTCCTCTCACCCATGCGAGAGGACAGGGTATTCCACACCGCCTGGATCAGCAGTGACGGCAGCGAGGGCTTCTCGGGCTCACCTGCCGGCCTGTTCCCGTGGTGGAGTTTTACCAAGACGGCGCTGGCGATATGCGCGCTGCGCCTCGTGGAGGACAAGCGCCTCGACCTGGATACGCCAAGGCCCGGGAAAACCTTTACCCTAAGGCAACTTCTGCAGCATCGGGCCGGAGTGCCGGACTACGGCTCCCTGAACGCCTACCATGACGCTGTCGCCCGGAACGACGCAGCCTGGTCTCGGGCGCATCTCCTGGAGGCCGCGGGTGCAGACCGGCTCGACTTCTCACCCGGAACGGGCTGGGCCTACAGCAACATAGGCTATCTGTTCGTTGGCGACGCCATTGAGGACGCCAGCGGACTCGACCTTGCGACAGCTCTCCGCGTTTTCGTGCTTGAGCCGTCAGAGGCCGTTTCAGCAAGTCTCGCGACAAAACCTGCCGACTTCCGACAGATTTTCTGGCCCGCCCTTCGCACATATGACCCTAGATGGGTCTACCACGGCTGCCTGATCGGCACTCCGATGGATGCGGCCAGGGTGCTTCACGCCTGCCTCGGCGAACGGATCCTGCGGCCCGACACGTTACACACAATGGTCGCGGCACATGAATTGGGCGATGCGCCGCCCGGCAGGCCATGGACCGGCACCGGTTACGGGCTGGGCCTGATGTCGGGCAGGATGGGCGCTGCGGGCCGCGCGATCGGACATTCGGGCGGCGGCCCGGGCTGCGTCAACGCTGTCTATCACTTCCCCGACGCGGCGGATCCGATCGTGGTCGCGGCCTTCACCGATGGCGACGATGAAGGACTGGCCGAATTCGAAACCGTATCGATTGCTCGGCGCGCACCTGCCGCCCGATGATGATGTCCGGCGGGCGGCCCGGCTCAGGCCCCTGCCCGCTCCATGCCGAGCCGCGCGATCCGGCGCAACTCGTCGATCGCGGTCAGGCCGCCATTGCGCTCGTAGTGCCAGAAGGTCCAGCCGTTGCAGGCCTCGAGGCCCTGCACTTGGGCGCCGAGACGATGGATCGAGCCAGCCGAGGTGCCGGTCGCGAGCGTGCCGTCGGCGCGAACCTTGGCCGCCCAGCGCTTGCGCGAATCGTAGAGTGTCGTGCCCGGCGCGATCAGGCCTGAATCCACTAGGCTGCCGAACGCCACGCGCGGTTCGGCGCGCTTGCCCGACATGACGCTCAGTTCAGCCGCACCGAGCGGCTGTACTGCCGCAATGCGTGCGGTGGCGGCGTCGATATAAGCCTGCTCGCGCTCGACGCCGATGAAGTGGCGGCCCAGGCGCTTGGCGACGGCGCCCGTGGTGCCGGAACCAAAGAATGGATCGAGGATCACGTCGCCGGGCTTGCTGGAGGCGAGCATCACGCGCGCCAGCAGCGCCTCCGGCTTCTGGGTCGGGTGCAGCTTGTCGCCATTGGCGTCACGCAGGCGCTCGCCCCCCGTGCATATCGGGAACAGCCAGTCCGAACGCATCTGCACGTCGTCATTGGCCGCCTTCATGGCGTCGTAGTTGAAGGTGTATCCCTTGGCGTCGCGGTCGCGCGAAGCCCAGATCATCGTCTCGTGCGCGTTCTGGAAGCGACGCCCGCGAAAATTCGGCATCGGATTGGTCTTGCGCCAGACCACGTCGTTGAGGATCCAGTAGCCGAGATCCTGCATGATCGCGCCAACGCGGAAGATGTTGTGGTACGAGCCGATCACCCAGATGGTGCCGTTCGGCTTCAGCACGCGGCGGGCGGCGAGCAGCCAGGCGCGAGTGAACGCATCATAGGCCTGGAAACTATCGAACTGGTCCCAGTGGTCGTCGACCGCGTCGACCTTGGACTGGTCGGGGCGGTGCAGATCGCCATCGAGCTGCAGATTGTAGGGCGGGTCGGCGAAGACGATGTCTACCGACTTTTCCGGAAGCCGGTTGAGGGCCGCGACGCAGTCCCCTTTCAGGATGGTATCCATCCACTCGGCTTTTGGAGACACAAGGAAATCGTCGTCGGCGAGACGCAAGGCAGACATGGCACAACCCGGAGCACGCGTTACTGTTTACGAGCCGTTATGGTTACCGATCAGCGTAAACAATCGGTGAAGCCGGCCTGAAATTTGCGGTTCGGGTGCCGATGGTGTAATGGGCCGGCCTTGTTTCCCGCGGCAACTCCTCCCCGAGGCCGCCAATCTTCACCGGATTTCCATGGACGACATCGATCTCGTTATTTTCGACTGCGACGGCGTGCTCGTCGATTCAGAGGTTATCGCCGCGCGGGTCGAGGCCGACCTGATCACCAAGGCGGGCTATCCCATTAGTGCTGCCGAGATCTCGGAGACCTATGCCGGCCTGACCTTCCGCGACATCCTGCTGCGCGTGGAGAAGGAAGCGGACATGCCCTTCCAGGCCACGCTGATCGAACAGGCCAGAACCGAGATGGAGCGCGAGCTGCGTCGCAGCGTGCAGGCGATCGAAGGCGTCCACGAGGCCGTCGCCGCCGTCGAGACCAAGCGCTGCATCTGCTCGAATTCACGCAGCGACATGCTCGACATGATGCTGACCAAGACCGGCATCAAGCCGCTCTTCGGCGCCGACATCTTCGCCGCGCTGGAGACACCGACGGCCAAGCCGAAGCCCGCGCCCGACGTGTTCCTCTTCGCCGCCGAGAAGATGAAGGCAGACCCGCGCCGCACCTTCGCGATCGAGGATTCAGTACATGGCATCCACGGCGCCAAGGCCGCTGGCATGCGCGTCATCGGCTTCACGGGCGGCTCGCACAGCTACCCGGGCCACGGCGACCTCCTGATGGAGGCCGGGGCCGAAACCGTCATCCGCCGCTGGGCGGAACTCAAGGGCGTGCTCGGCGCGCTCGCGAGCTGGTCGGAGATTGCCTGAGCACCGTGCGGGACGGCGCTCGCCTCAACGGAGCGATGCCGGCGTCACTGACGCTTCGGCGGCCCCTCGTCGTAGCCGGCGAAGACCTGGACGCGCCGGTCCGCGGGCAGCACGAACGAGACGTTCGGATCGTTGAAGACGAACTGGGTGGCCGCCGAGCCGTCGGACACGCTGACCTGATGCCTGTGCAACTGCGAGTAAAGGACGTCGTCGCCGTGCGTCACCACGATGCGGATCGGCATGTTGATGGAACCCGGCGAGAAGGCCGGACCGGGCACGACCCTGCCGGCGACGGCGACGTTCATCGTCATGGCGCCGTCAGCGCTCGTCGTGCAGGTGCGCGTCACCTCGCCGATCGAAGCCTGATGGACGACCTTCGTGGCGTCCCCGTCCCCGCCTTTCGCGTAGTTGTTGAAGTAGGCGGTGCCGTCGCGCAAGGTGACGCGCGGGCAATAGGCGCGCAACTCGGCCTCGGTGACCTTCTGCTCGGCGGGCTTGGCGCCGTCGCCGACGGCCAGTGCACCGGCGCTGTCGCCGGACTGGCAGCCCGCAACGCCCAAGATAATGCCCGAAAGAGCAGCGAGCGGCAGAAAACGGCGATCGGGCAAGCGTGACCTCATGAACCTCAAGCTGAAAAATCCCCCCTTGGCAACGAAGGCGCTCTATAGCAACCGGGCGGCAAAAATGCGACTGACTGACCCGCGTTTTCCACGAACTGGCCACAAGTCTGTCGCCTAAGCCCATGAAAGACCAATGATACGTTACGTCAGCACACGGGGCGAAGCCCCCGCCCTCGGCTTCTCGGACGCAGTGCTTGCGGGTCTCGCGCGCGACGGCGGGCTCTACGTCCCTGAAGAATGGCCCACGTTCAGCGCCGCCGACATACGCGGCTTGCGCGGTCTCTCCTATGCCGACGCCGCGATCCGCATCCTGACGCCCTTTCTCGGCGGCGAGGTTTCCGCTTCGGTGTTCGAACGCCTCGTCCGCGAGGCCTACGCCACGTTCCGCCATGACGCCGTCTGCCCCCTGGTGCAGATCGACGCGAACCGCTTCGTTCTCGAGCTCTTCCACGGGCCGACGCTCGCCTTCAAGGACGTCGCCATGCAGCTGCTGGCGAGGCTGATGGACCACATCCTGGCCGAACGCGGCGAGCGGGCGACCATTGTCGGTGCGACCTCGGGCGACACCGGCGGGGCGGCGATCGAGGCCTTCGCCGGGCGCGACCGCACCGATATCTTCATCCTGTTTCCGCACGGGCGCGTATCGCCGGTGCAGCAGCGCCAGATGACCACGCAAGCGGCGGGCAACGTTCACGCACTGGCGATCGAAGGCAACTTCGACGACTGCCAAAGCCTCGTGAAGGACATGTTCAACGATCATCGCTTCCGCGATCGCATGTCGCTGTCGGGCGTGAATTCGATCAACTGGGCGCGGATCATGGCCCAGATCGTCTACTACTTCACCTCGGCTGTCTCGCTCGGCGCGCCGGACCGGCCGGTGTCGTTCACCGTGCCCACCGGCAATTTCGGCGACATCTTCGCCGGCTACGCGGCCAAGCGCATGGGATTGCCGATCGAGCGGCTGGCGATCGCCACCAACGACAACGACATCCTGGCGCGCACGCTGGCGACCGGCGAGTACCGGATGGAGGGCGTGGTCGCGACGACTTCCCCGTCGATGGACATCCAGATCTCGTCCAACTTCGAGCGGCTGCTGTTCGAGGCGTCGAAGCGGGACGCGGCGACTGTGCGGCGCTACATGGCCGGGCTCAAGCAGTCGGGCGGCTTCCGCATCGAAGACGGCGCGGTCGAGACCATCCGGCGCGAATTCGACGCCGGGCGTGCGACCATGGCGGAAACGGCCGCGACCATCGCGACGACGCTGAAATCCAGCGGCTACCTGCTCGACCCGCATACCGCGACCGCCGTGCATGTATCCGAAGCGGCCGACCAAAGAACGCCCATGATCGTGCTCGGAACTGCGCACCCCGCGAAGTTTCCCGACGCGGTGGAGGCAGCAAGCGGCGTGAAACCCCGACTGCCCGAATGGTTGGCGGACTTGATGGAACGTCACGAAAAGTTCACAGTGCTCCCCTCCGACCTCCAAAAGGTCGAAGAGTACATTGGCCGCCTGTCGCGCGCGGCGCTCTAAGGAGAAGTAGCTAGATGGGTGTAGAGGTAAGCCGTCTGTCGAACGGCCTGACGGTCGCCACTGAAACCCTGCCCAGCGTTGAATCCGTCGCCCTCGGCGTGTGGGTCAAGTCGGGCGCGCGCAACGAGCGCGACGACGAACACGGGATCGCGCATCTCCTCGAGCACATGGCGTTCAAGGGGACCGGCAGCCGCACCGCATTCCAGATCGCCTCGCAGATCGAGAATGTCGGCGGGGAGATCAACGCGGCGACGAGCGTGGAGACGACGTCGTTCTTCGCCCGCGTACTGAGCAAGGACCTGCCGCTGGCGATCGACCTGCTGGCCGACATCCTCACCGATTCGAATTTCGACCCCGCCGAACTCGAGCGCGAGCAGCACGTCATCCTCCAGGAGATCGGCGCAGCGCACGACACTCCTGACGACATCGTCTTCGACCGTTTCACCGAAACGGCCTTCAGGCACCAGCCGATCGGGCGCTCGATCCTGGGCACGCCGGAAACCGTGCGCTCGTTTACGTCGCGACAGCTGCATTCCTATATGGAGCGGCAGTACGGGGCCGATCGCATGGTGGTGGTGGCCGCCGGCGATGTCGACCATGACACCTTCGTGCGGGAGGTCGAGAAGCGGCTCGGCGGCTTCCGCGCCACCTCCGACAACGTCGCGCCACAGCCGGCAAGCTATTTCGGCGGCGACTTCCGCGAGGACCGCGACCTGATGGACGCGCAGATCGTGCTCGGCTTCGAAGGCCGCGCCTACCACGTGCGGGACTTCTATGCCTCGCAGGTGCTGTCGATGATCCTCGGAGGCGGCATGTCGTCCCGCCTGTTCCAGGAAATCCGTGAAAAGCGCGGCCTGTGCTACTCGGTCTACGCCTTCCACTGGGGTTTTTCGGACACCGGCATCTTCGGCGTCCATGCAGCCACCGGCGAGAGCGACATCGGCAAGCTGGTGCCGGTGATCGTAGAGGAACTGCGCCGCTCCGGCGAGACGATCCTTCCGGAGGAACTCGACCGCGCCCGTGCGCAGTACCATGCGGGACTGGTGATGTCGGCCGAAAGCCCGGCCAGCCGCGCATCGCAGATCGCCAGGCAGCTGCTGCTGTTCGGCCGCCCGATCCCCCGTGAAGAGCTGGTCGACCGGCTTTCGAAGCTGACGACCGAACGGCTGACGGATCTCTCGCAGCGTCTTTTCTCCACCACGCCCACGATCGCGGCCATCGGCCCCGTCGGCTCGCTTGCCTCCTACGACCGCATCAGCGCGTCGTTGCCGCAATACGCGCCCGCCGAGCAGAAGCTGGCGGTCTAAGCCCAGGGCAGCGGCGCGGCCATGCTGGCGCTCCCCTTTGTCAGGCGGGATGCTCCATGCCTGCGCGGAGAGCGCGTCACGCTGCGCCTCCCGGTCCGCGGGGACTATCAGGAATGGGCAGCCCTACGCGCCGAAAGCCGGGCTTTCCTGGAGCCCTGGGAACCGCGCTGGGCGCCGGACGAGCTGGAACGCGCCGCCTGGCGCCACCGCCTCAACAAGTACCGCGAGGATTTTGCGCGCGGGTATGCCGTACCCTTCTTCCTCATCGAGAACTTCGGTGGAAAACTGGTCGGCGGGATAACCCTCGGCAACATCCGCCACGGAGTGTCGCAGAGCGGCCAGATCGGCTATTGGATCGGCGAGCGCTATGCTGGACAAGGCCTCATGCTTGAGGGCCTGCGGCTTCTGACGCGGCATGCGTTCGAGACGCTTCGGTTGCATCGCGTCGAGGCAGCCTGTATCCCCGACAATACGCGATCTGTTCGCGTGCTTGAAAAAGCCGGATTTCAGCGCGAAGGACTGCTCCGATCCTATCTACGCATCAACGGGGCCTGGCAGGATCACTACCTTTACTCGCTGATCGCGACCGATGCTCGCGGGAGATGAAAGAGACCCTTTCTTGACGCCGCACAAACGACCCGCACTCGTCTCCCTCTTTCTCCTGACGCTGCTCGCCATGATCTTGACGGCCGGCGGGGCCTCAGCCGTCGAGGCGATCAAGATCTCGCGGGACGACGTTGCGCTCGACCTTTCCGGCGCCCTCGAGATCCACCGGAACCAGGGCGAGAACTTCCAGGTGTCCACCGCGCCCGGCCCCGACGGCATCGTGCGCCGCATCGAGGTGGAAGCGAACAAGGATCGTTCGAGCGGCGACTGGGCGGTATTCGCCCTGGCCAACACCACGGACCAGCAGCTCGACCGGCTGATCGTCACTCCGCACTTCCGGCTGGTAGGATCCGGCCTCTTCTGGCCCGACCTCGGCGCCAGCCGCATCGCGGCGATCACGCCCAGCGAGGGCTTTGCGCTCGACCGCCAGGCGAGCCCGGATTCCGACGTCTTCCTGGTCACGCTCAACCCGGGCACGGTGATCACGTTCGTCGCCGAACTCGCGTCGCCTAAGCTGCCGCAGGTCTACCTGTGGGACCCGGAATCCTACAAGGACACGGTCAACTCCTATACGCTGTACCGCGGCATCGTCATCGGCATCGCCGGCCTGCTGGCGCTGTTCCTGACCATCCTTTTCGTCGTCAAGGGCACCTCGATGTTCCCGGCAACGGCGGCACTCGCCTGGGCGGTGCTGGCGTATATCAGCGTCGACTTCGGCTTCCTCAACAAGTTGATCGCCATTTCGCCCGGCAGCGAGCAGATCTGGCGGGCTGGCACGGAGGTGGCGCTTGCGGGATCGCTAGTGGTGTTCCTGTTCGCCTATCTCAATCTCAATCGATGGCACGGCCATTTCAGCTACGGCGCGGTGGTCTGGGTGCTCGGTCTCCTGGCCATCGCCGGCGTGGCCGTCATCGATCCGGCCGTGGCGGCGGGATTGGCGCGCGTCTCGTTCGCGGGCACCGCCGTCATCGGCCTGATGCTCATCGTCTATCTCGGCATCCGCAGCTACGACCGCGCCGTGATGCTCATCCCCAGCTGGATGATGGTCATGGTCTGGGTGCTCGGGTCGTGGCTCGCCATCACGGGCTCGCTCGACAACGACATCGTCCAGCCGGCGCTGGGCGGCGGCCTGGTTCTGATTATCCTTTTGATCGGCTTCACCGTGATGCAGCACGCCTTTGCCGGCGGCGCGCTCAACCACGGCCTGTTCAGCGATCTCGAACGCCAGGCGCTGGCGATCGTCGGCTCCGGAGACACCGTGTGGGACTGGGACGTGGTGCGCGACCGCGTCGTCACCCGGCCGGACATCAGCGTGCAGCTGGGCTTGGCGCCGAACAGTCTGGGCGGCCCGGCGCGCAACTGGCTGCCGGTCCTCCACACGGACGACCGCGACACCTTCCGCACCACCCTCGACGTCGTGCTCGAACACAGGCGCGGCAAGGTCGCCCAGAACTTCCGGCTGCGCGGCTCCGACGGGCATTACCACTGGTTCGCGCTGCGGGCGCGGCCAGTCGTCGGCTCCGACGGCGAGGTCATCCGCTGCGTCGGCACGCTGGTCGACGTCACCGAGCAGAAGAAGGCCGAGGAGCGTCTGCTGCACGATGCCGTGCACGACAACTTGACCGGTCTGCCGAGCCGCGAGCTGTTCATGAACCGGCTTGACGCGGTGGTCTCCATCGCCAGGTCGGAAGACACGGTCCGGCCGACGATCTTCGTCATCGACATCGACCGCTTCAAACAGGTCAATGACGGCCTTGGCATCTCGGCTGGCGACACCATCCTGCTTACCATCGCCCGGCGCCTGCACCGGCTGCTGAAGCCGCGTGATTCACTGTGCCGGATGGGCGGCGACCAGTTCGCTCTGATGCTGCTCTCCGAGCAGGATCCGGCCCGCATCGCCAGCGTCGCCGAGGCGGTCAAGAAGGCGATCCAGACCCCGATCACCTTTGCCAAGCGCGAGATCGTCCTCACCGCCTCGATCGGCCTGATCAGCTGGACCGCTGCAGGCTCGACGGCGGAGGAGCTGGTGAAGGACGCCGAGCTCGCCATGCACCAGGCGAAGCGCTTCGGCGGCGACAGGATCGAGCCGTTCCGGCCGGCGTTCCGCACCGTCGGCACCGACCGGCTGCAGCTCGAATCCGACCTGCGCCGGGCCGTGGAGCGCAAGGAGATCACGCTGGCCTACCAGCCGATCGTCCGGCTCGAGGACCGGACCGTCGCCGGCTTCGAGGCGCTGCTGCGCTGGGAGCATCCGCGCCGCGGCATGATCCCGCCGTCAGACTTCATTCCCGTGGCGGAGAACTGCGGTCTCATCGTTCAGCTCGGCCTCTTCGCCATGCAGCAGGGGGCTGAGGACCTGGCCCTCTGGCAGAAGCAGACGACCGACGTGCCGCTGTTCCTCTCCGTCAACCTGTCCAGCCGGCAACTGCTGCGCCGCGACCTCGTCAGCGACGTCCGCTCGGTCGTGGCGCGCGCCAACCTGAAGCCGCGGAGCTTCCGCCTTGAGCTAACCGAGTCTTTGGTGATGGAGAACCCGGAGCAGGCGACACACGTACTCAACCGCCTCAAGAAGCTCGGGATCGGCCTCTCCCTCGACGATTTCGGGACCGGCTATTCGTCGCTCTCCTACCTGACCCGCTTCCCCTTCGACACGATCAAGATCGACAAGAGCTTTCTGGACGACAAGACGCCCAAGCGCACCGTGCTGGTGCGGTCCATGGTGAACATGGCGCATGAACTCGGCCTATCCGTGGTCGTTGAGGGCGTCGCCGACGAGAACGATGCGCTCGAACTCAGGCAGATGGGCTGCGAATACGGCCAGAGCTTCCTGTTCGGCGCGCCGATCAACGCCGACGCAGCATTGAAGCTGCTGAAAGACCAGTATCAGCCGGCAGATACATGAGGACGGTTGAGGTCAGGCGTGGCCGGCGGAAACGCTGAGATGCGCCAGATCGATGCCGATCGAAGCGAGGATGCGGTCGTATTTGCGCTCGATGTCTGCGTCGAACAGCATGCCCATGTCGGCGGGGCACGTCAGCCAGCCGTTCTCGGCGATCTCGCTCTCAAGCTGCCCGGCGCCCCAACCGGCATAGCCCAGAGCCATCAGCGCGTGACGCGGGCCGCGCCCGGTCGAGATGGCCCGCAAAATGTCCACGGTGGCGGTGAGGCAGATCTCCTCGGATACGGGCAGCGAGGATTCCACGCGATAATCGTCGGAGTGAAGGACAAAACCGCGGCTGCGGTCGACAGGGCCGCCGTTTCGCACGACGAAATCGCGCGCCGTGGCCGGGAGCCGGATCACCTCGTGCTCTTTCATGATGCCGAGTTGCACGATGAGATCGGGGAACCGCATCTTCTGGGCCTGGTTGATGATCAGCCCCATGGCGCCTTCTTCACTATGCGCGCAGACGTAGATCACAGAGCGAGCGAAGCGGTCATCCTTCATGCCGGGCATGGCGATGAGGAAGTGGTCGTCCAGAAAACCCCGGGCGCCCGCCGAGGTCTTTCGCCGCAACAGATCCATGACGCAAACGTAACGCGTTTCCGTCGGCGTTTGAAGGCCGCGAGCGACGAAACTTCCTGCCTGAGGCGTGATTTGTGCATGCACTTTGGTGACGACTCACGCAGTTATGATGGCAGGAGTCGCTTCGTGCGTTGCAAAAGCGCTCCTTTCCACACAAAGAGGCTCGCATGCGCCTGCCGCTCCTCTCCATTTCGCTGACCCTGCTGGCCGGCTCGCCGGTGCTGGCGTCTTCAAGCGCGTGGCACGAAGCCGAGGGTGTGCGCCTTCGCCTTGTCACCAGCGGGCAGGCGGATGCGAGCGGAACGCTCAAGGGCGCGCTGCAGATCGACCTCCACCGGGAGTGGAAGACCTATTGGCGGGATCCAGGCGGATCCGGCGTTCCACCCAGCATCGACATCTCCGGTAGCGCGAACATCGCGTCGCTGGACATCGGATATCCTGCGCCGACGCGCTTCAACGACGAATCCGGCCCGTGGGTGGGCTACAAGCACTCCCTTGCATTGCCGGTGACGTTCCGTCTCGCAGCGCCCACTGAGCCCGCCAGGATCGTCGCCGAGGTCTTCATTGGCGTCTGTGAAACCATCTGTATCCCGGTGCAGGCTCGCTTCGAGGTCGACCCGGCGAGCGACCCCGGCAACCCTGAGGACGCAGCCCTGGTCGAACGGGCGGGAGCCGCGCTGCCGAGCGCCCCGCAGGAAGATTTCGGCGTGGAGCTGTTGTCGGCCGGCGAGGACCAACTCGTGGTGGAAGCGGCATTCCCCGGCGACGCCGCGGCCGTGGATCTCTTCCTCGCCGGAACCGAGGGCTACTCCCTCGGCCGACCCCACAAGGAGATCAGGGACGGCAAGGTCACCTTTGCGGTGCCGATCATAGATCGCCCGGCCGAGAAACCGGTTGGCGCGGGGCTTCCGTACACGCTCGTCACGCAGGCGGGCGCGGTCGCCGGCTCCATTCCCTTTCCATGAACGGCGGGCGCGCGCCTAGGCCGAATTCGCTGATGCCAGTCGATGCCGCCCCTTGCCGCCGGGGGACGGGCACTCTAACTCGGCAGGGACTGACGTAGCCAACATCCGAGAGGCAAGCATGACGATTTCCGTAGGCGAGAAACTGCCGGACGCCACCTTCAAGACCATCACGCCTGATGGCGCCAAGGACCTGACGACGGCCGACATCTTCGCCGGCAAGAAAGTGGTGCTGTTCGGCGTACCGGGCGCATTTACGCCGACCTGCAACAACAACCACCTGCCCGGCTATCTTGAGAACCACGAGGCGCTCCTCGCACGCGGCGTCGACACCATCGCCGTGGTGGCGACGAACGACCATCACGTGATGGGCGCCTGGGCACGCTTCACCGGCGGCGAAGGCAAGATCCTCTACCTCGCCGACGGCAATGGCGACTTCATCACGAAGGTCGGGCTGGACGCTGATTTCACCGCCCATGGCATGGGCCTTCGCTCCAAGCGCTTCTCGATGATCGTCGACGACGGAAAGGTCGTTGCCGTCAATGTCGAGACCAAGCCCGGCGTCAACGAATCCGGCGCGGCGCACATGCTGGAGCAGCTGGGAGCCTAGCTCCCGGCGCGAAGACGGCGCAGCGATGCTCGACATCGGCTGCGCCCTCTATCGGAGGCCGGACGGCAGTTCACAACTGAAGTCGTCACCTCGCGGCGCGCGGATCAGTTGCCCGGCGCGCCATTCCGCCCCTTCTTGAACGGCGCCATGCCCAGGCGCGCAAGCTCGTCGGCGCGCTCGTTCTCGATATGGCCGGCGTGGCCCTTGACCCAGTTCCAGGTGACCTTGTGACGCCGGTTGGCCTCGTCCAGCGCCTGCCAGAGCTCGCCGTTCTTCACCGGCTTCCTGTCGGCGGTTTTCCAGCCGTTCTTCTTCCAGCCATGGATCCACTTCGAGATACCGTCCATGACGTATTTGCTGTCGGTGTGAAGGTCGACCGTCACCGGCTCCTTCAGCGCTGACAGCGCCTGGATGGCGGCCATCAGCTCCATGCGGTTATTGGTCGTCACGGCCTCGCCGCCGGAAAGCTCCTTGGTCGTGCCGTTGAAGCGCAGGATGGCGCCCCAGCCGCCCGGCCCCGGATTGCCCGAGCACGCTCCGTCGGTAAAGATTTCAACTTTCTTCATGCCAGTCCGTACTCTGCCGCCGAGCGGATGCTGCGATGGAAACGAAGCTTGCGCACGAACTCCATCGGATCGCGCTTCTGGACCAGGGCGCCGTCGGGAATCGTCAGCCAGTCGTAGAGGCGGGTCAGCGTGAAGCGCAGCGCCGAGCCGCGCGCCAGAACCGGCAGCGCCGCCGCCTCCTCAGCCGTCAGCGGACGCACGGATTGATAGCCCGCGAGCAGTGCCTGCCCCTTGGTCAGGTTGAAGGATCCGTCCTTCTCGAAGCACCACGCGTTGAGACAAGTCGCCAGGTCATAGGCGTAGAGATCGTTGCAGGCGAAGTAGAAATCGATCAGACCCGAAAGCCGGTCGCCGAGGAAGAATACATTGTCCGGGAAGAGATCGGCATGGATGACGCCCGACGGCAGGTCCGCCGGCCAGCTCTGCGCCAGCACGCGAAAGTCCTCGTCCATCTCGCCCTGAAGGCTGGGCTCCACTTCATGCGCACGTTCGCGCGCCCCATCCCACAGCGCGCGCCAGCCCTCGAAGGCAAGCGCATTGGGCCGGGAGAGAGGGAAATCGCGGCCGGCAATGTGCAGTCCGGCGAGCGCGCTGCCGACCTCGCCGCAATGCCTGGCCGTCGGCCGACGAAGCCACATGCCTTCCAGGAACGTGATCAGCGCGGCCGGACGGCCGGCCAGCGTGCCGATAACCTGTCCGTCACGGCGATGCACGGGAAGCGGGCAGGAGATGCCCTTCTTCGCCAGATGCTCCATCAGTCCGAGGAAGAAGGGAAGGTCGTTCTTCTCGACCCGCTTCTCGTAGAGCGTCAGGATGAAAGAGGCTTTCGACGTGTGAAGGAGGAAGTTGGAATTTTCCGAACCCTCGGCGATGCCCTTGTAGGAGAGCAGGTCGCCGACCTCGTACTGCCGGAGGAACTCGCCGAGTTCGACCTCGGTGATGTCGGTGTAGACGGCCACGCTCACCTCGTCCCGTTCACGAACGCCATATCGGCGGAGGTCAGTTCCACGTCGCGCAGGACGCGCATGACCGGAAACTCCTCCGTCTCGGTGGCCGTGACGGCGAGATCGACGGAAACGTCGAAGCGGCTGCGGAACGCGTCGATGATCTCGTCGACGATGATCTCCGGCGCGGATGCCCCGGCGGAGAGGCCGAGGACGCGGATGTCGCCGATGTCGTCCCACGGGATCTCTGATGCGCGCTGAACCAGCAGGGACATCTTGGCCCCTGCCCGCTCGGCAACCTCGACCAGGCGGCGCGAGTTGGAGGAGTTGGGCGCGCCCACGACCAGGAACAGGTCGGCCCCGCAGGCCGTCTCCTTCACCGCCTCCTGGCGGTTGGTCGTCGCGTAGCAGATCGATTCCGCCGCGGCCGCCTGCATCTCAGGGAACCGTTCCTGCAGGACGCGTATGATGCCTGCCGTATCCTCGACCGAAAGCGTGGTCTGGGTGACGAAACCGAGCGCCGTGGCATCGGCGGGCGCGAAGCTGCGGGCGTCGGCTTCCGTCTCGATCAGCGTGACCGCGCCCTCCGGCAACTGTCCCATGGTGCCTATCACCTCGGGATGACCGGCGTGGCCGACCAGCAGGACGTGACGGCCTAGCCGCTGATGACGCATCGCCTGCTTGTGGACCTTCGAGACTAGCGGGCAGGTCGCGTCGAGGTAGAAGAGCTGGCGTGCCTGCGCGTCAGCCGGCACGGATTTCGGAACGCCATGGGCGGAGAACACGACCGGGCACTCGCGGTGGTCGGCCGGGATCTCGTGCAGTTCCTCGATGAACACCGCCCCGAGATTCTGCAGCCCTTCGACCACATAGCGGTTGTGCACGATCTCGTGGCGCACATAGACGGGCGCGCCGTACTTCTTTAGCGCAAGCACGACAATCTGGATCGCGCGGTCGACGCCGGCGCAGAAGCCGCGCGGCTGGCAGAGCCTGATCGTCAGGGGAGGTTTGGGAGCGAGCATGGAATCCTGAGCCTTCGACGCAGCCGACATGCGCATCGCCGCGGGCGGTGTCAAGGGCGCGCCGCCGCGCGACGCCGCCACGCCAGCACACCGAACACCGCGACCAGCGCGCCGGCCAGCCCGTACCAGGTCACCGCGTACTGCAGGTGATTGTTCGGAAGATCGAACATGGTGACACCGCCTTCGGGCAGCCCACCGGGATTGGGCGTGGCGTCAGCATCGATGAAGAATGGAACAACCTTGGTCGGATCGAGCCCGGCATTCGCAGCCATGGCGGTCAGATCCTTCCAGTAAAACACGTTCTTTGCAGGCTCGTTGTCGGGCACCAGCGACGACGGCTTGCCGGAGAGAGGATTGCGGGCCAATCCCGTGACCGTCACCTCTCCCGCAACCTGCCCCTCGGTGCGTGTCGCCGCTTCCTTCCGGTCGTAGGGCACGAACCCGCGATTGACCAGCGCGACGTGGCCGTCCGCCAACTCGAGCGGCGTGTAGACGTAGAAGCCCGCACCTCCCTTCCAGGTGGCAAGAAAATGCTGTTCCCGATCATGGAGGAACGCCCCGGCGACGCGAACCGGCTGGTAGTCGACGTCCGCCGTTTCGGCGAACCGCGCCTCGACCTCGGGCAGCGACAAAGGTTCGGAGGTGCGACGCGTCTCTATCGTCGCCAGCAGACCTTCCTTCCATTGCAGGCGCTCGACCTGCCAGGTGCCGAGTGCAAGGAGGATGGCCAGGCAAACCGCGGCGACTGCATAGCTGCGCCAGCCAAGCGGCTGACTGGCCTTCTCGGCTTCCGAGCCGCCCCTACCTGTCATGGCCGCGATCCAGCCGCCCCTCGGCGGCCTTGTTGGCATATTGCAGCGTGATGAGGACGCCTTTCATGAGGCGCAGCGGCACCAGGCAAAGGACAATCGCCAGAGGTATCCAGAGCAGGAAATGCAGCCAGAGGGGCGGCGCGTAGCTGAGTTCCAGCCACAAGGCGAGTCCGACCACGACGAAGCCCATGATCAGCATGACGAAGACCGCCGGCCCGTCGCCGGCGTCCGCAAAATCGTTCTCCAGGCCGCAGACCCCGCAACGCTTGGCAACCGTCAGGAAGCCCGAGAACAGACGGCCCTCCCCGCAGCGCGGACAACGGCCCTTCAGGCCAGCCGCGATCGGCTCCACGGGTGGCCAGGTCGCTTTGTCGTCCATCAGTCTGCTCCAAACGCAACGGGCGGCCGCGTCACCACGGCCGCCCGCAATACTACCACTCGAAACGGTCAGTGACCGGCCGCAATCGTCGCGCCAGAGGAAGCCCAGACGTAGATAGCGGCGAACAGGAACAGCCACACCACGTCGACGAAGTGCCAGTACCAGGCGGCGGCCTCGAAGCCGAAGTGCTGCTTCGGCGTGAAATCGCCAGCCATCGCCCGCAGCAGGCAGACCAGCAGGAAGATGGTGCCGACGAAGACGTGGAAGCCGTGGAAGCCGGTCGCCATGAAGAAGGTGGCGCCGTAGATGGAGTCCTTGAAGGCGAACGGAGCGTATACGTACTCGTAGGCCTGCACGAACGAGAAGAGCACGCCGAGCGCCACGGTGATCGCGAGGCCCCAGACCAGCCCCTTACGGTCGTTGTGCAGCAGCGCATGGTGCGCCCAGGTCACGGTGGTGCCCGACAGCAGCAGGATGATCGTGTTGTAGAGCGGCAGATGGAAGGGATCGAGAACCTCGATGCCCTTCGGAGGCCAGACGCCGCCGGTGTAGGCAGTACGAGCAACCTGCTCGGCATCGCCGGGGAACAGGCTGGCGTCGAAGAAAGCCCAGAACCAGGCCACGAAGAACATCACCTCGGAGGCGATGAACATGATCATGCCGTAGCGCAGGTGCAGCGACACGACGCGGGTATGGTGTCCCTGATGAGCTTCCTTGATCGTATCCGACCACCAGCCGAACATCGTGTAGAGCACGAGCAGGATGCCGATGACGAAGATCCAGGGGCTGGCGATGTTGACCCCGAAGAGGTTGAACTCGTTCCCCTTCAGATACTGCATGTAGGCGACGCCGCCGAGCGCCATGACGAACGCGCCCAGGGAGCCAAGGAAGGGCCAAGGGCTCGGATCGATGATGTGGTAGTCGTGATTCTTGGCGTGTGTGTCTGCCATTTTAGCCCCCGATGCTCTTACCGGCCTTGATTGCGTCCCCCCCTTCCACCGCCGCAGGCGCGTCGGCGACGGGCTTGGCGCCGTCGATCGGGAAGAATGTGTAGGACAGTGTGATTGTCTTGATGTTCTTCAGGTCCGGCAAATCGACGATGTCCGGATCGACGTAGAACACGACCGGCATGTCCATCGTCTCGCCGGGCTTCAGCGTCGTGTCCGTGAAACAGAAGCACTCGACCTTGTTGAAGTATGCGCCCGCCAGCTGCGGGGTCACATTGAATGTCGCGCGGCCGGCTGACGGCGTGCTGAAGACGTTCTTGGCCTCGTAGGCGATCTGCGCCGTCTCGCCGATCTTGACCGTCACGTCGCGCTGAACCGGCTTGAACTCCCAAGGCAGGCCACCCGAAACGTTGGCGTCGAAGCGGATCGTGATGTCCCGATCCAGGATGCGGTCGGAATACTGGTCGACGCGCTGCGTTGTGCCGCCATAGCCGGTAACCCGGCAGAACAGGTCGTAGAGCGGCACCGCCGCGTAGGCCATGCCGACCATGCCGGCGAAGAACGCGACGCATGCGCCCGCCATGACGCGGTTCGACTGGCGCGTCTTTGGATCGGTAACGGGGGTCGGATTGTTCATCGCCCCCTCACATCGCCCGGTCGAGAATGGACGGGCCGAGCTTCACGATGCTGACGATGTAGACCATGACCACGAAGATGATCAGCGCGACAGCGATCGCCACGGAGCGGCTGCGCTGCGCCTTCTTCTGCGCGTCGGTCGGCTTGACTGTCTCGATATCCACCGTGCTCACGCTCCACCCATGGCAAAGGCCCGTTCGAACACTGCGTCAGCCATGTAGGCAGCGAAGATCGCAAACAGGTAGAGCAGCGAATAGGCGAACAGCGCCTTGGCAGGCTTCATCTCACGGTCACCGTCCTGCATGCGCAGAACCTTCCACGAATACCAGACGAAGCCGGCGCCCAGACCCACGGCCACCACGCCATAGCCGGCGCTCGTGTAGCCGAGTGTCCAGGGGAGCACGCCGACCACAGCCACCACGACGGCATAGGCGAATATCTGCCGACGCGTCGATGCCTCGCCGGCCACATTCGGCATCATCGGGATGCCGACGCGGGCATAGTCGTCCGACTTGAACAGCGCCAGCGCCCAGAAATGGGGCGGCGTCCAGAGGAAGATGATCAGGAACAGGATGACGCTCTCGAGGCTGACAGCGCCCGTCACGGCCGCCCAGCCGATAACCGGTGGGAATGCCCCTGCCGCGCCGCCGATGACGATGTTCTGCGGCGTCAGGCGCTTCAGCCACATCGTGTAGACGACGGCGTAGAAAAAGATGGTGAAGGCGAGCAGCGCCGCCGACAGCCAGTTGACGAAGACGCCGAGCGTCATCGTCGAAAGTGCAGAAAGCACAAGACCGAAGCCGAGCGCCTCGCCGGGTTGGACACGGCCCGCCGGGATCGGACGGCTCCGGGTTCGCGTCATGACCGCGTCGATCTCCGCGTCATACCACATGTTGAGCGCGCCGGACGCGCCAGCTCCGACCGCGATGCACGCGATGGCTACGATGGCGATGAAGGGGTTCACCGTTCCCGGGGCTGCGACCAGCCCCACGAACGCCGTGAAGACGACCAGCGACATGACCCGCGGCTTCAGAAGCTGGATGAAATCGCCAGCGGTCGCCTCGGAGAGGCGATAGCCTGCGCTTTCAAATTGCTTGTTGTCGGCCATAGCCATTGCGTCAGTAATCCAGTCCATTTCGCCGAGGCCGCCGCTTGGGCGGCGACCTCTGTTTCAATCCACTGCCTACTTGATCTTCGGCAGCTGTTCCCACTGGTGGAACGGCGGCGGCGAAGGCAGCTGCCACTCCAGCGTCGTTGCGCCCTCGCCCCACGGATTCGCACCCGCCAAGCGCTTCTTCGAGAAGGCCTCGAAGACACCATAGAGGAACACGAACACGCCGAAGAAGGATAGGTACGAGCCGTAGGAGGACACCAGGTTCCAGCCGGCGAACGCATCCGGATAGTCAATGTAGCGGCGCGGCATTCCGGCGAGGCCGAGGAAGTGCTGCGGGAAGAAGATGATGTTCACGCCGATGAAGGTGATCCAGAAGTGCGTACGGGCGATGAGCGGCGAGTACATGTAGCCGGTCATCTTCGGGAACCAATAGTACCAGGCCGCGAAGATGGCGAACACGGCGCCCAGCGACAGCACGTAGTGGAAGTGCGCCACAACGTAATAGGTGTCGTGCAGCGAGCGGTCGAGGCCCGCATTGGCGAGCTGAACGCCCGTCACGCCGCCCACGGTGAACAGGAAGATGAAGCCGATCGACCACAGCATCGGTGTGCGCATGGAGATCGAGCCGCCCCACATGGTGGCGATCCACGAGAAGATCTTCACGCCCGTCGGCACCGCGATGACCATCGTCGCGAAGACGAAGTAGCGCTGCGTGTCGACCGAGATGCCGCTGGTATACATGTGGTGCGCCCACACGATGAAGCCCACGACGCCGATCGCGACCATCGCATAGGCCATGCCCAGATAACCGAAGATCGGCTTGCGCGAGAAGGTCGAGACGATGTGGCTGACAATGCCGAAGCCCGGCAGGATCAGGATGTACACCTCGGGGTGACCGAAGAACCAGAACAGGTGCTGGTAGAGGATCGGATCGCCGCCGCCTTCCGGCGCAAAGAATGCGGTGCTGAAGTTGCGATCGGTGAGCAGCATGGTGATGCCGCCAGCGAGGACCGGCAGAGACAGCAGGAGCAGGAAGGCGGTGATCAGCACCGACCATGCGAACAGCGGCATCTTGTGCAGGGTCATGCCCGGCGCGCGCATGTTGAAGATGGTGGTGATGAAGTTGATGGCGCCGAGGATGGACGACGCGCCGGCGATGTGCACCGAGAGAATCGCGAGATCCATGGCGGGACCAGGCTGACCCGAGGTCGCGAACGGCGGGTACATGGTCCAGCCGCCACCGGTGCCCCAGCCGCCGGCGGGACCCGGCACAAACAGCGACATCAGCAGAAGCAGGAACGCCGGCACCAGCAGCCAGAAAGAAATGTTGTTCATGCGCGGGAACGCCATGTCGGGCGCGCCGATCATCAGCGGCACCATCCAGTTGGCGAAGCCGCCGATCAGCGCCGGCATCACCATGAAGAAGATCATGATGAGGGCATGCATCGTGGTGAACACGTTGAACATGTGCTTGCCGGCGTCGAGAGCGGCATCGCCCTCCACGCCGTAGGTCATGGCGGCGAGACCATGGAAAATCTGAATGCCCGGCTCAGCCAGCTCCCAGCGCATCATGACGGACATGAGTCCGCCGATGATGCCCGCCATGATCGCGAAGATCAGATAGAGCGTGCCGATGTCCTTGTGGTTGGTCGAATACACCCAACGAACCCAGCCCCGCGGCTTGTGGTCGTGATGGTCATGAGCTGCAGCGCCTGCCATGTTCCCGCTCCGTAATCCTTATTCTACTCTCGTCGGCATCAATTGCCGGCGGCCGCAACTTTGCTCGTAGCTTCGATTTCAGCCATCAACGCCTTGTTGGCGCCAGGCAGGTCCGCCTTCGCGGCAGCGAACCAGGTGTCGTACTGGGGCTGAGACACGACCCGTATGGCGATGGGCATGAAGGCATGGTCCTTGCCGCAGAGCTCGGAGCACTGGCCGTAGTAGAGGCCCTCCTTCTCGGCATTGAACCAGATCTCGTTGATGCGCCCGGGCACCGCGTCGGTCTTGACGCCAAACGCCGGCATGGCGAAGGCGTGGATGACATCGGACGCCGTGACCAGCACGCGCACCTGCGTATTCACCGGAACGACCATCTCGTTGTCGACGGCGAGCAGACGCGGATAGGCGGCGCGATCTTCCTTGCCCGCCGCGGCGCGATCGGCGTCGGCCAGCATGGCGGAGTTGAAGGAGAGCGGGTCCTCGACCTGGTATTCGTAGTCCCAGTTCCACTGGTTGCCGGTCGCCTTCAGCGTCAGCTTGGCGTCCTCCGGCGGGCTATACTGAGCCGTCAGCAGCTGGAACGAGGGAATGGCGATCGCCAGCAGCGCCACGACGGGCGCAACCGTCCAGATCACCTCGATCATGGTGTTGTGGCTGGTTCGCGACGGAACGGGGTTAGCGCTCGCGCGAAACCTGATGATGCAATAGGCGAGCAGCACCAGCACGAGAAGCGTGATCGGGATGACGAACCAGAGGGTGTAAACCTCGAACCATTCGATCCCTTCCATGATCTTGGTCGCAGCAGGCTGAAAGCGCCACTGCCAGGGTTCCGGCTGCGCGCCAAAGGCGGCGGCAGTGGAGAGGAAGGTGGCAACGGCCGCGCCGCCCGCAACTAATTTTCTCATCGCCCTCGTGATCTCCCGAATTCTCCGGCGCGCCGCGAAATCAGCAGCCGCTTGCAGGCCAAAGAACAGAATCCCCAAGCCTTGCAGCGCGTTCAAACCATACTCTTTTACCGACCGCAAGAAAGGACGCCCGGCCCTCATGCGGCATTTTTGCGCGCGCACGGCATCTTGCACAACGTACGCACGTCGGCTTCCCCGAGAGCTTTCACCGACGGTGGCCTGCAACCCAATCGCCGCCCGGCGGCTCGCCCATGCAAGGCGCAGTCGCAATTCGGGCCAAATTCGGGGCAATTGTCCTTGAAATTGACGAATTCGACTGGTCCGGCAGGCGTTCATGACATCTACTAACAGCCTGACGGCTTCGCGCGCCGTGATTCGCTAAGGAATGGTAATGGGCTTGGGACTTTCGAAATCCTTGTTTGCAACGGCGCTGGCGGCCGCGGTTCTCGCTTCGCCGCAGGCAGGCGCCCAACAGACCGGCAAGGTGCGTTCGACCCATGGCGCATGGTCGATCATCTGTGACACGCCGGCCGGCGCCACTGCCGAACAATGCGCGATGATGCAGAATGTCGTCGCCGACGACCGGCCCGAAATCGGCCTTTCGGTGGTGGTGCTGCGCACTGCCGACAACAAGGCGGAGATCCTGCGCGTGCTGGCCCCGCTCGGCGTGCTCCTGCCCAACGGTCTCGGCCTCAATGTGGACGGCAAGGACATCGGCCGCGCCTATTTCGTGCGCTGCTTCCAGGACGGCTGCTATGCCGAGGTGATTCTCGAAAAGACCCTGCTCGACACTCTCTCCACCGGCAAGGCGGCTACCTTCATCGTCTTCCAGACGCCGGAAGAAGGCATCGGCATACCCGTCGACCTGAAGGGCTTTGGCGAGGGTTTTGCGGCCCTGCCGAAGTAAGCGACCGACCCGCACCGAGGCAGCGCTTTCGCGAGCGCCTTTCGAGGACAGGCCCTGCCCCCGATCTCTCCCGATGGCGGCTGCCAATGGTGATGGCCGGGGTCGCATTTTCCGCAACTGCGCCTGCACTGACGATCAGCCGAGGACGGCGGCGCGATTTTTCAGCTCGACCATGACCTACGCTGCCTCGAACAGCTCCACGACGTTGCCGGACGGATCCTCGCAGAGAATCTGGCGGCCACCGGGTCCCTCGACAATGTCATTCCTGAAGGGCACGCCATTGGCGCGTAGCGCCTCGACCACAGAGGGCAGATCGTCGACCTCGATGACGAATCGGTTCCACCCGCCGGGCTCGGGACGGCGTCCGTTTGGCATGGGGCGCGAGGCCGATGCCTGCGGCCCTGCAAGCCACAGCGTCATGCCCTCTCTCTCCAGGATGGCGATGACAGCTCCGAACTGCTGTTTCACCTTGAAGTCCAGGTGGCGCGTGTAGAATTCGATCGCTGTCGCGACATCATGAGCGAAGTAGCGGACTGTCGTCATGGTTCGGCCTCCTCTCCTTGCCGATCTAGTCCACGGCGGAACGTTTCCAAGTGGAAACCGCGAGGCAAAGCGCCTAGATCAGCAGCGATCAACACGAGACGCGCCATGCCCTCTTCCCTCATCCAGCAGTTCGACATTTCCGAAAACCGGCTGAAGGACCTCGTTGCCGACACGCTGCGCGGCGCCGATGACGGTGAGTTGTTCCTTGAATACAGCGAGGCGGAATCGCTGGTCTTCGACAACGGACGGCTGAAGACGGCCAACTTCAACACCGACCAGGGTTTTGGACTGCGCACCGTCGCCGGCGAGGCGACCGGCTATGCGCATTCGAGCGAACTGTCGGAGGCCGCCCTGCTGAGGGCGGCGGATGCGGTCTCGGCCGTCAAGGACGGCTATTCCGGCACGCTCGCTCACGCTCCGGCTCGCACCAACACGCATCTCTACGGCGAGGACAATCCGATTGCGGCGCCGGGCTTCGAGGCCAAGGCCAAGCTGCTGCAGGAGATCGACGCTTTCGTGCGCAACAAGGATCCGCGCGTGCGACAGGTCACCGCCTCGCTCGCCGCCTCGTGGCAGCATGTCGAGATCGTGCGCGGCGACGGCCAGATGGTGCGCGACATCCGTCCGCTTGTGCGCATGAACGTATCGGTGGTCGTCGGCGATGGAGACCGCCAGGAAACCGGCTCCTACGGCACCGGCGGACGCAAGAGCTTTGGCGAATTCCTCGCCGAGAGCAGCTGGCAGTTCGTCGCCGACGAGGCGCTGCGACAGGCGCTGGTCAACCTGCAGGCGGTGCCCGCCCCTGCCGGGACGTTCGACATCGTTTTGTCGGCCGGATGGCCGGGAATCATGCTGCACGAGGCCGTCGGCCACGGGCTGGAGGGTGACATCAATCGCAAGAAGACTTCTGCCTTCGCGGGCCTGCTCGGCCAGCAGGTGGCCGCCAAGGGCGTCACCGTCGTCGACGACGGCACCATTCCCGAGCGCCGCGGGTCTATCACGGTCGACGACGAGGGCACGCCGTCTGCGCGCAACGTGCTGATCGAGGACGGCAAGCTCGTCGGCTATATGCAGGACCGGCAGAACGCACGCCTGATGGGCATGAAGGCGACCGGCAACGGCCGCCGCGAAGGCTACGCGCACCAGCCGATGCCCCGCATGACCAACACCTATATGACCGGCGGCGACATAACGCCCGAAGAGATCATCGCCTCGGTCGACAAGGGCATCTACGCCGTCTCCTTCGGCGGCGGCCAGGTGGACATCACCAGCGGCAAGTTCGTGTTCGGCTGCACCGAGGCCTACATGATCGAAAACGGCAAGGTCACGCAGCCGATCAAGGGCGCCATGCTGATCGGCAACGGGCCGGACGCCATGCATCGCGTGTCTATGATCGGCAACGACATGAAGCTCGACCCCGGCATCGGCACCTGCGGCAAGGCCGGCCAGGGCGTGCCGGTCGGCGTCGGCCAGCCGCATCTCAGGATGAACCAGATGACTGTCGGCGGCACGCAGGCTTGACCTGCGCAGCAGCATGATCGGTCCTTTCTCCATCGTCGTGCTCACCGGCGCCGGCATCTCCGCCGAATCCGGCGTCGACACGTTCCGCGACACGGACGGCATCTGGTCGAAGGTGAACATCGAGGATGTCGCGACGCCGGAAGGATACGTCCGTGACCCCGAACGCGTGCACGCGTTCTACAACGACCGCCGGCGCGGCTTGCCGGGTGTTGTGCCGAACGCGGCCCATTTCGCTCTGGCGAAGCTCGAGCGGGAGTTTCAGGGCGAGTTCCTGCTGGTGACGCAGAACATTGACGACCTGCACGAGCGGGCCGGTTCGGCCAAGCTCATCCACATGCATGGCGAGCTTGTGAAGGCATTCTGCGACCGCTGCGGGCACAAGCTGGAATGGCGCGCCGATTTGTCGACCGGCGACGCATGTCCCGCCTGCCACGGCCATGGACGGCTGCGGCCGGACGTCGTGTGGTTCGGGGAAATGCCGTACCAGATGGACCGTATCTACGACGCGCTCGCGAAATGCGACCTGTTCGTCTCGATCGGCACCAGCGGCAACGTCTACCCTGCGGCCGGCTTCGTCGCGGAAGCGCGGGCGGCAGGTGCGCGCACCGTCGAACTCAATCTGGAGCCTTCGGAAGGCGCAAACCTGTTCCACCATGCGGTGCACGGCCCGGCGACGAAGATCGTGCCGGACTTCGTGGAGAGCGTGCTGCGCGGATAGGCGGCGCGGCCGATCCGACCCGGCCGCCCGCTTGACCCTTCACCTTCTCCGCTTGGGCTTCTCCAGCAGCGCCACCGCCTCGACGTGCGGCGACCACAAGAACTGGTCGACCGGCGTGACGGCCTTCAACTGGTAGCCGCCGGAAAGAAGGATCTCCAGGTCGCGGGCGAGCGTCGTCGGGTTGCAGGAGACCGCCGCCACTTTCGGCACCTCCGATTTCGCGATCTGCTTCGACTGATCCTCGGCGCCTGCGCGCGGCGGGTCGAACACGACGGCGTCGAAGGCGTTCAGTTCCTTGAAGGTCAGCGGGCGCCGAAACAGATCGCGCTTCTCTGGCGTAACGCGTTTCAGGCCGGTCGCCGAACGAAAGCCGCGGTCGAGCGCGGCAAGCGCCGGCGCGTCGCCCTCCACGGCGTGGACTTCGGACTGGCGGGCGAGGCGCAGGGCAAATGCCCCGCTGCCGGCAAACAGATCCGCCACACGCTTGGCCTTCGCAAGATGTGCGAGCACCAGCCCGGCCATGGCGTCCTCGGCGGCAGCAACCGCCTGGAGGAACCCGCCGGGCGGGGGCGTCACCACCGCACCGCCGAAATCCACCTGGGGCTTCCGCGGCTCCACGATGATCTCGCCATCGGTCGAGAGTCGAGCGCCGCCCTCGCGGATGATGAAGTCGGCCGCCGTGCGCCGCGCCGCCTCGGAGAGCTTCCCGCTGCCTTCGGCTGCGATGTCGAGGCCCGAGGCGGTGGCCGTGACCGTCATGTGAAAGGCCTGCGGCGTCGCGGCGATCAGCTTGGCAAGTTGGCGCAGCATCGGCAGCGCCGCCTCGATGGCTGGCACGGCGATCGGGCATTCGGCGATGTCGACGATCTCGTGCGAGAGCGCGCGGTTGTATCCAAGGAGCATCCCGGCTTCCGTGCGCCGCGCCGACAGCACCACCCGGCGGCGGGAGCGTTCCGGGCATGCAACCGTTTCCGCCACCGGCGCGTCGATGCCGCGCGACTTGAGCGCCTCGACCACCTTCGCGCGCTTCCAGGCGAGATAGGCCGAATGGTCCATGTGCTGCAGGGCGCAGCCGCCACAGACGGTGAAATGCCGGCATGCCGGCGGAACCCTCAAGGGCGAAGGCTCGATGACCGAGATCAGTTCTGCCCGGTCTTTTATACGCGCGGCGGTCACCACCTCGTTCGGCAGCACGAAAGGTATGAAGACGGGCTGGCGCTCGACATGGGCAATGCCGTCGCCCTGGGAGCCGAGGCGGTCGATCCGGTAGCGTGTCGTCACTGGTCTTTCACCCCTGCCAGCAGGAATTCGCGATTTCCGTCGCCACCTTCGATCGGCGACGGGCACCACCCGACGGCGCGCCAGCCTGGCTGGGCATCGAGCCAGGCGCTCAAGTCTTCGGCGATGCGCGGCGCGTCGTCTGGGTCGCGCAGCAAGCCACCCTTCCCGATCGCCTCGCGCCCGGCCTCGAATTGCGGCTTCACCAGAAACAGGCCGCGCGCGCCGGAGGCTGCCAGCACGAGCGCGTTTGGCAGCGCGAGTTTCAGGGAGATAAAGCTGACGTCGCAGACGAGGAAATCGGGAGCTTCCGGTACATGCTCGGCGCCAAGGTCACGGGCGTTCAGCCCTTCGAGCAGGGTCACGCGCGGATCGTCCGCAAGCACCTTCTCAAGTTGGCCGTGGCCGACGTCGATCGCCGTCACCTGCGCTGCGCCGCGCTCAAGCAGCACCTGCGTGAAGCCGCCGGTGGAAGCCCCGATATCGATCGCCCGGCAGCCGGCAGGGTCGAAGCCGAAATGGTCCAGACCGGCGATCAGCTTGAGCGCCGCGCGCGAGACATAGCGCTGCGCGGGATCGTCGATCGCAATCACGACTGTTTCGGGAACTCGAAGGCCGGGTTTGCCGGCAGGCCGTCCATCCACTGTCACGGTGCCGCGTTCGATGGCGTCACGGGCCCGCGAGCGTGTCGCGAAGTCGCCGCGGCTGACGAGCAGTTCGTCCAGGCGCGGGCGCGCTGTCGAGGGCGTGTCGGGATTCATCGGCCCTCATTGGCGAAAGCCGGTGCGGAACGCAAGCGGCAGCATCGGCAGGCCACCCGCCAAGGAACAGGAACGGGCGCGGCCGCGATCAGAAGATCCGGCGCGTCGCCCTGCGCTCGGTTGCAAGCGACAGCGTCCCACCTGCTCCGCTGTCGATGCTTTCCGGTTCTGCAGTCGCTACCGACGCGGGGAACTCCGCCTCGGGCAACCGCAAGAACACGGCTGCCTGACCGTGGTCGAAGCCGGCGCGGATCGCGCCGATCCTTGCCGCGACCTTCGCCTTCACGGCCGCCTCGAGCTTCCTGTCGTAGCGCATCTCGGCAACAGCCGAGGTCGCGAACGCGGCGAAAAGCGCCGCGCAAGCCAACATGGTCTTCATTTTCCCGCAGTCTCCCTGCCCACGGCGGGTTCTAGACGGGGCGGGCTAAAAAAGGCGCAAGGGAGACGGTAAGCAAACGCCCAAAGGAGAGCGTAAACAGGCAGTTAGCGAGCGCGGCCGAAATCTTGATTCAAGCCGGACGGCTCGCTTTCACCGACACAATATGCGCCAGTCCGAGTGGCGTCAGTCGACGCAAGCGGCGCACGTGGCGAGCCGCCACAGCGCTGACAGCAAAGGTTCGAAGTGCAACCAGATCCCGTCGGGGGAACGCGGCCAAGGTCAGGCGCGCGCGGCCGTGACTTCCTGGCCGAGGGCCGCGAACACCGTCGTCACGATGCCGGAAGCGTCGAGGCCGGCGTCGGCATACATCTTCTCGGGCTTGGCGTGATCGGTGAACTCGTCAGGCAGCACCAGCGGACGGACCTTGAGGCCACTTTCGAGCAGCCCTTCGCGCGCCAGGAAATGCAGCACATGCGTGGAGAAGCCTCCGATGGCCCCCTCCTCCACCGTTACCAGCACCTCGTGCGAGCGCGCGACGCGGCGGATCAGATCCTCGTCGAGCGGCTTTGCGAAGCGCGCATCGACGACGGTGGTAGAGAGCCCTGCGGCGCCCAGTTCCTCCGCAGCTGCGAGGCAATCCTGCAGACGCGTCCCGAACGAGAGCAAGGCGACCTTGCTGCCTTCGCACATGACCCGCGCCTTGCCGATCTCCAGCACGGAGCCGCGGTCTGGCATGTCAACGCCGACGCCATTGCCGCGCGGATAGCGGAAAGCGATCGGACCTTCGTCGTAGGCCGCTGCGGTCCGCACCATGTGCCGCAACTCCGCCTCGTCGGCCGCAGCCATCACCACGAAGCCGGGCAACGAGGCCAGGTAGGTGGTGTCGAACGCGCCGCAATGCGTCGCGCCATCGGCGCCGACATAGCCGGCCCGGTCGATCGGGAAGCGGACAGGCAAATTCTGGATGGCGACGTCATGCACCACCTGGTCGTAGGCGCGCTGCAGGAACGTCGAGTAGATCGCGCAGAACGGCTTCAGCCCCTCGGTCGCCATGCCGGCGGCGAAAGTCACCGCATGCTGCTCGGCGATGCCCACGTCGAAGATGCGGCTTGGAAACGCCTCGCCGAACAGGTCGAGGCCGGTCCCTGACGGCATGGCCGCGGTGATGGCGACGATCTTGTCGTCCGCGCGCGCCTCCTGGATCAGGCTGTCGGCAAAGACGCGCGTATAGGCCGGCGCGTTCGCAGGCGCCTTGGCCTGCGCACCGGTGATCACGTCGAACTTGTTGACGCCGTGATACTTGTCGCTGGCTTCCTCGGCCGGACCGTAGCCCTTGCCCTTCTTGGTGACGACATGGATCAGCACCGGACCGTCGTAGTTGTCGCGGACGTTCTTCAGCACCGGTATCAGATGCTCGAGATTGTGCCCGTCGATCGGCCCGATGTGATAAAAGCCCAGTTCCTCGAACAAGGTGCCGCCGGTGACATAGCCGCGCGCATGCTCGACGGCGCGGGTGATGGCGCGGTCGACACGGGTTCCGAGATAGGAGGTGAGCTTCTTGCCGAAGTCGCGCAGGCCCAGATAAGCGCGGCCCGAGGCCAGGCGCGCCAGATAGGCGCTCATTGCGCCGGTCGGCGGCGCAATCGACATGTCGTTGTCGTTGAGGATGACGATCAGCCGCGCATCCAGCGCACCGGCGTTGTTCATCGCCTCATAGGCCATGCCGGCGGACATGGCGCCATCTCCGATGACGGCAATCACATTGTTTCTGCCACCGGCGAGGTCGCGCGCAGCCGCCATGCCAAGGCCTGCCGAGATCGACGTCGACGAATGGGCCGCGCCGAACGGATCGTACTCGCTCTCGGCCCGTCTGGTGAAGCCGGAGAGACCGCCCTCCTGCCTGAGCGTGCGGATGCGGTCGCGACGACCGGTGAGTATCTTGTGCGGATAGGCCTGGTGGCCGACGTCCCAGATCAGGCGGTCGTCCGGCGTATCGAAGATATAGTGCAACGCGACCGTCAGCTCGACCACGCCGAGCCCTGCGCCGAGGTGCCCCCCGGTCTGCGAAACAGCATCGATGAGCTCGGCGCGCAGTTCGGCGGCGAGTTGCGGCAGTTCGCTCTCGTTCAGCGCGCGAAGGTCCGCAGGTATGCGGACGCGGTCGAGCAAGGGGGTCTTGGGAGCGGAGGGCACTGTTCTGGCGAACGATCCAATTGAAAGATTGATTCCGAGATAGTGGGCAAGCCCATGAAAGTAAATGCGCTGCCGTGACGCGCTGCCGTGCGGCGCTGCGAATTCAAGCCTGCGGGAGGGGAACGAACTCCTCTTCATCGCCGGGCACGATGTCGAAGCGGCCGGTGCGCCACTCTTCCTTGGCCTGCTCGATGCGCTCCTTGGAGGATGACACGAAGTTCCACCAGATATAGCGCTTCGAACCCAGGGATGCGCCGCCGAACAGCATGAAATGCGCGCCCTCTTCCGATGACACGACGATCTCGTCGCCCGGCCGGAAGACGAGAAGCCGGTCCGACGGAAAGCGGTCGCCGGCGATCACCACGTGGCCGGAGAGAACATAGATCGCGCGTTCTTCCGCATTCGCAGGAATCTGGACACTGCCGCCCGCATCCAGACGGACATCTGCATAAAGGGTGTCGGAGTACCCCTTCACTGGCGAGGCGAGCCCCTGGAAAGCGCCCATCACGAGCCGGCCTGAGGCGCCGTCGCCGTCGAACACCGGCAGGTCGCCGCGAACGGTATGCTCGAAGACGGGCGCCATTTCTTCCTTGCTGTCCGGCAGGGCAAGCCAGGTCTGCAGCCCGGAAATGGACATAGGATGGCCGCGCAGCTCCTCGGGCGAGCGCTCCGAATGGACGATCCCGCGGCCGGCCGTCATCAGGTTCACGTCGCCCGGCTCGATCACCATCTCCGTTCCCAGGGAATCGCGGTGCCTTATCTTGCCGTCGAACAGATAGGTGACGGTGGCGAGACCGATGTGCGGGTGCGGGCGCACGTCGAGCGCCTGGTCGGCGCGCAGGATCGCAGGCCCCATGCGGTCGAAGAAGATGAAAGGACCGACGAGCCGACGCCGCGCCGTCGGCAGCGCGCGCCGGACCTCAAAGCCGCCAATGTCCCTGGCGTTTGGAATGACCATCAGTTCGATGGCGTCGCACGAGAATGCGTCACCGGGCTCGGGATCACGGGCGGGGAAGAAACTCATTCGAACACGATGACCGGTTGTCTGGCGAAGCGCAATGCCGAACGTGCGCGGGCTTTTGCCGCGACTTCGTCGCGGTCTTTCGGCGGCTGATCGGTTTCCAGCGAGCCGAGCAGCAGGGAGGCTGCGGCCGCGACCTGATCCACGGCGCGATCGAACGACTTCCGGTTGCGTTGCGACGGCGCGTTGAAGCCCGAAAGCTTGCGCACGAACTGCAGGGCGGCGTCACGGATCTCCGCGTCCGTCGCCGGCGGCTCGAAATTGAACAACGGCTTGATGTTGCGGCACATGGGCGGACCTCCCCTGCCAGCTATCCTGCTTCCGGATCGCGCCCGATCCTCAACGTCGCCCCATCTGAACGGGTGACTTCGATGATGGTTTCAAGGCGGACCAGCCGGCGGTCGTGAGCGTCGACTTGCCCCGTGAGTCTGTCGACATTCCGCTCCAACCTTTCGACCTTGCCGGTCAGTTCCACGACTGTCTTGAGGCCAGCCATGATGTCGCCAAGGGCACTCATGCGCGCCGCCGCGCGGAAAGCTCCTGCAGCGTTTTCTCAATCTTTGCGTTGGTGCGGTCGACGGCGCGTGATGCTCTTTCCGCGCTGAGCCTGAACTCACGCGCCAGAACAGCGAGTTCCTCGAGCTGGCGCATCTCTTCCGGATCGTAAGCCTCCACCGATCGGCGAACGACTTCACCGACCGAGAGCCCGGCCTTGCGGGCCTTTGCCTCGAGATTGGACTTTTCGCCGGGGGTCATCAGCGTAACCACCCGCGCAGTCGCGGCTTCACGGCCAACATCCATGCCAGCCTCCTATGCACATGACATTATCATAGTCATCTGCGGGTCGGCATGCAAATTCACGGTGCGCCGGTTTGTGGCCAACGCCAGCGGCTCTCACTCCCCGTCGAGCGGCTCCACCCCGACCGGCTTGCCATCGCGGGAAAGGCGAATCTTTTCAACCTTGTCCTCGGCTGCCTTCAATAAACGGTCGCAATGCGCCTTCAGCGCCTCGCCGCGCTCATAGATGCGGATGGACTGGTCGAGCGGGACATCGCCGCGCTCCAGATCGTCGACGATCCGCTCCAGCGCATCGAGCGCCTGCTCGAAGCTCATCGCCTTGATATCTTCATTCACGGCTTCCGCCATCTGTCATCCTCTCAACAGCCGGCTCACATGCGCCGACACCGAATCCGAAAGTCCCTGCAGGTCGTAGCCGCCTTCAAGGATGCTCACCAGCCGGTTGTTCGAATAGCTGCCCGCGCACTCCATCAACCTGCCCGTCGCCCAGTCGAAATCGTCTTCCGTCAGATTGATCTCGGCCAGCGGATCGCGGTGATGCGCGTCGAAGCCGGCGGAGATGATGACCAGGTCCGGCCTGAAGTCATCGATCTTCGGAAGGACCCGCGACAGGAAGGCGTCGCGGAACAAGTCGCTGCCGGTATTGGGGCTCAGCGGGGCGTTGACGATGTTGCCGACGCCTGTTTCGGTCTTGGCGCCGGTGCCTGGATAGAGCGGCATCTGATGCGTAGAGCAGTAGAGCACCGACGGGTCTTCCCAGAAAATGTCCTGCGTGCCGTTGCCGTGATGGACGTCCCAGTCGACGATGGCGACGCGCTCCGCGCCGTGCCTCTTCTGGGCATGGCGCGCCGCGATGGCCGCTATGTTGAACAGGCAAAAACCCATGGCCGTCGTCTTCTCGGCGTGATGGCCGGGCGGGCGGGCGGCGATGAACACGTTGTCGGCTGCGCCCGTGAAGACGTCGTCGACGGCAGCGTTCGCCGCGCCGATGGCGTGGATCATAGCTTCCCAACTCCTCGGGCTGGCGGTGGTGTCGGCATCGATGCGGGCAATGCCCGTTTCGGGAACAGCGGCCCTCACCCGATCGACGAAGCTCTCCGGATGGGCATAGAGGATCGTCGCCTCGTCGCCGGCCGGCGCCTCCTTGCGGTCCAGCCGCGCAAAGGCCTCGTCGTCGAGAATGCGCTCGATCGCTCTCAGCCGGTCCGGCCGTTCCGGATGGCCGGGAGGCGTGATGTGTTCGAGAAAGATCGGGTGATGGTAGAGGCGCGTAACCATGTCCCGATATAGGCGCGTCGGTATCGTTTGACCATGCCGCGCGTCTTCAACTTCAACAGCCGAGGCAGTCAGGCGGCGGCAGCAAGTGCCTGGGCCAGATCGGCGACGAGGTCGTCGGGATGCTCCACCCCGATCGACAGGCGGATGGTCGTTTCAAGCACGCCGATGCGCTGGCGCACCTCCAACGGCACACCGGAGTGGGTCATGGCCGCTGGATGGCTGGCAAGCGACTCGGTGCCGCCGAGGCTGACCGCGAGCTTGAAGATCTGCAACGCATTGAGAAAGGCGAATGCGGCCTTCTCGCCGCCGCGGATATCGAAGGAGAAGGTGGAGCCGGCGCCCGTGCACTGCCTCGCGAAGACCTTGGCCGCAGGGGAGCCGGTGTCGAGGAATGGCGGATAGTGGACATGCGCGACACGCGCATGCTCGCGCAAGAACTCCGCGACCACCCTGGCATTGGCGTTGGCTTTCTCCATGCGGATGGACAGCGTCTCCAGCGATCGCCCGAGCATCCAGCAGGAATGCGGGTCGAGTTGGGTGCCGATGGCTCCGCGCAGAGCCTTGATCGGCATGGTGGCCTCCCGGCTGCCGAGCACGGCGCCAGCTATGAGGTCGGAATGGCCGCCCACATATTTCGTGAGGGAGTAAAGCGAGAGGTCCGCACCGTGATCCAGCGGACGCTGGAAGACCGGGCCGAGCAAGGTGTTGTCGCAGGCAACGACCGGGCGGAAACCCTGCCGTTCGGCAATCCTCTCCGCGACGCGGCGCATCATGACGACATCCACCAGGCTGTTGGTGGGATTGGCCGGAGTCTCCACAAGGATGACCGACACCCGGCCCCTAGCCATCGCGGCTTCGGCAGCGGCCGTCACCGCAGCCTCGTCGACCCCGTCCGAAAACCCGACCGCCCCGACGTTCAGCCCCGCGAAGGTGCGCGCGAGCAGCGTTTCCGTGCCGCCGTAGAGCGGCTGCGAGTGCAGGATCACGTCGCCCGGTCGCACGAGCGCCAGCAGCGTCGTCGCAATCGCCGCCATGCCCGAAGAGAAAAGCACGCCGGCTTCCGCACCTTCGTACACAGCCAGGCGATCCTCGACGATCTCGCTGTTGGGATGGTTAAAGCGCGAATAGACCAGGCCGGCGCCCGCACCCTCCGGCGCCTCCCTGCGCCCCGACACGAAGTCGAAGAAGTCGCGCCCCTCCTCCGCCGTCTTGAACACGAACGTCGATGTGAGGAACACCGGCGGCTTGACCGCGCCTTCTGAAAGCTCCGGATCGAATCCGTAGCCGAGCATCAGCGTCTCGGGATGGAGCCTGTGGTTGCCGATGTGGGTCTTGGAAGGGCGCGGTGCGGTCACGGCCATTCTCCTCGTGCGAGCGGACAATTTTCGGGAGGGGAGCGTCGCGCCACCGCGCGGGCCGCGCAAGCCCCAATGGGAGCCGCCACCGCTCCAGGCTCAGGCCCGCAGGCCCTCCATCATCGCCTTGAATGCGGTCACGGCACACCTGGACGTGGCTTCCGGATCCTCCGAGTTCGCGATCCATTGGGCCGCGTAGAGCGAGGCGCCGCTCAGCAGGCGGGCCGCCGCCTCCGGATCGATGTCCGCCCGGACCACGCCGTCCTCCCTCAGCCGCACCAGATTGCGGGAGATCGAGGACACGCAGGCGCTGGCGTTCGGCCATCGCGACGGATCGCCAAGGACGGCCGGACCGTCGCAGTGGACGATGCGCTGGATCTCCGGCTCGAGCGCCATCTCCACATAGGCGACGTTCTCGTCGACGAACCCCTGCCAGCGCGTCGGCGCACTCGCAGAGATGCCGTTCAGCTTCTGCGCCATCTCGGCATCGATCTGCATGATCACGGCCTCGAGCAGACCCTTCTTGTCGCCGAAGTGGTGATAGAGCGCGCCACGCGTCAGCCCGCAGGCGGCGGTGAAATCGTCCATGGAGGCATCCGCATAGCCAACCTTGCCGAACGCCTCCCGGCCAGCGGCGATCAGCTTGGCTCGGGTTTCCGCGATCATTTCCTTGCGTGGCCGATGCGCCATCAGTGCACTGCTCCAATCACATACGTCACGTACGCCAATTGACATACGCCCCGTATGAATTTATCTCGACAGACATACGTCGCGTATGTGAATGATGTAGTCGACCGCCGACGATTTGTCGAGGAGCGTGCCATGACCAACCCATACAGAGAAATCTTCAGGGCCAAGGGAGCCAAGGGCTTTGCGGCCGCTGGCTTCGTCGCGAGACTTCCCATCGCCATGTCCACGATCGGCATCGTCGCGATGCTGTCGCAGACACATGGCGAATACTGGCTCGCCGGCGCAGTGTCGGCGACATTCGCGCTGACGAACGCGGTCGTGGCGCCAAACGTATCCCGGCTGGTCGACCGCTACGGCCAGACCCGGGTGCTCATTCCCGCCACCACGCTTTCAGTCGCCGCTTTCGTGCTGCTGCTCCTCGCCGCAAACCAGCGCTGGCCCACGGCTGCGCTGTTCGCCTTCGCGTTCCTCGCCGCCAGCATGCCAAGCATGCCGGCGATGGTTCGGGCGCGCTGGACCGAGCTCTTCCGCAACACGCCGCAGCTCAACACCGCCTTCGCTTTCGAATCGGTGGCCGACGAGCTGGTCTATATCGCGGGGGCGTCGCTGTCGGTGGCGCTCAGCGTCACCCTGTTCCCCGAAGCCGGCCTGCTCGCCTCGACGCTGGCGCTCACGCTGGGATCGGCCGCGTTCATCGCGCAGACCTCGACCGAGCCGTCGGTCAAGCCGGCAGAAAGCGGCGGCGGCGGATCGGCCATACGGCTACGCGCAGTCCAGATCATCACATTCGCATTGATCGCCATCGGCGCCATCTTCGGGGCGGCGGAAGTGACGGTGATCGCATTCACCAAGGAACTCGGCCAGCCGAAGGCGGCGAGCCTCGTGCTCGGCGGCTATGCAGCCGGCTCCTTCGTCGTCGGACTGGTTCTCGGAGCAATGCAGCTGAAGGCGCCGCTCGCGCGGCAGTTGGCCGTCGCCGTCGCGATCACGGCGCTGGGCACGATCCCCCTCATCATGGTCGACACAGTGCCAGCCCTGGCGGTGGCGCTGTTCGTCAGCGGCCTGGCGATCTCGCCGACATTCATCACCGCCTTCGGCCTGATCGAACAGCGGGTGCCGGTCGCCAAGCTCACGGAAGGCATCACCTGGGTGATGACGGGCATCGGGATCGGCATGGCGGTCGGCTCGGCAGCTTCGGGCTGGATGATCGACCAGCACGGCGCGAGCGCCGGCTTCTGGGTGTCGATCACGGCGGGCGCCGTCGCCCTGTCGACGGTGCTGCTCGGCCAGGGCGTGCTGGGCAGTCGTGCGGTTTTGTTTCGGCAAGGATCGGAGATGGCGCCGGCCGCAGCGGAATGACGAACGCTTGAAAGGACCGCACCGTATCAAACCTCCGCGCCAACTAGTGGCTGCGCGGAGGCCACCGCTGCGCCCCATGCAGGACGCGCATGATCTGAACGGTCGAGTTCTGGACGCGATAAATGACCACGAAAGGTGTTCCGACCACCGGAAACTCTCGCGTGCCTTTCTGCCGACCCAGGCGACCGCTGTGCGCAAATTCCTGCAGCCGAACGACGGCCGAGCGGATCGTCAACAAGACATCTATCGCCGCTGCTGGATTGCGGTCGGCGATGTAATCAATCTGCCGGTTGAGATCGCTGTCTGCCTTGGGAAGCCATTTGAGCTTCATGCGGCATCGTCAGAGGTGCGCTGCCTTAGTTCAGCAATCCGCGCTTCCCACTTCGCCATCACTTCTTCATGCGGAATCCAGGCGGTGTTCGGATCATCAGCCTCCCGAATCGCCTGTTCCACTTCGCTGCGAAACCACGCATCGTGATCGCGCACGGCCTGATCGCGCTCCACGGCCTCGCGCATGAGCACGCGCAGGAACTGAGCGGCAGTGCGATCTTGCGCTTTCGCCACCTCGGCGAACGCGGCCTTGAGATCCTCATCAACCCGGAAGGTGAAAGTGCTTTCAGCCATGCCAGAACCGTATGTTACACGCGAATGGCAGAGTAACACATCGGCAAGACAGCGCCAGCCCGCCGGTCAGAGGATCTCGGTCTTGGCGATGCGGATGCCAAAACCCTGCAGCCCGACATAGTGCCGCTCGCGCGATGCGATCAGGTTGATCGAGCTGATGCCGAGATCCTTCAGGATCTGCGCGCCGAGGCCGATTTCTCGCCACTCGTTCTCGCGCTGGAGGGCCTCCTCATGCGCTTCGCCCTGCGTCGGCCTGTTTCGCGCCGAATGCGCCACGCCGACGGAGCCCTCGCGGAGATAGACGATCACGCCGCGCTTGGCCTCGCCCATCTGCCGCATGACCTCTCGGAGGCGCTCGCCGTTGCCGAACACATCGGTGACCACGTCCTCGGAGTGCAGTCGCACCGGCACATTCTCTCCGTCGCGGATGTCGCCGAAGACGATCGCCAGATGATGCATGACGTCCCAGGGCAGCGTGTAGATAAACGCCTTCGCCTTGCCACCCGGCGTCTCAATGTCGAAGCATTCGACGCGCTCGACCAATGTCTCCTGGCGCTGGCGGTAGGCGATCAGGTCCGCGACCGAAACCTGCTTCAGACCGTGCTTCTCGGCGAATGCGACCACCTGCGGCCCTCGCGTCACGGTGCCATCGTCATTGACCAGTTCGCAGATGACGCCAACCGGCGGCAGTCCAGCCAGCTTGCACAGATCGACGGCGGCCTCGGTATGGCCCGAGCGCATGAGCACGCCCCCTTCGCGGGCGATCAGCGGGAAGATGTGGCCCGGCCGCACGAAATCTCCGGCGCCCACATTGCCGTTGGCGAGATTGCGCACCGTCAGCGTACGGTCTTCGGCGGAAATGCCGGTGGTGGTGCCGTGCCTGAAGTCGACGCTGACAGTGAAGGCGGTGGTGTGGGCGGAGTCGTTGTCGGCCACCATCGGCGCGAGATTGAGCCGGCGGGCATCCTCACGCGGCATCGGCGTGCAAACGATGCCCGACGTGTGGCGCACGATGAACGCCATCTTCTCCGGCGTGCAGTGCACGGCCGCAACGATCAGATCGCCCTCGTTCTCGCGTCCGTCATCGTCGGTGACGACGACGATTTCGCCGCGCTCAAAGGCGCGGATGGCTTCAACGATGCGTGTCTGATCGTAGGGCATTAGGGCTCGCTTCGCTCGCAGGGCAATAGGGGACTAGGGCAGTGGGGCAATAGGGGAACCAGGGAATAGGCGAGCGCGTGATCGCGGAGCACAAGTGTGGCAACGGAGCAGCCATGAACGTGTCGAAGCATCTCTACTGCCCTACTGACTTTCTGCCCTATTCCCCTCCTGCCCTGCCGGTTTGTCCGCGATGACGCAGATAGTGATCGGCGATCGCGCAGGCAACCATCGCCTCGCCGATCGGCACGGCGCGGATGCCCACGCATGGATCGTGGCGGCCCTTGGTCATGACATCGACATTGTTGCCGTCGCGGTCGATCGACTGGCGCGGCGTTAGGATCGAGGAGGTCGGCTTGACCGCAAAGCGCGCGACAACCGGCTGGCCGGTGGAGATGCCGCCAAGGATGCCGCCGGCGCGGTTGGACAGGAAGATCGGCTTGCCGTCGTTGCCCATGCGCATCTCGTCGGCGTTTTCTTCGCCGGTGATGCGCGCAGCCTGAAAACCTTCGCCGATCTCGACGCCTTTCACCGCGTTGATCGACATCAGGCCCGACGCGATGTCCTGGTCGAGTTTTGCGTAGATCGGCGCGCCGAGCCCCGCGGGCACACCCTCGGCAACGACCTCGATGACGGCGCCGACGGAGGAGCCCGCCTTGCGGATGCCGTCCAGATATGCCGCGAACACAGGCACCGACGCGCGGTCCGGCGTAAAGAAGGGATTCTCAGCGTCGCCGATGAAATCCCAGTCCCAGTTGGCACGATCGATCGCCTTCTCGCCCATCGAGATCAGTGCGCCGCGCACCACGAGACCGGGCACAACCTTGCGCGCCAGCGCGCCGGCAGCGACACGGGCAGCCGTCTCGCGGGCCGAGGAACGGCCGCCGCCACGGTGGTCGCGCAATCCGTATTTAACGTCATAGGCATAGTCGGCGTGGCCCGGACGATACTGCCTGGCAATATCGCCATAATCCTTGGAGCGCTGGTCGACGTTCCTGATCATCATCGACACCGGCGTTCCGGTGGTCACCAGGGTCTCGCCATCGTCGTCCAGCACGAAGCCGGAAAGGATCTCCACCTCGTCCGGCTCTCGGCGCTGCGTTACGAAGCGCGATTGCCCGGGCTTGCGTTTGTCGAGTTCTGCCTGGATCTCGGCCTGGCGGAAGCGAATGCCGGGCGGGCAGCCGTCGACGACGCAGCCGAGCGCCGCGCCATGGCTCTCGCCCCAGGTGGTCACGCGAAAGAGATGGCCGAACGTGTTGTGTGACATCTTTTACAACTTCCTGCGGCCGAGCCTGCCGTTGCGGGCCTTCTATTGGCGTTTTCGGCGATGGTCAAACTTTGACCAACGGCGTAAGTTTTGACACATTCGGCATGTTACTCATCCACACCAACGCCCCCCAAGAGCCAGCCTGCACGGGCCACACAAGAGGACGATCATGCGCAGCTTCCTTGGCGTTCTCGCCGCAGCCTTCCTGTTCTCGTTCGCGGCCTACGCAGCCGAAGCCGAGGGATTGATCAAGTCGATCGACAAGGAAAATTCCATCATCACGCTCGACGATGGGAAATCCTACAAGCTGCCGGGCGAATTCGACGTCGACACGCTGAAGGAAGGGATGGACATCCTTCTGGCCTACGACAAGGTGGGCGGCGAAAACCTGATCACCGACATGAACGTGTCGGAGTAGATCCGCTCAGGCCTGCAGCGCCATTGGCGGGCGCCGCTTGAGAGGCGGCGACGGCCGGAAACACCCGGCGCAGCTTCATCGACCCTCGATGGAAATTCGGCGTAACTTTTCCGCCGGCGTGACCAGAGGAGATCCAGCATGGACCGATTCACCGGCGGTTGCCTGTGCGGCAACGTCCGCTTCGTTGCGTCGGGACGTCCGTATCGGGTCGGCCTTTGCCATTGCCTCGACTGTCGGAAGCACCACGGCGCGCTTTTTCACGCCTCCGCCATATTCCCCAAGGACGCGGTGACGATCGAGGGCGAAGTACGCGACTACGCCGGGCGATTCTTCTGTCCCCGCTGCGGCTCGTCCGTTTTTGCAATCACCGCCGACGAAATCGAAGTGAACCTGGGCTCCCTGGACGCCCCTGATCAACTGACGCCAACCTACGAACTCTGGACCGTCCGCCGCGAATCCTGGTTGCCCCCGTTTCCGCTCACGAGACGGTACGAGCATGATCGTGATGCTTCGGGCCGCTTCGAGGAATAGGCGGCACGACGCAGCTAGGCGTCCGACGAACTTTGCAGCCGGATGGCCGAGTTGGCGACCCGATGGAGACCCGGCCAGACCCTAGAGCCAGGTCAGGGCACCGTTCTCGAACTTCAGGACACGGTCCTGCGGGACGTGCAGCCGGGCACCCTCGCGATCCGAGACATTCTCTACGATCTTGAACATCACGCGGATGATGCCGCCATGGGTGACGCATACCGTGGGCAGGCTCAGCTCCGCCAGGAACGGCCGAACGCGCTCAAGCAGCATCTGGTAGCTTTCCGCCCGTTCGCCGGGCGGACGGAAATTCCACTTGTCCTTCGACCGGCGGGAACTGGAACCGGGATCGCGCAGCTCGAGCTCCGTATAGGTCGATCCCTGCCAGTCGCCGAAATGCAGTTCCATCAGGCGCGGGTCAGTCCGGAAGCCCTTCGGGTCCAGTCCCATCGCGGTGCGAACTCGCTCCATCGTCTCGCAGGTGCGGCGGAGCGGGCTGGCGACGAAATCGAACGTCTCGGGATCCGGAATGAGCCGGGCGAGCAGTTCGCCGTTGCGGGTCGCCTGCCGCCTGCCCTTCTCGTTGATGTCGGTATCAGCCTGTCCCTGCAGGCGGCCTTCGGCATTCCAGTCGGTTTCGCCGTGGCGCACGAAATAGACGAGCGGGGACATTTTTCTTGGGATCCTCGCAGCCTACAGGCCGAGTTTGGGGCTAATCCTTGACGACCGAGATATCGGGCGCGTCGACGGCCTTCATGCCGACGACGTGATAGCCGGAATCGACATGGTGGACCTCGCCGGTCACCCCGCGCGACAGGTGCGACAGGAAGTAAAGCGCTGAATCGCCGACTTCCTCTGGTGTCACTGTGCGCTTGAGAGGCGAATTGTACTCGTTCCACTTCAGGATGTAGCGGAAGTCGCCGATGCCCGACGCGGCAAGTGTCTTGATGGGACCGGCCGAGATGGCGTTGACGCGGATGTTGCTGCCGCCCAGGTCGACGGCGAGATAACGCACGCTGGCTTCCAACGCCGCCTTGGCGACACCCATGACGTTGTAGTGCGGCATCACCTTCTCCGCGCCGTAATAGGTCAGCGTCAGCAGCGAGCCGCCGTCCGGCATCAGGGCCTCGGCCCGCTTGGCAATGGTGGTCAAGGAATAGACCGAGATGTCCATCGTGCGCAGGAAGTTATCGCGCGTCGTCTCGACATAGCGGCCGTCAAGCTCCTCCTTGTCGGAAAAAGCGATGGCATGGACGAGGAAGTCGATCTTCCCCCATTTCTGCGCGATGTTGTCGAATACCGCGTCGAGCGTTGCCGGATCTGTCACATCGCAGTGGCCCGCAAGATGGGCGCCGAGTTCCGCCGCAAGCGGCTCGACGCGCTTCCTGAAGGCTTCGCCCTGATAGGTCAGCGCAAGCTCCGCTCCCTGGTCAGCGGCTGCCTTGGCAATGCCCCAGCCGATCGAGCGGTTGTTCGCCACCCCCATGATAAGCCCGCGCTTGCCGGCCATCAGGCCGTTTCCACCCGCCATCTCGCTTAACTCCGCCTGCTGATCCGGAAAACTTGGTCCGCCCTATCGCACAAGCACAGGGCGCGTTTCAAGCCGCATGGAGATACTCCAACAACCGTTTCAGGCGTCCGCTAGGGCATTTAGCCCTGCTTCCTCATGAATTCTTCGAGTTCGGCATGGCCGTTCTCGGGCAACATGACGCGCACATGGGCGTAAAGATCCGCCGTGCCGCCGCCCTTTTCGGGAAGCCCCCGACCCTTGAGACGCAACACCTTGTCGGAGCTCGACCAGGCCGGAACGTTGACCGCCAGACGCCCGGTCGGCGTCTCGACGGCGACCTTGGCGCCAAGCACCGCATCCTTGAGGGGGACCGGGACGTCGACGTGGAGGTCGCGCCCCTCGAGGCGATAGCGGGGATGACGACGGAAACGGATCTTCACCAGCGCGTCGCCCGGCTCGCCGAGCGGAGTCTGCCCACCCTGCCCCTTCAGACGGATGGTCTGTCCGTCCTCGACGACGGTTGGGAGCTTGACCGCGATCTTGCGGCCGTCGGGCATGACCGCAGCGACCTTGGCCGCCGTGGCCGCCTCCTCGATGGTGACGTCCAGGACGGCGTTCAGGTCCTCGCCGCGCTGGACGCGCGCCCGACCGCCGCCGCGCCCGCCACCTGCCCCGCCGAGCGAATCACCGAAGATCTGGCTGAAGATGTCGGTGGCGCCGTCGAACGGGTCGCCGGTCGGCCGCCCGCCGCGAAATTCGAAATGCATGCCGCCCGGTCCCTGCTGGCGGCGGAACCCGGCGAACGGATCGCCGCCCGGAGCGCCCTCGAAACCCTGGAAGCGCGGCTTTCCGTCAGGGCCGATCTCGCCGCGGTCGAAGGCCGCGCGCTGCTTCTCGTCGCCCACAACTTCATAAGCCTGGTTCACCGCGGAAAAGCGGTCCTTGGCAGACGGGTCGTTCGGGTTCTGGTCCGGGTGGTACTTCTTGGCAAGCTTGCGATACGCCGACTTGATGTCCTTGGCGCTCGCCGACTTCGCAACACCCAGCACCTCGTAGGGATCGCGCATGAAAAATCCTGTCGAAAAGGCGAATTTCTCGCCCCTATATGCGTCTTCGTAGGAACAAATTCCAGAGCAGTGCGCGGTGCAGCAGCGACGTGCGCTACATCGGGTCGAAAGCCTTCATGCGCCAGGCGCCGCGGTAGCCCTGGCACGCTTCGCCCTTGTACATGCCCACGCCGTCGTAGCTCTCGCGCGAAGCGGTGAAGGTGCGGCAGAGGGCGCCTGCGGCCCTGGTCTCGGCGACCCCGGTGATGGTGCCGCGCGAACCCGTGTCGGCGTTAGCCCAGGCGAGCGGACCGCCCCCCAATGCCTCGACATCAGCGGCGGAGACAGCATTCCGAATCGTCAGCGAATCCGACACGCTGGTGGAATCGGGCGTCGGGGTGGCGTATCCGACGCTGCCCGTCTGCAGTGTCCGGTCGACATCCGCCTTCGACAGATCGAAGCCGCCTGCCCCGCAGCCGGCAAGCGGCAGCACCAGCGCCAGAATTGCAAGCGGATTCCAGAAATTGGGAGAGCGGCCGCGCGAATGTCGCACGCCCAACGCTTGCGCGTTACGCAACAATGGGCAATCTCCCCGTGGACAGAAGCTTGCGAGCAAAAACTATGAGTGACACTTCGTTAACAAGTGGTGACTTCACCGAGAGCCCGGAGCCCTTCGAACTGTTCGCGGCGTGGCTGGAGGACGCCAGCGCAAGCGAGCCCAATGACCCGAACGCCGTCGCTCTCGCCACCGTCGACGAAGACGGGTTGCCCAACGTCCGCATGGTTCTCCTCAAAGGATTCGATTCGGCGGGTTTCGTCTTCTACACGAATTACGAAAGCGCCAAAGGCCAAGAGCTGTTGACCAACAGGAAGGCGGCAATGTGTTTCCATTGGAAATCTCTTCGTCGCCAGGTGCGGGTGCGCGGCCCGGTGGAGCAGGTGACCGCGGCAGAGGCCGATGCGTACTACGCCTCGCGCCCGCGCGGCAGCCGGATCGGGGCCTGGGCGTCGAAGCAGTCGCGCCCGCTGGAGAGCCGTTTCGCGCTCGAAAAGGCGGTCGCCGAGTACACGGCGCGATATGCGATCGGCGAGATCCCGCGGCCGGCCCATTGGTCCGGCTTCCGGATCGTGCCGCAGACGATCGAGTTCTGGCACGACCGGCCGTTCAGGCTGCACGACAGGATGGTGTTCTCCCGTGTCGCCGGCGGCTGGGCAAAGGCACGGCTCTATCCGTAAGCGCGCCGCCGCATCGGCTACTTCCTGGGCCGGCGGAGCACCCGGCGAGCGGCGGCTGCGGCTGCGATGCCAAGCAGCGGCCAGATCGCCCAGAACCGCCCCTCCCAGGTCAGCAGGTTGACGGCCACGACCGTGGCTCCGATCACGGTCAGTCCGGCCATCACCCGATCGATCGCGCTGGTTCGGCGAGCCCAGTCCAGCCCGGCGATCACAGCAAGGGCGAAGAGCGCCCACACCGACCAGAACTCGCCGGACCACGTGATGAGGTTGATGGCGACGATAACCGCTCCGACAATGCCGAGCAGTTGCACCTTGCGGTCATGCAGCAGGTTTCCTGAGCCGGAACCGGCGTCGCGAGGGATGGGCGCTGCAGCGGCGGCAGAAGCTTCGCCGGCCCCATCGCGCGACGCGTGGACGCTGGCCGTGCGGCCGAACACCGGCGCGCGCTCGGCCTTTCGCAATTCCACCTCGGCCGCCAACGGCCTGCCGTCGTCGCCGATGCGCACGGAGAACACCGGCACGGCCTCCTCCATGTTCTTCACGTCGAGATTGCCAAGGAACTCGAAGCCGACGGTCAGCTTGTTGCGGACCTGGTCGTAGACCGTGCTGGAGATGAGGATGCCGCCGGGCGGCGCTTCCGCCTGCAGCCGCGCGGCAAGGTTCACCCCGTCGCCATAGATGTCGTCGCCGTCTGCAATGACATCGCCCAGATTGATCCCGACCCGATAGAGCATCTGCCGCTCGACCGGCTTTCCGGCATTTCGCTCCGCCAGTTCTCCCTGCGCGTCGATCGCGGCGCGCACCGCCGATACGACGCTCGGGAATTCCGCGATCAACGCGTCCCCCCAGGTGTTGACCACGCGGCCGTCATAGACGGAGACATGCCGCGCGACCGCGTCCCGGGACGCCTTCAGCGCGGCGAAGGTGCCCTCCTCATCGACGCCCATCAAGCGGGAGTAGCCCTCGACGTCCGCCGAGAGGATGGTCGTCAGCTTCCGGTTGGTTTCCATGAACGCCGGCCTCCGCACCGCTCCCGAAGAGCGGCGAAGGCAGCGTCATATCACGCCTTCTTGCGAGACATGAAGGCGGTAAGGGCAGCACGCGCCTCCTCGGAGGTGAGGCGCTCGCGGAAATGCTCGCTCTCCTGCCGGATGCGTGCAACCAGTTCGGCCCGCGGTCCGCGCATCAGGTCGCGCGCGATCTTGAGCGCCTGGGGCGGCTTGGCGGCGATCTGCTCGGCCGCTGCCAGAACGGCATCTTCCAGCACAGCTTCGTCTACGACATCATAGATAAGCCCCGCCGCCTTCGCCCGCTCGGCGGAAAATCCATCGCCGAGGGCGAGCAACGCAAAGGCCTGCTGGCGGCCGAGAATGGCCGGCGCAAGCAGGCTGGAGCCCGCCTCGGGAACGAGCCCGAGATCCGTGAAAGGCGTGCGGAACACAGTGCGCGGCGTAGCGAAGGTCAGGTCGCAATGCAGGTTGAGCGTCGTGCCGATGCCGACTGCAATGCCGTCGACGCCGGAGACGATAGGCTTTTCCGCCTCGGCCAGGCCGATCAGAAAATCCCACACCTCGGCGCCGCCCTCGCCCCCCATGGCCATGACCATGAAGTCCGCCAGATCGTTGCCCGCGGAGAATGAGCCGGGTACGCCCAGGAAAACGTGGCAGCGGATGGCCGGATCGGCGTCGCCGTCCCGCAGCGCCTTGCCCATGGCCGCATACATGGCGCGGGTGATGGCGTTCTTCTTGTCCGGACGGTTCATCCGGATGATGTTGATCGCGCCCTTGCGTTCGATCAGCACGTGTTCAGTCACAGGTTCCTCCTCGTTCAGGCGAGCAGCGTCTTCGACGCGGCGGCCAGGCTCGCGGCGCCCGAAACGACGCGATCCTTCAGCGCACCCGCTTCGCCGACCAGGTTCTCCGCAAAGAAGCGGCAGAGCGCCACGTGGGGCTCGGCCCCTTCCGCCAGCGCACCCTTCGCCAGGTAGCATCCGCCCACAGCCAGGGCGAGCAGACGCAAGTATGGCGTGGCGCCCGCGAGCGCTTCGTCGCCGCGCCCTTCCTTCTGCGCCGCCAGCAGGAATCCAGTGGCCTCGTCCAGCGCGCCAAGCGCAGCATCGAGGCGGTCGGCAGCAGCGCCGAAGCCCGTCATGTTCGACTGGCGCACCGCCTCGACGATGGCGCGCAGCTCGGAGATGTAGCCAGCGATGTGCTCGCCGCCTGACTGGGGCAGCTTCCGCGCCACGAGATCAATTGCCTGGATGCCGTTGGTGCCTTCGTAGATCGGCGCGATGCGCGCGTCGCGTAGCAGCGCGGCCGCGCCGGTCTCCTCGATGAAGCCCATGCCGCCGTGCACCTGGATGCCGAGCGAGGCGACGTCGACGCCGACATCGGTGGAGAACGCCTTGGCGACCGGCGTGAGCAGGTTGGCGCGATCCTGCCAATGGCGCGCTTCGTCGCCTTCGGAGGCATGCGCCATGTCGAGCGCATGCGCACAGCAATAGGCGATCGACCGCGCCATCTGGGTCAGCGCTTTCATGGTCAGGAGGTTGCGCTGAACGTCTGGGTGATGGACGATCGGCGCCATGCCTTGCCCGTCGTAGCCGGCGGCCTTGCCCTGCCGGCGTTCATTCGCATGGGCCAACGCCTTCTGGTAGGCCGTTTCGGCTACTGCGACCCCCTGCATGCCGACTGCGAGGCGGGCATTGTTCATCATGGTGAACATGCAGGCCAGCCCCTTGTTCTCCTCTCCGATCAGCCAGCCGACAGCCCCGGGCTCGCGATCCTTCGCGAAGCCGTCACCATAGATCATGGTGCAGGTCGGCGACGCGTGGATGCCGAGCTTGTGCTCGAGACCGGAGCAGAACACGTCGTTGCGCGCGCCAAGCGAGCCGTCATCATTGACGAGGAACTTCGGCACCAGGAACAGCGAGATGCCGCGCGTGCCGGCGGGCGCGTCGGGGAGCCGCGCCAGCACCAGATGCACGATGTTGTCGGTAAAATCGTGCTCACCATAGGTGATGAAGATTTTTTGGCCGAAGATGCGGTAGGTCCCGTCGCCAGCGCGCTCGGCCCGCGCCTTGAGCGCCGCGAGATCGGAACCCGCCTGCGGCTCGGTCAGGTTCATGGTGCCCATCCATTCGCCGGACACGAGCTTTTCCAGATAGGTCTGCTTCAGTTCGTCGGAAGCGTGCTTGTCGAGCGCCTCGACAGCCCCCACGGTCAGCGTCGGTCCGATGGCGAAGGCCATCGAGCCGGAGTTCCACATCTCGAGCGCCGCCACGGACAGCATGTTCGGCAGGTCCTGCCCGCCGAACTCCTCCGGTGCAGAGAGCCCATTCCAGCCACCCTCGGTCCAGCGGCGATAGAGCTCCTTCCAGCCCTCGGGCATGGTCACGGCGGCGTCGCGGAGTTTTGCGCCCTGCTCGTCGCCGATCTTGTAGAGCGGCGCGACCTCCTCGCTTGCAAAGCGGCCGGCTTCGGCAAGGATCGCGTCCGCGAGATCCTCGGAGAGATCGCCCAGCTTGCCGCCGTCCAGGGCCGCCTTCAGCCCCGCGACGTGCTTTAGGGTGAAGGCGATATCCGCCACGGGCGCTCGGTACATGGATGCGACTCCTCGGCATTTGCGTTTCCCGGACCACAAGGGAAGGGCGCGATCCGACGATCAGGAACCGCTAGATATTTTTTACGTAAACGTCAAACGCCAATTCGTCGGCAGCGGAGCGCGACGCATCGTGGGCATTGACCTCGCCCCTCGGCGCCGTCATTTCCTATGCACGGAGACACGACCATGCTGGCAAGGCCCGAGACGAAACGCTGCATCGAATGCGGCACGCCATACGATGATGCGGCTTTTCACTACTGGGAAGGCCGCGTCGCGAACGGCCCGGCATACTGGTCGGACCGAGGCATCCTGTGTTCGCCCCGCTGCTCGCTGGCCCACCACCAACGCCGCGCGGCGGAGGGCACGCTGGCGGATGCGCCGGCGCCGGATCCCTTCCAGCTTACCCGTTTCCGTTAACGGCGAGCCGGCACGATCTCGCCGTCTTCCTTGACGAACTCACCGATATCCGGATTGGCCAAGATGTCGAGAACACGTTCCGAAGGCCGGGCAAGCAGCGCACCCTTCTCCGTGACGACGATCGGGCGGTTGATCAGAATTGTGTGCGCCATCATGAAATCGACGAGCTGGTCGTCGCTCCATTTCGCATCATCGAGGCCAAGTTCGTCGTAGGGCGTGCCCTTGCGCCGGAGCAAGTCGCGGGGGGAAATACCCATCTGCCTGATCAGACCGAGCAGCCGCTCGCGGCTTGGCGGGGTTTGCAGATACTCGACGATTTCCGGCTCCTCGCCCGAAGCGCGGATCATCGCCAGCGCATTGCGCGAGGTGCCGCAGGCGGGATTGTGGTAGATGGTAACCGTCACGCCTCCGCCTCCCGTTCCACGGCGCGCCAACCGATGTCGCGGCGGCAGAAGCCGCCCGGCCAGTCGATCGCATCGACAGCTGCATAGGCGCGCTGCTGCGCGTCCGAGACAGTCTTGCCCGTCGCCGTGACGTTGAGGACGCGCCCGCCATTGGCGACCAGTTCACCATCCTTGCGCGCGGTGCCGGCGTGGAACACTTCCACACCGCCACTGCCGATCCGGTCCAGCCCCTTGATGACGGTGCCCTTCTTGACCGCGCCGGGATAGCCGTTGGCGGCCATCACCACGGTTAGAGCAGCATCGTCCCGCCAGCGCGCCGAGACATGGCCGAGTTGGCCGTCGGCCGATGCCTCCAGCAGCACCAGCAGGTCGTCCTTCAGCCGCATCATCAGCACCTGGCATTCCGGGTCACCGAAACGGACGTTGTATTCGATCAGCTTCGGCCCATCCCTGGTGATCATCAGGCCGGCAAAAAGTACGCCCGAGAACGGCATGCCCATCTCGGCCATGCCGCGCATGGTCGGCTCGACGATCTCGCGCATGACGCGCTCCGTCATCTCGGCCGACATCACGGGCGCTGGCGAATAAGCCCCCATGCCTCCGGTATTCGGTCCAGTGTCGCCGTCACCGACGCGCTTGTGATCCTGCGCCGAGCCGAACGGCAGCGCGGTCTTGCCGTCGCACAGGCAAAAAAAGCTCGCCTCCTCGCCGTCGAGGAATTCTTCCACGACGACCTCGGCGCCAGCCCCGCCGAACGCGCCGTCGAAGCAGGCGTCGATTGCGGCCAGCGCCTCGTCAAGCTCCATCGCCACGGTGACGCCCTTGCCGGCTGCGAGCCCGTCGGCCTTGACGACGATCGGCGCGCCCTGCTGCCGGGCATAGGTCTTCGCCTCGTCCGCGGAACGGAAACGGCCATACGCGCCGGTCGGAATGCCGAAGCGGGCGCACAGATCCTTGGTAAAACCCTTTGAGCCTTCCAGCTGCGCCGCGGCCTGCGACGGACCGAACACCTTGACGCCAGCGGCGCGCAGCGCGTCGCTCAGGCCGGCGACCAGCGGCGCCTCCGGGCCGACCACGACCAGACCGATTGCTTTTTCGCGGCAGAAGGCAACGACGGCTGCGTGGTCCTCGACGTCGAGCCCGACGCATTCCGCCTCCTGAGCGATGCCGGGATTGCCCGGCGCGGCATAGAGCTTCGTCAGCAGGGGCGATGCGGCGAGCTTCCACGCCAGCGCATGCTCGCGCCCGCCGGAGCCGATGAGGAGAACATTCATGCGCGGTTCCTGCGTTCAATCGACGAACCCGCTACCGCCTCATGGCCGACGCCGCAAGGCGTCAATTTGCGCCGTGGGGCTACCATGGACTATGAAGCCAGGACGAAGGCTCATGTTATGGCGCATATGCGCAAAGGACGCCTTGTGTCATCGCCTGAATGGTGGAAGCACCTGCGCTGGGTGAAACGGCGATTCTGGAAGATGTATCGAAGCGCCGAGAGAAAATTGTCGAAAACTCTGGCCAATCCCAAAGCCGAGACCTGAAGAGACGCATGGAAACCATCCAGTCCCGCACTTCCCAGGGCCGCGTCGCCGATGCGCCGAGCGGACATTGGGTCTACCGGATGCTGCCGCGCGCGGCCTGGCCCTATGCCCAGCTTGCGCGATGGGATCGGCCGATCGGCTGGTGGCTGCTGTTGTGGCCGTGCTGGTGGTCGACCGCGCTTGCCGCTTCCGCCTATGCGCGCCCGGGCGATTCGCTCGCCTCGCTGCTGCCGTCGCCGTGGTTTCTGCTGCTTTTCCTCATCGGCGCAATCGCCATGAGGGGCGCCGGCTGCACCTATAACGACCTGGTCGACGAGGGCATCGACTCGCAGGTGGAACGCACCCGCTCTCGCCCGCTGCCGTCAGGCCAGGTGACCCGCAAGCAGGCATGGGCGTTTCTCGTTGCACAGGCGCTCACCGGGCTGGCGGTGCTCCTCCAGTTCAACGACTTTGCGATCCTTCTCGGCATTTCATCCCTGGCGGTGGTGGCCGCCTATCCCTTCATGAAGCGAATCACCAACTGGCCGCAATTCGTTCTCGGCCTTGCCTTTTCATGGGGAGCGCTGATGGGCTGGGCGGCCGAGTTCGCGGACATCGACGCCCCCGCGATCCTGCTCTACGCCGGGGCCATTCTCTGGACCATCGGCTACGACACGATCTATGCCCACCAGGACAAGGAAGACGACGCGCTGGTCGGCGTGAAGTCGACCGCCCGCCTGTTCGGCGACCAGACGAAGTCGTGGCTGATCGGCCTCTACGGTGGTGCGCTGCTCCTGTTTGCGCTGGCCTTCGCAGCCGCGGGCGCGCCGATGCCAGCGCTTGCCGGCCTGGTCGCGGCCGGCATCCACATGACCCGCCAGATCATTGCGCTCGACATCAACGATCCGGCGCAATGCCTGCGACTGTTCAAGTCGAACACGGTCGTCGGCTGGCTGATCTTCGTCGGGCTGCTCGCCGGCGGCGCCTGGGTGGCGTTGAAGCCGTTGATGTAGCCGTTATCCCCTGGCGATGATCTCTTCGCCGTTGACGACCAGCCGCAATCCCAGTTCGCCCTGACGCCGACGCGCCAGGAAGCGTGGGCGGCGGCGGGTGGAACTGCGCCCCTTGCGCCTTTCCGCGGGCGAACTCGCACGATCAGCCACGCCGAGCGACTCGTCCAGTGTACGGGCCACTCCGTCCGCCTCGATCAAGAGCATCGGCAGGCGATACGCCTCGGACCATGTGCGCCAGTCGGCCGCCACGTCGTCCAGATCCTCGGCGACCAGGAGAGGCACCGACAGCATCGGATCGTTGTGCAAGAGCTCCAGCGTGACCGTCACGTTGCCTTGGGCGTCTTCCATGGCCCGCGCCGCGACGCCCCGGAAGGCGTTTGCCGGCAGCACGATCGTGGCGGGCAAGCCGCTCCTCGAAAGCGTGCGCCGAATGACGGCGCCGCGCCGGTCGATGGAAACGATCACCTCGCCGGCATCGTCGCGGGTCGCGTAGCTCACCATCTGGGGCAGACGGAACGGGTCGAGACGCATGTTGCGCCCCGCCCAGACTGGCTTCAGTCCGGAGCTCATAGTGTTGGCCTTCCTGTCTCTCCTGAGAGCCGGTATCCGGCTTCTCCGGGCCGGTGATCCGGCCTCGTTTATGTGTGCGAGACTAGGCGCCGCTCCTTACTTCGAGCCTTAGAAGTTCGGTTAAATTTTTCGTTGTCTGCCAGATGGTTATTGGAATCCGACCAGTGGTCAGAAAGCGGTAACTTCGGTTGAGTTTCCGTTCAGATGACCTTGCCCGGATTCATGATGCCGGCCGGGTCGAACGCCGACTTGATGCGCCGCATGAGATCGATGGCGACGGTGGGCGCGGTCGCCAGCAGCTCGTCGCGCTTCAGCTGGCCGATGCCATGCTCGGCCGAGATCGAGCCGTCCAGCGCGCGGACCACATCGTGGACGGCCTTGTTCATCGGTTTGTAGAGGTCGAGGAAAGCCGCATCGGCGGCGTCGAGCGGCCGCGAGATGTTGTAGTGCAGGTTGCCGTCGCCCATGTGGCCGAAGCAGACGACGCGCGCCCCCGGGCACACCTCCTCGACCGCCTCCCCCGCCAACCGGATGAACTCCGGTATCGAGGCGATCGGCACGGAAATGTCGTGCTTGATCGAAGCCCCCTCCGGACGCTGGGCCTCGGGTAGGGTTTCGCGGATCGTCCAGAAGCTTTTCGCCTGCGCGAGGTTCTGGGTGACCACCGCGTCGCCGACCGTGCCGTCCTCGATCGCCTCCGCCAGAATGTCCTCGGCGAGCTGCCGCGCGTCGTCCGCCGATCGTCCCGACGAGATTTCCATCATCACGTGCCACGGCCAGTCGACCGAAACAGGAATCATCGTCCCCGCGACGTGGCGGGCGGTGAACTCGACGGGTCTCTGGCCAAGCAGTTCGAATGCGGTCAACGCGCTTCCCGCATGCCCGACCGCCCGATTGAACAGCGACAGCGCCGCCTCGGGGCTCGACAGGCCGACCCAGGCCATCTCCTGGCCCTTCGGCTTCGGAAACAGTTTCAGCACGGCCGCCGTGATGACGCCGAGCGTCCCCTCGCCTCCGACGAAGAGGTTCTTGAGGTCGTAGCCCGTGTTGTCCTTCTTGAGCTTCCTGAGATCGTCCAGCACCTCGCCGGTCGGCAAGACGACCTCGACGCCGAGACACAGTTCGCGCGCGTTGCCATAGGCCAGCACGCCCGTGCCGCCCGCATTCGACGACAGGTTGCCGCCGATCTGGCAGGTGCCCTGCGCCGCCAGCGAAAGCGGAAACAGACGGTCGGCGGCGTCGGCGGCATTGCGGAGATTCTCCAGGATGACGCCGGCCTCGACGGTCACCGTGTTGGAATCGAGGTCCACTTCCCGGATGCGGTCGAGCCGCGAGAGCGAAAGCACCAGCTCCTGCCCCGAACGGTGGGGCGTCTGCGCGCCGACCAGGCCGGTGTTGCCACCCTGCGGCACGATCGCGGTTTTGGTCTCCGTGGCGAGCTTCATGATGCGGCTCACCTCATCGACGCTGCCGGGCCTCAGCACCATCGGCGTGCGTCCAGCCCAAAGTCCGCGCGGTTCGGTCACGTAGGGCTGGATGTCGTCGGCTGCGGTCAGCGCGTATTGCGCGCCCACAATTGCCGCGAAACGCTCGAGGAGGGCCGGGTTCGGAATATTGTCAGCCATTGGTCTGGACTAGGTCCTGTTCTGGGGAAAGTCGCGCGGGGCGGCAGCACGCGTGAGCCGATCGTTGATCGCTTCGCCGAGCCCGTCGGTGGGCACCCTCTCGACAGCTATGGCGGCCGCGCCCGAGCGATCGAGCCGCTGCAGATGCTCGAAGAGGTTCCGCGCCGCCTCGCGCATGTCGCCTGTTTCGGAGAGGTTGAGCACCGCGACGGCCAATTCCGAACCCTTGGCGCGCTCCGCCCCGAAGGCAAGCAGCGCCTCTCCCGGCCTCACCTCGTCTGCGTTGATCCGCACGCCCGCATGTGGCGCATAGTGCGACGCCAGCATCCCGGGGGCCTGTACGGCGCCGCCTTGGCGGCGAAGAACCTTGCGGCCGGTTGCCTGTTCGATCTCAGCCGCGGAAATGCCGCCCGGCCTCAGCAGATGCACCTCGCCGCCCTCGACCTTGACGATGGTCGACTCCACTCCGACCTGCGTCGCGCCTCCATCGACGATCAACGGGATCCTCGCCCCGAGGTCGGCCGCCACCGCGTCGGCGGAGGTGGCGCTGATGCGACCGGACGAATTCGCGCTAGGCGCCGCCAGCGGCCGGCCAAATGCGTCGATGAGCTTGCGCCCGAAACCCTGCGGCATCCGGATCGCGATCGTGTCCAGGCCGGCGGTGACCAGCGGATGGATCGTCGAGGGCTGCCTTGCCGGCAGCACGAGGGTCAACGGACCCGGCCAGAATTTCTCTGTAAGCTTTAGCGACAGCGGGTCGAACAAGGCGATGCCGGTCGCCATCTCGATCGAGCCGACATGCGCGATCAGCGGGTTGAAGCGCGGCCGTCCCTTGGCTTCGAAGATGCGCAGGACGGCGTCGCCATTGGTCGCGTCGCCGGCAAGGCCATAGACCGTCTCCGTCGGAATCGCGACCACTTCGCCCGACTTGAGCACCGCGAGCGCGCGGTCGAGCCCCGTTTCGGTCGTTACGATCTCTGCCAACTCGATACCTCGTCTGGTTGGGGCTGCGTATCGCCGCAGCGGCTCGGCCGCAAGTCCCGGCGTTTTGTTAAAATGCAAAGGATCGTCGCAAGCGGATTGCAACGCGGCATTGCTACAGGAAATGCTGACAAGGGCTGACTTGGGGCAAAACTGCCATGCGCATGGTTCTCACGGCATTCCTGCTTGCTGCTGCAACAGGCAGCGCCGCGGCGTCGTCGTTCCTGGCGATCGGCACCGACGCTCCCAGCGAGACACCGTCGATCCTGGTCCTGAAGAGCGCGGATGCGCCGCTGGCGGCCGTGTCCATCCTTCAGGTGGGAACGACGCCGGACGCCATCGAAACGGCGGCAATCGGCACCGACCATACGCCGAGCGAGACGTTGCTGAGGGGTATCCCTGCCATGCCGATGGTCATCCGGGCGGGCATCGAGGGCGAGGCTTTCATGCGCCCCGACCCGCAGGCGAACAAGGCCGGTTCGCCGACGAAGGCTGGCATCTCCGCCGGCCGGCAAGAGGAGCCGCCGGCCGACGAGTTGGTTCTCGAGTAGGCGCCTATTTCCACCCTCGTAGGCGAGCGGCCCGCATGGGCCGCCGTCGAGGGTGCCTATCCCGCGATCTTCGAGAAATCCGCGACCTGACCGGTCGCCGCCCGGATGCGGGCGAGCAGCGCCAGACGGTTGGCACGCACGTCCAGATCGTCGGCGTTCACCAGCACCTTGTCGAAGAAGGTGTCGACCGGCTCGCGCAGTGCCGCCAGCGCCACCATGGCGGCCGAAAAGTCTTCGTTCTGAATCGCTTGCGCGGCCTTCTTCTCAGCCTGATTCACCGCCTCGAACAGGGCGACTTCGGCCGGATCGGTGAGCAGGTTCGGCGAAACCGCATCGGCGATGCGGGTGCCCTTCTTCTCCTCGGCGGCAAGGATATTCGCGGCGCGCTTGGTTCCCGCGAGCAGGTTCTTGCCGTCCTCGGCGTCGAGCAGTTTTCCAAGCGCCTCGACGCGGCGGACGACCAACAGAAGGTCGTCGGCGTCGGGCGTGATGACAGCGTCGATCAGGTCGTGGCGTGCGCCCTGGTCGCGGAGATAGACTTTCAGGCGGTCGTGGAAGAAGGAAAGGAGGTCGGCGGTCCACCCAGCAGGCGCGGATATGTTCATCGTCTGGATCATTCGAGACAACGTGGCATGTCCGACGAAGCTCTGCGCAAGCGGCAGCCGAACCCCATTCTCCACCAGCATCCTGATCACGCCCAGCGCAGCCCGTCTCAGCGCGAACGGATCCTTGGAGCCCGTCGGCTTCTCGTCGATGGCCCAGAAGCCGACCAGCGTGTCAAGCTTGTCGGCGAGCGCCACGGCGATCGACACGGGGTCGGTCGGCACACGGTCGGACGGGCCCTGCGGCTTGTAGTGCTCCTCGATCGCAGCGGCGACGGAGGGGTTCTCGCCCTGGAGCAGCGCATATTTGCGGCCCATCGCGCCCTGAAGTTCGGGGAACTCGCCGACGACCTCGGTCGTCAGATCGGCCTTGGCGAGCAGTGCCGCGCGGCGGGCAAGGGCCGGATCAGCGCCGACAACGGGTGCGATCTCTTCCGCCAGCCGCGCGATGCGCTCGACGCGCTGCCCTTGCGTGCCGAGCTTGGCGTGGAAGGTGACGTTCAGATGATCGAGGCGGGCCATACGCTGGTCGAGCGGCTTCTTCAGGTCGAGCCCGAACTTCTCGGCGGATTCTTTCAGCAGCGCGAGGTCCGGCAGGTCGCCCTGGTCGGTCTTCCAGAAGTAGAGCGCATCCGAGAGGCGCGCGCGCACGACCTTGCCGTTGCCGTGCACGATCTCCTTGCCGCCATCCTTGGCGACGATGTTCGAGGTGAGCATGAAGTGGTTGGCAAGCGCGCCCTCCCCGCCCTCCGCGCTTCTCACCACAAAGCATTTCTGGTTGGCGCGGATGGTCAGCCGGATCACCTCGGCGGGAATCTCCAGATAGTCCTTCTCGAACTCGCCCATCAGAACGACGGGCCACTCGACCAGGCCCGAGACTTCCTCCAACAGGCCCTCGTCCTCGACCAGTTCAAGTCCATTGGCGAAGGCGAGGTTCTTTGCGTCATGCGCAATGATCTGCTTGCGGCGCTCGGCGTCGAGAACGACCTTGGCCGCCTCCAGCTTCGCAACGTAGTCGTCAAAGCGCTTGACGATGATCGCATCCGGCGCATGGAAGCGGTGGCCGTAGGTCACGTTGCCGGAGCGAATGCCGTCGACCTCGAAGTCGACGACGGCCGGCTCCTCGGTCTCCGGACCGAAGGTGCAGAGGATCGACTGCAGCGGGCGCACCCAGCGCAGGGTTTCACCGCCCCGCCCCTCCAGCTTGCCATAACGCAAGCCCTTCGGCCCCGACGAGCCGCCCCAGCGCATGGATTTCGGCCAAGGGAAGTTGCGGATGACCGCAGGCACCAGTTCCGCAATGATCTCTTCAGCGCCGCGGCCCTGCTTGACGATATGGGCGACGTAGAAGTCGCCCTTCTTCGGGTCGGTGTGGACATGCGCCTGGCTGATGTCGCTCAAACCGGCGGAGCGCAAAAAGCCCTGGATCGCCTGTTCCGGCGCCTTGGTGCTGGGTCCCCTTTTCTCCTCTCGCACGTCCTTCGAGCGCGCGGTCAGCCCACGAACGTCCAGCGTCAGGCGGCGCGGGGTCCAGTATTCCTGGCAGCCTTCATAGGTGAGACCGGCCTCGACGAGACCGTCCGTGACCATCTTGCGCAGATCGCCCGCCGCCTTGCGCTGCATGCGTGCGGGGATTTCCTCGGAACGGAGTTCAAGCAGAAGATCGGGCATGATCACGCGGCCTGTCGAGAAAGGTTGGCGCCGCCGGCGTCGGTCAGCAGGAAGGCTTCGCCGCAGGCTTTCGCGAGATTGCGCACGCGCAGGATGTAGCTCTGGCGCTCGGTGACGGAGATGACGCCACGGGCGTCGAGCAGGTTGAAGACGTGGCTCGCCTTGATCGCCTGGTCGTAGGCCGGCAGCACCATGCGATGCAGCGCCTGGTTCTCGCCTTCGCGCGGCGCGCCGGCTGCCAGCAGCGCCTTGCACTCGGCTTCTGCGTCCTCGAAGTGCTTCAGCAGCATCGCGGTGTTGGCGAACTCGAAGTTGTGGCGGGAATACTCCTGCTCGGCCTGCAGGAAGACCTCGCCATAGGTGACCTTCTCGTCGCCCTCGCGGCCGTTGAAGTTGAGGTCGTACACGTTGTCGACGCCCTGCACATACATGGCCAGCCGCTCCAGCCCGTAGGTGAGTTCGCCCGCAACCGGCGCGCATTCGATGCCGCAGACCTGCTGGAAATAGGTGAACTGCGACACCTCCATGCCGTCGCACCAGCACTCCCAGCCGAGGCCCCAGGCGCCCAGCGTCGGGCTCTCCCAGTCGTCCTCGACAAAGCGGATGTCATGCACCAGCGGGTCGATGCCGATCGCCTCCAGCGAGCCCAGATAGAGCTCCTGCAGGTTCGGCGGGTTGGGCTTCAGGATCACCTGGTACTGGTAGTAATGCTGGAGACGGTTCGGATTTTCGCCGTAGCGGCCGTCCTTGGGGCGACGCGACGGCTGCACATAGGCGGCGTTCCACGGCTTGGGTCCAAGCGCGCGAAGCGTCGTGGCCGGATGGAACGTGCCGGCGCCGACCTCCATGTCGTAGGGCTGCAGCACGACGCAACCTCGCTCGGCCCAGTAGTTGTGCAGGGTCAGGATCAGGCCCTGAAACGAGCGGCTGGGATCGGAATAGTTCGGCTGCGACACGGGTGGACTGAGCCTCAAGGGTAACAGGGGGCAGGAATTGAGGCCCCTCGTAGTGCGATGGCTTTTTGGGGTCAAGCATCGCCGGCTTCGCCATTCGCCCGGACGGCGCACCGCGCGACCAATTTTCAACCAGAGGCTGGGCGTTCGTACCCCATTGTAACTTTGCATGCTGCCGTCTAGATATGCCCCAACATCCAGAGTTGGGCCGACGCCCGACGCCAACCTGCCTTCCGGGCAAGGTGGCGCTCCCGCAGGGGAGGATGTGGCCGGACCGGCAACCAAGCGGATCAAGCCACAGCGTCTGTCCTCCCGGTGAATGTAAAGGACAGACACGCAAGATGCCGATCAAGATACCGAACGATCTTCCCGCCCGCACCACGCTGGAGGCCGAGGGCGTGATGGTGATGCGCGAGGCAGAGGCCGTGCGCCAGGACATCAGGCCGCTGAAGATCGCGCTGCTCAACCTGATGCCGAACAAGATCAAGACCGAGACGCAATTCGCGCGCCTGCTCGGCGCCACTCCGCTGCAAGTGGAGCTGACGCTGGTGAAGATCACCAACCATGTCGCCCGCAACACGCCGAGCGACCACATGATTTCCTTCTACCGCGACTGGGAGGACGTCCAGTCCGAGAAATTCGACGGTTTCATCGCCACTGGCGCGCCGGTGGAGACGCTGCCGTTCGAGCAGGTGACATACTGGGACGAGCTACGCCGCATCTTCGACTGGACGCAGACGCACGTGCACGCATCCTTCAACATCTGCTGGGGCGCCCAGGCTGCCGTGCATCACTTCCACGGCATGCCCAAGTACGATCTTCCGCAGAAGGCCTTCGGCGTCTACCGGCACCGCAACCTAGAGCCCGCATCTCCCTACCTGCGCGGGTTCTCGGACGACTTTTCGATTCCGGTGTCGCGCTGGACCGAAGTGCATCGGGACGACATACCGCCGGCCAGCGGCATCAAGGTGCTGATGGAATCCGACGAGGCGGGGCTGTGCCTTCTCGACGACCCGGCGCACCGGTCGCTGCACATGTTCAATCACATCGAGTATGATTCCGGCTCTCTGGCCGAGGAGTACTTTCGCGATCGCAACGCCGACGCCCCCATCGCGCTGCCGCGCAATTACTTTCCGCATGACGACCCGACGCGCCAGCCCGAGAACCGCTGGCGCAGCCACGCGCATCTCCTGTTCGGCAACTGGATCAACCAGCTCTACCAGACGACGCCGTTCGATCTCGCGGACGTCGGGAGGAAGTAAGTCGTCGCTGGCCGGCAACGCGCCCGGCATGGCCACAAGGGTGGCGCGAGATCGCCCCTCCAGACGCTCCCCGCCTCAGTTCGGCGCCGGCAACACCAGCTCCTGGCCTGGCACCAGCCGGCCGGGATCGCCTTGCAGCTGCGGGTTCAGGTTCAATATCTCGATATAGCGGTTGCCGTTGCCGAGCACCTCGTTGGCAATCGACCACAGCGACTGCCCGCGCAGGACCGTATAGGCGGCAGGCGTCGCTTTCACGCTATCGGTCCGCAATTCGGTCCGCTTCTCCTGCTTGGGCGGTTCGGCGGGCTCGACCGCCGGCGGCTCGGCTCCGACCGGCTGACCTGCCGTCGCCTTGTCTGGAACCGGCGGCAGCCCCTCGGCGAGCTTCTTCTGGACATTGGCCAGAACGTCCGGCTCCGGCTTCAGGTCGCGTGCGTGGCTCCACTGGAAGGTCGCCTCCAGCCGGCGGCCAACGCGCCAGTAGGCATCGCCCAGATGATCGTTGAGGACCGGGTCGTCGGGCTTCAGAGAGACGGCGCGCTCGAGCTCGCGGACAGCGTCCTCGTAGCGGCCGAGCCTATAGAACGCCCAACCGAGGGAATCGACGATGTAGCCGTCGCTCGGCCTCAGATCGACCGCCTTCTGGATCATGCCAAGGGCCTCGTCCAGGTTCATGCCCATGTCGACCCATGAATAGCCGAGGTAATTCAGGACCTGAGGCTGGTCGGGCTGAAGTTCGAGCGCCTTGCGGAAATTGGGCTCGGCCTTCGGCCACTGCTTCAGCCGCTCGTAGGCAATGCCGCGCTGGTAATAGATGTTCCAGACCGATGTCGATGCACCGTCCTTGCGCTCGCCGATGTGGCCCGATTCGATGCGCCGGGCGGCGGCGTCATAGAGCTTCGCCGAGTCCGCGTACTTTTCCTGCGAGCCGTAGACCCCGCCAAGCGCCAGATAGGCGCGCAGGTCGTTTGGATCGCTGTCGAGCAACTTCTTGAGATCCGCCTCGGCCTCGGCATGGCGATCGAGATCGGCAAGGTTCAGCCCGAGTTGCAGGTCGGCGGCCCGGCGCATCGGCGAATCCTTGGGGATCCGACGATAGAGCGCGATGGCGCCCTCGGCGTCCTGCTGCTGTTCGGCGAAGCCGGCCAGTTGCAGCAGCGCGGCATCGCTGTCCGGCCGCAGAGCCAGGGCAAGGCGCAGATAGAGGCGCACGAAAGGCTCGCCACCGCCGCGGTTCAGCGCGCTGCCAAGATCGAGCAGCACCTCGGACGCGCCGTCTGGAGTGGATTCGACGACGGGGGGGATCTTTTCACCGGCTTCCACCTTGGCGCGCAGCTGGTTGATGGCCACGCGGCCCGCTGCGAACTGCTCGGCCATGTCGAGCGCCTTGAGCGCGCCCGCCTTGTCCCCCTTGCGGGCGAGGAAACCGGCATAGGCTTCAGCGGCCCGCAGGTAGGTGTCCGGGGCTGAGCCACCCGAGACGAGGTCGGACACCGTCTCTTCAAACGCTTCGCCGGCCTCCTTCTCCAGACCGGAAGCCTCGGCGATCAGGGCGCGGTGATAGGTCTTGAAGAGCGAATACCATTCGGGTCCTTCAAGCTGGTCGATCGCCTCGAGCGCGCCCTTGCCGTCTCCTGCGCCCTGTTTCGCCCAGGCGGAAAGCAGCCTCGAGATGAGGCGGTCGAGATCGGATTCCAGCGCCAGCTTGAGCATCGTCTGCGCAGCGTCGTAGCGGCCCTTGCGGATATCCTCGACAGCGAGCGCCACCCGCGAGAAGCGTTCGACCTCCGCCACCGTCTTCAGTTTTTCGGCATAAGGCAGCGACGCCTCGAACTGCCCATCGGAGATGAGCGCCAGCATCAGGCTCTGCTGCATGGCCTGGTTGTCGGGATCGAAGCTGAGGGCGCGCTTGTAGTAAGCGATGGCGCCATTGAGATCGTTGTCGACTTCAGCCACGCGCGCAGCCAGGAATGCTCCCGAGAACGAATTGATGGCGACCGGCTCGGTGGCCGCGGCCTGCTTCGCTTGCCCTCCGGCACTCGAGAGGAGCAGGGTTGCGAGCGCCGCCAGCGCCGTGCGCGACAACGAAGATTTCTGGCGCATTCTGTCCCTTTCCAGTTCCAGCGCCCGGCGCTGGACTTAGCAGCCGCTATTCCGCGAAAAGCATGGCCTTTTTGCGATACAGGTCAATCGGCGGCCGATCATAACATCGTCAGCCACGCCGCGGCATGCCTTATTCTACACGAGGCTGACGCCGTTGCGCGATCGCTGTTTGCACGGATGCTCTTTGCCGAAAGCCACATGACGGCAGGCTATGCCGTCATGCTTAGCGCTTGGTTTAAACCGCGCGGCTGATACAGAATTCGATCACTTCGATGAGCGCCGCCTTCTGAGGCGTGGCTGGCAGAGGCGCCAGCGCGTCCCTGGCAATCTCGCCGAAGTGGCGGGCGCGGCCGACCGTATCGGCGATCGCGCCGTAGCGGGCCATCAGGCCGATGGCCTTTTCAAGCGAAGCGTCGTCAGCTTCGTTGTTCTCGATCGCCGCCTTCCAGAACTCGCGCTCGGAGGCGGTGCCGCGCCGGTAGGCCAGGATCACCGGGAGCGTGACCTTGCCCTCGCGAAAATCGTCGCCGACGTTCTTGCCGAGATCCGTGCTGTTGCCGCCATAGTCGAGCGCATCGTCGATCAGCTGGAACGCCAGACCGAGGTTCATGCCGTAGGATCGCAGCGCGGCGCGGTCGTTCTTGGACGCCGACGCGATGACGGGGCCGACCTCGGCTGCCGCCGAGAACAGCGCCGCGGTCTTGGCCTTGATCACCGAAAAATGCTCGTCCTCGGTCGTTTCGAGGTTCTTGGCGGCGGCAAGCTGCATGACCTCGCCTTCGGCGATGATCGAGGCGGCCGAAGAAAGGATGTCCAGCGCGTCGAGAGAGCCGACATCCACCATCATGCGGAAGGCCTGGCCGAGCAGGAAATCGCCGACCAGCACGCTCGCCTGGTTACCCCAGATCATGCGGGCGGTCTTCTTGCCGCGCCTGAGGTCGCTCTCGTCGACGACGTCGTCGTGCAGGAGCGTCGCGGTGTGCATGAACTCGACGCTGGTGGCGAGCTTCACATGGCCATCGCCCGAATAGCCGAACATCTGCGCCGCAGCCAGCGTCACCATCGGACGCAGCCGCTTGCCACCCGACGAGATCAGATGGTTCGCAACCTCGGGAATCATCTCGACGTCGGAACCGGCCTTGGACAGGATCAGTTCGTTGACGCGCTTCATGTCGCCGGCCGTCAGGTCGATCAGCGGCTTGATCGACGCGGCCTCGCGCTTACCGTCCTCAAGATTGACGACTACACCCACAAGAATGCTCCGATTTCAGTCGCGCCTTGTTTGCACCGCTGGCGCAAAGAGTCTAGGGCGCGCGTCGTCGGCACCGCAAGCGGCGAATTGGCGCGGCGTGGCGATTGCATTGGGCGCTAGGCCATGCGAAGCCCCTGCAGGGAGAAGGCGCGTCGGCGTGTCCGATCGCATGATTAGGCAATCGAGGGTTCGCCGGTGCGAGATTGGCCTATCCGATTTTGGCAGTCCCTTTCAGCCGTCGGGCTGCTGCTGGCAACGCTTTTCTTCGCGGCATCGCTCACTCCGAGCCTGGTCCCGCGGCCATTTGTTCTCCAAGGCGTGCTCTCAGGCCTGTCGCTTGCCGCCGGCTATGGCCTGGGCGCTCTCGCTGAATGGATCTGGGACTCACTGCAACTGCGCCGGCCTTCGGGCCGCCTCCGGCGCTTCCTGCAGATTGGTGCTGCCGTCATTCTCGCAGTTGTCGCCGCGACGTTCCTCTGGAAGGCGTCGGAATGGCAGAACTCGATCCGCGTGCTGATGGATTTGCCGCCCGTCGACAGCGCACATCCTACGAAGGTGGGCCTGATCGCACTCGCGGTGTTCGCTCTGATGATCGCTCTGGCCCGCATTTTCCAGATCGTTTTCCGCCTTTCGTCCAGGGCGCTGGCGCGCTTCGCACCGGGGCCTGTGGCCATGCTGGCGGGAGCAGCGATAGCCACCTTCCTGTTCTGGTCGATCGCAGACGGCATTTTCTTCCACTGGGCGCTGCGCGCGGCCGACGCCTCCTTCAAGCAGCTCGACGCGCTGATCGAGGAAGATATTCCGCGGCCCACGGACCCGAACAAGACGGGCAGCTCGGCCTCGCTGATCAAGTGGCGCGGCCTGGGGCGGCAGGGCCGTGCCTTTGTCGCGACCGGCCCGACGCAGCAGGACATCGGCAATTTCCTGCAGCGGGACGCGATGGAGCCGATCCGCGTCTATGCAGGGCTCAACTCGGCCGAAACGCCGGAAGAGCGCGCGCAACTGGCGCTGGCCGAACTGAAGCGCGTCGGCGGCTTCGAGCGCTCGTCGCTGCTGGTCATCGTACCCACGGGTACAGGCTGGGTCGACCCCGCCGCCAGCAATTCGGTCGAGTATCTCCACGGCGGCGACATCGCCAGCATCGCGGTACAGTACTCCTACCTGACGAGCTGGCTATCGCTGCTGGTCGAACCGGACTATGGCAGCGAGACGTCGCGGGCGCTGTTCCACGCGGTCTACGACTACTGGACGAAGCTTCCCAAGGACACGCGTCCAAAACTCTACCTGCACGGCCTGAGCCTCGGCGCGCTGAACTCCGAACTGTCGGTGGAACTTCTCGAGGTGGTTGGCGACCCGTTTCAGGGCGCGCTCTGGAGCGGCCCGCCCTTTCCCAGCCCGCTCTGGGGTTCCGTCACACGCAGACGCGTGCCCGACTCGCCCTCCTGGCTGCCGCGATTCGGCAACGGGTCCGTCGTACGCTTCACCTCGCAGCAGAACGCGCTCAATATCCCCGGCGCGAACTGGGGCGCAATGCGGATCGTCTACCTCCAGTACGCCAGCGATGCAGTGACCTTCTTCGACCCGCGCTCCATCTACCAGGCTCCTTCGTGGATGGTCGGCCCCCGCGGACCCGATGTCTCTCCCGAACTGCGCTGGTATCCGGTGGTGACCTTCCTGCAGCTGCTGCTCGATCTAGCCACCGCCACGACCACGCCGATCGGACACGGCCACGTCTACGCTCCCCAGCACTACATCGACGCCTGGATCGCGGTGACAGATGTGCAGGGCTGGAGCACGGAAAACATCGAGCGACTGAAGGTCAAGCTGGCGAAAGAAATGCCGTAACCTAGGCGGCGCAGTTTACAGCTGCGCCACAAACTGCGACCTTTCCGACATGATCGAGCTCATCCGCACCAACGATGCCGTCGTCATTTCCTTTGTCGAGGCTCTGCTGCGCGACGCCGGAATCCGCTTCGTGGTCGCCGACCAGAACATGAGCGTGCTAGACGGCTCGATCGGCATCCTGCCGCGCCGCATGCTGATCGACGAAGAAGACGCCCCTACCGCGCGCAAACTCCTGGAGGACGCCGGGATCGCCAAGGAGATCAGCGGCCGCTGAGCCGCTGCAACCCGAAACTCTGGCTCACTTTCCGTAAGCGGCCAGAAAAATCCGCACGCATTCACGCGCGTGACCCCGCAGCGCATCCGGGGACGGAATGGCGTCGTCTCCCAAAAGCATCGCGTCATTGACCGGCGCGCCCATGACGAGCCAGTTGAAGAACGACGCAGCGACGCGCGCATCCTCGACCGCGACCGCGCTGCGTTGCCGATAGAGTTCGAAGGCCCGGGTGAGCCGGTCGATGGCGTGCTGGGGGCCGCGCGTATGCAGCGCCTTGCCCAGCTCCGGGAAACGCCCCGCCTCCGCAATGACGAGGCGGCGCAGCTGCATCAGCCTCGGCGTCATCACGATCGCAAGCTGCTGCTCGGCGTATTCCAGCAGAAACTCCTCGACTGGCCTCTCCCCGTCGGGGTCCTCGACTCGCTCCTGCATCGTATCGGCCGCGCCGCCCGTCATGCCGGCAACGACCTCCAGGAACAGCGATTCCTTGCTCGCGTAGTGCGCATAGACCGTCTGCTTGGACACGCCGGCGGTCGCCGCCACCTCGTCCATGCTGGTTCCCGCGAAACCGTGCTTCAAAAACAAGTCGGAGGCGGCCTGCACGATCGAACGGCGAGAGCGCTCCACACGGGTCCGCGCTGTTTTCGTCATTTCCACCACGATATGTTCCAGCTCATTCCTGAAAGCGTACCCGGGTCACATTGACAAATCAAACTGGACCGTCCAGTCTAATTTGTATGGAGGAACGGTCATGGCGCGAGACATTCTGGTCGCCACATGCGGCTGCGGGCATACGAGGATCGAAGCACGTGGCGCGCCCATCATCGCCGCCAACTGCTACTGCGACAGCTGCCGGCGCGCGGGCCACATCTTCGAGACGCTCCCCGGCGCACCGAAAGTAGTCGACAATGATGGCGGCACGCCGTTCATCCTCTACCGGAAGGATCGCGTCGTGGTGACGAACGGGCGGGAGACGCTTCGCGAGCACCGCATCAAGCCGGACTCCAAGACCCGAAGGATCGTTGCGAGCTGCTGCAACGCGCCGATGTTCCTCGAATTCACCAGCGGACACTGGCTGTCGCTGTACAAGGGGCGTTTCGCGCCGCAGGACCAGCCGCCGGTCGAGATCCGGACGATGACGGGCGACCGCCAGGCGGGGCCTGACTTCAGCGACGGCGTGCCGAGCTACAAGACGCACTCGGTGCGCTTCATGTGGCAGTTGATGAAGGCATGGGCAGCGATGGGTTTCCGCGCGCCCAAGGTCGACGGGATCAAGGGAGAACTCGCCCAGCCCTCCCGCTGAAGGATGGGCGTCATCACCTGCATTGAAACTCGCGCCGTGACCTGCCACGGTCACGCCATGATAGAGCTACCGCACACCGGCCACGTTGCCATCACTATCTTCGCGCCGCAGCCGCTGCGCGGGACTGGCATCGTCAACGGGAGCGTCCGTTGAACGAGGTCGCCGCCTTGCCGGAAGCAGCCAGGCACGACACTCTCGACGCCTTCCACCGCGGCGCGTTCCATCTGGTGCAGCCGACAGGCCGGGGCCATCGCGCCGGCATGGACGCCATGATGCTAGGAGCGGCGGTCCCGACAAGCTTCGGCGGGCGGCTCGCCGATTTCGGCGCGGGCGCGGGGGCAGCCGGAATGGCCGTCGCATCCCGCTGCCCCCGAAGCTCAGTGGTCCTTGTCGAGCGCGCACCCGAGATGGCCGAGTACGCGCGGCTGAGCCGCGACCATCCGCTCAACCGACATCTGGCGGATCGGGTCTCTGTCCTCGAAGCGGACGTTTCTCTCACGGGAAAAAAACGAGTCGCGGCAGGGCTTTCAGACGCCGCCTTCGACTTCGTCATCATGAACCCGCCCTTCAACGCGGCCGCCGACCGCGCAACGCCCGACGCGCTGAAGCGCGCCGCCCATGTGATGGAGGACGGGCTGTTCGAAAGCTGGCTGCGCAGCGCCGCCGCCGTGCTCAAGCCCCGCGGCGGATTGGCGATCATCGCTCGTCCGGTCTCGCTCGCCGCCATACTCGCGTCCACCGCGGGGCGGTTCGGCGGCGTCGAGATCTTGCCGGTGCATCCGCGCGCGGAACAACCTGCGATCCGTATCGTCCTGCGCGCCGTCCGGGGTTCACGCGCGGGACTGTCCCTGAAACCTCCGCTCGTTCTCCACGGGACGGGCGAACGCTTTTCGGAACAGGCCGACGCGATCAGCAATGGCCGCGCATCGCTTTTCGGCGATTGAAGGCCCCGCTTCGCGACCAACGCCATTGCGCAGGTTTGCCAAGTCACTACATCCAGCGGAGACCAACCGGAGAGCTTTCGAGTGAATCGCATTTTCAGCCGCCTGCTGCCGAAATCCATGCGGAGCGAGGCCGTCACCATTCCGGTGGTGAGGCTCAACGGCGCCATCATGTCGGGCGGCGGCCAGTTCCGGCAGACGCTGTCGCTCGCCTCGACCGCCGGCGTGCTGGAGAAAGCCTTCGCAGTCGACGCCCCGGCGATCGCCATCTCGATCAATTCTCCCGGCGGCTCGCCCGTACAGTCGCGCTTGATTTTCAAGCGCATACGCGATCTCGCTCAGGAAAAGAATCGGACAGTTCTCGTGTTCGTCGAGGACGTGGCGGCGTCCGGCGGCTACATGATCGCGATTGCCGGCGACGAGATCTTCGCCGACCCGTCATCGATCGTCGGCTCGATCGGGGTGGTGTCGGCTTCGTTCGGTTTTACCGAACTGCTCAACAAGATCGGGGTGGAACGCCGCGTCTACACGGCCGGCAAGAACAAGGCGCTGCTCGACCCATTCCGTCCGGAAAAGCCCGAGGACGTGGAGCGGCTGAAGGCGCTGCAGCTCGAGGTCCATGACACTTTCATCGACCTGGTGAAGTCGCGCCGCGGCGTCAGGCTGAAGGACGACCCCGACCTCTTCACCGGTCTTTTCTGGAGCGGCAAGAAGGGTCTTGAACTCGGCCTGGTGGACCAGCTCGGCGACATGCGGACGATCCTGAAGGAACGCTACGGACCGAAGACGCGGCTCAAGCTGATCACCGCGCCGCGCGGTATCTTCGGCCGCAAATTCAATCTGTTCGGAACGCGCAGCGAGGCCGAGATGGCGGACTTCGCCGGCTCAGCGGCTTCAGGCCTCATCCGCGCCATCGAAGATCGCGCGCTCTGGAACCGCTTCGGCCTTTGAAAAACCCTCAAACCCGGATAATCTCGGCCATCTAACCCAATATGCGCGGCCGACGAAACGGCCGGTGAGTGGGAGAAGGACATGCCGCAGCTCATCTTCTTCGCAGTGGTCGGCGTCGCGGCCTATTTTGTGTACCGCGCCTTCGTGCGCGAGGCGGAGCGCGTGACAGCCAAGATCCGCAGGGAGGAGCGCCAGGCGCGCAGCGGTACCTCAGGGACCCTCGTTAAGGACCCGAAGACCGGCGAATATCGCCTGGCCAAGGATTGAGCGTCGCCTTTCCAGTGGATCAGCAGGTACACCCGATATCCCGGCTCGCGCCGGCAAAGATCAACCTCGCGCTGCACGTCACCGGTCGACGGTCGGATGGTTTTCATCTGCTCGAGAGCCTGGTGGTGTTCGCGCGGTTCGGCGACCGGGTCGAGGCGACGCTCGCCGACGCGGACGAGCTTGTCGTAACCGGCCGGTATGCGCCAGACGTCCCGCTCGATGACGGCAATCTCGTCGTGAAGGCTCGCGACGCCTTGCGCAGCAAGGCCGGCGACAAGAAAGCTCCACCGGTGCGCATCACGCTCGAGAAGAACCTGCCCGTCGCGTCGGGCGTCGGCGGCGGTTCGAGCGACGCCGCGGCGACCCTGCATGCCCTGGCCGGCGCGTGGGGCATGGAAATGGACGGGCCGGAGTTAGCGGAGATCGCCCTGACGCTCGGCGCGGATGTGCCGATGTGCCTGGCAGCGAAACCGCTGGTCGCGCGCGGCATCGGCGAAGAGTTGTCGCTTGTTCCCAACCTCCTCCCGCTCGGTCTCGTGCTCGTCAATCCGGGCGTGCCGGTGCTCACGGCAGACGTGTTCGCGGCGCTGGCCAGCAGCGACAACAGCCCGCTGCCGCCGCTGCCGGTCCATCTCGACTTTCACGGGGTCAGGAACTGGCTCGCCATCACGCGCAACGACCTCGAGCCGGCGGCACGGGCGATCCAGCCGTCGATCGGCGCAGCCATTGCCGCACTGGACAAGGCGGGGTCGGGCTTCACGCGCATGTCGGGGTCCGGGGCGACATGCTTCGGGCTGTTCGAATCGGGGAACATGGCCAAGCGCGCCGCGGCCGCCATTCGCAGCCGGCATCCGGACTGGTTCGTGGCGGCGACGCGCACGATCTCCTCGGAGGCCGAAGACCGATGATCCGCATCGACGATACGCGCCCGTTCATCCCCGTGCAGATTGCGGTGCTCACCGTGTCGGACACCCGTAGCCTTGCCGAAGACAGATCGGGCCAGACGCTGGCAGATCGCATCGCCGAGGCAGGCCACCTACTCGCCGCCCGCGACATCATCACCGACGACGCCGGGAAGATCCGCGACAAGGTGCTCGGTTGGTCCAAGGACCCCGGCATCGACGTGGTGATCACGACCGGCGGCACCGGTTTTACCGGGCGCGACGTGACGCCGGAGGCTCTGGAACCGATCTTCGAAAAGCGCATGGACGGGTTTTCCGAGGTCTTCCACCGCATTTCCTACGACAAGATCGGCACGTCGACCGTACAGTCGCGGGCGACCGGCGGCGTCGTCAACGCCACATTCGTATTCGTTCTCCCCGGCTCGCCTGGCGCCTGCAAGGACGCGTGGGACGGCATCCTGAAGCCGCAGCTCGACTACCGCCACATGCCCTGCAATTTTGTGGAGATCATGCCGCGGTTGGACGAGCACCTGCGGCGCAGCAAGAGTTAGCGCCTGACGCCAGCACGCGTGTCGTGGCGAGCCCGCGAACGTCCCTAGGCCTGCGCGGGGACGATTTCCGCGCTCAGCCGCTTGGTCGCCAAACCGCTCGCAAGGCTTTCTGCGTCACGCGCGGACTTCGCGAGGGCTGCAGCCTGGCGCCTCTGGATCAGCAATCCGTTCGCCAGCGCCCTGTTGCGTGAAAAGACACGCGAGAGGAACGGCGCCCGCGCAGCCTTTGCGCGGCTGAACTGCGCCGCGATGGTCGACTTCGACACGTGATGGACGACCGGCTCGATCCATCCTTCTGAGAGCCGGGCACCCGGCTCGAGAATGAGCAGCCAGTCGCCCTTGGCCTGCTTCACGGCGTCGGCGATGCCTTCGGTCACGAAATGACAGCCCGCGTGCTCCGCCACGTGGTGCGTCTCGTCGGTCGAGCCGCAGTCGCAAACGATGACGTCGCGGATCACGCCGTCCACGGCGCCTGGGACCAGCGACGCAAGCGTACGCGCCAGCCCCTCCTCGCTGTTCTTCGTCTCGATCAGAACGGTCAGCATACCTTACCGATTACCGCAAAGGCCGGCCCAACGCCAGTTGCGGAAAAGAGTAAAAAGTTCTTGATTTGTTCCGCACCGCAACCTAGGAATAATTTCATGAGAACGGCGAGTCGAACAAAAAGCGACAGTCCCTGGGAGCGCGCAAAAGTGGAACAGGTCGTGCGAGCCGACATTACAGCCTTCGGTGCAGGAAGAGCCGAGATGGCGAACGCGATGATCGAACAGAGCGGCCTCCGGGTCAGGCCGGACCGCAACCGCGGGCGATCCGCGGGCATCAATCCGTCCGGCCGCTACGAGCCGATGTCGCGGACCGTCTTCGATGACGGCTGGAACTCGCTGGAGGAACTGCCGCCCTTCAAGACCGAGGTGCAGGTCGAGAAGCCGCGCACGATCATCACGCGCAACTCGTCGCCGGATATCTCCTTCGATCGCTCCATCAATCCCTATCGCGGCTGCGAGCACGGCTGTGTCTATTGTTTCGCGCGGCCGACCCACGCCTATATGGGCCTTTCACCGGGGCTCGACTTCGAATCGAAGCTGTTCGCCAAGCCGGACGCCGCGCACCTGCTGTCGCGCGAACTCTCGAAAGAGGGCTATCAGCCGCGCACCATCGCGATCGGCACCAATACGGATCCCTACCAGCCGATCGAGAAGCAGTATCGCATCATGCGCGAAGTCCTCGAGGTGCTGGAAGCGCGGCAGCATCCCGTCGGAATCGTGACCAAGTCCGCGCTCGTGACGCGCGACATCGACATACTGAGCCGCATGGCCGAGAAAGGGCTGGCCAAGGTGGCGCTGTCGGTGACGACGCTCGACCGCAAGCTGGCGCGGACGATGGAGCCGCGCGCCTCGACCCCGAGCAAGCGGCTTGAGGCCATGCGGCAGCTGCACGAGGCGGGCATCCCCGTCTCCGTCATGGTGGCGCCGATCATTCCCGGCCTCAACGATTCAGAGGTCGAGCGCATCCTCGAGTCGGCCCGGGCGCAGGGCGCCGCCGAGGCGGGCTATGTGATCCTGCGCCTTCCGCTCGAAGTCAGTCCGATCTTCAAGGATTGGCTGCTGCGGCACTACCCGGACAGGTATCGCCATGTGATGTCCCTGATCCGCTCGATGCGGGACGGCAAGGACTACGATTCCGAATGGGGCAAGCGCATGAAGGGCAGCGGCCCCTATGCCTGGCAGATCGGCCGCCGCTTCGAGATCGCGGCCAAGCGCCTGGAATTGAACGTCGAGAAGCGGCAGCTGAGAACCGACCTGTTCGAGCCGGGCGACCGGGAGAACGAACAACTCATTCTGATCTGATCTGATCCGATTTGATCTAATCCGACCTGATCTCGAACGCACGCACCTCTCGATCAAAAAGAACCCGCCCGGCCCGCCCCAGGCCCGACGGCGCCCTCCCGCCGCTCCCCACGGCCGGGAAGGCTTGCGGAGAATCGGAACCGATGCGACCATCGCCGCATCATGGCTCGCCGGACTTCCGATTCTCCGCCCCTCTTCGAAATCATCGCGAAACCCGACTTCTCGTTCGAGCGGTCGGCGATGCGCGACGGACACGCCCCGGTTGCCGGGATGGACGAGGCCGGGCGCGGTCCCCTCGCCGGCCCCGTGGTGGCGGCTGCGGTCATTCTGAACCCACGCAGGATTCCGAAGGGGCTGGACGATTCCAAGCGGCTGACCTTTGCCCAGCGCGAAACCCTGTTCGACGAAATCCTCGCCAAGGCCGAGGCGGTCTCGATGGCCTCGGTCTCGGCCGAAGGGATCGACAGCGTGAATATTCTGCGGGCGAGCCTCGAAGCGATGCGCCGCGCCATCTGCGGTTTGCACATCAAGCCGAAGATGGCGCTGGCCGACGGCCGCGATGTGCCGCCCGGGCTGCCATGCCTGGGCCGGGCCCTCGTCAAGGGCGACCAGCGCTCGCAGTCGATCGCAGCAGCCTCGATCGTCGCAAAAGTCATGCGAGACCGCATGATGTGCGGCTGCGGCCGCGCCGATCAGCGCTACGGCTTCGAGATCCATATGGGTTATGCGACCGAGCGCCATCGTTCGGCCATCGAAATCCATGGCGCCGTGCCCCGCCTCCACCGCGCTTCCTTTGCGCCGTTCCGCATCGCCGCGGAGGCGGAGATCGAGGTCGAGGCGCTAGTCTAAAGCTGTTCGCGAGTCGCGCCTCTCAACGGGGCTTGCCACCGCGACCGATCGGCAACGCGCCCTCACATCCTCTCCGGGGTCCAGTCGAGGAAGAACCCCACGTCTCCCGGAATGCCGCCCGGGAAGTTGATGATCGTGGCCTTGAGCTTGAAGCCCTGCGGCTTGCCGAATTCGAGATATCGAAGGTAGAACTCCTTCGCCTTCCCCTGCAGCGTGTCGGTCCATTTCGGATCGCCGCTATTGATCGCCCGCCCACTGTCGCTGCAGAGGTCCGAAGGGAAACTGTAGACCATGGCCTCGTACTTGCCGTCCCTCACCGCGTTCATGACGAGGCGTCGCACCATGGCAATCTCGTTCTCCGAGACCTGATTCTTCAGGAAATCCTCGGTGAAGGCTGTCAGTCTCTGCTGCTCCTTGTTTTTCTGGGTCTCGAATTTCCTTGCCTCTTTCATCTGCTCTTCCAGCAGCATCATGCGAAGCTGGTCGGCGCTCGGCGGGGTATCGTTCTTCTTGATGTCGGGCATTTTGCTTCTGCTCCTTGCGTGAGGAAGGGGGCACCTGCAGGCTGAGGTGCGGCTATGCGATCAGAGCACCTCCGGCACCAGGCGCCGCGGATAATCGTCATCGACGAAGTCGTCGGGCCGCTTCTGCCGCTTGCCCAGCTTCGGTTCCTGGAACGGGACGCGCCGATACGGGATCGAGTGCAGAATATGCGAGATGCAATTGACCCGCGCGCGCTTCTTGTCGTCCGACGGAACGATCCACCAAGGAGCGTGCTCGGTGTCCGTGGCGCGTATCATCTCGCCGTAGGCGCGCGTGTAGTCCCACCAACGCCGGTAGGACTCGATGTCCATGGGGCTGAGTTTCCACTGCCGGAGAGGATCATCGATGCGCTGCCGAAAACGCTTCTCCTGTTCCTCTTCGCTCACGTCGAGGAAGTATTTGAGCAGGGTGATGCCGCTTTCGACGATGGCGGCCTCGAAACGGGGCGCCAGTTCCAGGAAGCGACGCGCCTTCTTCTCGCTGCAGAATCCCATCACGCGCTCGACGCCCGGCCGGTTGTACCAGGAGCGATCGAAGATCACGACCTCGCCTGCCGCCGGCAGCTGCTGGATGTAGCGCTGCATGTAGATCTGGGTCTTCTCGCGATCCGTCGGCGCCGGCAGCGCCACAACGCGGAACACGCGGGGACTGACCCGCTCGACGATACGCTTGATCAGCCCGCCTTTGCCGGCGGCGTCGCGACCCTCGAAAATAATGACGATGCGTGCGCCGGACTCCTTCACCCAGGCCTGCAGGTAAGCAATCTCGACCTGCAGCTTGGCGAGCTTCTTTTCATAGCGCTCAGCCGACTTCTTCTTTTCCCGCTTCTCGACCGGCTCCGGCTGGCTGTCAGCCTCGGCGACGGCGGGAGCCTCCCCCTCCAGGGTGCCGCCGTCTCGGCGGTCGTTGCGCTTGTTGTTCTCTTTCGTGTCCTTGTCCTTGATCATTGCCTACCTCCCACTACGCTGTGCGAAGATGGCCGCCTGGTCAGGCGGTCGTTTTTTTGAGCCTGAGTGCATCCTCGAGACTGTCGAACACCATTGCGGGGCCGAGGCGCTCGATCACGCCTGCCCGATCGAGAATGCCGCGCACTTCGGCATGGAGCTCCGCCAGCCCCAGCGAAACGCCCCGGCCATGGAGTTCGGCGCAAACCTCCTCGAGCATCGCTGCGGCCGAGCTGTCGACCTGCGGTATCGAACTCGCGTCGATGACCAGCCAGCGGGTGTCGGGCGGCATTCCTTCGGCAATCGTCCGCAACCGCGACTTCACATAGTCGGTATTGAAGAAAAGGAGGCTGCCCTGGAGCACGCAGATGACCATTCCCGGGACCGGACGCGCCTCGGCCATTCGATGCAATTTGTAGAAGCCGTCACGGCCGGCAATCCGGCCGAGCATCGCATCGCGGGGATACATCAGCTTGCGCAGAAGATAGACGAGGGTAGCGCCAATCGCGATGACGACGCCGTTCAGGACGCCAAGGCTGATCGGTCCCCACATTGCTATCAGCGCGAAGGCAAACTCCATCCGGCTGACACGCCACAGCTGGCGCAGGCCGGCGAAGTCGATGAGATTGAGCGCCGTCGCCGCAAGGATCGCCCCCAGCGCAGCGATCGGCAGAACTCGCAAGGCCGGCCCGAGAAAAAGCACCGTCGCAATCAGGGCGAGCGCTGCCACCACGCCCGCCACCTGCGTACGCCCCCCGACCGTCACGTTGACCGCAGTGCGCGAGTCAGAGGCACTCACCGGAAACGCGGCAAAGAGCCCGGCGGCAATGTTCGCGGCGCCGAAACCAACCAGTTCGCGGTTGGGATCGACGGAGTAGCCGCCCCGCGCGCCAAAGCTCTGCGCCGTGACGACACCAGACCCAAAGCTCACGAGGAATATGGCCGCCGCTCCCAGCGCAAGCGTTTCAAAGGGCAGATTTGCGATGGACGGCAGGCTCGGCGCAGGGAGACCGAGGGGAATGTCTCCTACGACGGCGATACCCCGACCTTCGAAGTCGAAGGCGACCGAGAGCGCTCCCGAGACCAGGACCACCAGAACCGGACCGGGAACCGGCAGCCGCACGAGCCGCACAGCTTGCAGCAATGCGAACATCGAGACAGCGACGAGCAAGGTCGGCCAATGAATTGATCCGAGCTTGCCGGCGAGTTCCACGATCGGGCCAATCAGTCCGCTGGCCTGGATATCGAGGCCAGTGAACCGGTCGATTTGCCCAATCAGGATGGAAAGCGAAATTCCGGCAAAGAACCCGATGAGGATGGGACGGGACAGGAAATTTGCCACGACGCCAAGCCGAAGCGCGCGCGCCAGCAGGCATAGGACGCCGACTCCCAAAGCCAAGGCGGCGGCGATCATTGTTCGATCCGCCGCCGGCGGCGAACTTCCCATAACAGCGACAAGAACAGCCGCCAGCACCGTCATCGTGGCCGCATCGGGGCCAACGATGAGCTGCCGGGAAGGTCCGATGAGCGCGTAGGCGAGCAAAGGCCAGATGCTGGCATAGATTCCCGTTTCCGGAGGAAGGCCAGCGATCGCCGGATAGGCAATGGCGCTCGGCAGGCCAACGGCAGCAATCGCCAGACCCGCGGAGATGTCGCTACGGAGCCAGCTCGCCTTGTATCCTGCAAGGTTCGTCAGCAACGGCGGGCGCCAGCCAAAAGCGCTCCCGGCCTTCCTGCCCGTCGATGCTACTCTAGCCGCTCCCATTCGCAGAATGGACGTCATGACATCTTTACCTGAGAGACCAATGATTTGCCGTCAAACTGTCCTTGCACCACAGGACAGCAGGCTTTGTCGTGACGCGATCCCTTGCTCGCCGCCATACCTTGTTCTCTCGGGCTGATTGTGGCCCGACAGGCATAGGGTTCAAGGATCGAGGGGTAAGTTACCGTAGCGCGCACGGCCGCTTGCCGTCGGCAAATCAACCGCGAGGCCGATGCCTGCGGGGAGCAATGCATGACCGAAACGTCGGCGATCCGCGGCGACCGCCGGGTCGGAGCGCGGAGCGCCCGGCTTCAGCGGAAGGCCGTCAGAACTTGAACAGGGCGCCGCCGAAGAACGCCTGGCTGGTCTCGTATTCGCCGTTGTTGTCGTCGTAGCTGTAGTTACGCCAGAGCAGCCATAGCGAGAGGTTTGCCGAATCGATGTTCTGGACAGCCGCCAACCCGACGGACTGGCTATCGGAAGCCTCGGCGGCAATGTCCTTGCCGAGATAGTAGTCGACCGAAAAAGCGGTGGAGCCGATGTCGAAGAAATCGCGCTCGTAGCCGAGTTTCGTATAACCGTAGTAGCCCGAAGGCCCGTCCGTGTCCTCCTGGCCGGCGGCCAGCGTCAGGCTGATCCCGGAAGCCTTGTGCAGTCCCGAAACCGATCCGGCGAGGAAGTTGGTGTCGTTGGTCTCATTGCGCGAGAGGCTGATCGCGCCGCCCAGCACGAAATCGTCGAAATCGCCATCGTAGGTTGCTGCGATGTCATACTGGGCGTCCGCGTCGTCGGCGACCCAGTCGACGCCGTAGGACGCGCGCAGTCCGAAGCCGTTGTACTTCGGCGTATCATACCGCACCCGGAACTTGCGCCCCAATCCGTCGAAGTCCGAGAAGGCATCGCCAACCTGGATGTCCGACAGATCGTCGTCTTCGAAACGGAAGAAATAGCCCCCGGCGGTGTCCGGAATGCTGGCATAGGCGACGACGGTGGTTCCCGACTTGTCGACTTCGGCGGTGCCGTCGCTGGCCATGCTGCCCTGCCCGAGCCACAGCTTGCCGAAGCGTTCATTCGCCATGGTGATCTCGGCCTTGCGGATGTTTTTCTGCCCGAAGTCCCAGTCCGGCGTGTGGTTGACCTGGCTCACGTCGTTCGACGCCAGCGGCTGATACTCAACCTCGAAGGTGGATCCGAAGTTCCAGTCACCTCTGGTTGAGGACATCTGCAGACCCGCGCGGGTACTGGAATTGTCATTGTCGACGAAATTGGTGTCGGTTACCTGTCCGTCGTCATAGCTGAGCACGCCCATGTTTATCTGGCCGTACAATCTTATGACCGTCCCATCGCCGAACGTGTATTCGATCGGCTTCAATCCTTCGGCCGAGGCTGGGCCATGCACAGCCGCAATGCCAAGGAACACAACACCTGCGAGGGTGAACGATGGCACCTTGTGGTTCCTCATACCGTTTCAATCTCCGCTGCAGGACTTGATCGACTCAAGAAGGAACGCCCACCGCAATCACTATAATGGTTCCCCAAAGAGTTAAAAGAATGTTTGCGACGGGATATGCAGGGGTGTAGCCAAGCACGGCGACCGGGCTTTTCGACTGGCTCTGCACGGCGGCCATTGCCGCCGTCATCGTGAGCGCGCCTGCAACGCCGCCAAGCAGCAGCACGGGATTCATTTTCAGTACGTAGCGGCCGAAGAACAGCCCGACCAGCAGCGGCGTCAGCGTCACCACCGCGCCCCCCAGCAAGAGGCCGAGCCCGACTTCCCTGATCGCCGACACGAAGACCGGCCCGGCATGCAGCCCGGTCAGCGCGACGAACGCCGCCAAGCCGAGCGAGGTCATGAGCGCGATGGCGCCGTCGGGGATCCGCCCGAAAAGCGGGTGGCGGGTCCTGAGGTGGCCGACAACCAGACCGGCGATCAGGGCGCCGACGCTCGTTCCCAGCGAAACGACGACGCCGCCCAGCGGAAACCGTATGAGCGTGCCCACCAGACCGCCGATGAAGATTGCCAGGCCGAGCACGATGAAATCCGTCGCCGTCGACGGAGCGATCACCGGCCCGAGACGCGCTGCGGCGTTGTTGACGACGAATTCCGGCCCGACCAGGGTCAAGACATCGCCTCGTTCGAGCCGCAGTTCGGGGGCTAGCGGCACCTCGACGCCGCCGCGGCTGACGGAACGCAGATAGAGCCCTCGCACCCAGTCTTCTCCGGCGATCTCCTGGATCGTCCGGCCCGACGGCTGGGTGAAGAGGACGCTGACCACGAGGAAAGGGACGTCCAGCAATTCGCGATCATCCACCTCTTCGGCGTGAGCTCCTACCAGTTCGACGATGGCCTCGCGACGGCCGGTCACGGCAACGATGTCATTTGCCTCCAGCACAAGGTCGGGACGGGCGTCGATGAGTTCGCCGCCGCGCCTGATGCGCACGATGAAGAGGCGGCTCTGCGGCACGAGCCTCTCGACGTCCAGTACCGACTTGCCCACCACAACGCCGTCGTCGTCCACCTCATAGGCCCGGACTTCGAACTGACGATAGCCCGACACCGCGCCCGGCGTCTCGCGCTCGATACCGAGTTGCTGTTCGAGCTTCTTCGCCTCCGCCACGAGGTCGACCCGCAACAGCTTGGGACCGGCGACGCTGCAAAACCAGATCGCTCCGACCGCACCGAACAGGTAGCAGACCGCATCCGCTACGGCCACGTGCGCAACGAGGCGGGCGCGATCGACGTCCGCCAAAGGGAGAGCCCCTATGGCCTCCGTCGCCGTACCCATGGCGGCGCTTTGCGTCAGGGAGCCGGACAGCAGACCCGCAGCGAACCCGGCGTCGAGGCCGAGAACCATCGCCACGGCATAAGCGGCGCCCAGTCCTGCGCCCGTACAGACGAGCGAAAGCAGCACCGCATTCAGTCCGTCCTTTCGCATCGTCTGCAGGAACTGAGGACCGACGGAGTATCCGATCCCGAACAGGAAGAGCAGGAACAGGAACGACTTCGTCATCGGCGAATCGGGCACATATGCGAACTGCCCGATGAGAATCCCGGCGAAGAGCGACCCCGTCACCGGGCCGAACGAAAAGGTCCCGAACTTGAAACTTCCGAAGTAGTAGCCGAGAGCAATCGCGAGGTAGAGCGCGAGCTCGGGATACCGGACCAGGAACTGCTCGAGCCAGGATAGCATGGGGCCGCGCTACTTCCCCCCTCGCTTGGAAGCCTCGTACACGTCCCGATAGCCGCGGGCGATGGCGCGCACGCCCCTGCCGATGTTCTCGTATGCCTCGTCGGGCAGATTGGCCAGCGAGACGCGCATCGACCACTCGGGTGCGTCAAATCCACCCCCGTTCAGGAGAACTATGCCGTGCCCCTCGGCGAGCCGGAAGGCAAGGTCGAGCGGATGCACGTTCTTCTTCAGATACGCGACGGCATCGTCCCCGATATTCTTGCGCGCCCAGAACTCGAAATCGATCAGGCCATAGTAGGCGTCGTAGTTTGGATTGGGCGACAGTTCCAGTCCCAGCGCTTCGATCAAGGACCTGAAGCGCTTGTGCACGATCTCTATGCAGGCCTTCTGGTAGGCCTTTTCCTCGTCCAGGAGTTCGCAAAGCGAAAACATCGTCATCATGACCTGCTGCGGCAGTGACAAGCCGGCAGTGTGGTTGAGGCCGACGTCACGGCTGTCGGCGACAAGGCGATCGATGAATTTGAGCTTTTGCGGTTCGAGCGAAATCGGCGCGTAGCGCTTGTTCAACGGCTTTGCGCGATCGGCCGGCAGTTTGGCAATCATCTCGTCGAAGATGTTGTCCTCGTGGATGCCGATCACACCGAGGCGCCAGCCGGTGCAGCCAAAATACTTGGAGAAGGAGTAGACGCCTATCGTGTTCCTGGGGAGTTCGCCGAGCAGGGAGCGGAAACCGTTGACGAAAGTCCCGTAGACGTCGTCGGTCAGGAGCATCAGGTCGGGGCGCTTCGTCTTCACGAGGTTGACGATCTTCGCGAGCGTTTCCCGATCCATTCCCATGCCCGTGGGGTTGCCGGGGTTGACGATGAAGAACGCCTTCACCTTGGGGTCTTCGAGCTTCTTGATCTCCTCGTCCGAGTATTGGAACCTGTTCTCCTGGGGCGCGCTCACCTCGACATATTTGAGGTTGTAATCCTCGAGATGCGTGATCTCGAGATAAGGCGTGAAGATCGGCGTGCCGAGCGCAATGGTGTCTCCGGGGAGAAGCAGCCGATTGGCCTTGAGCGACTTGAAGATGTAGCACATCGCCGCCGTGCCGCCCTCGACCGCGAAGAGGTCGAACTTGCCGGCCGGGCGCGGTTCGCCGCACATGGCCCACATCAGGTATTCGTGCACGACCTGCTCGTTATGGACGAGCATGCGGTCCGGCACCGGATAGTTGTCGCCGATGATCGAATCGACCAGTTCATGAACGAAGGCGTCGGGCTTGAACGAGAACTTCTTGACCGCAAACTTAACCATCTCCGACAGCATGGCGGCGCCGGGCATGTCGTCGTGCTTGTCCAGCCATTTCTCCAGTCGCCGGGCGATGCCGTCCGCCTGCGGCATCCCTCCGATGCCGGGCGCCTTGTCCATCACGCGCTTGCTCTCGGTGATGGCGAACTGGCCAAGCAGAAAGAACGCCTCTCGCGGCTTTGTGGCGATCCAATTTGGGTTGCCTCGCCCCGCGTTCAGGAAGGCCATTTGAGCGGTCTTTGAGGCCTCCTTGGCCAAAGTGATCAGCTCGTCCTTGATCTCGAATGGGCTGAGCGCCTCGAATTTGCGAAGGGTCAAAAGGTCAGCCATGGCATGTTCCTTCCGTTTGAAAGCAGGCGAAGATCTGCTGCTAGGTGCGCAAGGGGACGCGCTAGGTGAGCAGGATGACCAGAACCATGCCCCAGATCGTCAGCAGCGTATTTCCGACGGCATAGGTCACCGTGTAGCCCAGCCCCGGGATCTGGCTCTTCGCACGATCAGTGACCATGCCAAGCGAAGCCGTTGTCGTGCGGGCTCCGGAGACCGCCCCGAGTACGATGGCGTCGTCGAACCGGAACAGGTATTTGCCGATGTACATCGCCGCGATCAGAGGGAGCGTGGTGGCGAAAATGCCCCAGAGAAACAGGCCGAAGCCGAGTTGCTGAAGTCCTGCGATGAACTTCGGACCCGACGAAAGCCCGACAATGGCGATGAACACGTTGAGACCGACGGAGTTCATGAACCATACGGTGGGCGACGGGATTCGCCCAAACCTTGGATGGACCGACCGGAGCCATCCGAAGAAGAGGCCGGAGATGAGGGCGCCGCCCGACGTGGACAGGGTGAGCGGGACACCGCCCACATTGTAGACGAGCGCACCCACCAGGGCGCCGATCGCAATGGCCGCTCCGATGAACATCACGTCGGCGACATCGGTCACCTTGTCCGCATAGCCGAGCACCTTGGTAGCCTGGCTCACATCCTGGGTGCGCCCCACGAGCGTGAGGATGTCGCCGCGATGAATCTCTGTGGCGGGCAGGATCGGAATATCGGTCGCTGTCGCGCCCCGCGTGATCTTCCGCAAGAACACGCCGCGCGCCCAGGGCGACTGCGCCAGCTCGGTCAGGCTTCGTCCGTCGACCTCCTTGTTGGTCACGTAGACGTCGAGGCCCTCGATGGGCACCGCAAGCAGCTCGCGGTCGTCGACCTCCTCCCCCTCCACGCCGATCAGGTCGACCAGGACGTCGCGCCGGCCGACAACGGCCACGATGTCGCCTTCCTGGATGACAGTGTCCGAGGTTGCATCAGCAATCTTGTCGCCACGACGGAAACGCTCGATGTAGATCCGGTGCTCCGGCACCATGCGCTCGATCTCAGCCGCCGTCTTGCCGACGACCCGCCCGTTCTTTCTCACACGGTATGCACGCAGTTCGAACTGGTGCCATGCCGTCCCCGGACCGCCCGTCGCCTTTTTTCCGCCATGCGCCTCTTCATACCGCTTGCATGCAGCCTCCAGGTCGATGCCGAGCAGAGCGGGGCCGATCAAGGCAATGATCACGGCTGACCCGACCGTGCCGAAGATGTAGGTGACGGCGTAGGCGACGGGCATTCCGTCAAGCAGGGTCTTCGTCTCCTCAGGGGGCAGGCCAAGACGGTTGATGGCGTCGGTCGCCAAACCCATCGATGCGGAGATCGTTTGGGAGCCGGCGTAGAGCCCTGCCGCAGAGCCAACGTCGTAGCCCGCCAGTATTACCGCAAGAAACGCGCCAAGCAGGCAGAGCACGCACACTACAGCGGCGAACACCGCCTGCGGAACGCCATCCTTGGCGATGCCGCGGACGAACTGGGGCCCGACGGAATAGCCGATGGCGAACAGGAACATCAGGAAGAAGAACGGCTTGAGGGGCCCGGTGACCTCGATGCCGAGCTGGCCGATGATGACCGCGGCGATCAGTGTCGCCGTTACCGCCCCAAGGCCGAGGCCCTTGTAGGTAAAGGAGCCGAAATAGTATCCAAGCGCCAGCGAGAGAAAGATGGCGATTTCCGGATACTGACGAAGGGTATTTGCAAACCATTCAAACATGATCCACCCTCTTCCACGACTACGGCGCGTTCATCTCCGGGACCTGGTCGAGTTCCAACGACCCCGCTGGTCGCAGATGGCCGTTCCCCACGCCTATTTGCGCGCCTTGCCCGCAACCACTTTTGGATTTATGAGCTTCAGCCCTTTCGTCCGCTCGTAGCCGTGGATCTCCTTGACATCGAGCTTGCGCATGAAGTCGATCGTCTCGCTGGTGATCACCTGGCCGGGAACCATGATGGGAAAGCCCGGCGGATACGGGATGACGAAGTTGGCGGAAACCATCTCAGGCCCGTCCCGCAGTCGCTTGTCGCATTCCTCGGAATTCAGGGGCACATACTCGCAGGCGGCCGGGTCGTAGCCGCCATAGAAGGCCGAGCGCATGTCGCCTTCGGGGGTGAGCTTCCCCGCGTCGCCCCTGAAAATCTGGTGGAAGTGACTAAAATTCGGCAGGTCGGGCACGTCCTTCATGAGCGATTTGACGCGCGCGTCGAACGCGTCGCGCCCGACCTGGCCGCCCTGGGCAAACCGCGCCTCAATGCCGTGCGAGATCTCAAGAAGCACCCGGATCAGATGTGCGATGTCGCTGCGTGTGTTGTTGATGTTGGACTGCAGCAGGACCGAGTTGCGCGACGTCTTGTTGAGCTGGATGTCGTAGGTGTTGGCGAGCAGCGCCTTGAACTCGGTGCCATCAAAACCGGCAGTTCCACAGACCAGCGTGATGCGGGTGGGATCGAGACAGAACTCGTCCTCGCGCATGCTGCGCACCTGGTCCACCCAGGTCACCCCGGGCTCGAGGAAGTCGACGAAACCACTGTTGCGGAACTCGGCCGGGATCATTCCTTCGGCGCCGAGCACCTTGAAGTACTTTGAGATCAGCGGATGCGAGTTCACCTCATGGCGAATGGCGAGCGCGATCGCGATCGCATTGGCCACAAGGCCATATCCTTCCAGTTCCATCTGCCGCCGCGCAATGTCCAGGCTCGCGATGAGCTGCTGGTTCGGGCTGGTGGAGGCGTGCGTGAATACGGCTTCCCGGAACTGCGACTCGACGGTGAAATAGTCGACGTCCTTGACCAGGACCATGGACCCTTGGCGCAGCGCCGACATGGACTTGTGGGTGGAGTTGGTCTGGTAGACGCGCAGGCGGATCTGCCTCGGGTCGGGGATCAGGCGCGTTGCGAGCAGGGTTTCCCTTGATGGAGACTTTCCAAGCTCGGCCTGCTGGCGCTCGTAGGCTTCGAGCGATTTCGGATCACGCATCCAGCTCTCGATATCGGCCGCAGCTCCCATCGCCGTCCGCGCGCGGAGGAACGGAGAGAAGCGGGCAAAGCCGAACCAAGCCTCGTCCCATAGGAAGATCAGGTCGGGCTTGATGGCCAGGCATTCGTCCATGACACGGCGGGTGTTGTAGATGTGCCCGTCGAAGGTGCAGTTGGTCAGGTCGACCATCTTGACGCGGTCGAGACGGCCCTCGTCCTTCAAATCGAACAGCGCCTTCTTGATGCTTGCCAGCGGGACCGCGCCGTACATCGAGTACTCGGTCATCGGGAACGCCTCGACATAGAGAGGCTGTCCGCCGGCCAGTACGAGCCCATAGTGGTGCGACTTGTGGCAGTTGCGATCGAGGATGACGATGTCGCCGGGTGCCACCAGCGCCTGGTGAACCATCTTGTTCGAGGTGCTGGTCCCGTTGGTCACAAAGAAGACACGGTCGGCGCCGAAGGCACGGGCGGCCATCTCCTGCGCCTGCTTGATGTTTCCGGTCGGCTCCAAAAGGCTGTCGAGACCTCCCGTCGTGGCGCTGCTCTCTGCCAGCAGCAGATTCAGGCCGTAGAACTCGCCCATGTCGCGTATCCAGTCGGATTTCAGCACCGACTTTCCGCGTGCGATCGGCAGGGCGTGAAAGGTGCTGATGGGGCGCATCGCGTATTTCTTCAGGTTGTCGAAGAAAGGCGTGCGGAACCGCGCGGCGATCCCTTCCATAACGGTCAGGTGAAGCTCCAGGAGCTCTTCAACCGAATAAAGAACGCGGCGCACGGCGGCAGCGCGTTCGTCGCCCGCAACCGCCTCGACCCGCCGATCCGACAGAAGGTAGATGTCGAGCTCGGGCCGGATCCGCTTCAGCGCGTTTGCAAGCGCCAGCGGCCGATCCCGTTCCGGCACTTCGGAGGCGCCGAAGCCGGTGGCGTCGAGGAATCTTCTCAGCATCGGCGCATCGTGCCGGGACCTCTGGGCGAAGCCTTCGTAGATGGTCACTGCCGCGATCGCCGGGTTGATGATGGCGGCGCTGATTGCATCTTCGAAGGAGGCGACCTGCACGGCTTCGTAGATGAATGCGTCTTCGGGCCGTCGCAGCCGTCGCATTTCGTCGATCAGCGTCGCGTTGCGCATCGCCGCTTCCGGCGTCACCAGAAGCATTTCGAAGTAAGGTCGCCGGCCATCATTGGTTTCGAAGGTGGCGACGAGCCCTTGATCGAGCTCGGCAGCAGCCTCGTCGCTCCGCCAGTCGGCCGCATCATGTTTGTATTGCCGGGTGACAACCGATCGCGACAGCCGCCGAGCGAGTTCCGCGAAGGATTCCGCCGCGTCGGCATGGAGCCGCTCGCGCAGCTTCGATGTCAGCCTCCTGCCTGGGAAAGCATGAAACTCCTCGATCGCGCCGAGGGAATCCAGGGTCGCCTCGACCGAGGAACGGTCGGCCGTGCCGGCGGCCCAGTCGTTGGCGATGGCGGTGAGCTCGCGCCATTTGTCGGCGCGCGCCGCGGGCATGGAAAAGAAGTGGTCGATTCGCTCCCGTTCATCCGATGCATCGCGGGTCTTGGCCATGACGCTCTCTCCCGGCTGATTTCGATCAGCGCGCTGCGCGTTGCTTGCTTCCTTCGATCGCTTCGGAGCCAAAATCGTACCCCGTCCTGGATTTGCTTGCGTGTGCCGCCAACTTTTCCGCGGAATGGTGGGAGGCGGAGCAAACCGGATCAAGGATCAGAGGGTAACTTACGGTAGCGTCGTTTGCCCCGCTGCCCGCGTGCATAGTCATTGTCGCAGCCTCAGCCCCGCGAGGCGGCCGCCGAAAGACCGGCATCGGCCAACGCTTCTTCTATGTGGGCGCCAAGGTCGGGATGGACGTTGCCTCCACCCACGTCGGCCAACACGTCGTGACCGTAATGTGGGTCGATGGCGAGAACCGATCTGACCGCAGCCGCGGCTTCTTCTCGCCGCCCCAGCCGCAACAGCGAGATGGCTTGCAGGGCATGGCCGTGCGTGACGTCCAGCGCATGAATGTCCCGCGCGGCGGCGAGGGCCTGCTCGAAGCGACCGCCGATGAAGTGATAGAGGCAAAGCCCGACGTGATGACCCGTCACATGTCCGGCTTCCATCGCCGATGCGCTCTCGAGGAGCGGCAGGGCGCGCTCCCACTCGGCCAGCAGCGACCAATAGAGCCCAAGCTCGGCTATCACCTCGACAGCGTTGGTGTTCAGCGCGAGAGCCGTCTCGGACGCCTTCAGGCTCGCCCCCACGTCCTGCTGGAACCAGCAGGCCATGCCGAGGGCGTGGTACCCGCTGCTCGAATCCGGCGCGATCTCGATCGCCTTTTGCGCAAGCGCCACCGCCTGTCCCAGCAGCATGGCCGGAGAATCTCCGACAGCGAACCCGAAGCGATGGCCATCCGTATGGAGCTGCGAGAGGCGGGCAAAGGCTTCCGCGCAATCCGGATCGATCAGGACGGCACGTTCGAGACCCTCGCGAGCCGGCCGATAGAGATCGCGACGGTAGGCGCGGCGGTATTGATGGAAGAGGAGCATACATTCGGACACGCCCGGCGCACGGTCATCCTGTCCGGCGGACCTGCGTGCCTTGTGATTGAAGATGACGCCGAAGGGCTCCGCCACGGTGCGCGCGATCGCGTTCGCCACCTCGTCGCGGACGCCCAGAGTGCCTTGGGGGGGAAGGTCCCGTTGAAAGCGCTGCCCCCAAAGGACGCGTCCCGTCGTTGCCTCATGCAGCACCGCCTTGACATGGAGCTTGTCGGCCAGCACGGCCTTGCTGCCGGAGAGCACGAAGTCGGCAGTGCGCTCGATATGCATCAATTCCTCGTCGTGCGCCGAGGCGCGCCCATGGGACCTCGATCCGTAGACGCGGAGATGCGGATAGCGACTAAGCCCGATCATGAGCTCGCGCGTGAGACCCTGCTCGTAGCTCAGGAATATGGACTGGTCGCCTTCGAGCTCGAACGGTTTGACCAGAATGGACGACACGTAGCCGCTGTGGCTCTCTGCGTCGAAACCGCTCTGCGGCGCTGCATGCTCCGGTTCGTCACAGAATTCGGGTACATACCCGCCCTTGGGCATGGTGATCCGAACCGCGCCGTGCTTGCCTTCAGTCAGATAGAAGCGCTCCAGCGAGCGGCGCAGTCGTCTCGCCTCCATGCGGACGACGGGATCCTGCTGGGGGTCGAAGTGGACGTCGCGACCGAACACTGTCGTCGCGATGGTGTAGGCTTTGATGCGATGCGCGTTTCCCGCCAGCGTTTCCTCGACCACATATTCGAGGAAACGCCGATTGCGTTCCGATGCATCGAACTGGACCGAGCCGACGATCCGCCGGACCTCCGCACGAACGTCTTCCGCGGAATTGGCTTCGAAAACTGTCGCTTCGGTCTGGGCAAACGCCTGTGAGGCATCTTGAGGCGCAGTCACGAGCCGCAGCTCGGCACTGGACGTCATCCTGACCCTCCACAGCGTAGCCGGCCACCGGCAGCGCCCGCCGTTGACTTTTACAAGAACAGGCGCGAGCTTAACCTTGAGCGATGGGTTCTCCTATTGTCCGTGCGTGCGTTGTCCGCGGGGACAATGTACGGAAGGACAGGTAACAGCGTCCGGAGGCTCGCATAAAAGGAACAGCGCACCAGCAAATGGCCGGTGTACGTTCTCACACGCGCATTCAGAGACCGAATGCGCGGTATGGTTGCTTTGCAGCAGCCACCCGCAAACTGTCAGGCAGAAGTCGGAGGCGCGTTCCCCGCTCCATGTTCCTCGGCTGGGTCGTCCTCCTTTGCCTGATGTCCTTGGTCCCGGAGGCGTCGGCGGCTGATCCACGGACGAGATCGATCCTGGTTCTCGAGCAGTCGGATGTGAGGGGCCCCTTCTATGCCGCGATCTTCAACGGCTTGCGCTCGAAGGTGAACGATCCCGCCTCTGCGCCGGTCACACTCTATGCCGAGAACCTGGACCTCAGCCGTTTCGGCGGAGAGGATTACGAGCAAAGCCTGCAGCGGCACCTCGTCACAAAGTATCGCGACAAGCCGATCGGGGCCGTGGTCGCCGTCGGGGCTGCCGCACTCGAGTACGCCCTGCGCTGGCGTTCGGATCTGTGGCCGGACGTTCCGGTGGTGTTTGCGTTCGTCGATGAAGCGACGATCGCCGGCCTGTCGCTTCCTCACAACGTCACGGGCAGGATGACGAGATTGCGGCTGCGCGACATGGTGGAGGCCGGGCGCGCTGTCGTGCCTTCCCTCAGGCATGTCGCGCTCCTCGGCGACCACCTTGAGGATCAGCCCGTCTTTAGGCACTTCGCAGACGAGATTCCGGCGATCGAAGAGGAACTGGACGTCATGGATCTCACCGGCATGCCGATGCCGGAGCAGCGGCGGCGCGTCAGCGCACTATCGAGCGACACCGCCATCCTCTACACAGCGGGCTATTCCGACGGGGCCGGAACGTATTTTCCACCCACCGATGCGCTCGCCCTGATCGCCGAGGCGGCCAACAGACCGATCGTGGCGCCCCTCGAAAGCTACATTGGTCGCGGGGCGGTCGGGGGCTATGTCGCGTTTCCAGCGCTCATTGGAACGGAAGCCGCGGAACTCGCACTTGAGATTCTCGACGGCAGGGATGTCGCCAGCATCCCCATCGCCGTAGGGGATTCTATGAAGCCGGTCTTCGATTGGCGTCAGCTCAAGCGATGGGGCGTGGACGAGCGCCGCCTTCCCGCGGGCAGCGAGATCCGCAACCGCGTCCTGCCCATCTGGCGGCAATATCCCCAGGAGGTGGCCAGCATCGCGCTGGTTCTGCTCTTGCAGAGCGGCCTCATCGCGGCCTTGCTCTATGAGCACAAGCAGCGGCGAAAGGCAGAGGTCGAAGCGCGCGCGAGATTGAGCGAACTGGCGCATGTGAACCGACAGGCCACGGCCAGCGAGCTTTCCGCATCCATTGCGCACGAGCTCAACCAGCCGCTCGGCGCGGTGCTCGCCAATGCCGAAACCGCCGAACTGCTGCTAGGCTCCCCGCAGCCGGACGTCGAAGAGATCAAGGAAATCCTGGGCGACGTCAGGCGCAACACCCAGCGGGCGAGCGACGTCATTTCCAGGCTGCGCCGCCTGCTGAAGAAGGCACAGGTCGAGCCGCACGATGTCGACGTGAATCAGGTGGTCGATGAGGTCTTCAAGTTCGTCTCCGCTCAAGCGTCGGCGAGCGATGTCGATCTCACCCAGCGTCTAGAACCGCGACCTCTCGGCATCCGGGGGGACACGATCCAGTTGCAGCAGGTGGTTCTGAACCTCGTCATCAACGGCATCGAAGCGATCGGCGATGCCCGGGGAGGGTCGCGGCGGATGGTCGTCGGCAGCACAGCCCGGCTCAGCGATGCCTTGGTCGAGATTGCCGTCTCGGACTCCGGTCCCGGCATAGCCGCCGACAAGCTGGGCAATGTCTTCGATCCGTTCTACACCACCAAGACCCATGGGATGGGGATGGGACTGTCGATAGCCCGCACCATCATCGAGGCGCATGGCGGCTCCATCCACGCCGAAAACCAGTGCGGCGGAGGCAGCATCTTCCGGGTCCGACTGCCGCTGACTCAGTCGCCGGCCGAGGAAGTTCAATGAGCTACACGATCCACATTGTCGACGATGACGAAGCGTTTCGTACTGCCATCGGCCGTCTGCTGCGGGCGCACGGCTACAATACCGCCGAGTATCAGTCTGCAGACAGTTTCCTTGAGCAGGCTCGCCACGGCATGGAAGCGGGCTGCATCGTACTGGACGTCCGACTGCCGGGGCTGAGCGGACCCGACCTGCAAACCCGTCTGAGTGCGGCAGGCGACCCCTTTCCGATCGTCTTCCTGACCGGACACGGCGACGTTCCCACCACGGTCCGCGCAATCAAGGCCGGCGCCGAGGATGTCCTGACAAAACCTGTTCCCGGGCCCGTCCTGCTCGACAGCATCGCCCGCGCCTTTCGAAGATACGATTCGGAACAGACCCAGCGGGAATGGCTCAAGAGCGCGCGGTCCCTGCTCGACACCCTTACCGTGCGCGAGCGGGAGGTGTTCGAGCATGTCGTTCGAGGCAGATTGAACAAGCAGACCGCGCAATCGCTTGGCATCACTGAGCGGACGATCAAGGCGCACCGCCAGCGCATCTTCGACAAACTCGGCGCCAGGTCGGTCGCCGATCTCGTCTCGATGGCGGAGCGTCTCGGCCTGCTGGTCGATGCTCCTCCGGCTGGCGCAGCCTCAGTTGCCGGCGACGCATGGCCAGCCGGCAAGCCGCCGCTCCCAGCCGTCGACCGGGGCTAAGCTGTCGGCAGGTTGCCGGCCACTCTGGCCTGTCCGTCAGGACAATAGCCAAAGAGCGCCGCCCGGCTATCTAGTTTCCAGCCATAGCGCGTTGTCGCCTCAAGCCGACATGCGCTCACGGGTCGGACAACCGGATCGCCATGCTGACTGGCAAGCTCGTACATGTGGTCGACGACGACAGCGGCTTCCTGAAGGCGCTCGAGCGGCTGCTCAAGGCGCATGGGCTGCAGGTCAGAACCTTTGCCTCCGCCGAAAAATTCGAGTCGGAGGCAGATCCCTCCGAGGCGGCGTGCCTCATCGTGGACATCCAGCTGGGCGGCATGACGGGGATCGACCTGCTGCGCCGGCTGTCCGACGCCGGCATACAGGTTCCGGTCGTCCTGGTGACGGCCAACGACAGTGAAACGATGCGCAGGCCGCTGCCGCCGCAGGCTGCAGCGCGTATCTCGAGAAGCCGTTCGCGGCGAAAGCACTGATGGACGCAGTCAGCGCAGCTGTAGCTCGGAGTGGAGGACAGGCGCTCTGAAGGGGACTCCGGTGGCCCCTGCCCCGTCGCCCGGCCAGCGCGCGGCCCGGCGCCGACCGAAGGTCGTCAGCGCTCAGTCCGGCATCCCCCGCCGACGGGATCCCGCTACAGTAACTTACTTGCGTTCGACCAGCGGGGAGGCCCACCATGAAACGGATTGACCAGAGTGGTCGAGGGACTATGGTCCTATGGCGGATGCGAAAAATCGGTCGATGCCCCTGAGCGCCGCTTTGGCTCGGTTCGTGGATGTTGCCGACCTCATCAAGTCCCGACTGCATACAGATGAGGTGCTGCGCGACCTGTGCGAGGACTATAGGCTGGCGCGAGAGACGCTCACCCGGCTGAGGAAGGAAAAGCCGAAGAATTCAAGCCGGATCGCCGAGTACGCGTCTCTCGTTGCGGAGACCGAGGATGAGATCATCCGGCATCTACTGGACACAGAGGGGCGGAAGAGTGGATGATCGACCGCTGCGAAGTGCCCGACACGGCTAATAGACGGGCGACAGGCGACGCGCAGGTCGCCGACCCCGGGGAGGCCGGCGCGTCGAAAAACGCGGTCCGGAAGGGATGAGCGGTGATGACGAACGTCGTGATGCATCCAGCAGCCCCTGAGCACCTGCCCGTGTTCATAACGGCGCCGGGACAATCGGACGTGTTCATGATCGGATGCGTCATTTTCCTTGTCCTCGCGGTTGTGGGACTGGGAAGCCTCTACTTCAAGCTGCACGCGCTGCCCGAACATCTCGCGCATGGCAACGCCAGCAAACTGCAGTTCGAAGTCGTGTCCGTGCTGGCGCTCTTGGGTCTGTTCACTCACAACAACACCTTTTGGATCGCGGCTTTGCTCCTCGCGTTCGTTCCGATCCCCGACCTCCATGCGCCGCTCGTGACAATGGCCGAGTCGCTGGCCAAGATGGCCGGACGGCTTGGATCATCCTCGCGGACCGACGCGCCGGCCTCCGGGGCGCAGGAGGAGATCGCATGGGGAACGCCGCCCGCCGAAACGCCTCCACCAGGTCCGATTGGGACCGGCGGCAGCCACCTGAACGACGCAACCCCTCAGGCGACTGTCAACAGCGGACACGCGCCAAGCGGGAGCGCTGCCGGCAAACAGCCTCGTCCGGAGCACAAGGAGAGTTGAGCATGATTGAGCTGCTTCTCTGCTCTGTCGTAACCATCCTCCCCGATTTCCTCTATCGACGCTTCGTACAGGGAAAGAGGATCGGCCACGAGATCACGCTGTTTACGGTGTGGTATGAGCTGCGATACGGGATAACGACGTGTCTCGCCCTCACGATCATGCTCTTCACGCTGATCCTCTACTACCATCCGTCGACGTCGAACGCCGTTTCGTACTACCGGACTGTGCCAGTCCTTCCCGAGGGGTCCGGCCGCGTGGAAGAGGTCTTCGTGAACCTCAGGGACAAGGTCAAGGCCGGCCAACCCATCTTCAGGCTCGACAGCTCGGAGCAAGAGGCGGCGCTGGAAACATCACGTCGACGCCTCGCGGAGGTTGACGCATCGGTCGCCCTTGCCAAGTCCCAACTGCTGGTTTCCGACGCCCAGATCGGCGAGGCCCAGAGCGCATATCAGCAGGCGGTGGACGAACTCGCCACGAAGACCGAACTGATGGAGCGGAACTCTCCCTCCGTCACGCGCCGCGAGATCGAAAGGCTGCAGAACCTCGTCAACGGGAGGCAAGCCAGCCTGTCTGCGTCCGTTGCCAGCAAGCAAACGATCGAGACCGAAATCTCTTCGGTCCTTCCATCGCAGAAAGCCAGCGCCGAAGCCCAGCTCAAGCAGGCACAGGTCGAACTCGACAAGATGATCGTGCGGGCCGGCATCGACGGCACGCTGGAGCAGTTCACGCTCCGCAGAGGCGACGTCGTCAACCCGTTGATGCGGCCGGCGGGTGTCCTTGTCCCCGCGGAGGCTGGACGATGGGGCCTGCTGGCCGGCTTCAACCAGCTGGAAGCCCAGGTGATGGCGGTCGGCATGGTTGCCGAGGTCACCTGCGTTTCCAAGCCGATGACAATCATTCCTATGGTCGTTACAAACGTGCAGTCACTGATCGCGGCAGGCCAGGTCCGCGCGTCCGACCAGTTGATTGACGCTCAGCAGACAGTCGGCCAGGGAACGATCACCGTCTATCTCGAACCGCTCTTCGAGGGCGGGTTCGAAGGCGTCATGCCCGGCAGCAGTTGCATTGCCAACGCCTATACAAACAACCACGAGATACTCGCAACGCAGGATCTGGGCACGCTGACGCGGGTGTATCTCCACGTCATCGATACGGTCGGGCTCGTCCACGCCCTCGTTCTCAGAATCCAGGCATTGCTGCTCCCAATCAAAACACTGGTTTTCTCGGGAGGCCACTGACGGGCTTACTCGGCCGGTAGATCGGCGCGGGTAGTGCCGGCCATCGAGCATGACGGACAAGGAGCAGGCAGTGCCGCCATCAGCTTCAGCCCCGCGCATGGCGCGCCGCTTGCGGCGGAGCGCGCTGTGCCGAGCCTTCATTGCCGCCTTCATATCCGTGGCGGTCGCCGGTTGCGTCGGAGGTACCGACATCCGGGATGCAGTTCCGCAACTCCTCGTCGACAACGCGCAGGTCGTCGGCTACGGGCCGATCCGCATATGGGGAGATGATCGCGGCGGGGTTACCGAACAGGAAGTCATAGCGGTCCGGAAGCAACGCACCGCGGCGGCCCGGACCGATCCCTCGATTAATCTCAAGTCGGTCAACGCTCTGACCATCTCCGGCGGCGGCAGCTCCGGCGCGTTCGGCGCCGGCATCCTGTCGGGCTGGACCGCCCATGGCGACAGGCCGAAGTTCGACATCGTGACCGGCATCAGCACCGGCGCGCTGATCGCGCCTTTCGCCTTTCTGGGACCGGAATATGACGGACAGCTGACCGAAGCCTTCACGACCGTCGACGGCAAGGACATCTACGAGCGCAACAACCTGTTCACCGCACTCCGGACAGGTTCGTTCACGAGCAACATGCCGCTGCGGCGGATGATCGAGAAGTACATGACCCCCGAGGTGATCGACCGAATCGCCCGTGAACATACAAAGGGGCGGCGTCTGCTGATCGGCACGACGAACCTCGACGCCGAGCGGCCGGTGATCTGGAACATGGGGGCGATCGCGGCCAGCAATGTCCCGGGGCGAGACAAGCTGTTCCATGACGTCGTGCTGGCATCGGCCGCAATTCCCGGCGTGTTTCCACCAGTCGACATCAAGGTCGTGGCGGACGGACGGACATACGACGAGATGCATGTCGATGGCGGCACCAGCAACCAGGTCTTTCTGATGCCAGCCAGCCTGTCCCTCAAGAGCATCGACCGGAAGCTTGGGGTCTCCGGGATGAAGCGGCGCCTCTACGTTATCCGCAACGGTCGTACCTCGCCGGAATTCAGCGTCGTCAAGCACCGGCTCCTGCCGATCGCCGGCAAGTCCATCTCGTCGCTCCTGAAAACCCAGGGCGTTGGCGACATCTACCGGCTCTACACCATGTCGAGGCGAGACGGTGTCGACTTCAACTTCATCGCCATGCCCACCTCCTTCACCGAAGCCGAAGAAACGCCTTTCGATCCGAAGTACATGAACGCCCTCTACCAGACCGGATACGCTATGGCGCGAAACGGCATGCCCTGGGAAAAACTGCCTCCAGGCTATGAGGATTGACCGATTGCGTCGGTCTGCGCGGACGGTGCGCAGCGAGCGATCAGGCAGATATCCGACCGTCGCCGATCATCATTCCCCGGCGCGCAACTGCGGGTCTGCGCCTGGTGCTTCACCTGCGACTTCAGCCCGAAGGGCCGGTGTTTTCACACCCGTGGGGCCGCCGACGACGAGTTCCTGATCCCGGCCGTCGACCGCGGCACTATGCGTCGTGTTCTCAGCGCTTCCCTCGGCGATCCAGGCGTTGAGCAGGGTGTAGGTCACGGCCAGCACGGTCGGACCGATAAAGATGCCCAGGAACCCGAACGCGATCAGCCCGCCGATGACCCCTGCAAAAATGAGCAGCAGTGGCAGATCCGCTCCCCTCCGTATCAGTATCGGGCGTATGACCTGGTCGATCGTCCCCGCAACCAGCGTGAAGACAAGCAGCACGGTTCCCCATACGATGTCACCTGTGTAGTAGAGCCAGATGACAGCCGGAACCATGACGAGAGCGGGTCCGAGCTGGATGAGGCAGAGCACGAACATCAGCGCCGTCAGCAGTCCGGCGAAAGGCAGGCCTACCGCCGCCAGCCCCACTCCGCCGATGATGCTCTGCGCAAATGCGGTGACGACGACGCCGAGCGCCACGCTGCGGATCGCCTGCCCAGCCAGGTATACGGCCCTTTCACCACGGTCGCGCGCAAGCCGCCGCCCAAAGAGAACCAGATAGGCCCCTGCCCGTTCACCGCCGGCATACATGACTGCGGCGATCACCGTCGTAAGCAGAAACTGCACCAGCATCCCGCCCAAGCTGCCGGCAGCAGACGCGAGCCATTGCGTCAACGATCCGACGTATGGCGAGAGCTTGGGCGTCAGTTGCTCCACATTGGCAGCGGTCAGCTTGCCCCAAGCGTTGACGATGGGAGCGCCGACCAGAGGAAGGTTTGCGACCCAATCCGGCAACGGCGGCACCCGCATGGACAGCACAGTCCGCAACAGATCGCCGAACAGATCGATATTAGTGACCACTGTGCTGATCGCCAGCCAGACCGGGACGATGAGTACCAGGAGGATGGTGAGCGTCATCACCACGACGGCTACCCAACGGCGACCGCCGGCACGCCGCTCCACCCACAGCATCAGCGGCCAGGTGGCCAGGACCAGCGTCGTCGCCCACAGGATGGCTGGCAGAAGCGGCTGCATTATCCAGAAGCTTGCGACCAGGAGGCCACCGATGAACAACACGGTGAGGGTAATCCGGCCGATATCCTGATGATTGTTCGTCATTGGCTAGAACCTCCCGCCGCGACGAGCGGCGCGCAACACAATCAGCTGAAACGACTGGTGCGCCTCGGCGCGGCCTCGCTTCTGGCGACCATATTCCCCGCCGACAGACGACGGCAACGGCACGGAAACCATGGCCTCGACCAAGAGCGCACTTGCATTGCGCGACGTCCGGCGCCCCGCGCATCGTCGCATTCGGAACGCAACCCGCCTCCCCCGCCCCGACACCGGCGCAAGCCCGCATTCCTCAACCGCGCGGCCAGCGCTCCCCGGAATTTCCAAATACGCACCGGCACCGTAGACATCGCATTGGCGCTGGCAATTGTACTCAGGGCCATCGGGGTCGGCTCGCGTGACGAGGGCGACGCGACTGACACCCACATGCACCGCATCAAACAAAAAAGCCGCCCCGGAAGGCGGCTTTCTCGTAGTCTGGATTCGATCCGCTCAGTTGAGCTTGGATTTGAGTTCCTGGACTGAGGAAGAAAAGAGCGAAGCGCTCGCCTTCGCGTCGACGGTGCCTTCCAGCACCTTCCGGGCGGCCTCGACCGCAATGTCGACAGCGGTCGCGCGCACCTCGTTGACCGCGTCGCGCTCAGCCTGGCCGATCTTCTGTTCGGCCATCGCCGTACGACGGGCGACATATTCTTCCGTCTTCTTGTGCGCCTCCTCGACGAGGCTTGCGGCCTCACGCTTGGCGGCGTCGACGATATCGACGGCCTCTTTCTCGGCCTCTTTGCGCTTGCGCTGGTACTCGGCCAGAAGCTGCTGGGCTTCCTCGCGGAGGCGGCGTGCCTCCTCGAGTTCGTTGGCGATCCTGCCGGCGCGGTCGTCGAGCGACTTGCCGACGGTCCCCGGCACCTTCATGTAGATGACGAGGGCCAGGAAGATGACGAGGGCGACTGTGGCCCAGAATGTGGCGTCCATGATCGCTAACCCCGTGCTGTCTTGACCGCGGCCGCGACAGCAGCCTTGTCGGCCTTGCCGCCGACCAGCTGCTGGACGATGGCTGCAGCCGTCTCCTCGGCTATCGAACCAACCTCGCTCATCGCCGCAGCCTTGATCGAAGCGATGCGCGCCTCGGATTCAGCAAGCTTGGCGTCGAGGCCCTTCTCGATTTCCTTGCGCTGCGCCTCGGCTTCCGCCTTGGCGCCGTCGCGGGCCTCCTGACCGATCGCATTGGCCTTGAGCTTCGCCTCGGCGAGTTCCTGCTCATAAGCAGCGACGGCAGCATCCGCCTCGGATTTCATCCGCGCAGCTTGGTCGAGATCCTGGGCGATGCGATCGCGCCGCAGCTCCAGGATGCCCCCCAGACGCGGGAGAACGACCTTCTTCAGGAACAGGTAGAACAGGCCGAAGGTGATCGCCAGCCAGAGCAGCTGCGAGGGGAAATACTGAGGCTCGAAGGGCGGAAACGAGCCGCCTTCCGGCTGTTCGGTGTGCGCACCCGCTTCCGTACCTTGGGCCTGCGATGCAGGATTGCCGGTCGCGGCTCCCTGCGTCTCTCCGCCCGCCGGCGCGGTTGCCTGCGCATACCCGGGTGTCACAAACATGGTCTTCCCCTGTCCATTTCAACCGGCCGCGGATGCGGACGGCGCGTAACGCAGATCGCCGCTTCTTAGGTAAAGAGCAGCAGCAGCGCGACGAGAAGGGAGAAGATGCCCAGAGCTTCGGTAACGGCGAAGCCGAAAATCAGGCGGCCGAATTGGCCGTCAGCTGCCGACGGGTTGCGCAGAGCGCCCGCCAGGTAGTTACCGAAGATGTGGCCGAGACCGATGCCTGCGCCGCCCATGCCGAGCGTGGCGATACCCGCGCCGATTGCCTTTGCTGCTTCAACTTCCATGTCGAACTCCTTGTCGATCCTAGAACTCTGTAATGCTTTGGCGAAACCGCCGGTGATACGTGCTGCAGCCTGGCTCAGTGGCTGGGGTGCAGAGCGTCGTTGAGATACATGCAGGTGAGAACCGCGAAGACGTAGGCCTGGAGGAACGCCACCAGGAACTCGAGCGCGGTGATCGCCACAGTCATGATCAGCGGAAGAATGGCGCCAAAGATGCCGACCGCGCCAAGCGCGCTCAGCGACGTGACGAAGCCAGCAAAGACCTTCAGCGTGATGTGACCCGCCAGCATGTTTGCGAAGAGACGGACGGAGAGGCTGATCGGGCGCGAGAGGAACGAAATCACCTCGATCAGGACGACCAGCGGCACCAGGATACCCGGCACGCCCTGCGGCACGAAGAGCTTCAGGAAGCCTAGGCCGTGTTTCATGAAGCCGTAGACAACAACCGTGCCGATGACCAACATCGCCAACGCGAAGGTGACGATGATGTGGCTCGTGACGGTGAAGAAATAGGGGAACAGGCCGAGCAGGTTCGCAGTAAGGACGAACATGAACAGCGAGAAGACGAACGGAAAGAACCTCATGCCATGCGAGCCTGCAGCGTCGCGCAGCATGTTCGCCACGAACTCGTAGGACATCTCCGAGATCGACTGCATGCGGCTCGGCACGAGACCGCGGCTCGACGTGGTCAAATAGAGGAAGGCACCGGCGACAGCGACCGACGCAACCATGAAAGCAGCGGAGTTGGTGAAGGAAAAATCCATCCCGCCGATTTCGATCGGAATCAATTTCGAGATATGAAACTGATGGATCGGATCTGTCGCCACCTCGAACCCCTCACTTCGGCGCCTTCCGGCGCAAATTTCAAGCCTTGGGCGGCAATCCGCCCTTACCTGCCGCTGCCTTCGCGTCCGCTTCGGCGACCATTCCGGCCGACCGCAGGACATTCAGCACACCGGCGCCAAATCCCAGAAACAGAAAGACGATCAACCCCCAGGGCGAAGTCCCCGCCCAATAGTCGATCACCCAACCGAGCCCCGCTCCGACAAGAATGCCGGCGATGAACTCGCTCGACAGTTTCATCGCGTTTCCAAATCCGGCCATTCCGCCCGATTTGGGTTTGTCCGTCTCGCCCTCGGCGGCCGGCCGCTTCTCTGCCAGAATCGCGTCGAGCTGGCGGCGGCGGCGCTCGAGGTCGCCGTCACGGTCAGAAGATTGCGGCTTCCTTTCGGGTTCGGTGCTGCCGGTCTGATTTGGCCGTTCACTATTGGCCACCGCAACCTCCTTACCCGGTCAGAAACGTCGCCGTCTGCCCGCTTCTAAGTCGCGCGCAACATAGTTAGGGGTTTTCCGGCAGTCAAGCCACAGGGGGAGTATTCCGCAGAGGGGATTAGCGCTGAAAAATCAGCGGGTTACCCTAGTGCGACATCATGCGCGTCCGGTTTGGCGACGCCAGGGCATGCGAATCCCGACCTTCACCGGCGAAAGCCGGTCAACTCCAGCCGCCGCCGCGGGTTCGATAGAAGATGTGCAGGCCGATCTTGGTCATTTTCTTCATGGCGCGCGCCCAACCCGGACTCACATATTGTGCATAGTAGTGGGTCGACGATCCGACCTCGGGCAGGAAGATCTTGCCGGCGGTCACCGCCATGGCGATTTCCTTGGCGCGCTTGTAGTGCCACGGGCTGAGTACGCGATCCTTGATGCCGTCGCAGGCGAAGGAGAACTGGCAGCGATTCTTCAGGTTCTCGTTCTGGTACACGACAGCGCAGATCGTAGCCGGATAGGCCGGGTTGCGGACGCGGTTGAGCACGACCTGGGCGACGGCCGCCTGACCGCGGCTCGTTTCGCCGCGCGCCTCGAAGTAGATCGCGTTGGCCAGGCACTGCTGCTCCTTTGCCGAGAAGACGGAGGCCGGCAGCGGCGTCTCGATCCAGGCATGGTCGCCGGGTCCCACCGGAGGGATGAAGCGGCCGGCGTTCGGATCCTCGTTCTCGAGCAGGGCGGCGAAGGGCGACGCCTTGGCGTAGTCCGGTTCCGCCGGCGCATAGGCGGTGGCCAGGATGTCGGCCTTTTCGTTGGTGACGAGGTCCCGCAGGTAGCCCGGCACACGCGGGTTTGGCGTGACCGACTTCGGATGGAAGGCCGCCGCGATCTGGATCTCCTTGCCCGCGATCTCGGGCTTGGCGAAGGCCATCCTGGGATCACCCTCGACGGTCGGGCGCAGGAGCGAACTGGTGCGCTGGAAGATGGAGCCGGCGGTGAACGCCTTTGGCGGCGCCACCGGCACAACGCCCACGACGCGCCCCTGCTTGTCGGCGCGGTTGACGCGATCCTCGTCCGGCGTTGCGGCGGTCCCCTTCTTGCCGCGGAAGGCGACCTTGCCCACGCCCGGCAATTCGACCCCTGCCCCGGAAATGGAGCCCGTGATGCGATCACCATCGGAGAATGGCATCTCGGCTGCATGCACAGAACCGGCCACGGATTTTTCGACGAAGGCCCTCCAACGCGCGTTGCCGCTTTCGAGGCCCGCCACCATGCTGGTCATGTCCTGATAGGCCGCGTTCGTGGGAAAGCCGATCCAGATGCCAAGTCCGACGATGAAGGGCGAGAGGAAGGATCGCGAGACAGGCAAGGCAGACGCCACCCGCCGCGCCACTCGAAATCGCTGCACGGACACTCTCCAGAACGCAACCAAACCCTCACTGGAGAGGACAATGATGCATTAACCTTGATGAGCGGTTAACGGACGAGTTTGGACGAAATGCGACTGGCGGCCCGACTGGAGCATTTTTGCCGCCAGGCGGACTCGTCTGGCGTCACACAAATACGGATTGGGAACAGAGAGAGCGGCGGACTTGCATTCGTCAGAATGCCCGCCGCCCTACGTGCGCTTCCTGGCCCTGCCGGCGAAAGGATTTTCGGATGTCCGCAGGGCGACGCGGATCGGCACGCCCGGCATGTCGAAGGCCTCGCGCAGGCTGTTCACCAGATAGCGGACATAGGACTGCGGCATTGCATCCGGCCGCGAGCAGGACACGACGAAGCCCGGCGGACGGGTCTTCGCCTGCGTCACATACTTGATCTTGAGACGACGGCCGGCGACCGCCGGCGGCGGATGGTGGGCGAGAATGCGCTCCAGCCAGCGGTTGAGGCGCCCCGTAGAGACGCGACGGTTCCATATCTGGTGGGTGGAGACGACCGCCTCCATCAATTTCTCGAGACCGCGACCGGTCTCCGCCGAGATCGGCACGGCACGAATGCCGCGCACCTGGGGCAGAAGCCGTTCGGTCTTCTCGCGCAGCTCGGCGAGCGCCTGCTGCGGCTCGTCGATCAGGTCCCATTTGGAGAAGGCGATGACCGGCGCCCTGCCCTCGCGGATGATGAGGTCGGCGATCTGCAGGTCCTGCTTCTCGAACGGGATGGTCGCGTCGAACACGATGACGACGACTTCGGCGAAGCGGATCGCGCGCAGCCCGTCGGAGACTGACAGCTTCTCCAGCTTCTCCTGAACCTTCGCCTTGCGGCGCATGCCGGCCGTGTCGAAGAGCTTCATCCGGCGCCCACGCCAGTCCCAGTCGACGGAGATGGAATCGCGGGTGATGCCGGCTTCGGGTCCGGTCAGCAGCCGTTCTTCACCGATCAGCGTGTTGATCAATGTGGACTTGCCGGCGTTCGGGCGGCCGACGACCGCAATTCTCAGCGGCTTTGATTCGTCATAGGCGGGACCCTCGTCGGCTTCAGGATCGATATCCTCGCCGATCAGAACCTCGTTCTCAGCGATCGCCTCTGCGTCGTCGTCCTCATCGTCGCTGCCAAAAGCGCGCTCATGGCCAAGCGCCTCGACGACGGCGTCGCGGAGATCCGGCAGGCCCTGGCCATGCTCGGCCGAAACCGGAATCGGCTCGCCGAGCCCGAGTTCCCAGGCTTCCAGCAGGCCGCCCGTCGCGCCGCGCGCCTCGGCCTTGTTGGCGACCAGCACGACCGGCTTCCCCGAACGCCGCACGATCTCGGCAAAGGTCTTGTCGTCAGGCAACAGACCCGACTTTGCATCGACGAGGAAGAAAATGACGTCGGCTTCGCGAATCGCGATCTCGGTCTGCTGGCGCATGCGGCCAGCGAGGGTCTCGGGCGCAGAGTCCTCGAAACCGGCCGTGTCTATGACATCGAACTCCAGATCGTAGAGCTTCGCCGCATGCTTGCGCCGGTCGCGCGTCACGCCCGGCGTGTCGTCAACCAGCGCCAGCTTCTTGCCGACGAGGCGGTTGAAAAGCGTCGATTTGCCGACGTTGGGTCGACCTATGATTGCCGCCGTGAAGCTCACCGGACTCTCAGGATGCCGCGCCGGAGCCGCGGATCAGTTCGGACATCATCGTCGCGCGCTCGCGGATGTTTCGCGGTGCGGCTTCGTCGGCCGTGATCTGTTCGAAAAGCTTGAGCGAGTCGGAGGCCTTGCCCTCCTTCCAGGCCGAAAGCGCCAGCGCCTCGCGCGCCGAGTGGCGCAGCGGGTTGGTGTCGACGGCCAGAGCCTCCACGCGCGTCGCCACGTCTTGGTAGCTGCCGTTGTCGACCAGCACGAAAGCCGCGCGAAGCTTCGCCATGTCGCGGATGGCGACCGGGATCGACGTATCCGCCGCCACAGCATCGAAGCCGGCAACGGCTCCGGCGAAATCGCCCTTGTCGGCAAGCACCGTGGCGGCGCGCATGCGCGCCAGCAACGGATAGGCGCCATAGCCGTCGTCCTCGAGAACCTTGAGCGCGGCGACCGCCTCGTCGTTCTTGCCTTCATTGGCGAGCAGAAGCGCCTGGGAGAATCTGTCGCCTGAAGCGTTGGCGCGCGAGCTATCCCAGTAGTCGTAGGCCACGTAGCCCGCCGTCGCCAGGATCACGAGCACGGCGAGAGCGATCGCCATGGCGCCATAGCGATCCCAGATCGCCTTCGCCTGATCCTGGCGGATCTCCTCGTTGACCTCGCGGATGAAACTGTCGTCCGACATGCTCGCTGCCCGTTTTCGCCCAGCGGGGCGCTAATCGAGCCCGCGTTTTAGCGAAATTTCGTACGGTTGGAAGGGGCGGCGCGGAGAATCACGCCAACACCCCGTCAATTCGATCGATCCGACCCTAACCGAGCGGCGGTACGCCGATGAGCCAAAGGTGCAGCTTCCATACGAAAAGCAGGTAGAGGATGATACCGAACGCGACCGCGCCAATGTCGTACGAGACCGGTCCGGGCGCCGGGAGCGGTGCGCTCCGCCTCTTCACCGAGATGCGGTCCGCAACCGCCCAAGCAAGGAATGCGCCGAACAGGACGACCGACGCCGTCTCGCCGTTGGCGAGCAGGTGGGCGACCGCCCACGTCTTCACGGCGACCAGCATCGGGTGTTTCAGCATAGGTTTCAGGCGGCCCGCAGGCAGCGCGAAAACGCCGAGCGAGATGAAGGCCAGAAGCATCAGCAGCGCGGCGAGATGGCGCAGCCCTACCGGTGGATCGTAGAGGATGCCCGTTTCGGAGCGCGCCATCCCAAAGCCCCAGACGATGAGCACGAAGCCGACAAGCGATATGAGCGAATAGACGCCCTTCCACGGCCCCTCGCCCATTGCAGCGCGCCGCTCCTCGCGCCATTGCGGCGCGACGATGCGGACGGAATGGACGCCGAGAAAGATGATCAGGCCGAGGATGAGAATGAGCATGGCGACCCCTCGCTGGCTGGTAGAATCTCGCTGGCTGCGGCAGCCTAGTCGATAAGCGGCTGCACGCAAGCGACCTCCGCTCCCAATCCCGGCCACATTTGCACCCTACGGGCCATCCTTTTCAGTCGGGTAGCGCGTTCAACATGTCCAGTCTCGTCCGCGCGGGCGCGATCGCCGCGTTCGTATCGTCCTCCACGCTGGCGCTCGCCGAGCCGGGGCAGAGCTTCGTCAAGTCCGCGGATCCCCAGTACGTGCTGATCTCCTTCGACAATTCGAACGGCATCGCCGAGTGGAAACGCAGCCGCGCCCTGGCCGACATGACGGGCGCCAGGTTCACCTATTTTCTCTCCTGCGTGTTCTTGATCCCGAGAGACAGGCGCGCGAGCTACGACCCGCCATCGCTCCCTGCAGGCAAGTCGAACATCGGCTTCGCCCCCTCGCGCGACGACATCGCCGAACGACTCACCCAGATCTGGGGGGCGCGAAACGAAGGGCACGAGATCGGCAGTCACGCCTGTGGACATTTCGACGGCAAGGACTGGAGCAAGGCCGACTGGATGTCGGAATTCCGATCCTTCCGCACGACGCTCGCCAACGCCTACGAGGCGAACGGGCTCGGCGGAGAACCCGCCGGCTGGCGTGACTTCGCCAATTTCGGCATCAAGGGGTTCCGGGCGCCCTATCTGTCGACGGGCCCTGGCCTCTACCATGCGCTTGCGGCCAAAGGGCTCGCCTATGATGCGAGCGGCGTCTCACGGGAGCCGCAGCAGCCGGACCGGTCCGGGACGGTGGCACGTTTCGCATTGCCCCAGATACCCGAAGGTCCCAAGGAGCGCCGCGTCCTGGCGATGGACTACAATCTGTTCGTCCGCCATTCGGGCGGCTCCGAGCGCGTCGACGAAGGCGCCGTCTTCGAGGACCGCGCCTACAGTGCATTCATGAGGGCGCTGGACAAGGAGATGGCCGGCGAACGCAGGCCGCTCCAGCTCGGCTTCCACTTCACCATGATGAACGGCGGCGCCTATTGGCGCGCGTTGGAGCGGTTCGCCGCCGAGGCCTGCATTCGGCCAGATGTCGCCTGCATTACCTACAGCGACTACCTGGGCAGGACCGAGACCGCTATCGCCGACGGCGACGTGGGCGGCTGAGCCGCCCACGCCCGCCGGATCAGGCCAGTTCGACCTGACCCTTGCTCTGCTTCTCGAGGAAGTGCCTGTCGAGATCCGGCAGGGGCTCGCCGTCCAGGGTGGCCTCGAAGGCGCGCAGGCGCTTGTAGATCGACAGCAGCTCGATGATCGTCGGCCAGGCCGAGACAAGATACTGGAACGACGACGAGACCTGGCCGAAAGCGGTGGCGATCTGCTGCCAGATGCCCATCGTGATCTTTCCGGCCGCGATCGTCGGGATCAGGATCAGGCTGGAGAAGATGGCGTCCGCCTGGCCGAAACCCGAGCGGATGATGTTGAAGTAGGCGTAGTGGAAATAGAGCGTGAAGTAGTTCTTTCGCACGTGCGCGAAGAGCTCCTTCACGGTCGGCGGGCGGGCGCGATCCGGATCGTCCTCGCCGTAGACGAGTTCCTTGCGGTAGGCCGCTTCGACGCGCTGGTTCTTGAATTCGAGGCCCGGCAGCTTGATGCCCGCCACCATCAGCAGAATCGTGCCGAAGATGGACCAGCCGACCGCAGCGAAGACCAGCGAATAAGGTATCTCGCCGATCAGCGGCAGCACCGGCACGTGCGCTGAAAGCGCGGCCAACAGCGGCAGGAAGGCGATCAGCGTCATGGCCGAATCGATGAAGGCGACGCCCAGCCCCTCCATCGTCGCGGCGAAGCGCATGGTGTCTTCCTGCACGCGCTGCGAGGCGCCCTCGATGTGGCGCAGCCTCTGCCAGTGCGCCATGTAGTAGTCGTTCATCGCGGTGCGCCAGCGGAAGATGTAGTGGCTGACGAAGAAGCGCGTGATGACGAACAGCATGATGTTGGTCATGCCGATCCAGACGTAGATCCAGAACAGGCTGTAGAGTTCCCCGGCGCTGACCGAGCCGGCGGTCGTAATCGCCTTCTGGAAGAGGTCGAAGAACGGGCCGCGCCAGTTGTTGATTGCGACGTAGAGCTGCACCGAGATGTAGGTCGAGAACAGGATGAGCGACGAGCCCAGGATCGACCAGTCCTGCCACGGGTGCGGGGCATAGAATCGCCAGAACAGATAGAAGGCGCCGACGAAGAACGCATAGTAGATGTAGAACCAGATGAACGGCGCCGTCGCGAAGACGGGCACGCCGAGCACTGGCGGCTGCCCGGCCGGCGCCGGCGGCATGCCGAACATGGCGCCGAGCTGTTCGCCGCCGAAGAACCAGAAGAGGACGGCGAAGAGGCTCCAGGCCGCAGCGGATATGAAAAAGAGCTTCGGCTTCGGGAAGAAGGAGACGAACACTTGGCCATGTTCCTTTCGGAGCAAATCAGGGGATTGGCCGGCATCAAGTCACAGTTCGGTTGGAATTGAAACGCTGATGAACCGGCCGGGCGTCGCGTCAGATACGCGAAAAGTGGCGATTTTGGTTCAATCCGCCCGCACGACAAGAAGCGCACCGATCACAAGTGCGAGTGCGGCGGCCAGCGAGGGCCACAGATAGCTCCCGGTCGCCTCGGCAGCAATTCCGGCGACGACCGGTCCGACGATCTGACCGAAACCGAAGGAGGCGGTCATCAGCGCGAAGACGCGGCGGGGGGCATCGGGGGCGGCCAGCCGACCAAGCTGGAGCCCGAGCGCGGTGATCGCGACGAAGGTGCCGCCGAGCAGCGCACCGCCGATGATCGGCCCCGACTTTCCGCCTAGCGCCACGCTGGCGACCACCCCGGCCGCCTCGACCGCACAGCCGGCGGCGAAGGCCTTCGCGAGGCCTATGCGCCCCGCGACCTGCTGCCAGAGGTAGATGGAAGGGACGATGACCACACCGGTGACAAGCCAGACGAGCGACTCGAACAGGGGGCCCTCGCCGTTTTGCCTGACGATGGCGACGAGGAAGGTGGCCGTCACGATGTAGCCGAACCCGAAGAGCCCGTAGGCGAGGATGATCGACGTCAGCGCGCGGTTCCTCGGCAATCCCGGTTCCCGGGCCGGAGCACCGGCCGCGGCCGGCGGCCCCCGCTCGGCGAGCACCGCCACCCCCGCAAGTGCTGCAGCCGAGATCGCGCCCGACCAGAACCAGGCCGCGGCCCAGCCTGCCGAGGCGACGTGCAGCAAGGCGATCATCACTGCCGATATCGCTATGCCGACGCCGACACCGGCGAAATGGACACTCTGCAGATCACTCCTGCCGGCGGCGGCCAGCCGCCCGAAGACGATGGCAGCCGCGAAGACCATGACGAAGGCGCTGGCGAGACCGGCAAGGAACCGGATGGCGACGAACGCCGCGGCCGATGTGGTCAGCCCCATCGTGGCCGCGAGGACGGCGCTCGCCCCGAGCCCGGACAGCATGATCGCGCGCTCGCGGCCGGCGGCCCAGCCGCCCGCCGAAGCGAGCGCGCCAAGCAGATAGCCGAGATAGTTGGCCGAGGCGATCAGCCCCGCCTCCCCCGCAGTCAGGCCGAGCTGCGTCATCATGGATGGCAGGATCGGCGTGTAGACGAAGCGGCCGATCCCCATGGCCGCCGCCAGGGCGAGCATTCCCGCAACTGCGAATCTGACAGGAGAGTGAGCGCCCTGCATGGCGCAGACCATATGTCAGGACGGGACGGCTGCAACGCCCGAAGTCAGGGCCACGACCGACATTCCGTTGATGCATTCCGCAGGTTCAGCGTACCAGTCGGATGCGGCTGCCTGCGGCGGACGGCTCCCGATCGGGCTGACGTGCCCCCGCCGCGGAAGGTCCGCCAGTTCGCGCAGTGACATAGCCGCGACGACCGGATGGGCGAGAGGATCGCGCATCCACGCAGCACAGTCGTCCGCGTGGTGCAGCAGCGTTGCAGCAGCCGGTTCGAACAGTTTGCTGAGCATGGAGATAATCTTCATGGGTCTTCTCCGTGCACTCGTTTCGTGCCTATAATTTCGTCTTGCTCGGACATTGCCGCAATCGAGATTTCGGAGGGCCTGCTTTAGGTTTTCTTGATGAGACGACTGAACTCGGTTCACCTGAACGGGCTGCGCGCCGTCGAAAGCGTGACGCGCCTCGGGTCGCTGCAAAAGGCCGGCGACGAGCTCGGCGTGTCGTCCAGCGCGGTCAGCCAGCAGGTGGCGCGGACAGAAGCGCAGTTCGGCCGGCCCCTCTTCACACGGACACGGACCGGGCTGGTTCCGACCGAATTCGGCACGCGGATCGCCGCGCGGCTGACGGCCGGCTTCCGGGAGCTGGACGAGGCCATCGCGCTGGCCGAGGAGCAGGCGACGAACACTCTGACGGTGTCGGTCGCGCCGGCCTTCGCCTCGCGCTTCCTCGTGCCGCGGCTCAGCCGCTTCTTTGCGCTTCATCCCGAAATCCTGTTCCGCATCGACGCGTCCACGAATCTGGTCGACCTGGAAGCCTCCGGCGTCGATCTCGCGATCAGGCTGGGCAATGGCGATTGGCCGCGCGTGCAGACGGAGAAGCTGATCGACATGGACGTCTTCCCGATCTGCGCGCCGTCGATCGCGAGCCGGCTTCAGTCTATCCAGGATCTGGCGCGGGTGCACCTGATCAGCGACATCAGCACCATGATCTCCTGGGACGACTGGTTCGCTGCCGCCGGCGTCAAGCCGGTCAAGAGCCTGGAGGGCATCAGCTTCACCGATGTGCTGCTGTGCCTCGACGCCGTACTGTCCGGACACGGCGTGATGCTGGGCTGGCAGATGCTGGCGGGCGACGCGCTTGCGGACGGGCGGCTCGTCGAACCGTTCGGGGTTCGCGCACGGACCGGGTTCGCGCACTACTTCGTGACGCCGGAGAACCGGCGCGTCGAGCGCAAGGTGAGCCTCTTCAAGCGATGGGTGATCGAAGAGGTGGCTGACGCCACGCGGTGCATCGCCGGGCGCGGACAGGATCAGGACCGCTCCGCCGGCTGACCTATTGGCGCTTGGTCCCGACAGGACTATGTGTCCGGCACGAACCTGCACAGAGGACTCCCGATGAGCGACTATCCGCGCAATGCCGCCCCCGCAATCGACCCCGCAAAACTCGACAAGCTGGCCGAGGTGGCGATCAAGGTCGGCCTGCAGCTCGCGCCGGGCCAGGATCTGGTGATGACGTCATCGGTCGCCGCGCTGCCGCTGGCGCGCCGCATCACCGAGCATGCCTACAAGGCCGGCGCCGGGCTGGTGACCTGCCTTGTCAACGACGACGAGATGACGCTGGCGCGGTTCCGCCACGGCGCGGAGGCGGGTTTCGACCGCGCTGCCGGCTGGCTCTACGACGGCATGGCGAAGGCGTTCGGCGAGGGTGCTGCGCGACTCGCGGTGCGCAGCGACAACCCCATGCTGCTGGCCAACGAGGATCCCGCAAAGGTTTCGCGCGCCAACAAGGCCAACTCGATCGCCTACCAGCCGGCACTGGAGAAGATCACCGGCTTCGACATCAACTGGACGATCGTGGCCTATCCCGACGCGGCCTGGGCCAAGCTGGTCTTCCCGAACGACGAGGAGGATGTCGCCGTCGCCAAGCTGGCAAACGCCATCTTTTCAGCCTCCCGGGTCGACGTGGCCGATCCCGTTGCCAACTGGCAGGCTCACAATGCGGCCCTGCGCAGCCGCACCCAGTGGCTGAACGGCAAGAACTTCCATTCCCTGCACTACACCGGCCCGGGCACCGACCTGACGATCGGCCTCGCCGACGGACATGAGTGGAAGGGCGGCGCCTCCAACGCCAAGAACGGGATCACGTGCAATCCCAACATCCCGACCGAAGAAGTGTTCACCACGCCGCATGCGCGGCGCGTCGAGGGCCGCGTGCGCAGCACCAAGCCGCTGTCCTACCAGGGCACGCTGATCGACGACATCGAGGTGCGGTTCGAGGCCGGCCGGATCGTCGAGGCGAAGGCGTCCAGGGGCGAGACCGTGCTGCAAAAAGTGCTGGACACCGACGAGGGTGCACGCCGGCTCGGAGAGGTTGCGCTGGTGCCCCATTCCTCGCCGATCTCGAAAAGCGGGCTGCTTTTCTATAACACCCTCTTTGACGAGAACGCAGCGAGCCATATCGCGCTCGGCCAGTGTTACTCGGATTGCTTCGTGAACGGCGCATCGCTGTCAGCCGAGGAGATCGCCGCACGCGGCGGCAACAAGAGCCTCATTCACATCGACTGGATGATCGGTTCGGGCGAGATCGACATTGACGGGCTGGATGCGCAGGGGAACCGCACCCCGGTCATGCGAAATGGCGAGTGGGCGTAGCTGAGTCGGCGCTGGCCCCCTCCTCTCGATGGCGAGGGCGGCCGGATGGGCCGGGCGGGGGAAAGCACTCGCGTACCTGCAGAGACCCGTACGTCTCACCTGACCTGTCCTTGGATTGGCCAAAGGCCGGACCCGGGGGCTCAGCACTTCCCCATCGAGGAGGACGAGAGCGCTATCTCTTGACCGCCTCCTCATAGGCATCGGCCTTGAAGCCGAAGAGCAGCCGGTCGCCGGTGTCGAGCACCGGCCTCTTTATGAGATTGGTTTCCGCTAGAATCATCCGGCGCGCGGCATCCTCGTCGATCTTCGCCTTGTCGGCGTCGGGCAGTTCCTTGAACGTCGTGCTGTTGCGGTTGAGCACCTTTTCCCAGCCGGCGCGTTTGAACCAGCCGTCGACGATCTCCGGATCGAGTTTCTTCACACGATAGTCGAAGAATTCGTGCTCAATCCCCTGGCTATCGAGCCAATTCCGCGCCTTCTTCACAGTGTCGCAGCTCTTGAATCCGTAAAGTGTGACCGCCATCGGTGCCTCCATTCTCTGCTGCGCATAGCCTGTCGTCGCCGAGGCCTCAAGGTTCGCAAACGCCGTGAAGTTCTTGAAAACAGGCAGGTTCGGGGTCGCGCCCTGCGTCATTTGAGCCCCGCTTGACTTCCCCGACCGCATCCCCAACTATGGCGTCATGAACAACGTTGCCAAAATCAACGGCGCATTGCCATTCCGGGTATGCCCCATCGCGGGAGCGTAACCCCCGGCTCGGTCGCAATAGGCGCCCCGAGCCGCGGGGCGACGTATGGCGGAAATTCCGGGACAGCTTCTCCTCCCGGCTAACGCACTCAAACAAAACTTCCAAAACGACCATGACCGGCCCCCTGGGCCGGTGTGGCATGAACACGGATCATTCAAATGCAAGAAAAGTCGCGACCGCGCCGCAAGCCGGAAATCCGCATCGCCAAGACCGAGCACGCACGCCTGTCCGTGCTCGCCGAATCGTATGCCGAGCGCAACCCGGATCTCTCCGACGAACTGCTCGCGGAGCTGGACCGGGCTCGGGTCGTGGCCGACGACGCGGTGCCGGCGACCATCGTGCGCATGGGCTCGACGGTGACCTTCAAGCCGGACACCGGTGAAGCAAAGACCGTCACGCTGGTCTTCCCGGGCGATGCCGACATCGCCCAGGGCAAGGTGTCGATCCTGACGCCCATCGGGACCGCCCTGATCGGCCTGTCGGCCGGCCAGTCCATGGCGTGGACCGCGCGGGACGGGCGCACTCACGAGCTTTCGGTGCTGAGCGTCGATGCACCGGAGAGCACGCCCGACCCCGCTCCGTCCGTCCTGTCTGCATAGGCTGCACGGAAACCGACATGTCACGCCTCGTCCGCCGCCTCCTCAATCACGCGGGTAGCCTGATCACGGGAGTCTGACCCCTGCGCCTGCGCGACTGCCGGGCTCAGGGGACAGATTTCACGATCAGTTCAACGCCTGAGGCCGGGTGCCGCCCTCGGGCCGGCCGGTGGAGACGCGACATGTCCGAGACGAATGCCTGTCAACTTACAACCAAGGACTACACCATCCTGGAAGTGATGCTGGAGAGGCATTTCCAGCATGACGAGGTGATGTCCGCCCTTCTGCGCCGCAAGACTTCCGACGCCGTCGTGATGTTCCGCGAGGACATCCCGGCGAATGTGGTCACGCTCAGCAGCAGGGTCGCCTATCACGTCGACGGCGGTCCGTCGGAAGTCCGCATCATCGCGCACGATCAGATGCGCGGTCTCGTCGGCATGATCCTGCCCATCACCAATCCGCGCGGCCTCGCTCTGCTGGGGCTGGCCGAAGGGCAATCGATCACCATACCGGGCAAGGATGGCCTTCCGGAAACGCTGACGGTGACCGAGGTGATGTACCAGCCGGAAGCGGACAGGCGGGAAAAGGCGGCAGGCGACGGGGATTCTTCGACCGGCAGCGCGTCAAAATCAGCGCCCTTTCTGCGCCTGGTGAGCAGCACGGACACGCTGCCGCCAGCCAAGCCAAAGGTCCCGATGCCGGCCGACAACGGCTTCGACGATCCCGGACCGTCTGCAGCATAGGGGCGTTCGCGGGCGCGACCCTCGACTCTCCGTCGTATTCGAACTTTTCGACAGCGTGCTTAGGCCTTTGCGGCTGACCCATCGAATCCTTTGTGAGGAGATAGGGATCCTCGAAGCGGGCTCGGCGGCGATGCACGCCGCCGCTCCTTAAGGGGCGCTGGCGTTCTGCGCCGTCGGCATGGCCGACATATCGGTCCAGATCAGCTCGAAGACATGACCATCACGGTCTTCGATCGCACGGTTGTACATGAAACCCATGTCGTGCTTCTCCCGAATATCGACGCGTCCCCCAGCAGCCGCGGCCGCCTCAGTCGCGGCGTCGACGTCGTCTCGGCTTTCATGCGAAAGCGCCAACAAGACCTGGCTCGTCCGGTGCGCGTCGGGAATCTCCTTCGGCGTGAACGTCGAGAAGTAATCGCGGGTCAGCAGCTGGAAGGTGATGGCATCCGACCAGACCATCGAAGACGAGGACTCGTCGCTGAAATCAGGATTCTTCTTGCAGCCAATCGCCTCGTAGAACCGCGTTGCGGCTGCAAGATCCGCTACCGGCAAGTTCACGAAAATCATCTTGGGCATTTCAATTGTCCAGCGGGTTTGCTCAGCCCAAACTAGATTTTCGCATTGTTGCCTGCAATCCCATTAGAATGGTAAGCACTTTCCGGAAAAGTGGGATAATCGATGAGCCGCCTGGACGATCTCGACACCTTTGTCGCCATAGTCGAAGGCGGGAGCCTCACCGCCGCGGCCCGCCGGATGGGTCGTCCGGTGCAGTCCGTAAGCCGGGCGCTGTCGACATTGGAAGCCAGCGTTGGCGTCGAGCTCATCCGCCGCACGACCCGTCAGCTCAGTCCGACCGAGGCGGGGGCAGAGTTTTTCCGACGTGTCCAACCTGCGCTTTCGGAAATCATCGAGGCTAAGCTGGAGGCCGGGAGCAGGAAGATCGAGGCGAGCGGCCTGCTCCGCGTGGGTGCGCCAACGTTCTTCGCGCCGCCCTACATCGTGCCCGCCGCCGCGGAGTTCATGGCGCGGTATCCGAAGATCGAACTCGACCTTCGACTTTCCGGCAGGTTCGCCGACCTTGTCGAAGAACGTTTGGACCTAGCGATCAGGATTGGCGAGCTGCGCGACACCGATCTGAAGGCCAAGCGGCTTGGGGAGTTGCGTCGCGCGTTCTTCGCGTCACCGGCATATCTGGCAACGCACGGCCGTCCCAGCCATCCGCGAGATCTCACCCACCATCAATGTCTCGTGCGGTCGGAGGGAGCGCCAAACGTGCGTTGGCCTTACACGGACAATGGCGAAACCAAGGAGGTTCAGGTGACTGGGCGCTTTCGTTCGGACAATAGCGCTTCGATAATGCGTGCTGCCGCGCTGTCGGGGATCGGCATCGGCTTCGCCCCTCTTTGGCAGATTCACGAGTCCGTCGATGATGGCAGGCTGGAACTCGTCCTGGTCGATTTCGAGCCACCGCCCGTGCCGATCCATGCGGTATGGCAAGGCGGGAAACTCATGCCTGCAAAGACCAGATTGTTCATCGACATGGTGGCCGAACACCTGCGAGCAGCGAGATTGTAGCCGAGCGCCGTGGAAACCTTCGTGATGAGATTGGCGCGCCAAGCACAATCGACGGAGTTCAGATGCGGGCGGAACGACGTGAAGATCGCCGAACCGCGCCAATGCCGCCGCTTGTGTCCCTCACTCCCACTCGATCGTGCCGGGCGGCTTGCTGGTCACGTCGTAGACGACCCGGTTGATGCCGCGCACCTCGTTGATGATGCGCGTTGCCGTCGCGCCGAGGAAGCCCATGTCGTAGTGGTAGAAGTCGGCCGTCATGCCGTCGACCGAGGTCACGGCGCGTAGCGCGCAGACGAATTCGTAGGTGCGGCCGTCGCCCATGACGCCGACGGTTTGCACTGGCAGCAGCACGGCGAAGGCCTGCCAGATGGCGTCGTACAGCCCCGCCTTGCGGATCTCGTCGAGGTAGATGGCGTCGGCCTCGCGCAAGATCTCCAGCTTCTCGCGGGTGACGCCGCCGGGGCAGCGGATCGCCAGGCCCGGCCCTGGGAACGGATGGCGACCGATGAAGTGATCAGGCAGGCCGAGTTCCTTGCCGAGCGCCCGCACCTCGTCCTTGAACAGCTCGCGCAGCGGCTCGACGAGCTTCATGTTCATGCGCTCGGGCAGGCCGCCGACATTGTGGTGCGACTTGATCGTCACCGAAGGTCCGCCGGTGAAGGAAACGCTCTCGATCACGTCCGGGTAGAGCGTGCCCTGGGCCAGGAACTCGGCCCCGCCAAGCTTCTTGGCTTCTTCCTCGAACACCTCGATGAACAGGCGGCCAATGGTCTTGCGCTTGGCTTCGGGATCGGTTTCCCCCTCCAGCGCCGAGATGAAGCGGTCGGAGGCGTCGACGAGGATCAGCGGCAGGTTGTAGTGCTCGCGGAACATGGCGACGACGTTCTTCGCCTCGTCCTTGCGCATCAGGCCGTGGTCCACAAGGATGCAGGTGAGCTGATCGCCGACCGCCTCATGGATCAGCAGCGCGGCCACGGACGAATCGACGCCGCCCGACAGCGCGCAGATCACCTTGCCCTTGCCGACCTGCTTGCGGATGGCCTCCACCGCATTGGCGCGGTAGGCCGACATGGTCCAGTCGCTCTCGATGCCAGCGATCTTCTGCACGAAGTTGGCCAGGAGTTTTGCGCCGTCCGGGGTGTGCACCACCTCCGGATGGAACTGGACGGCATAGAATTTGCGCGCTTCGTCAGCGATTGCGGCAAAGGGCGCGCCGGTCGACGTGCCGATCACGCGGAACCCGGGCGGAATGGCGGTCACACGGTCGCCATGGCTCATCCACACCTGGTGACGGGTGCCCTTCGCCCAGACGCCGTCGAACAGCGCACTGTCCTCCGCCACCTCGAGGAATGCGCGGCCGAACTCGCGGTGGAGGCCCCCCTCAACCTTGCCGCCGAGCTGCATGCACATGGTCTGCTCGCCGTAGCAGATGCCGAGCACCGGGATGCCGGCTTCGAAGATCGCGTCAGGCGCGCGCGGGCTGCCGGTGTCGATGGTGGAGGCCGGACCGCCGGACAGGACGACGGCTTTCGGCTTGAGGCGCCTGAACGCTTCGTCGGCGGACTGGAAGGGAACGATCTCGGAATAGACTCCCGCCTCGCGGATGCGCCGGGCGATCAGCTGCGTGACCTGGCTGCCGAAGTCTATGATGAGGACGGTATCGGGGTGGGCTGCGTTCGTCATGGCGGGCCTTTAAAGAAAGAACCGTGCCGGCGCAATGCCCGGATGTGCATGGAGGCTATGCGTCCTGCCGTGTTTCCAGTGTGCCGGCGGCAATCGCCTGTTCAAGGTCGGCGATGGCTGCCGCCAGCTTCTCGTCGATCACGTGGAGATACTCTTTCCAATCGTGCACGCCGCCGACGTCGGTGTCGCCATCTGAGATGCCGCGCAGGCCGATCAGCGGCACGCCGAAGATCTGGCAGGCGCGCATGCAGGCGAAGGTTTCCATTTCCACCATGTCTTCGGCGATATCGTCGAAGACGGCGCCTGCGATGACGGCCCCGCTCGTCGACACGCTCGCCTCGGCGATGCCGGGGATGCGCAGCGGCAGAGGGAGCGTCGCCGGCAGGCGGAGATAGGGCGTAGTGTGCTTGGCGAAGCCGAAGGCCGATGCATCCATGTCGCGGTAGAGAACCGAGGAGACCTGAAAAATGTCGGTCCGTTTCAGGCGGCGGCTGCCTGCCGAGCCGAGCGATACGACGAAATCCGGGAGGTGGCCCGCAAGCTTGAGTTCGGTCAGGGCCATGCCGAGACGGACGCCTGCCTCAACCGGCCCGACGCCCGTCATCAGTGGCTTGAAAAGGCGCTGTAGATGCGGCCCGTATTCGGCTTGCGTCGCCATCACGAACAGAACCTTGCGTCCTGCAAGATCCGCCAGCGGCGGCCTGCCGGCCGCTGCTCCGTCGCTGCAATCCATTTCATACCCTCGCCCGGGACCCATCACGTTGGAGGGGTCGGTTGCCGGCGGCATCTAGAGAATGCCCCAGACGCGAGCAATGCCATGAGCCAATGCAAAGGAGCGACATCGCGCCGCGGCGACCTCCCGACCAGGCCCGCGGAGCGCCGCTCAGCCAGCGATATCGCCGCGCCCAGTGATAGTCATCATCGTGCCAGTCATGGTGGCGATGAGCTTCGCTTCGCCATCTGCCCCGAACGCATAGGCCTGCCCGTCAGCGACGATGATGGTGCGTCCGGGCTTGGTCACCGTACCTCGGAACAGGAAGCGCTCGCCCTTGCCGGGCGCCAGCAGGTTGACCTTGAACTCGATCGTCAGCACGGCGGCGTCAGGCGGCATTAACGAGAAGGCCGCATAGCCGCAAGCCGAATCCAGCGCCGTGGAGATGACGCCCGCATGCAGAAATCCGTGCTGCTGGGTCAGTTGCGGGGAAAAGGGCATCTCCATTTCGACGATGCCAGGCGTCACCAGCGTGAGCTCCGCGCCGATGGTCTGCATGGCTGACTGTCGCGCAAAGGAAGCACGCACGCGCTCCTCGTAGTCGGCTGCAGCTTCGAACTTGGCCGTCATCGTTCCTCGCCCTTTTCTTTGCCGGTTATCGCAAAGGCGCCGACCCCGCGCAACGGATTCTGCTGCATTGCAGCATGCTTCAGTTGAGCCACCAGATCGACGCATTGAGGACAGTCGCGAACGCCACACAGGCGGCATACGGGAAAAAGAGCGCCGCGGCGAGACGATCGCACCGCTGTGCCTGCGCGATGAAGGCAAGGATGGTTGCAAGCAGCAGGAGGATGACCACCAAGGCCAGCGCGGGGCTGCGCAGGCCGAAGAAGGCGATAGGCCACAAGAAATTGAGGACCAGTTGCGCCGACCACAGCGAGCGGAGGCGGCCTTTCAGGTCGCGCGGCCAGATGCGCCAGCCCGCCACTGCGATCAGCACGTAGAGAAGCGACCATACCGGGCCGAACAGCCAGTTGGGCGCGTTGAAGGGCGGCTTGTCGAGCGCGGCATACCATGGGCCGGGCGCAGTGAGGTAGCCGATCAAAAGACCGCCGCCGACCACCAGGAGAAGGAAGCCTGCAAGGGAAAAAATGCGGTTCATTGCGGTCCGTCCGTTGCCGAGGGAAGAACCGTTACATGGAGAGCCGGCGGCCACGGTCAACGCCGGACCGCCGATGAACGGTTTACTGGCGGCGCAGGCCGGCGAAGTAGAAGCCGTCAGTTCCGGTCAGCAGCGGCGACAGGCGGATGCCACGATTGAAGTCGACCCGCGCCCGGCCGGCCGCGTGGGGAAAACGCCCGTTCCACAAGGCGACATGGTCGACGGGCGCCCAGCCAGGCGTCCGCTGCAGAAAGGCGTCGATCTGCCCGAAATTCTCGGCCTCGAAGATGGAGCAGGTGATGTAGGCCAGCATGCCGCCCGGCTTCACGAAGGCCGAGGTCTTGTCGAGGATGTCCGATTGCTCGGCCCTGCGGACCTCTAGCTGGCGCTCCGACAGGCGCCACTTGGCGTCCGGACGCCGTCGCCAGGTGCCGCTGCCCGTGCAAGGCGCGTCGACCACGACAAGGTCGAACTGCTCCTTGTGCTTTTCGAGCTCCCCGACACGGCTCACGACTTGCGCGTTGCGAACCCCGGCCCGCTGCAGGCGTTCGAAGATCGGCTTCAGTCGCTGCTTCTCCGCATCATGTGCGAAGATCTGGCCGTGGTTCTCCATCGCCGCCGCCAGCGCCAGCGTCTTGCCGCCGGCGCCCGCGCAATAGTCGAGCACCTGCATGGCGGGCGTCGCGCCGGCAAGATCGGCTGCGATCTGCGACCCTTCGTCCTGAACCTCGAACCAGCCGTTCTGGAACGCCGCCTCTGCCTGGACGTTCGGATGCCGGCCAAGGCCCGCGATCGGCGGAATGCGAAGACCGTGCCTGGCCAGTGCCGTCGGTACCGCGCCGGTCCCCTCGAGTTCGGCAAGCACCCTGCCCTCGTCGGCCTTCAGCGTGTTGACGCGCAGGTCGAGCGGCGGGCGCTCGGCCATGGCGCGGGCTTCATCCACCCAGGCCTCGCCATAGGCTTCCTGCAGCAGCGGCGCGCACCAGTCGGAGCAATCGGCGCGCACGGCGTCCGGCGGCACGATCTCGCGCTGCCTGGCGATGGTCGATAGTTCCGTGTCGTCCAGCATGGCAGGAGCAAAACGGTCGCCCTCCAGTTCCGCGTTCAGTTGCGCGGGGCTCGCGTCGGCCTGCCCCAGCAGCGCGCCGAAGGCGAGAGCGCGCGGCGTGTCGGCATCGAGCAGCCAGGCAGAGGATCGCTTGCGGCGAAGAGCATCGTAGACAATGTTGCCGATCGCGGCGCGATCGCCGGCCCCGGCGAACCGATGGGAGAGTCCCCAATCCTTCATTGCGTCGGCAACCGGCCGAGGGCCGCGCTCGATGTCGTCGATCACTTCAATGGCCGCAGCCAGTCGTCCGCCAAGGCGCATGTTCGGAATTCCCGATTTCGGTTGACCCGTCGGCGCGTTGCTACCGATCACGGTCAACGAAGACAAGTCGAACAAACACCTCGTCGTGGGCCGCTTGCCCCGACGCCCACCTGCCCCTGCGTAAGCGCCGATCGCAATGCCGGACGAATGTCGTAGACTTTGCCGCTTTGTTGAATCGAGGGGTGATTCGCATGAAGATCTACGTTGCAGAAGTATTGGGGACGTTTCTCCTTGTCTTTCTTGGAACCGCGTCTGTCGTCACCGGCGGCTTCGGCGCCGCGCTGCCGCTCGGCCAGGAAGCGATCGGGCTCGCGTTCGGTATCGGGGTGATCTGCGCCGCCTATGCGATCGGTCCGATTTCCGGAGCGCATCTCAATCCGGCAGTCACGATCGGCGTCTTCCTCGCCGGCCGCATGCCCGCCAGCCAGGTGGTCGGCTATTTCGTCGCCCAGATTATCGGCGGCATCCTGGCGTCGTTCGCCTTGCTGATCATCGTTTCGGGCAAGACCGGAGGCCATACCGGCGGCTTCGGCGCGAATGGCTGGGACCCCGCGGTCTGGGGCATGAGCTCGGCCTTCCTGATCGAGCTGATCGCCACCTTCGTGTTCGTCACCGTCATCCTGGGCGTTACCGCGCAGAAGCACGCGACGGCCTTTGCGGGACTGGTCATCGGCCTGACGCTGGCGGCGATCCATTTTGCCGTCATCCCGGTGACGGGAACCTCGGTGAACCCGGCCCGCTCAATCGGGCCAGCGCTCTTCTCGGGCGGCGCTGCGATCGGCCAGCTCTGGCTGTTCATCGTGGCTCCGCTGATCGGCGGCGCCATTGCCGGCGTGGTCGCCAAGACCGGCATCTTCGAAAAAGACTGACAAAACAAGTCGAGGGCGCGGCTCGCGCCGCGCCCTCTCACTTCATCCAAGGAACATCGTGCAGTCCCGCGGTCAGGCGAGATCGAAACGATCAGCGTTCATGACCTTCGTCCACGCGGCGACGAAATCCTTCGCGAACTTCTCCTTGGAATCCGCGCAGGCATAGACTTCCGCCAGCGCCCGCAGCTGCGAGTGCGAACCGAAGATCAGGTCGACGCGGGTAGCAGTCCACTTGACCTCGTTGGTCTTACGGTCCCGTCCCTCGAACACGCCCTCGGCACCGGCGGCCGGCTGCCATTGCGTGCCCATGTCGAGGAGGTTGACGAAGAAGTCGTTGGTCAGCGTCTGCGGCCGATCGGTGAACACGCCATGCGCGGACTGACCGGCATTCGCGCCGAGCACCCGCAGGCCGCCGACGAGAACCGTCATCTCCGGCGCGGTCAGCTTCAGGAGCTGCGCCCGGTCGACCAACTGCTCCTCGGGCGACAGGCGCTGCTGGCCGCGACCGTAGTTGCGGAAGCCGTCAGACGTCGGCTCGAGGGGCGCGAAGGAATCGACATCCGTCTGCTCCTGCGACGCGTCCATGCGGCCCGGCGTAAAGGGCACCTTCACGTCCTGCCCGGCATCCTTTGCCGCCTTCTCGACCGCAGCGCCGCCGCCGAGAACGATCAGGTCGGCCAGCGACACCTTCTTGCCGCCCGACTGCGAGGCGTTGAACTCCTGCTGGATCGCCTCGAGCTTCTGGAGGACCGACGCCAGCTGGGCCGGCTGGTTGACGTCCCAGTCCTTCTGCGGCGCAAGACGGATGCGCGCGCCGTTGGCGCCGCCGCGCATGTCGGAGCCGCGGAACGTCGAGGCCGACGCCCAGGCGGTGGAGACCAAATCCGAGACGGACAGGCCGGACGCGAGGATCTTGGCCTTCAGGGCCGCGACGTCGTTCTCGTCGACCAGTTCGTGATCCACTGCCGGAATCGGATCCTGCCAGGGCAGTTCCTCTTTCGGGACAAGCGGGCCGAGGTAGCGGGCGACCGGGCCCATGTCGCGGTGGGTGAGCTTGTACCAGGCGCGCGCAAATGCGTCGGCAAACTCATCCGGGTTCTCGAAGAAGCGCCGCGAGATCTTCTCGTAGGCGGGATCGACGCGCAGGGCGATGTCGGAGGTCAGCATTGACGGCGCATGACGCTTCGACTTGTCGTGCGCATCCGGCACCGTGCCGGCGCCCATGCCGTGCTTCGGCGTCCACTGGTGCGCGCCCGCGGGGCTCTTGGTCAGCTCCCACTCGTAGCCGAGCAGGTTCCAGAAGAAGTTGTTGCTCCACTTGGTCGGCGTCGTGGTCCAGGTGACTTCCAGGCCGCTTCCGATGGTGTCGCCGCCCTTGCCCGCGCCGAAGCTGTTCTTCCAGCCGAGGCCCTGTTCCTCGATGCCGGCCGCCTCTGGCTCCGGCCCCACCAGAGCCGCGTCGCCGGCGCCGTGGGTCTTGCCGAAGGTGTGGCCGCCAGCGATCAGCGCGACGGTCTCCTCGTCGTTCATGGCCATGCGAGCAAACGTCTCGCGGATGTCTCGCGCCGAGGCGAGCGGATCAGGGATGCCGTTCGGGCCTTCAGGGTTGACGTAGATCAGACCCATCTGGACGGCTGCGAGCGGGTTGTGGAGGTCACGCTCGCCCGAGTAGCGCTCGTCTGCCAGCCACTTGCCTTCAGGGCCCCAGTAAATGTCGGTCTCGGGCTCCCACACGTCGACGCGGCCGCCGGCGAAACCGAAGGTCTTGAAGCCCATCGTCTCCAGAGCAACGTTGCCCGTGAGGATCATGAGGTCGGCCCAGGAGATTTTTCGACCGTACTTCTGCTTGATCGGCCAGAGCAGACGGCGCGCCTTGTCGAGGTTGACGTTGTCCGGCCAGCTGTTGAGTGGCGCAAAGCGCTGTTGTCCTGCTCCCGCGCCGCCGCGGCCGTCGCCGATGCGGTAGGTGCCGGCGCTGTGCCACGCCATGCGGATGAAGAGCGGTCCGTAGTGACCGAAGTCGGCCGGCCACCAGTCCTGCGAGTCCGTCATCAGGGCCTTGAGATCCTCGATCACGGCGTTGAGGTCGAGGCTTGCGAACTCCTTGGCGTAATCAAACTCCTCGCCCATCGGGTTGGAGAGGGCGGAATGCTGGTGAAGGACCTGAAGGTCCAACTGGTTCGGCCACCAATCGCGGTTGCCTCGCGTGGGCGCACCATGCGCGACCGGGCACTTGCCCGCGCTTGGGTCAGTCTTTGAGTCCATCTATCTCTCCAACGGTGTTGTTGCGGTCCTCGACCAATTTCGTCTGAAACGCCGGGGCTTCCCTCGAAGATGGGCGGGCGCGGCGGAATACGGGGATCTGGCAGCGAGACATCAGCCTCACTTTGGAACTCTTCCAAAGTAGGCCTTGCCTGTGATAAATTCAAATTACCTTTGATTGTCACTTCGATAAGACGTTCCTATGATACGGATCACATTCCGACAGATGCAATATTTCGAGGCGCTGGCCGAGACGCTGCATTTCGGCCGGGCGGCCGAAGTTGTCGGCGTCACCCAACCCGCGCTCTCCGCGCAGATAGCGGAAATGGAATCGCAACTCGGCGTTCGTCTCTTCGAGCGCGGGGGCGGCAGCGTGCATCTGACCGAGGACGCGTTGGCCTATCGGCCACGAATCGAACGCATATTGAATGAGGTGCGCGATCTCCAAGCCGATGCGCGCCGGGAGCGCAAGGAACTGGAAGGCCGCTTTCGCCTCGGGATCATCCCGACTGTCGCGCCCTACCTGCTGCCACAGCTGCTGCCGCATCTAAAAAGCCGGTTTCCGGAGTTGCGCATCGAGATCCGGGAAGCGGTCACAGCAACAATCCGGGAGGAGACCATCAATGGCAGGCTCGACGGGATGATCGCCGCAGGCCCATTCGATGACGCCGCTCTGACATCGGAAGCGCTCTTCGAAGACCATTTCCTGCTGGCCATACCGGCCAGCGAGGTGGGCAGAGTGCCCGCGCCCGTGGAACCGGAGAACCTCGTCTTCGAACGCCTGATGCTGCTTGAAGAGGGTCACTGCATGCGCGAGGACGCGCTCGCCATCTGCGGGCGCGTCAAACCCGTGTCGATGGCGAGCTTCGGAGCGACAAGCCTGACGACCCTGCTGCACATGGTCGGGCACGGGCTGGGCGTCACGCTTCTGCCCGAAATCGCCGCGGGGGCAGCCTTCGGGCGGCCCGATGTCGCCATGATCCCCTTCAGCGAGCCTGCGCCGGCACGCACGATTTGCCTTGCATGGCGCAAGAGCAGCGCCCGCCGGCATGACCACGTCCTGCTGGCCGAGGCGATCCGCGAGGTGCACGGCGCGATCGTGTCCGACAGCCGACAGCCGAAGCAGACACGTTCACGCGGCGGAGTTCGGACGGCTCCAGCCCCCCTTCCCAAGACTAATGACGGCGGCGAACCTTGATATCTCTTCATGAGGCCACATCGATCATCGAGCCGTATCTGCGCGAATACGGACTGATCGCCATCATGGTCATCATCTATCTGGAATCGCTAGGAGCACCGTTGCCGGGCGAGAGCGCTCTGATCGGCACCGCGGCATTGGCCGCCAGGGGCGATTTTGTGATCTGGCAGGTTTTCCTGGCGATCTGGGCGGCTGCCGTGCTCGGCGACACCACCGGCTATGCGATCGGCCGCTTCGGCGGCAGCGCGCTGCTGAGACGATACGGCGGCATGGTCAAGCTCACGTCTGAAAGGCTCGACACGCTGGGGGAACTCTTTCGGCGACGAGGCGCCTGGATCGTCGTCGGCGCACGCTTCGTGGTCCTCCTGCGCCAGCTCAACGGACTGGTCGCCGGCTCGGTGCTGATGCCGTTCCGCGCCTTCCTAGCGGCCAATATCGTCGGTGCAGCAGCCTGGACGGCATGCTGGACGTTCGGACCTTACTTTCTGGGCAGCTTGTTCGGGCTCAGGTAGCGGAATTGTCTGGCGTCACAAAAATGCGGCCCAAAAACAGATAGAGCGGCGGACTTGCATTCATCAGAATTCCCGTCGCTCTAGTCCAGCGGCAGACGCGCGAAATCACGCCGCAGGCGCAAGTCCGCCGTCGAAACCTGCCGTCACGCCCCGCCGTGATAGTTCGGGCTCTCGCGGGTGATGGTGATCCCGTGCGCATGGCTCTCGCGAAGGCCGGCGTTGGAAATGCGCACGAATGTCGCCCTTTCCCGGAAGTCGGCGAGATCGCGACCGCCCACATAGCCCATGGCAGCCCTGAGCCCGCCGGTAAGCTGATGCAGCACGCCCGAAACCGGCCCCTTGTAGGGAACCTGGCCCTCAATTCCCTCCGGCACCAGCTTCAGCGTGTCGCGCACTTCCGCCTGGAAGTAGCGGTCCGCCGAGCCGCGCGCCATGGCGCCGACCGAGCCCATGCCACGGTACGCCTTGAAGGAGCGGCCCTGGTGCAGGTAGACCTCGCCGGGGCTCTCGTCCGTGCCGGCAAGCAGCGAGCCGATCATGGCTGCGCTCGCGCCAGCCGCCAGCGCCTTGGCGAGATCGCCCGAGAACTTGATGCCGCCGTCGGCGATGATCGAGACGCCGGCCTTGTCGGCGACGTCCACCGCACTCATGATCGCCGACAGCTGAGGCACTCCGACCCCTGCGACGATGCGCGTCGTGCAAATCGAGCCGGGCCCGATGCCGACCTTCACCGCATCCGCGCCCGCGTCGATCAGCGCGCGCGTTCCGTCCGCCGTGGCCACGTTGCCGGCCATGATGCGTATCGAGTTCGAGAGATTCTTGGCGCGGGCCACTGCATCCAGGACCCGCTGCGAATGGCCATGCGCCGTGTCGATGACCAGCAGATCGACGCCCGCATCGATCAGACGCTCGGCGCGTTCGAACCCGTCGTCGCCGACGCTGGTCGCCGCCGCCACCCTGAGCCGGCCCTGCGCATCCTTGGATGCGTTCGGATTGAGCTGCGACTTTTCGATGTCCTTGACCGTGATCAGGCCGACGCAGTTGCCGGCATCGTCGACGACCAGAAGCTTCTCGATCCGCCTCTGGTGAAGCAGCCGCTTGGCCTCGTCCTGATCGACCGTTTCACGCACCGTGACCAGATTATCCCTGGTCATCAGTTCGTGGACCTTCTGGGAGGGATCGGAGGCAAAGCGCACATCGCGATTGGTGAGGATGCCGACGAGGCGGCCGTGCTTCGGCAGGCCGCTGCTGCCGTGCTCGACGACGGGGATGCCGGAAATGCCGTGCGCGCTCATCAGCGCCCGCGCATCGGCAAGCGTCGCGTTCGGGCCGATCGTCACCGGGTTCACGACCATGCCGGATTCGAACTTCTTGACCTGGCGCACCTCCTCGGCCTGCTCGACGGGAGACAGGTTCCGGTGGATGACGCCGATGCCGCCGGCCTGAGCCATGGCGATGGCAAGGCGCGATTCGGTGACCGTGTCCATGGCGGCCGAAAGGATCGGGATGTTCAGCTCGATGTCGCCGGCGATGCGCGTGCGCACGTCCGTCTGCCCCGGCATCACCTCGGAATGACCGGGCTGCAGCAGGACATCGTCGAACGTCAGCGCCAGGGCGCCCGTTGCGGTCTCGATGATCTTCGACATTGCCAAACCTCGAATGAGTGAAACGATGCGTCAGGCCCGGACGGGCACGCCGATTCGTGATTGCGGTTCTGGATTGGCAGCGGCTGGTATCACGTCACTCGGGCGTTGGAAAGCCCACTTGCTGACGCAGGAACACCTTGCCTCACCACGACAGATTTGGGACTGGCCGCGCACGCCCGAGCCGAAACAGTTGCAAGAGGTGGCCGCGCGTGGCTCCTGATCGTCTTCCCTGCATCAACACTTGATGATCGCCGTGCATCTTTCCCAGGCGCGCCCTATCTGCTCCAATCGGTCGAGTGGCCTCGCATCGCCGGCCCAACGTTCTGGCATCGCGTGCCTGACACGCCTGCCACATTGAGCATCAACGCCTGCCCGGCCGCAGCTTCGGAATTGTCTTGAACCGCACTGTTCCCCTCATCCTCGCCGTGGCCCTCTTCATGGAGAACATGGATTCCACCGTGATCTCCACATCGCTGCCCGCCATCGCGGCCGACATCGACACCAGCCCGATCGCGTTGAAACTTGCCCTGACCGCCTATCTCGTCTCGCTCGCCATCTTCATTCCGATCAGTTCCTGGATGGCGGACCGGTACGGCGCCAAGCGGGTCTTCAGGACCGCCATCTGCGTCTTCGTCGTCGGCTCGATCCTCTGTGCAATGGCGGACTCGCTGCTCGGCTTCGTCGTCGCGCGCTTCGCCCAAGGAATGGGCGGCGCCATGATGACGCCAGTTGCCCGGCTCGTGCTGGTGCGTTCCACGAAAAAGAGCCAGCTTGTCTCCGCTATGGCGTGGCTGACCATCCCGGCCCTCGTCGGGCCGCTGGTCGGCCCCCCGGTCGGCGGCTTCATCACCACCTATTTCACCTGGCACTGGATCTTTCTCATCAATGTGCCGATCGGCATTGCCGGCGTATGGCTTTCCGGACGTTTCCTGCCGGAGATCGAGCCGGCCAGGACGCGGCCGCTCGACGCTGTGGGCTTCCTGCTGGTCGCAGTCGCCGCTTCCGGCATTGTCTTCGGCCTCTCCGTCATCAGCCTGCCTGCGCTGCCGCCGCCGGTCGGGATCGTGACAACGTTGATCGGAGTGCTCGCCGGGGTGCTCTACCTTTCCCACGGCTGCAAGCGCCCGAACCCGATCCTCGACCTGCGTCTTTTCAGGAACGCCACGTTCCGGGCTGCGGTGTTCGGCGGCGCCATGTTCCGCATCGGCACCGGCGCCGTGCCGTTCCTGCTGCCGCTGATGTTTCAGCTCGGCTTCGGCCTGACGCCGTTCCAGTCGGGCCTGCTCACCTTCGCCTCGGCGCTCGGCGCACTGGCGATGAAGTTCGCCGCACCGGTGACGCTGCGTGTAGGCGGCTTCAGGAACGCCTTGATCTTCACCACAGTTTCGGGCGCAGCCTTCATTGCCGCCAACGCACTGTTCACGCCGTCGACGCCCGCCGGCGTCATCATCGCAACGCTGATCGCAGCCGGGTTCCTACGTTCGCTGTTCTTTACCTCCGCCAACACTCTGGTGTTCGCCGACATCGAGGATCGCGAAACAAGCCAGGCGACCGCGATCGCCGCCTGCTCGCAGCAGATCAGCATCGCGCTCGGCGTCGCCGCCGCCGGCGGCATTCTGGAAGGCTATGCATTCTTCACCGGCCTGCCCGTCGGGCTGCCGGCCTTCCATTTCGCCTTTGTGTCGGTCGCCATGGTGACCGCGCTCTCGGTCATCTGGTTCTTGCGGCTCGCGCCGGAGGCGGGCAACGCCGTTTCCGGGCACCGCCTTGCACGCCAGGCGCAAGACAAGCCCGGCAATCCCTAAGCTGGTTCTCCCGGCGAAGACCGGCCCTTGAAATCCTTGGCGAGGAGGTAGAGCTCCACCGACGCATCCCGGGATGCGGGGGGCTTGACGTGGTGGACCGAGCGGAAACTCCGCTTCAGCTCGTCGAGCAATGCGGCTTCCGTACCGCCCTGGAATGTCTTTGCAAGAAAATGGCCGCCCGGCTTCAGCACCGACATGGCAAAGTCGGCCGCCACTTCGCACAGGTGCATGGTGCGCAGATGGTCGGTGCGGCGGTGGCCCGTGGTCGGCGCGGCCATGTCGGAAAGCACGACGTCGGGCGCGTCCCCGAGCGCCTCCACCAACCTCGCCGGCGCGTCGTCATCGAGGAAATCCATCTCGAGCACGACCGCACCCGGTACCGGGTCCATGCCCAGATAGTCTATCCCGACGACATGGGTGTGCTCGTCCGTGGATTTGGTCCGCTCCGCCGCCACCTGGCACCAGCCGCCCGGCGCGGCGCCGAGATCGATCACCTTCGCGCCGGGCTTCAGCAGATGGTGTTTGTCGTCGATCTCGATCAGCTTGTAGGCGGCGCGCGAGCGGTAGCCCTCCGCCTTCGAGCGCTGCACATAGGGATCGTTCATGTGCCGCTCCAGCCAGCGGCGCGACGATTCCTTCAGCTTGGTCTTCTTGACCCGCGTCTTGAGGACGCGGCCGGCTCCCGCCGATCCCGGTTTCTTCACGCCCGCCCCTCCGGTCGCCAGTTGCGCCGCCACACGCCTTCGTCGGCCATCAGTTCGCTCAATATGCCTTCGCGCAAGCCGCGATCGGCGACGCGCAGCCGCTCCGAGGGCCAAATGCGGCGGATGGCTTCCAGGATCGCGCAGCCCGCCAGCACCAGGTCGGCGCGGTCGGCGCCAATGCACGCATTGGCCACCCTTTGATCGAAATTCCAGCCCAGCAGCTTGTTCACCATGCGGTCGACATTCTCCCGATCCATCCAGAGCCCGTCGACGCGGCGGCGATCATAGCGTTCCAGTCCCAGATGCACGCCAGCAAGCGTCGTCACCGTGCCGGACGTCCCAAGCAGATGGAAACGCGTGTCATGCGCCACATGGCGCAGGCGATCGCGACCCGCAAAGGCCATGAGGTGGCGCAGGACCTCCTCTATCATCGCATCAAAGGTTTCGCGTGACACCTCCTGCCCGCCGAAACGCTCGGCCAACGAGACGACGCCAACCGGCAGCGAGGTCCAGGCGACGATGTGGTTTGCAAGCCTGGGGGTACGGTGGCGCGACGTGTCAATAAGCGCGATCTCGGACGAACCGCCGCCAATGTCGAACAGCACCACACCGTGTGTGTCGCGCTCGACCAGGGGACCGCAACCGGACACCGCCAGCCGCGCCTCCGTCTGGCGATCAATGATCTCGAGGTCGAGCCCGGTTTCCCGCTTGACGCGGTCGATGAAGACGTCGCCGTTCTCCGCCGAACGGCAGGCTTCGGTCGCGATCAGTCGCGAGCGGCGGATGTCCCGGGAGGCCAGCTTGTCGGCGCACACCTTCAACGCCTCGACCGCCCGATCCATGCCCCCCTGCCCCAGCCGTCCGCTGGCGGCCAACCCCTCTCCCAGCCTGACGATGCGCGAAAAGGCGTCGATGACGCGAAACTGCCCGGGCCGCCCCGGTATCGCAACCAGCAAGCGGCAGTTGTTGGTGCCGAGATCGAGCGCGGCGAACACCGGCAGGTCGCTTCGCGGGCGCTTCTGCAGCCTGTCGTCTGCGGCAGGCGGAATCTGCTGATGCGCTGGCGGAAGGCCAGGCGCCGCCTTCGCCAAAACAGCGCCGGCCGCCTGTCCGTTGACGTGGGGAACGGAGGCCGCGCCGGCTGTCTGCGCCTGCGGGGACCCCTTTGCGAACACCTTGCGCCCGCGCTTTCGTTTGCGTCCCTTGCGCCTCGGCGTCCGGAGCGCGGACGCAGGGCTACCGGACTCGGCGGAAGCCGGCTCGACGCGGCGCGCCCCGTCCCGCGAATCGCCGGCACGAGGCATCGCGCCACCAGCCGCCCCCGCCCCCGCCGGTTGGCCGGCATCGCGGTCAGTCACTTCGCTGTCCTTTCAGGCGCCGCGCGAACCAAGAGGACGCAGCAGGCGCTCAATCTTCATCGTTGGTTCGGAGACTAACAGCAGCAGCCGCGTTCACCAAGGGTCTCACAGCAGATTCTCGCATTTGCGTGATCGACGCCGTCTTAGGTTGAACCAGTGCTGGGCTTCAGGCATTTCTGGATCATCCGCACCAAAGCGCCAGCACCCCGGAGGAGAAGCAAGATGGCCGTTCGCGCATGAGATGGAGGGAATGGATCTGGCCAGTGATCGGACTTGCCGCAGTCGCCTTTTCGATCTGGCTTCTCGTCGACGAATTGCGTGGCATATCGCTCGACGACGTCGGTGCGGGGCTCGCGGCCATCTCCTGGCGTCAATGGCTGCTCTCGGCGCTGGCCGCCCTGCTGGCCTATGCCGCGCTCGCCGGCTACGACCACATGGCTCTGCTCCATCTCGGCAAGAAGGTGAACTGGCTTTTCGTGACGGCCTGCTCCTTCTCCACCTACGCGCTGTCACACAATATCGGCGGTTCGGTGATCTCGGGCGCCGTGATCCGGTACAGAGCCTACGGGACGAAGGGGCTGTCGCCGCAGGAGGTCGGCGTGCTCGTCGCGCTGTGCTCGCTCACCTTTGCGCTGGCGACGATTCTGTTGGGGGGCATCCTGCTCGTTCTGAAACCCTCGCTGATCGAGCGCGTGCAGGACGACCTGCCCGCCTGGGCCGGCCTGAGCGTGGGCATCGCGCTGTTGCTGCTCGTGACGGCCTATGTCTTCGGCAGCTGGATGCATTTCCGGCCGTTCCGGATCGCGGGCTTCCAGCTCCATTACCCGCGCCTGCCGATCGTCGTCCGGCAACTCATCATCGGGCCGCTGGAGATCCTGGCGGCGATCTCCATCATCTATTTCGCGCTGCCGGCGGCAGGAAATCCCGGGTTTCTGACAGTCGCAGCCGTGTTTCTTGCCTCCTTCACCGTGGCGCAGCTGTCGCATGCGCCGGGCGGCCTCGGCGTGCTGGAGGTCGTCTTCATCAAGGGCTTGCCCGAGATGGACGAGATCCATGTGCTCTCCGCCCTGCTCGTCTTTCGACTTCTCTACCTCCTGATCCCGCTGCTCATCTCGATCGTGCTGGTGATCGCGTTCGAACGGTCGCAGTTGGCGATGCGCTGGGCACGCCCGTTGGCCGGGAACGGCAAGTGAAGCCCGGCAGGAGACCAAAAATTCCGGACGCGGAAATGGCGCGATTGAAAAGATTGGTGGGTTGACTATTTTCAGTCAATGGCTAGAAGGCACCCTGCAGCGACCGCCACGGCCCTTGCGCCTCAATGAGGCCCGCCGCGCAGTTGGGGAATAGGTTAACGGTAGACCAGCGGACTCTGACTCCGTTAGTCCTGGTTCGAATCCAGGTTCCCCAGCCAACTCATTTTCCCTACGCTTTCCCTTCGGTTTCTGGAAGATTTCGTGGCAGTCGGGTTTTCCCTCTCCCTTTGAGCTTTCGAATAAGTAATTCCGTGAGCGGCGGATTGCGGTTCAGGTAAGCGAGCATCGTGGATAGATGGCACGTCACGTGTCCCAGCCCAACGAGGCGAGCGACATGATGCTGACCGCGGCCGGAAGTGAACCTCAGCTGATCATCTTCATCCTCTAATCAAACCCAATCTCGGCGAGGATAGACCGCTACCAGCGGCTCCCCACCCTGACACACGCCTGCAAACTCATTCCATTTGTTCATGCTCGCCGTCACGCGACGGAGGGTGACAAATTCGTCTGGAGATCGCCCGCACAGCGAAAACCCAGGTGACTCGACGTGGCGCCGAGATGGTTGCAGGTCCGCGCCGAAACCCGGTAACGGTCGCAATAGCTCGCGTGGCAGAGATAGGAACCGCCGCGCATTGCCATCAGTCCGGGCGTCTCGCGTGACCATGGCGAAGCTGTCCACTCCCATACATTGCCAAGCATGTTGTAGAGCCCGAAGCCGTTGGGCGGAAAACTGCGGGCCGGCGCGGTCGCCAGGTAACCGTCGTCAGCCGTGTTGTTCAACGGAAACCGCCCCTGCCAGATATTGCACATGTGACGCCCCCCAGGATGAAGGGCGTCGCCCCAGGCGTAGATCGCCCTCTGCAGGCCGCCACGCGCCGCCGCTTCCCATTCTGCTTCCGTGGGCAGCCGCTTGCCGACGAACCCGGCAAAGGCGGCGGCGTCATTCCACGAGACATGAACGACGGGATGATCGTGCAGCGCATGCAAGGAGGAGCCTTCACCGTCAGGCGCATGCCAGCAAGCGCCGCGAACGGGAAGCCACCAGTCCGGCGCTTGCGCGTCTGCAGCCGCCGCGATTGCGGCATCCGGATGCGCCTGGGCGGTGAAAACGAAGGACCAGCCAAGGCGTTCGGCCTCCGTGACGTAGCCCGTGGCATCGACAAACAATGCAAAGGCCTCATTCGTCACCGCCGTCCTGTCGATGAGAAAAGCCGGCAGATCGACCCGCCTCACCGGTCCCTCCCCGTCATCGGGATGAGCGAAAGACCGATCCTCGCCCAGCAGCCAACGTCCAGCCGGAATTCGCGCCATTTCCGGATGGCTTTCGGCCTCGAGCGACGCGGAAGCAGAGATTTGTTCCTGGGGGCGATCGACTGCAGACCGTCCCGGATTGCAACAAGCCATGGCGCTATCCTGTCGAAAACTGAGATCCGGAATTTGACTCTTACTCGATAGCACGTGAAGGTAGGACGTCCTACCTCTTGGAGGAGAGAGCGATGTCCGGCTCTGCCACTGAGCGCGTCATGCAGTACATTCGCCAGCAAAAGCTGGTCGCCGGCGACCGTCTGCCGGCCGAAGTGGATATTTCCCGGATACTCGGCCTCAGCCGCAATTCGCTGCGCGAAGCCTATGCCGACCTGATGGCCAAGGGCCTGCTCAAGAGCAAGCATGGCATCGGCACGTTCATAGCCAATCCGCCCATCCTCAATGCCCTGACCGGCTCCGCCGGTTTCTGGAACCTGATCGAAAAAGCAGGCATGAAAGCGTCCTTTCGCGAAATCCTGCGCGACCAGGTCAGCGCGCCGAAAGAGATCGCCGTCATCTTTGGTCTTGCGGCCGAGAACCCAACCGAGCGTCTGCGCTGGCTGTTCCTGGCCAACGACCAGCCCTGCATCCTCGTCGACCATTATCTCGCGCGCGGGATCCCGACGAGCGCCTTCAACGAGACCACCGAGCACGACGCGCTCGCTGCCATCGCGCCATTCACCGTCATTGACGGCTCGTCGCTGTCGACACGCACGTCGGCAATCAACGCGACTGACGAGATCGCCGAACTGCTCCAGGTAAACGAGGGAGACGCGCTTCTCTGGAGCACTGCCCTTGTGCACTCGGGCGACGGTAGCGTTCCGCTGGCCTCGCGCTCCTGGATGGTCCCACATCTTCTGAACAGCCATCAGGTGATGGCCCTCGCACCCGCTGATTTCCAGGGCAATGCAAGCCCCTTGCCGGAGGACGAACCGAAATGACCCGATTCACCAAGATGGCCCTTGGCCTTGTGTCGAGCCTCTTGCTCTTCTCTACACAAGTGGCCGGAGCACAGACCCTCGAGCCTGTACGCTTCGGTGTCGATGCCTACACCACGGGATCCCAGATCTGGGTCGCCAAGGAAAAAGGCTTCTTCGAAAAGGAAGGGATCGATGCACAGATCACCACCTTCGCCACCGGCGTCGAGGCCATCGACGCACTGTTGATCGGCCGCGCCGACATGGCAGTCGGGCTCGACTTCCCGATCGTCTCGCGCATTCAGGGCGGCAAGCTCACGGTGCTCGCCGGCGTCTTTCATTCGACGCCAGGCTTCCACAAGTTGGTCGTCAGCAACGAAATCAAGGAAGCCAAAGATCTGGTGGGCAAGAAGCTGGGCATCGCCACCGGCACGGCTCAGCATCTGATAACAGTGAAATATCTCGAGGAGAACGGCATCCCCGAGGACCAGGTCGAGATTGTCGGCTTCACCAGCCTGCTTGAGATCGTCGCTTCCCTGCGTTCCGGCCGCATCGACGCTGCATTCGCCTGGGCCGACGGCACACAAAAATCGACCGATGGCGGCGAGCACTATGTGCTGACCGACGACGCAGCCGCCAAGCGCAACAGCAGCGCCTATATCGCGGCTCAGACCGAGTTCACCGAAAAGCACCCCGAACTGACAGTGGCGACGCTACGTGCGCTCAACGCGGCAAGCGAATTTATCTCGGCGAACAAAGACGAGGCTGCGGCTCTCATCGCCAAGAACACCCGCGCACCCCGCGACACGGTGCGCGAGCTTCTCAACTACAACGAGTTCGCGCTGGCGCTGACGGATTACGAGCGTCGCGGCTTCCAGGAAGTTGCGGACTTTCTCGCCAAGACCAAGTCCCAATCCGTGACCTTCGAGACGGGCGTAAACCCGGAATACCTGAAGCAAGCGGCCCCCGATCTGGTCAAGCTGGACAACTGAACGGCACAACCATGACAAACAGCCCCACAAGCGAGGCGCGTCAGCTGGCTTCCGCGCCTGCGGTGGTCTTCGACAATGTCGGCATGGCCTATCCCGGCCAGAAGGCCGGCAGCGAACTGATCCTTGCCAACCTCTCCATTACCGTCCCGCAGGGAGAGTTCTTCGTGCTTGTCGGCCCCAGCGGCTCGGGCAAATCGACCTTGCTCAAGATCGTCGCCGGCACCGAGAAGCAGACCGAAGGTCGGGTTCTGGCCAACGGCAACCCCATCGACGGGCCGGACCGGCGGCGCGGCATGGTGTTCCAGTCGATCGAGGAGCCTCTGTTCCAATGGCTGACGGTTGCGGAGAACGTAGGCTTTGGACCAAGCGTGGCCGGCAAATCCAGCTCCGAGCGCCGGACCATCGAAAAGCACTACATTGACCTCGTCGGTCTGCGCGGACATGAGGCAAAGTTTCCGCACGAGCTTTCCGGCGGCATGAAGCAGCGCGTGCAAATCGCCCGCACGCTTGCCGCAGAGCCGCAACTTATCCTTTTCGACGAGCCGTTTGCCGCCCTCGACGCACTGACGCGCCGGGTGCTGCAGAAAGAACTGACGCGGATCTGGCGCGAGACCGGTTGCACCATGCTCTATGTCACGCATGACATTCGCGAGGCCGTGCTCCTCGGCCAGCGCGTCGCAGTCATGAGCAGGGGACCACGGGCCAACATCACCCGCATCTACGACATCGCCCTGCCCTACCCGCGCGACGACCTCGACAGCCGTTTTGCCGATGCGGTGAAGGCGATCGAGGGTGACATCGAAAGGGAGGCGGCTTCGCAATGGGAGCAAAACTGATGCCATCCTACGCCTGGTCGGCGCTGAGCATCGCCGCTGTCGTCATTCTCTGGCAGATGGCGTCGACCTGGCTCGTCGACCCGATGTTCCTGCCCGCCCCGCTCGCAGTTCTCAAGGGAGCTGGACAGATGATGGAAGAGGGCACGCTCAGCCAGTCGGTACTGGTCTCGATGATGCGTATTCTCTCAGGCTGGCTCCTCGGCAGCGCCATCGCCATTCCGATCGGACTCGCGGTTGGTGTCTCCCCGGTGGCGCGCCACCTGGTTGACCCGTTCATTCACTTCTTTCGTTTCGTTCCAGCGATCGCGCTGGTGACGCTGTTCATCATCTGGTTCGGCGTCGGAGAGATGTCGAAGATCATCCTGATCGCCTATGCGACAGCCTTCATCGTGATGGTGAACACGGCCAGCGGCGTGTCCTCGATCTCTCAGGACAAGCTGAATGCGGCGCGCTGCCTCGGCGCCAACGAGCGGCAAGTGTTCTTCCGGGTGATGGTCCCGGCCTCCCTTCCGGCGATCTATGTCGGCATGCGGCTGGCGCTCGCTTCGTCCTTCCTGGTGATCGCGGCTGCCGAAATGCTCGCTGCCGACGCGGGCCTCGGCTACATCATCTGGACCTCGCGCCTCTACTTCCAGGTAGACTGGATGTTCGCGGCCATCATCGTGCTCGGCCTTCTGGGTTTCGCCACCGACCGCCTGTGGCGGCTTCTCGGGCGCACTCGGCTCAAGCGCTACCTGCGCGGCGTCACCGGCTATTGATCCGATCAGGCCGGACTTGTCTCCACATGTGTCCGGCCGCCTTTCTCTCAGACTTGGGACTGGTTTCATGACTTCCGAATCTCGCGGCCGCATTGGCCGCACGCACCACGAATCCGAGCGCCACTACGCAGACATCCCGGTAGGCGCGACAGGCAAGCCGAATGTGATCTATGTCGTGCTCGACGACGTGGGCTACTCCGACCTGGGCTGCTTCGGCTCATCGATCGAAACGCCGAACTTCGATTCACTTGCCAATAACGGCCTGCGCTACAGCAACTTCCACACGACGACGCTGTGCTCACCGACGCGCGCGTGCCTCCTTACCGGGCGTAACCATCACTCCGTCGGCATGCGCTATCTCGCGAATGCGGACATGGGCTGGCCATCCGGACGTGGCGCCATCAGCCATCGCGCCGGAACGCTCGCCGAAATGCTCAAGCTGCAAGGCTATGCGACCTATGCGGTCGGCAAGTGGCACCTCGCACCGACCGAGAACGCCAATGCTGCAGGTCCTTTCGACCAATGGCCGCTCGGCCGCGGCTTCGAGCGTTTCTACGGCTTCATGAACGGCAGCACCGACCAGTTCCATCCGGAACTCTGCCAGGACAATCAGCAGGTTTCGCCGCCTGCGACGCCTGAACAGGGCTACCACCTTTCGGACGATCTTTCGGATCGCGCCGTCCGCTACATCGCCGACAAGATGGCGATCTGGCCGGACAAGCCGTTCTTCCTCTATCTCTGCTACGGCGCGGGGCACTTCCCCCATCAGGCGCCTGAGGCGGCGCTCGCCAAATATCGCGGCCGGTTCGCCCATGGCTGGGACGAGGAGCGGGTGCGCAGGCTGGCCAAGCAGAAGGCAATGGACCTCGTGCCTGAAAACACCGAGTTGCCTCAGCCGAATCCCGGCGTTCGCGGTTGGGCGGAGCTTACCGCCGAAGAGCGCGAGGTGTCGGAACGCATGCAGGAAGCTTATGCTGCGCTGCTCGGCCACACCGACGATGCATTCGGCAGAGTGCTCGACTTCCTCGATCGAACCGGCATCCGCGACAACACCATCATCGTCCTGATTTCCGACAACGGTGCATCCACCGATTGCGATCCCGACGGCACGACTAACGTGTTGCGCTGGTTCAACCGCCTGCCGGAAGACTATTCAGTATCGCGCGAGAGCATGACGGAGATCGGTTCCGCACGCAGCTCCGGCAACTATCCCTGGGGCTGGGCGCAGGCGTCCAATACGCCGCTCAAGCTCTACAAGAGCTTCACGCATGGCGGCGGCGTGCGCGACCCGATGATCTTCTCCTGGCCAGATGGCATCGCCGACAAGGGCGGAATTCGCGCGCAGTTCACCCATGTGACCGACATCACGCCGACAATCATGCAGATCTGCGATGTCGCCGCACCCGAGACGATCAACGGCGTGGCTCAGATGCCAATCCACGGCGAGAGCTTCGGCTATTCGTTCGATGCGCCTGATGCGGCGACCGTCAAGGAATCGCAATATTTCGAGATGTACGGGCATCGCAGCATCTGGCACCGCGGCTGGAAGGCCGTGACGCAGCACAAGGCAGGAAGCGATTTCGAAAGCGAACGCTGGGAACTCTACCATCTCGACGAGGATTTCGCCGAGCTTCGCGACCTGTCTCAGGATAAACCGGAGAAACTGGCCGAGATGAAGGAGCGCTGGTGGGCGGAGGCCGGCCGATACGGCGTCATGCCGCTCGACGACAGCGACGTGCTGTTCAAGCCGCCCTACCGGCCCGGTGCACCGCGCTGGCGCAACGAATGCAGCTTCTTCCCGCCAATCTCGTCCATTCCGGCTGAGGCGGCGCCCATGACGCAGGATGTCTCACACAGGATCACGATCACGATCGAGCGCGACGACACGAGCCAGGGAGGCGCACTCGTCTGTTTCGGTAGCTGCCACGGCGGTTATGCCATCGACATCATCGATAACCGGCTGGTCTACACTTACAACTACGCGGGATTTGAAGTCAGCCGCATTGTCTCGAACATCGAGGTCCCGCCCGGCGCAACAACCATCTCCTTCGAGTTCGAGAAAACCGGGAAGCTCCAGGGACGTGGCCGCCTAAACGTCGATGGCCAGCCTGCCGGCGACCACTTCTTCGAACGAACGCTCCTCAGGCTTTCACTGTCACCGCTGATGTTCGGGCGCAGCAACGCCGAGCCGGTGGACCCGGCGCGCCAGGCGAGCCCGGATTTTGCGGGTCGGATAACGCGCATCGACTACGCAATCGGCCTGGATCGGGAAGTAGTGCCAGCAAGCCTGGACGTTGATTGAGCACAACGAGGTCTTCGCCCTCGAGATCGACGCGCTCGACCGCGCTGCCAGCACCCGGGCAGCGTGGCCCCCTCTGCTGAAGCATGTTGCGATCCGCCCGCGAGACCTGGAGTGCCTTGGAACGCAGATCCAGAAGAAGCGGCCGGTGCGTATGTTGACGGCGCCTCTTGGGGTGTCACCAGGCCACCCGGTATCCCTCGTATATCGATTTGATCGATCGTGACGCGTTCTGGTGGGAGGTTGCGGCTGAGTTCTTTCGCGTAAAGGGCGCATCGCCTCGGCAGCGATGCGCAAGCCGGTCCGCGCCAGCCCTAGTCTTCCGCAAAGACGATGGCTCGCTTCTTTCTCAGGCTGGGCAGAACCGCCAGGACGATGAACGCCGCTGCAACGAGAAGAAGCGATAGCGACAGCGGGCGCGTGACGAAGATCGAGAAATCGCCGTCCGACAGCACCAGCGCCCGGCGGAAATATTCCTCGATCATCGGCCCCAGGATGAACCCCAGAAGAAGTGGCGCCGGCTCGCATTCGAGTTTCGCAAAGACATAGCCCAGCAGACCGCAGCCGGCTGTCAGGAAGACGTCGAAGGTCGAGTACGAGACGGAATAGACCCCGATGCAGCAGAAGACGAGAATGGCCGGGAAGAGGAGATGGTAGGGGATCTTCAGCAGCCGCACCCAGATCCCGATCAGCGGGAGGTTCAGGATCACGAGGAACAGATTGCCGATCCACATGGAGACCACCAGGCCCCAGAACAGGCTGGGGTTGTTGGTTATGACCTGCGGACCCGGCTGGATGTTGTGGACGACCAGTGCGCCCAGCATCAGCGCCATCGTGGCGCTTCCCGGGATGCCCAGCGTAAGCGTCGGGATGAAAGCCGTCTGGGCAGCCGCATTGTTGGCCGCTTCCGGTCCGGCGACGCCCTCGATCGCGCCGCGACCGAATTCCTCCGGCCGTCGCGAGACGCGCCGCTCGAGGCTGTAGGCAAAGAAGGAAGCGAGCGTCAATCCGGCACCCGGCAAGACGCCGATGATCGCGCCAAGCGAGCTGCCGCGCAAAATGGCCGGCGTCATCCGACGAATATCTTCTCGCGTCGGCCAGAGCGAACGGACAGGCGCGACGAGCGTATCCTTGTTTCCCGTACGCTCCAGTGTCCCAACGATCTCGCTGAAGGCGAAGATGCCGATTGCGATCACGATGAAGTCGATGCCCTCCCACAGCTGGGGAGCGCCGAAGGTGAAGCGCGCGACGCCGGAGTTCACGTCCATTCCCACCAGCCCGATCAGCAGGCCCAGCACGATCATTCCGACCGATTTCAGCAGCGGCCCCGAGGCAAGCGAAACCGCGCCGATGAGCCCCAGGACCATCAGCGAAAAATACTCCGCCGGGCCGAACCTGAAGGCGAGATGGGCGATCGGACCCGCGAGCACCGCAAGGATGAGCACCCCAAGGCAACCCGCGAAGAACGACCCCACTGCGGCCGCGGCCAGCGCCGCTCCCGCCCTGCCCTGCCGGGCCATGTGATGCCCGTCGATCGCGGTCACGACGGATGAGGCCTCGCCGGGGAGATTGACCAGGATCGCCGTGGTCGAACCGCCATAGGCAGCGCCATAGTAGATGCCCGCCAGCATGATCAGCGCGCCCTCGGGCGTCAGGCCGAACGTGAAGGGCAGCAGCATCGAGATGGTCGCCAGCGGTCCGAGGCCGGGCAGAACCCCGATCAGCGTTCCGAGCAGGCAACCCGTGAAGGCGTAGAGAAGGTTCTGCCAGGAGAGCGCCGTAGCAAGTCCCAGGGCCAGATTGTCGAGAAACTCCATGGAGATGGCCTCAATCGGTCAGGAATGCGGGCAGGATTTCGAACTGCAGCCCGAGGCCCATTTTGAAGACCGCGATGGAGATGACGACCATCACCGCCGCGTTGAGAAGCGCGCTCGCCCATCGGAAGCCACGGTCGGCAAGACTGGACACCAGCGTCGTCAGCGCCACAGAGGCGGCAAGCCCGAGCGGTTTCAGAAGCAATCCGAACAGCGTGACCGCGAGCAGGACGGGCAGCAGGCTCCTCAGATCCACGCCCCCCAACCGGTCCGCCGGTCCGGCGTCCTTGCGCATCGCCGTCAGCATGACCCCTGCGCCGATCAACGCCAGAAGCACGCCGAGCCAGAATGGAAAGTAGCCCGGCCCCATGCTGGCGGCCGTTCCGACGCGATAGCTGTTGGACAGCACGGCAAAGCCTGTTCCCACGACAAGGTAGAGCGCCCCTGCCGCAAAATCCTTCTGGCTGCGGATGTTCATCTTGTCTTTCAATCCCTGCAGTTGCGCAGCGTCCATAAGGCCCATCTGGGCGCGCGCTCACGCGCACGCCCTCCGACAGGCTTGGCCGGCCTATTCCGCCTTGATGTTGTTGGCTGCCGCGATCTCGCGCCAGCGCGCCATTTCCTTGGCGACGAGAGAGCCGAACTCCTCCGCGGTGGCCCAGGCGGGATCGCCCCCGTCCTTGCTAAGGAACTCTTTCATTTCCTGGGATTTCACCACGGCAGTCAGGTCGGCGTTGATCTTTTCAACGACGGCAGCGTCCATCCCCTTCGGACCGAACAGCCCCCACCACTGGTCCACCACCGCGTCGGTCATGCCGAGTTCGACAACGCTCGGCAGTTCGGGCATCGCTGCGGAGCGTTCGGCGCTGCTCACCAGGATGCCGGTCATGAGACCGCCCCGGATCTGCGGCAGGACCTGCGTGAGACTGCCGTAGAACAGGTCTGCGTGGCCGCCGATCACATCGGTCATCGCCGGCGCTCCGCCCTTGTAGTGCACCGGCTCCAGGTCGATTCCCGATGCCTGCTGCAGCATTTCGGCTGCGAACTGGTTGATCGATCCGAGGCCGACCGTAGCGTATTTCAGCGGCCGGCTCTTTGCGACTTCCTTAAGCCCCTCGATGTCGGTCACCTTGATCGCCGATCCGACGGCCAGGACCAGTGGCACCTTGCCGACCATGCCGATCGCCGTGAAATCCTCGACCGGGTCGAACGGCAGGCTGGTTTGAACGGCTGAGTTCATGGTGAACGTCGCCGAGTTGATCAGGATCGTGTAGCCGTCAGCCGCAGCCTTTGAGACCTGCGCCGATCCGATCGACGTTCCTGCGCCGGCGACGTTTTCGATGACGACCGGCTGGCCCCAGGTCTTGCTGAGCTTCTCGGCCACGAAGCGGCCGACGATATCGACTGCTCCGCCCGGAGGAAACGGCACGACCAATGTCACAGGGCGGCTTGGAAAGTCTGTCGGCGCGGCGCTTGCCGCGAAGGTGGCAAGGGCCAGGGTTGCGGCAGTCAGAAGCATTCTCATGTTTTTCTCCTCCCAGAGTGGTTTCAGGAATTCTTGCGAACGAGCCAGCGCATTTGCACGCTGCTCCTTGCCGCATCCGATTCTTCAGCTTTCGGCCCGTCGATACGGGCCGCGGGTCGGCCTAGGCAATGAACAGTTCCTCGGCGGCAACCCGGCGCGGCGTCAGCTGCTGCTGTGCCGCGAAGTCCAGGAGCTTCTGGATCGAGGCGTGATTGGGCGAAAGTCCGATCGGATGCATATCCTGCGTTGCGGCCAGACCCATTGCAGCGCCCGCCAGCGCACCCGCGCTGCGTGCGTGCTTCACGGATCGCGAGAAGAGGTCGGTGACTTCCTCCACGATCCACGGGTGGGTCTCCACAAGCTCGGATTTTAGCGCCACTAGATGGTTGACCGGGAAGATGCCCGTCGCGCCGTACCAGGCTCTTGCCGCCGCATCCGCATCGGGAACGACCGTGCGCATGCCGGCAGGAATGCCCTGCAATCCCATCACCGCGTCGACTTCGCCATCCGCGAGCATGGCGGCCAGCGACCGGCCCGACGTGGATCTCACGACATATGACGGATCGGCACAGCTTTCGACATGCGCGCCCTCCTGGGTGACCCAGGTCACGCGTTCGAGGGGAATGCCGTACTCCGTCTCCAGAATGCCACGTGCCCAGACGCCGCTGGTCTGGGGCCAGGACCTGACCCCGACCCGTCGCCCGACCAGGTCCGTGGCCTGTCTTATGTCGGAGTTTTCGAAGCACAGGATCGACTGATGGTGGAACCGCCGCGAGACCGGAATCGGCAGCAGGGTGAGAGGGATCCTGGCCAGATAGGCCTGCGCGTAGCTCACGACCGGCATCTCGGACAGGTCGAATTCCAGCTCGCGTATCATCCGCCGGAAGGTGGTGTAGAACGGCTCGACCTTGACCAGATCGAGCGCCAGCCGATCGGAGCGAACCTCACCGTTCCAGATCGGCAGGACTTCCGGGGTCGCGCCGATCGCCGTGTTGAGAAGCAGTGGACTGCTCATCGAAGTGTCTCCTTGAAATCCTGTGTCGAAGACGTCGCTTCGCCGGAGGCATCCGCGCGAGTTCGAGATACGAACCGAAGCGCCTTCATCGTCTCACTCAACGATCTCGCACCCCTTCTCGGAGAGCACCCGATCTATCCAGCTGCGGTCCATCTGCCCTGCCAGGATCTGCGCCATCTGACGCGTCTCGGCGACAGTCTTCTGCTGCGCCTGCAACAGGACATCTGCGGCTGACCCGCGCGGCACCGCCAGCAGCCCGTCCCGATCTCCGAGCATCAGGTCTCCCGGCGCGATTGGAATGCCCTCGATGCTGATGGGAAGCCCGATTTCGCCCGGACCGTCCCGGTATGGCCCCCGCGGCGTGATCCCGAGGCCATAGATCGGCAGGTTGATCTCCATGAGCGCCTCGCTGTCCCTCACCGCGCCGTAAATGACGAAGCCCGCCACCTTCCGCACCTTTGCATGGGCGACCATCATTTCGCCGATCACCGCGTTGGTCACGTCACCGCCGCCGTCATAGACGATCACGTCGCCGGGATGCGCCATGTCGATTGCTTTGTGCAGCATCAGATTGTCGCCCGGGCGGCTGCGCACCGTCAGCGCCGGACCGGCAAGAACGCCATCCCGGTGCATCGGGCGAAGGCGATTCCCCATGCCCGTCAGGCGGTGCATCGAGTCGCTGACATTTGCCACGGGGATGCTGCGGAAGGCATCGACCAGGGTTCTTTCCACCCGGTCCCAGCTCATCTTGATTCGAAAGCCTGCGCTCATCTCACTCTCCTCAGACTGCCGCTTCAGTCGCCAGCTTGGGGAGTTTCAGACGGGTGAAGAGCTTCAGGGCATTGCCTGAATAGATCTTCTCGCGATCCTGCGGGGTCAACTGCGTGTTCGCGTCGATGTAGCGGCGCGTATCGTCGAAGAAGTGGCCGGTGTCGGGATCGGCGCACCGAAGCGCCCCGTGCATCTCGGAGGCGAACAGGACGTTGTCGACCGGCACCACTTCCGCCAGCAGGTTGATCCCGGGCTGGTGGTAAACGCAGGTGTCGAAATAGAGGTTCTCTCCCATCATCTGAGCCGGCTCAGGACGGCCGCGGTCGATCGCGAGCCCGCGATAGCGGCCCCAGTGATAGGGCACCGCACCGCCGCCGTGCGGGATGATGAAGCGCAGCTTCGGAAAGCGGGTGAACAGGTCCGAATCCAGTATCTGCATGAAGGCGGTGGTGTCGGCGTTGATGTAGTGCGCGCCGGTGAAATGGAAGTTCGGGTTGCAGGACTGGCTGACATGGATCATCGCCGGCACGCCCAACTCTTCGAGCTTCTCGTAGAGCCGGAACCACCAGGGATCGGTCAGGGGCGGATCGGTCCAGAAGCCGCCGCTCGGGTCCGGATTGAGGTTGCAGCCGATGAAGCCCATCTCCTCAACGCAGCGGACGAGTTCGGGGATCACGTTTTCGGGCGGGCGGCCCGGCGACTGCGGCAGCTGGCAGACCGGAGCGAAATTCTCGGGATAGAGATCGCAGACCCTGCGGATCAGGTTGTTGCAAAGCCGCGACCATTGCTGGCTCATGCGCTCGTCGCCGATGTGATGGCCCATGCCGCCTGCGCGGGGAGAGAATATCGTCAGGTCGATCCCGCGTTCGCGCTGAAGACGCAACTGTGTGTTCTCAAGGCTCTCGCGGATCTCGTCGTCGGAGATCGGGAAGCCTTCCCGGTTGCCCAGTTTCGACAGGTCACCCTTGGCCTCCATCTGTTCCTTGCGCCAGGCTTCGTGCGGCGCCGGCGCGGTCGTGTAGTGTCCGTGACAGTCGATGATCATTCGTCTTTCCCTGGCATCAATTCGCAAACAAGTTGGTGCGGCGCGCGGCCGCGGTGGTTCCTCGGCGTGATTGGCAATCAGTCGTCCCCGGCGGGCGCCAGCTCCGTTCTCCCGGCCAGCCGCCGACGCAGCACGGCGCCGAACAGCATCCATCCCAGCATCAGCACCGAGACCGCCAGCGCCGTTGCGGCAAGCGGGCTGCTGACCAGGTAGCTGAGCTCTCCCCGCCCAAGGATCATCGCCCGTCGGAAATTCTCCTCGAGCATCGGGCTGAGGACGAAGCCGATCAGAAGCGGCGCGGCCGAGTAGCCTTGCCGGCGCAGCAGGTAGCCGGCGAGGCCCATCACCAGCGTCGCGATCACGTCGGCGGTCGAATTGTGGACGCTGTAGCTGCCGACGCAGATCAGGACGACGATGGCTGGATAGAGGTAGCGGTAGGGCACGTTCAGAAGCGACACCCAGATCCCGATCAACGGAATGTTCAGGATGAGCAGAAGCAGGTTGCCGATCCAGAAGCTGGCGACCAGGCCATAGTAGAGTTCCGGGTTGGACCCGATCATCATCGGTCCGGGCACGACACCGTGGACCATCAGGGCTCCGATGATGACCGCCATCGTCGGCGTGCCGGGAATGCCCAGGGTCAGCGTCGGAATGAAGGCTGCCTGCACGGCCGCGTTGTTTGCCGCCTCGGGCGCCGCTACGCCCTCGATGGCGCCGTTGCCGAAGCGTTCGGGCCGGCGTGAAATCTTCTTCTCGGTCGCATAGGCAACGATGGACGCGATCGACGGTCCGGTGGCGGGCAGTGCCCCGAAGACGCAGCCCGAGAGCGAGCCGCGCAGCGTCGGCCAGACGCTCGTTTTCCACTCCTCGCGCGACGGCAGCATCGAGGCAATCGAGACCTTGTGGCGCACGCGCTTCGAACCGCCGGTGATCGACGCGATGATCTCGGAGAGGCCGAAGAGACCCATCGCCACAGGCACCAGCCCGATTCCGTCGATCAGATAGTGCGAACCGAAGGTGTAGCGCTCGGCCCCGTTATAGATGTCGATCCCCACGGTGCCCATCAGCCCACCGATCGCCATCATCACCAGGCCCTTGTAGGGGTCCGATCCGCCGATTGTCGAAACCGCGATGAAGCAGAGGGCGATCAGCGCGAAATACTCGGCCGGTCCGAAGGCAAGGCCGATCTTCACGATGAGCGGCGTCAGCGCCATAAGCATGATGATGCCGATGCTGCCGCCAATGAAGGATGCGATGGTGGTGATGAAAAGCGCCACCCCCGCCTTGCCGCGCTTGGCCAGCGGGTAGCCTTCGACACAGGTGATCGCGCTGGCTGGCGTCCCGGGCAGGTTCAGCAGGATGGCTGCGGTCGAGCCGCCGTATTCCGCGCCGTAGTAGACGCCGGCAAGCATGACGATCCCGGTCGTGGGGTCGAGGGCGAACGTCAGCGGCATCAGCAGCGAGATTGCCGCCAGCGGGCCGAGGCCCGGGATCACACCGATCGCGGTGCCGACGAAGACGCCGAAGAGGCACGCCATCAGGTTCTGCGGCAACAGCGCAGTGGCGAGGCCGAGGGACAAGAACTCCATAGGTCAGCTCGTTCCGATGAATTGCAGCGGTACGCTCAGGGCGTAGACGAAGATCAGCCAGACGGCCGCGGCGAAGGCTGCTGCGAAGAGAAGGAACGCCCAGTAGTTGCGCTCGACCTGGCCCGCATATGCGACCAGCATCGACACCACGATGGTGGGGAACAGGCCGACCTGCTCCACCAGCAGGATGAAGAGCAAGACAGCGCCTGCCACCGCCACCAGGGGCCGCAGCGCCCATGGTTCGGCCTCTTCCTCAACGGGCACGGCGTAGGACCGGAGCGAGATCACGACGATGATCGCTGCAAAGGCCAGCGGAAAGATGCCGGAGCCGATGTTGGCGGCCGTGCCGATGCCGAAATCCAGCGCCAGCCAAAAGGCGACCGAGCCAGCGAAGGCAAGGATCAGCCACACGGGATTGCGGCGCGCCGCCGCGTTTCTCGTCTCGGGATCGAGCATGGGAATGCCCCTTGGATTGGGATGCCGCAGCTTTGCCGGCTGGCCGCCAAGCTCGGGGGCCAGCCGGTAGCCGTCTTACTTGAAGGCCGGATTGTCGAGAATCTTGCCCCACCAGTCGAACTGCTCGACGATCAGGGCTCCGAAGGCCTCTGGCGTATCGGACACTGCAACTTCCGATCCGATGGCAAGCATCTTCGACTTCGCCCCCTCCGAGCCCTTCATCGACACCACCGCCGCGTGCAGCTTGGCGATCGCTTCCGGCGGCGTGCCCTTCGGCGCAACCACGCCGAACCAGGACCCCATCTGCAGGTCGGGCAATCCGGCTTCGGTTGTGGTCGGCACGTCGGGCATGAGGCTCGACCGCTCGGCGGCGGCCAGCGCGATCGGGCGCAGCGCGCCCGAGGCGATGTGCGGCAGGAAGGTCGGGAAGTTGTTCAGGTAGACCTGAACCCGCCCGGCGACCACATCGTTCAGGGCATCGCCCGCACCCTGATAGGGCACATGGATCATCTTGGATCCGGTCATCTCGTTGTAGAGCTCGCCGGCGACATGCGCGACCGTCCCCACCCCTCCCGAGGCGAAGTTCAGCTGCGTCTCCCCCTTCGAGGTCAGCGCCATCATTTCCGCAAGGGTCGCCGCCTTCACGTCGGGGTTGACCGCGATCAGCACAGATGAATCGACCACGAGGCTGATCGGCGCGAAATCCTTCACGGCGTCGTAGCCAACATCGCGCAGGTTGGGGTTCACGGAATGGGTCCCCGCCGTGGCGAAGAGCAGCGTGTAGCCGTCGGGTTTCGCCCCGGCCGCCATCGCCGTACCGACGCTCCCACCGCCGCCGCCGCGGTTCTCGACCACGACCGGCTTGCCGAGTTCCGTGCTCATGTGATCGGCGACGATGCGTGCGATCACATCGGAGTTGCCCCCGGCCGAGAACGGCACGATCAGCGTGATCGGCCTCTCGGGATACTCTGCCCTGGCGCTTGTGGCCGCAAACGTGGCCGCGGCCAAGCATGCGATCGCCAGGGATCGAAGTGTTCTTTTCATGGAAGTCCTCCCTAACTCCGAGGACACTGGACCACGAAAACCAAACAGCCGGCCATCCGATTTTCACGATACGGTCTTCGAATCTGTTTATGGCCTATCTCGTAGTGGCGTTCACTTCGAAACGATCGAGTTTTAGGACCGCAAATTTACATTCTTTATCAGCACGTTACGGGATTGCCCTTGCCGCGCTCTTGCCGCAATGCTTCTTGGCCTTTCTGTTCTGCCGACACGCCCACACAATCACAGGCCTCAGCATCATGAAGCAGCACCACGTTCCGGAGATCGCCCTGCGGCACTTCAAGGCCTTCATGGCTGTGCTCGAGGCAGGCGGCCTCGCGCCTGCTGGCAAGCAGCTGCGCCGCAGCCCTTCATCCATCTCCAGATCCGTCGGCATTCTCGAGAAAGCGTTCGGCTGCCCGCTGGTCTTCCGATCCTTCGCGGGCATGACGGCAACGCCGGAAGGCAGAATGGTCGAGGGACGCTGCCAGATCATCAAAGCGGAACTGGACGCGTGCGGCGGGCTTCTCGCGCGCCTGCAGCGCGCGACGCTGCGCCCCAACGCGGCGATCCTCGAAATGCAGCCGGACGTATCCCACCTGCGCGCGCTGATCGCCGTGCACGATTTCAAGTCCGTGCAACGCGCCGCAAACCTGCTGTCCGTGTCCCAGCCCGCGATATCCTATTCCATCCGCTTGCTGGAGGCCGATCTCGGGGTAGAGCTGTTCTCCCGCATGAGCACAGGCATGATTGCCACGCCGGAAGGGGTAACCGTCACTTTTGCCGCACGGCGGATCCTGTCGGAAATCTCCAAGATCGTCGACGACATCCGATCGTCAGACGGCTTCTCCAGCGGACTGGTGTGCGTCGGCGGTCTTGCGTACTCACGAACGGCCATTCTGCCCGACGCCATCAAGCAGGTCCTGTCGCAGAATCCGAACATCGTCGTGCGAACCGTCGAGGGACCGATCGACAGCCTGTTGACCGCGCTTCATGGCGACGAGATCGACGTCATCATCTGCGCCCACCCCGACCGCGCCCTTCTCGAGGGGATTTCCGTCGAGCCGATCGCGAAGGATCCGATGGGTCTTTTCGTATCCGTCGACCATCCTCTCGCGGCGCGGCCGCAACTGACTCTGAAGGAAATCCTTGCCCACCCGTTCATCCTGCCGCCGGCCGGAAGCATCACCCGGCAGATGCTCGAAGACTTCTTCCGGAATGCCGGCTGCGAGAGGCCGCGCGGCCGCGCCGAAACCAGCTCCTACTCGGTAGTCCGCAATCTGCTGATCGAATCCGACTATATCGCCTTCCGATCGCTCCGGGAGTTTCAGATCCAGAATCCCGATGACAGGATCGTCGCCCTTGATGTGAGCGTGTCCCTTCCGGAGAGGATCATCTGCCTGTTGCAGCGTCGGGACGGACGTCCCACCGCAGCGATCAGCGAGTTCATCAAGGTCGTGCGCGACGTATCGGGCACCGGGACGGGTCCGACGGCCACCTTGGGCCCGCGGTGACTCCGCAGGACAGCGCAGCGGTCAGAACCGCACTCGGGTCTCCAGGATCTGCGACCAGACGGCGAGCTCGACCGATCCAACCTCCCCGAACAGGCGGACGGCGGTTACCTCCAGGTCGCATCCCGGAAGGACGTGCGACAGATCCACGAGTTGTCCTGCCTCGAGGCGGCCCCCGGCGAGCGACATCGGCGCCCAGGCGACGGCCAGGCCGACGGCCGCCATTTCGACGGCCGCCAGGGTCAGCGCAGTCTCAGCCCTTGGAACGACAACGAACCGCTGGCGAAGCTGCGGCATGACCGTTCGCTCCATGACCTGGCCGAGGAAAACCTCTGGCGGATAGGCGATGTGATGCACCTCGCCGGCGCCAAGCCGCGCCTCCAACGCGTCGACCTTGCCGGCCGCCACGACCGGGATCAGCCGGTCGGTTCCGATGGTGACGCACTCGACGAAATCCGGGCGAACCGGATGCTGCGTGCCGGGCAGTCGGTACACGATGGCGATATCAGCCTGTCGCGACAGGAGTTGGGCGAAGCATTCATCCTGGTTGGCGGAGTGAAGCTTCACGTAGGTATCCCGGGTCGACGACTGGACGGCCTCGATGATCGAAGGCGTCAACGAGGCGGTGAGCGCGTGCTGGCTCGAGATCACGATCCGATTGGCCGAAACCTGCTCGCCTTGCTTCAGGTCGACGACGAGCTGTCGCAGCATTTCCGCGAGACGCACGATCCGCTCGCGCTGCTCCGTGGTCGTCGCCCGCAACTGCACTGGCTTATGGGTGCGATCGAAGAGCTCAACGCCGACGTGGTCTTCGATATTCTGTATGCGCCGGGAAAAGGCGGATTGGGTCAAGCTTCGGCGCTCCGCAGCCTCGCTGAACGACCCGGTCTCCGCCACGGCAATTATGTCTTCCAGCCATTCGAGACGCATGGCAGCTCCATAACTTGCAAAGAACGCATGATAATTCGAATATTTCGAATTTGCATCTGACATCTCGCTCCGCAATGGTCGTGAAACGCAAGTTCTTAAAGGATCCGTCATGCACCTGGCCCGTTTTCCCCGCATTTTCCTCGCCCATCTCCCGACGCCTCTGGAGAAGATGGAGCGGCTGTCGAAAGAGCTTGGCGGGCCGGAGATCTGGATCAAGCGCGATGATTGCACCGGACTTTCGACGGGGGGAAACAAGACGCGAAAGCTCGAGTTCCTGATGGCCGAGGCAGTCGCCATGGGGGCCGACATGGTCATGACCCAGGGCGCCACGCAGTCCAACCACGCGCGGCAGACGGCGGCGTTTGCGGCAAAGCTGGGGATGGCTTGCCACCTCCTCCTGGAGGACAGGACCGGATCGAACGACCGGAACTACAACGCCAACGGCAACGTCCTGCTCGACCATCTGCACGGGGCGACGACGGAAAAGCGCCCCGGCGGCGCCGACATGCAGGCCGAAATGGAAGCGGTCGCCGAAGGCCTGCGGGCACAGGGCCGCAAGGTCTACATCATTCCCGGCGGCGGCTCCAATCCGACAGGCGCGCTGGGATACGTGAACTGCGCTTACGAACTGGTGGGGCAGGCGAATGACCGCGGCCTGCCTATCGATCGCATCGTGACCGCCACCGGAAGCGCGGGAACGCAAGCCGGGCTGATCGTCGGCCTGAAGGCGATCAACGCACAGATTCCGCTGCTGGGAATGGGCGTGCGCGCGCCGAAGGACAAGCAGGAGGAGAACGTCTTCAAGCTCGCGCAGAAGACAGCCGAGAAGATCGGCTGCCCGAATGTGGTGGCGCGCGAGGATGTCGTGGCAGATTGCGATTATGTCGGATCCGGCTATGGAATTCCGCGGGAAGATACGCTGGAGGCCATCCGCATGTTCGCCGAACTGGAAGGCATCTTGCTGGATCCGGTCTATTCCGGCAAGGCCGCGGCGGGCCTGATCGACTACTGCCGCAAGGGTCGCTTCCGGAAGGACGAGCGCGTGGTCTTCCTGCATACCGGGGGCTCTGCGGCGCTTTTCGGGTATGACGCCGCATTCGACAAGCGCGCCTAGAAGCCGTTTGCCGGTGAAGCCAGGATTGGCGCCTTCATCGACGCTTCGCCCCGGCGTCCAGCAGCGCCGGGGAGTCACGAGCAACGGCATTTGCCGTAACGCGGGTGAAAAGCACCCGTCGAGCAAGCACAGGGAGTTTTCGCAGTGACGCTTCGTCGGATCGGCATTCTCGGCGGCATGGGACCGGAGGCAACCGTGCTCCTGATGCAAAAGGTCATTGCGGCCGTGCCGGCGCGGGACGACGGAGACCATGTTCCGCTCATCGTGGATCAGAACCCCCAGGTGCCGTCGCGTATCCGGCACCTGATCGAGCGGACCGGGGAAGACCCGGGGCCAACTCTGGCGGCGATGGCGCGGCGTCTGCAGGCAGCTGGGGCGGAAGCGCTCGCAATGCCGTGCAACACGGCGCACCATTACGCCCCGGCGATCCGCAGCGCTGTGACCATCCCCTTCATCGACATGGTTGCCTTGTCGGCGGAACGCGCGCAACGCCTGGCCGCCGAGACCGGCGGACAGGTGGGCATCCTCGCCTCGCCGGCGGTGCGCATGACCGGATTGTTCGACACGGCCCTCAATCAGTTCGGACTGACCGCCGTATTTCCAGAAAACGATGCAGTCATGCTGGGCCTTATCAGGCAGATAAAGGCGGAGGGCGTAAGTCCAGCAGCCAGAGCGACGCTGCTCGAAGCCTCGTCGGCCCTGCTTGCGCAGGGCGCGTCCGTCCAGATGATCGCCTGCACCGAGTTTTCGCTGATCGCCGAGGCCGCCGCGCCGGAGAGTCGGGCTTTCGACACGCTTGATTGCCTGGTCGACGCGATCGTCACATTCGCGTGCGCCGGAATGCCGCCGACGCGCGCAGGATAAGCAGCACAAGAAGCTGATCAGGCCGGGGCCGGCTGGAGAGATGGAGCCCTTCCCGCAATCCTCATGGGAATCGTCCCACGCCTCTTCCTGCACAAGGTAAGGCGTTGTCTAGTGCACGATCTCCTCGACCTTCATGCGCCGGCCCTTGCGGTCGAAGAAGTGGCCGTCGTTGAGAATGCGGCGGTCCTCGCGCAGCCTCACCTCGAGATCGCGCAGTTTTGAGCGCGCGACGTCGTTTGGAACAGCGCCGCGCAGGAAGCTGTCGATCGGGAAGAAGGCGGCGGCGTCCCATTTGACGCCGGCGCCTTCCAGAAGTTGCCGCACCTCACGCCAGCGCGTCTCCTCGCCGATGACATTGATGAATGTCGAGCGAAGCAGGTCGATCGACGTCCCGCCGATCGCGACGAGGACGATGAGCACCGTAAAATCGCCTCTTTCGGCGTAGGCGGCCGGCAGCCACTGGTCGAAGAGCGCCGGACGGTCGTCAGAAGTCGACAAGCTGCGTCTCCGGCATGTAGTGCTCGAACAGCACCCAGAAGGGCTTGCCGCGCGCGGCGAGATACCAGGTCTCGAAGTCGGCCAGCGCCCGCGCGACATCCGGGCCGGGTCTGCTCGCCGCGTCGTCGCCCTCGCGGGGATGGGTCGCAGTGAACGCCGCCGCGGCAAGCCTGGCGTATTCTGTCAGAACCTCGTCGCGCGCGTCGCTGTCCTCGTGCCACCCGAGCCGCGTCCTGAGCGCGGCCACCGCGCCCGCCACGGCGATTTCCGACTGCCCGGCGCGGGCGACGACGTCGAACAGCGACCGCATCAAATTCATGCGGCGGTTGGCGAAGGCCCGCGCCTCGGCGAGTTCGGCCACGCGTGTGTTCATGGTGCGCCTGAACTCGTCCTCCGCATCCTGGCAGGCCTTCGCGTCGTGGCGCAGCCCTGCGATGAAGGGGTGGTCATCGGTCATGCGTTGTTCCGTGAATCTGGCGGAGGAGAGTGGGAGTCGAACCCACCTGGGACCGTCTCGCAGCCCCACCCGGATTTGAAGTCCGGACGCCCCACCGGGGACGATTCCCTTCCCTGATTTCCTGCTTCGCCCACCGCGCCGAACAGGTCGAGCCGATGCGGATTGAGCCGGCGGTGGTCGCCACGCCGCAGCGTGACGCCGTGGCGATCGAGGAACTCCAATATCTCAATAGAGACCTTGCGGCCGTTTTCCAATCGGTCGCGCAGGTCTGCCGCCGTAAACTCCCCCTTCGGCCTGGCGGCTGCGACACCCTGCAGGATCGCGACAATCTCCGCCATCGCAGTTCGTGCGAAGAAACTGTCGTGTGCGACCTCGTGGACGAGCCCCATCCTGCCCGCGCGCTTGAGCACCGTCCGCATCTTCTGCTCCTCGATGTCGAACATGGCGGCGAGGTCGCGCGTGCGCGGCGGGCGGAAGCGCTCGGCGCCGGTCAGGTGTGGCTCGGTCTCGCGCCACACCTTTTCGTCCTCAGCGGCAAAGCGCACGACATGGCCCGGCAGCCGCACCCATGCGCCGTCGAGCGAGACGGCGCCTTGCCGCTGCAGCCCTTGCAAGATCATCCGGAAGACGGGTGCAGGCGGGCGCATCTCGCCCATCATCCGCAGGCGCTCCAGACCGATGCCCGGCTGGTCCGGATTGTCGGCGTGATAGGCTTCCAGGTCGGCGAGGATGCGCTGGCGCAGCCGCAGCCAGCGCGGCGGGGCCATCGCGATTGCGCCGGTATCGGGCGGGATGCGGATCACGTCCTCGAAGAGCCGCGCGGTCTCGCTCTCGCCGAGGGCGAAGTCGCGTGCGAAGGCGTCGACATCGACCAGGAAGGGCGGCGCATCGAGCAGCCCCGCCAGCACGGCGCGCGGGCTTTGCGCCGCGAACGCTTGCAACTGCGCCTGGCGCTCGGGCGAGCGTCGCTTGCGCGCCGGCGCCCTGATGTCGAGGAACCGACCGCCGCCGATCGTCCGCCGCGCCGAGGTGTCGCGGATGACGAAGCGATCGCCGATCGCTGCCCCGATCGGACGCTCGAGCACCAGTTGCACGACCGTCCGTTGGCCGGGCGAGATCGGCTCGTCGCCGAGCAGCACGATCCGCGCCGGCACCTCGGTCGCCGCGTGGTGGAGGTGGACGGGAAACCACTGGCCGATGGGGCGCGCTTCCGTGCCTAGCACGTGGAGTTCGGCGTCGATACGCGCGGACGGCGCATGGAGCGCCGGGGCGACGATCATGTCGCCACGCACGACCGCGTCGCGGCCAATCCCGTCGCCGGCAAGGTTCAGCGCGCAACGATCCCCTGCCCGCCCGCGCTCGGCCTTCTCGCTCTGGGCGTGAATGGACCGCACGCGTGCCGCCAAGCCACTCGGGCTGACGGTGACGGCGTCGCCGATGCAGATCTCGCCCGAAAGCACCGTGCCGGTCACCACCGTACCCGCCCCCTGGATGACGAAGGAACGGTCGACGGCCAGCCGGAACCGCCCGTCCGCACTGCGCCTGGCAATATCGCACGCCGCCTGGGAGAGTCGCTGCTCGAGCCCGGCGATGCCGGCGCCGGTCGCGCTGGAGACGGCCATGACGTCCGCCCCCTCGAGCGCCGACCCGGCGAGCAGCGCCTCGATCTCGATCTCGACGGCGAGCAGGCGCTCGTCATCGGCGAGATCGGCCTTGGTGATGGCGACGACGCCATGCCGCACACCGAGGAGGTCGAGGATGGCTAGGTGCTCGCGCGTTTGTGGCATTACTCCGTCGTCGGCAGCGACGACCAGCAGCGCGAAGTCGATGCCGCCCGCTCCCGCCAACATGGTGTGAATGAAACGCTCATGGCCGGGCACGTCGACGAAGCCGATGCGGAAACCGTTCGGCAGGGTGCGATAGGCGAAGCCGAGGTCGATGGAGATGCCCCGCGCCTTCTCCTCCTTCAGGCGATCCGTATCCACTCCGGTCAGCGCCCGCACCAGCGAGCTCTTGCCATGGTCGATGTGGCCCGCCGTGCCGATGATCATGGTGTATCGACCTTGGGCAGGGGCTGCGCCGCACGCCGCGCCGCCTCCGCACGCTGCTCGTCCGACAGTGCGCCGGTCGCGGCTGGAATGAACTTGGCGGACAGTTTTGAGCCGCCCATCTTTGCCCTGAGCAGCCAGGCAAGCGCCGCCACGGGATCGGTCGCCACGCCGGCGCCTGTCAGGCAGGCCGCGCCAAGCATCGCCTGCCCATGCGCATCGCCGCGCACCGCGGCCTTCTTCCACCAGCCGCCAGCGACGGCGGCATCGCGCTCCACGCCGAGTGCGTCGTGATAGAGATTGCCGAGCCGCGTCATCGAGGCGGCCACGCCCTGCGCCGCCGCCTTTTCTGCGTGGACCCGAGCCTTCTCATAGTCGCCCTGTTCGGCATGCATCCACGACAGCATGTCCTGCGCGGTCGCATCGCCCTGATCGGCGGCGAGCCTATAGAGCCGCATCGCCTCGCCGTCGTCCTGCGGCACGCCCTCGCCGCGAAAGTGCAGCGTGGCGAGGTTGCGCTGCCCGACCGGATCGCCCGAGGCCGCCGAAAGCTGCAGCCATTTGGCTGCGAGTTCCGCGTTCTCCTCGACGCCGTATCCGCCGGAAAAACAGGCCGCGATGTTGTTCTGCGCCCGCGCGTTGCCTGCGCGCGCCTTTGGCTCCCAGATCGACAGTGCAGTCTGGTAGTCGCCAGCGCGGGCAGCTGAGAGCGCGGTCGCCATCTCGTCGAGGGCCGCGGTCGTTCGGCGGAAGCGGTCAAGCCAGGCCACGGCCGAGCCCATCGAGATTGGCGGCAAACGCCTGGGGATCTTCCAGGCATCGCAGGTCCAGAACCAGCGCACCATCGGAAATGCGGCCGATGACCGGAACCGGCAGGCCACGCAGCGCGGCGGCCAGTCGCTCGAGTGCGCCGCCGCTGCCATCTGCCGGCCGGAACGAAAGCCCGGAAGACGGCAGGGTGTCGAGCGGCAGCGCGCCCGAACCGATCTGGCTGGCGCAGGCGGCAACCTCGACCCGGTAGCCCGATCCGGCCGCAGCAGAGACATCCGCAAGCAGCCTCGCCGCCATTGCCTCAATGTCGTCCTGCTTGCGCGAAAGCAGCCGCAGCGTCGGCAGGCGTTCGGCGAGCCGGTCGGGATCGCGATAGAGTTTTAGCGTGGCTTCCAGCGCCGCCAGCCGCATCTTGTCGAGGCGCAGCGCGCGCTTCATCGGGTTGCGGTTGATCGCTGCGATCAGATCCTTCCTGCCGACGATGAAGCCAGCCTGCGGTCCGCCGAGCAGCTTGTCGCCCGAGAAGGTGACGACGTCCGCGCCTTCCGAGACCGCCTCGCGGACGCTCGGCTCGCGCCGCAATCCCCAGCGGGTCAGATCGGCGAGCGTTCCGGAGCCGAGATCGTTGACCAGCGGCACACCTGCCGCCCCGGCCATGCGCGCCAGCGCCGGAGCCGCGACTTCCCTGGTAAAACCTTCGATCCGGTAGTTGGAAGTATGGACCTTCAGGATGAGCGAGATCCCCTCCTCGTCGAGCGCCGCCTTGTAGTCCTTCTCGTGTGTTCGGTTTGTGGTGCCGACCTCCATCAGCCGTGCACCGGCGCGGGTCATGATGTCCGGCATGCGGAACGCGCCGCCGATCTCGATCAGTTCGCCGCGCGAGACGACGGCCCCGCCGCCATGGCCGGCAAGGGTGTTGAGGGTGAGAAGGACGGCGGCCGCGTTGTTGTTGACCAATGTCGCGTCTTCCGCACCCGTCAGTTCGCAGACCAGCGCCCGCAGATGATCGTCGCGCTCGCCCCGCTTGCCGGTATCGAGATCAAATTCGAGCCCCACCGCGCCGCGCATCGCCTCTACAGTCGCTTCGATCGCCGCTTCAGCGAGGAGTGCGCGGCCGAGATTGGTGTGAAGCACCGTGCCCGTGAGATTGAAAACCGGCCGCAGCGAACTCGTGGAGGATGTCTCCAGTTCGGTCAGCGTAAGCGCCCCCACTCCCTCGGCGTCGCGCAGCGCGCTGCCTTGCTGGGCGGCTGCCCGCTCGCGATCGAGCAGGGTGCGGATGCGTGCCGTTGCCTCCGCACGTCCGAATCTCTCGACAACAGCTTGGCCGGACGACGACCGCAGCACCGCGTCGACGGAAGGGATGGCGCGGAAGCTTGCGTTCATCACCCGACGCCTGCCCTAGTAGCCCAGCAGGAACGGATTGAATGCCGCGCGGCGGAACTTGGTCTCACGCATCAGGAGGTCGATGCCGAGGCTGCCGACATCGTCGGCGAACGGATCGAGCGACACGTCCTTCTGCTGGTTGAATATCTTCACGTAGCAGCTGCATTCGTCACAGGTTTCCGCCTTGATCGTGCCCGGCCCGTCCTCGATCTCCTGATAGCGGATGCCTTTCGTCGAGGAACAGATCGCGCATTTGATGCGCACGTGATGCCACAGCGTCCCGCATAGGGCGCAGGAGCAGAAGCGCGCGCCGCCTGCCTGCGGCCAGCCGACGATGACCGAACTGACCGGCGGCCCGCCACAGGCCGGGCAGGCCCCGTCTCCGACCGCCTTCAGCCGGCGCTCCGGCAGCGTCGACGCGGCGCGCGCGAAATGGAGTTGCAGGGCGGCGGCGACATAGGCGTATTCCGCCATCGATTCCGCAGGCACCGAATCCGCCATCAGGTCGCCGACGACAGAAGACATGCGGGCATGGTCATAGGCAGCTACCGCCGAGAGCGCGGATTGCGCCACAGCCGGCTTGTCCCCGCTCTCCAGCGCGCCGAACAGCCTATCGCTCAGCGATCGAAAGTCGTCGCCGGGCCGGAACGCATTGCGGTCGAGCGGCGGCATGCCGAACGCGACGGAGCGGTCGAGCTTCTCCTCGTCCATCGCTTCGGGTTCGGGCAGAGCTTCGGCAACCGCCTGCTGCGCTTCGGCTATCGCCGCCATGAAGCCGAGATAGGGTCCTATACCATCGGAATGTTCGAGTTGGCGAAACCGCCTTGCGCGACGCTCGAAGAGGCGAGCCGGCTCCGGCACGCGGGCGAAGGGGGGCGACTTGACCTCGCCAATCGCCGTCATGTCTCCCGCAACGGGTATTCTACGGGGCATTCACTCCTCCACGAGCCGCACGGGCCACGCGGCATTCTAGGGTAACGCCCGGCGTGCTGTCACGCCGGGCCAAGTTCGAGCCAGATCAGGCGGACTTGCCGCTGTCCGGCCGGTCGTCCCGCTTGCCGTAGGCGGCGAGCGCCCGCAGCCACTTGCGATGGTGCCGCCACGCCCATCCGCCGCTGACACTGCCGCGCGTCATCGCGCGGAACGTGCCCTGCACCCAGAAGGCGGCATACACGTGGATGATCCACACGCAGATGATGGCCACCGCGGCGATCGAATGGATCAGCACGGCGACGCGCATCTGCGGAATGGTCAGGTAGTCGGCGAAATACTGTTCCCACACGCCGAGGCCGGACAGGATCAGGACCACGATCAGGATCGACATCGCCCAGAACACGAACTTCTGACCAGCATTGTACTTGCCGACCTCGGGAAGCTTCTCCTCGTTGGCTCTCAACACGTCGCCGATGCGGGCGGCCCACTGCGCATCCTCCCGCGCCGGCAGATTCAGCCGGAAGAACCGGATGAACAGGCCGGCGAAGGAGAAGAACAGCACGACGCCGATCCATGGATGGATTGCCCGCGTCCACTGCCCGCCACCGAACAGGCTCGTCAGCCAGAAGAGCGAGGGGTGGAAGAGCGCCAGCCCCGACAGCGCCAGCAGGACCAGGCTGATCGCCGTGATCCAGTGGTTGAGGCGCGCCCATCCGGTGTAGCGGTCGACCACCACCTCCCGGCCGACCCGCAGCCGGTCGCTGCGATCGAAGTCGGCCTTGGTGACCGGCTGTGCGGGTCGATCGTGCCCGTGCATGGTACTGTCGGTCATGACAGCGGCTCCTGGCCCGGGTCGAGAGGCTCCGCGCCGGGCGCATTCCTGGCCAGGCGACGCGCCTCCTCGTCATCCTCGACCGATACCCGGTTGCGTCCGGAGATCGCCATGTGGACGACACCGGCGGCGGCCGCGATGCCCATCACGGCGAGACCGGCATACTTGGTCACGCCCTTCCAGGCCTCGACCACTGGCGAGATCCGCGGCTCGTCCGGCAGGCCGGCATAGATCGACGGCTTGTCGGCGTGATGCAGCACATACATGACGTGCGTCCCGCCGACGCCCGGCGGATCGTAGAGGCCTGCATTGGCGAAGCCGCGCGAGTTCAGGTCCTTGATCCGCTCGGCGGCGTGCGCCTTCATCTCCTCCTTGGTGCCGAAGACGATCGCCTTGGTCGGGCAGGCCTTGGCGCAGGCCGGCCCCTGGCCCACCGCGATGCGGTCGGAGCAGAGCGTGCACTTGTAGGCTCGGCTGTCGACCTTGGAGATGCGCGGGATGTCGAACGGACAGCCCTTTACGCAGTAACCGCAGCCGATGCAGTTCTCCTTCACGAAGTCGACGACGCCGTTTGAGTACTGCACGATCGCGCCGGGCGCTGGGCAGGCCTTGAGGCAGCCAGGATCGGCGCAGTGCATGCAGCCGTCCTTGCGGATGAGCCACTCGAGATTGTCCGTCTCGGGATTCACCCACTCGGTGAAGCGCATCAGCGTGAAGGTGTTCGGCGTCAGGTCATGCGGATTGTCGTAGACACCCGTGTTGACGCCGACTTCCTCGCGCAGGTCGTTCCATTCGAGGCATGCCGACTGGCAGGCCTTGCAGCCGATGCACTTCGACACGTCGATGAGCTTCGCGACCGGCTCGAGCTGGCGAGCCGGAGCAGGCACGGTGGATGCGGACCGCCGGATATAGTCCTGCGGCCCCATCTGCATGGCGGTGTCCGGGGCGACGGGAGGATTGACGTTGATGGTCATGGCTCAATCCTCCCTCATGCCGTCGCCGGTCCGTCGGACCGTTCGATGTTGACGAGGAACGCCTTGAACTCCGGCGTCTCGATGTTCGCATCGCCGACGAATGGGGTCAGCGAGTTCGGCCCCATGCCGTTGCGGGCCGCGCCCATGAAGCCCCAGTGCAGCGGGATGCCGACGATGTGCACCGGCTTGCCGTCGCACATCAGCGTCTGGATGCGCTTGGTGACAACCGCCTTGGCGAAGACCGTGCCGCGCTTGTTCCACACCCGGCACCAGCCGCCCTTGTCGATGCCCTTCTCCGCCGCGAGCGCTTCCGAGATCTCGACAAAGAATTCCGGCTGAAGGACGGCGTTCACCCAGACGTGCTTGGTCCAGTAGTGGAAGTGCTCGGTGAGGCGGTAGGAGGTCGCCGCATAGGGGAACTCCGCCGCGTCGCCGAAGGTATCGCGGTCGTTCTTGAAGACGCGGGCCACCGGATTGCCCCGGATCTCCGGCGCAATGACGTTGGCCACGGGCGACTCGAACGGCTCGTAGTGCACCGGGAACGGCCCGTCGCGCATCATGCCGCGGGTGAACAGTCGGGACTGTCCCTCCGGGTTCATGATGAACGGCCCGACATCGCGCGGATTGGACGTCGGCGGGATATCCGGCACGTCGTAGCCGGCCCACTTCTGCCCGTCCCACTCGATCAGCTTGCGGCTCGGGTCCCAGGCCTTGCCGTCGAGGTTGGCCGAGGCGCGGTTGTAGAGGATGCGCCTGTTGGCCGGCCACGAGAACGCCCACTTGGAATAGGCGCCCGTCTCGTCCGGATCGGTGTTGTCGCGCCGCGCCATCATGTTGCCGGCCTCGGTGAAGCTACCGGAGTAGATCCAGCAGCCGCTGGCGGTCGAGCCGTCGGCGCGCAGCGCCGCGAAGCCCGGAAGCTGCTTGCCGGCCTCGACCAGGACCTTGGTCGGGTCGTTCGGATCGCGAAGTTCTGTGACGGCGTAGCCGTTCATCTCCTTCGTGATCTCGTCCGACGTTGGCGCGCCCGGATCGGCATAGGGCCAGTGCAGGTTGACAATGGCGTCCGGGAACGGGCCGCCCTCGTCCTGGCAGAGCTTCTTCAGCCGCAGATACAGCTGCGCCATGATCCAGGTGTCGTGCTTGGCCTCGCCAGGCGGGTTCTGCGCCGGCCAGTGCCACTGCAGCCAGCGGCCGGAGTTGACCAGCGCGCCCTCGTCCTCGGCAAAGCAGGTCGACGGAAGCTGGTACACCTCCGTCTGGATCGAGGCCGTTTCCACGTCGTTGTAGACGCCGTGGTTCTCCCAGAAGCGCGCCGTCTCCGTCTCCAGCGGATCGATGATCACCAGGAACTTGAGCTTCCCGAGAGAGCGCGTGATCTTGCCGCGATCCGGGAAGGCGAGCAGCGGGTTGAAGCCCTGGCAGAAGTAGCCGTGCATCTGCCCCTGGTCCATCATCTCGAAGGCCCGCAGAACATCGTAGGCCGGCAGGTCGAGCTTCGGCAGGTAGTCATAGGCGAAGTCGTTCTGTGGCGTCGCCGCCGAGCCCCACATCGCCTTCATGAAGGAGACGAAGAACTTCGGGTAGTTCTGCCAGTAGCTGATCTGGTTCGGCCGGAGCGGCTTGAACCCGCGCGAGCCGATATAGGTTGCGTAGTCGACCTCCCTTTCGGTCGGAATGTTGAGATAGCCCGGGATCAGGTTCGACATCAGCCCGATGTCGGTCAGGCCCTGGATGTTGGAGTGGCCGCGGAGCGCGTTCATGCCGCCGCCGCGCACGCCGATATTACCCAGGATCAGCTGCAGCATCGCCATGGAGCGGATGTTCTGCGAGCCTTTCGAGTGCTGCGTCCAGCCCAGCGCGTACATCGACGTCATCGTCTTCGTCGGCGTCGAGCATTCCGAGATCATCTCGGCCACCTTCAGGAACTTGTCCTTGGGGGTGCCGCAGATGCGCTCCACCATCTCGGGCGTGTAGGTCGCGACGTGAGCCTTCAGGAGGTTCCAGACGCAACGCGGGTTCTGCAGCGTCTCGTCGACGACGGCAAAGCCGTCCTCGCCGATCTCGTAGTCCCACGTCGCCCGGTCGTATTCGCGCTTCTCCGCGTCGTAGCCGGTGAAGAGGCCGTCCTTGTAGGTGAAGCCTTCCTTCACGATGTAGGCGGCGTTGGTGAAGGCGCGCACGTAATCCCACTGCACCTTGTCGTTCTGGATGCAGTAGTTGATGACGCCGAGCAGGAAGGCGATATCCGTCCCCTGCCGGATCGGCGCGTAATAGTCGGCGACCGACGCCGAGCGCGTGAAGCGCGGATCGACGACGATCAGCTTGGCGCCACGGTTTGCCTTGGCCTCCGTGACCCACTTGAAACCGCAGGGATGCGCTTCGGCGGCATTGCCGCCCATGATGACCACCAAATCCGTGTTACGGATATCCGTCCACGAATTCGTCATTGCACCACGACCGAAAGTTGGGCCCAGACTGGACACCGTGGGGCCGTGTCAGACCCTCGCCTGATTGTCGAAGACCACGATACCGGCCGAACGCACGGCCTTGTAGGTCAGGAACGCCGTCTCGTTGGTCGTCGCCGACGCTGCGAGGAAGCCGGTTGAGGTCCAGCGGTTGACCTGGACGCCATCCATGTTGCGCTCGATGAAGTTCGCGTCGCGATCGTCCTTCATGTGACGCGCGATGCCGTCGAGCGCCTCTTCCCAGGAGATTTCCTCGAAGCGGTCCGAGCTGGGGCGGCGAACCTTCGGCTTCGTCAGGCGTGTCTCGGCCTTGATGAAGTCCATCAGGGCGGCGCCCTTCGGGCACAGCGTGCCGCGATTGGTCGGATGATCGACGTCGCCTTCGAGGTGGATCGCTTCCGCGTTGCCCTGGCTGATGTCGCCCTTGGAGTAGATGATGACGCCGCAGGCCACCGAGCAGTACGGGCAGGTGTTGCGCGTCTCGGTTGTACCCGCGAGCTTGTAGGGCCTCAGGCCCTCCACGAATGCGGCTTCCGCTTCCCCGAAGCCGAAGGCGCCAAGCGTCGTAACCGCGACGCCGGCCCCGGCTCCCTTCAGGAAACTTCGCCGAGAGATTTCCATATTCATGCAGAGACCTCCCTCTGACAGCGATCCCGATCACGCCCGATCGGATTCTGAGGTGGATGCTACTGTTGCACACATGTTCTGTCAAAGAACTAAAACATGACGATTATAGTCATGAATAGTCTTCGACGACACGCTCTGGACCTCGTTGCTTCAACGGGCCAGTATTGTCTGCTTTCGACCTCGAAAGGGAGAATGCGATGCACGCGCCCGTTGAGAAACCACGTCTTACCAGCCTCGCACATGGCGGCGGTTGTGGCTGCAAGCTGGCGCCCGCTGTACTTCAGGATCTCCTGAGCGAGATGCCCAAGGCCGGCCCGTTCGCCAACCTCCTTGTCGGCACCGAAACGGCCGACGACGCGGCGGTGTGGGACCTCGACGGCCGCACCTCGATCATCGCAACGACCGACTTCTTCATGCCCATGGTCGACGACCCGCACACCTTCGGCCGCATCGCCGCAACCAACGCGATCTCCGACGTCTATGCGATGGGCGGCACTCCGATCTTCGCGCTCGCCATCGTCGGCATGCCTATCGACAAGATGGACCCTGCGGACATCCGCCAGATTCTCGCGGGCGGCGCATCGATCTGCGCCGAGGCCGGCATTCCCGTCGCCGGCGGGCATTCAATCGACTGTCCGGAGCCTGTCTACGGCCTCGCCGTGATCGGCACGTGCCCGACCGCACAGGTCAAGCGCAACTCGGTCGCCAGGCCCGGCGACAGGCTGATCCTCACCAAGGGCATCGGCATCGGCATCTACTCGGCCGCAATCAAGAAGGGCCAGCTTCCGGAAGATGCCTACCCGGAAATGGTCGGGTCCACGACCTTGCTCAACCGCATCGGAGCCGATCTGGGCTCCGATTCCGCCGTCAGCGCGATGACCGACGTGACGGGCTTCGGCATCCTCGGCCACTCGCTCGAGATGGCGCGAGGCGCCGGCGCGACGATCCGCCTCGAGCTCGAAGCCCTCCCCTTCCTCGACCAGGCGGCCCGCCTCGCCGAGGCAGGCTTCGTCACCGGCGCATCACACCGAAACTGGAGGAGCTACGGCGACGGCGTGGTCCTGCCGGACGGCCTTCCGGACTGGCGACGCCATCTCCTGACGGACCCGCAGACGTCCGGCGGTCTCCTCGTCGCCGTGGAGCCGGGGCATGCGGACAAACTGGTGAAACGCATCCGCGACAGCGGCTATCCCCGCGCTGCGGTCGTCGGCAGCGTGGCGGCCGGAGCCGCAAGGGTCATCGTCTCCTAGCAACGCATTTGCGGGCAACGAAGTCGCGTCTCGCGAGTTCTATCCTCCACCGACCGTGGAGGTTCAGCATGAAACGCATTCTGGTTGCGCTCCCGCTCGCCGGCATGATGTTTGCCGCGCCGGGCGCATTCGCCCAATCTGCGCCACCGACCGCAACCGGCGAGGCCCCCCCTCAGCTTGGCGAACAGGCCAAACAGGACAGGCTGCAACCCAAGCGCGGTGACTGCGTCGACCTGACGGACGGCGCCGCAGCCGGCGCCCAGCAGCAGACCGGGGACAATGCAGATGCCGCGGCAGACACAGGCAACGAAACGGACAAGGCGACGGCCGCGATTGGCGGAGCCGCTGAGGAGGTGGCCCGGGCCCCTGCGCAGTCGGAAACCCAGCCGGTCGCCGGCCCCGATGCCGGCACCGCGCCGGGCGGATCAGGCTCGAGCGCCTGGACAGGCGGACTTGGAGGCTCGGACATCGGCACCAGCCAGGCGAAGGAACTCGACAGTTCGCCGAAAAAGGACCACCCGCCGGTCGCCTCCGGCCTCGATCCTATCAGCGGCGAAACGGCGGCCGAAGGTCCTCAGGCGCCGGCAACGCTCGACGGCGATGCTGCCATGACTCCGACCGCGCCCGCCACGGAGAGCTCGAAGGAAACTCCCTGCTGAGATCCGGCGGCGCGCCCATCGCGCCAGATCCCGGTGCCTGCCGACCAATTTCCTTCCCAGTCTCTCCGACCACAAGCACGCGAGCGCCCTCCCACAACGGGTGGTCAATAGTATTGGCAATAGCCTTTTGCAGGACGCGAGCAGGAGAGCCTTGCCCTGACCACTTTCGAACGAGACACTGCGTCAGTGAGCGCCCACCCGGCCGACCGCCAATCATTGCTTGCCAAGGGCGAACCCAAGCCCTCACTATTGGTACCGGCGGAAGGCAGGACGCCGGGATCCGCCGGAGGCGCGTCGGCTGCGGGCGTCGCGACCTGTTCACGTTCCCCCGGCAAGGACGCCCACCGTCCCGCCAAGCCCTGAGGAAAACGGCCGCCGCATGACGACCAGCCCGACCGTCGACCACTACCAGCAGATCCTGGGCCTGTGCCGGCCGCTGCCGCCGGTTCACACGGCCGTCGTGCATCCCGTCAAGGTAAATGTCCTCACGGCGATTGCCGACGCCGTCGCAGCGAAGCTGATCACGCCGACGCTCGTCGGTCCGAGGGAGCGGATCGTCGCAGCCGCCGCCGAGTGTGGGACGGACATCTCGGGCTTTGAGCTGATCGACACCGAGCACAGCCACGCCGCGGCCGCCACGGCTGCCGAGCTTGCCGCGGCCGGCAAGGTGCAGGCGATCATGAAGGGGTCGCTGCACACCGACGAGCTGCTGGGCGCCATCGTGGCGGCCGCGTCCGGACTGCGCACGGAGCGCCGCATCTCGCACGCCTTCCTGATGAGCATTCCCACCTATCCGAAGCCCTTCATCATCACCGACGCCGCGGTCAACATCGTGCCTGACCTGCCGGTGAAGGCCGACATAACGCAGAACGCCGTCGACCTGTGGCGGGTCGTATTCGGTTCTGACCGGAAGCCCAAGGCCGGCGTCCTGGCCGCCGTGGAGACGGTCAACGCGAAGATGCAGGCCACGCTCGACGCCGCCGCGCTCTGCAAGATGGCCGACCGCGGGCAGATCGCCAACGCCATCGTTGACGGCCCCCTCGCGTTCGACAATGCGATCAGCGCCGCGGCTGCCTTGGAGAAAGGCATCGTGTCACCGGTCGCGGGCGACGTGGACATCCTCGTCGTCCCGGATATCGAATCTGGCAACATGCTCGCCAAGCAGCTGATCTTCCTGGGCGGCGCGGATGCCGCCGGCATCGTGCTCGGCGCGCGCGTGCCGGTCATCCTGACCAGCCGCGCGGACGGGCTGCGCGCCCGCCTTCTATCCTGCGCGCTCGCTACGCTGATGGCCGAGGCGCGCCGCACGGGACAGCTGAAATGATTGACACGCTGCTGGTGCTCAATGCCGGGTCCTCGAGCCTGAAGTTCCAGGTCTTCGCGCTATCCGACCTCGCGATGCTGGCTGGCGGCCAGGTCAGCCGGATCGGCGGCGAGGCAACCTTCAAGGCCTCGCTGGCGTCCGGCGAGAAGGAGGCGGGCAATCTCGCCCCAGGCACAGACCACACGGCTGCTCTGGCCGCCGTGCTGGAGTTCGTCGACCGGCACGACGACGGCTGGCGCGTTGCGGCGGTTGTTCACCGCATCGTCCATGGCGGCACGCAGTATGTCGACCCGGTGTTCGTCACGCCCGAGGTGATGGACGACCTTGCCGCGCTGTCCCCTCTGGCGCCGCTGCACCAGCCGCACAATCTGGCGGCGATCACGGCTTCCGAGGCGCTCGTCGGCGACGTGCCCGACATCGCCTGCTTCGACACCGCCTTCCATGCGAACCGCGAAGACCTTTTCACCACCTTCGCGATCTCCGGCGATCTGCGCGCCAAGGGCGTGCGGCGCTATGGATTCCACGGCATCTCCTACCAATGGATCGCACGCGTACTTGCCGAAGAACACCCACGGCTCGCCGCAGGGCGGGTCGTCGCTGCGCATCTCGGCAACGGCGCGAGCCTCTGCGCGATCGAGCGAGGCAGGAGCGTGGACACGACCATGGGCATGACCGCACTCGACGGACTGCCGATGGGCACGCGCTGCGGCGCCATCGACGCCGGCGCCGTCATCTACATGCTGCGCGATCTCGGCATGAGCACGGACGAGGCGGAGGCCGAACTCTACAACCGGTCGGGCCTGCTCGGTCTCTCTGGCCTGACCAACGACGTGCGGGAACTGCTCGCCAGTGCCGAACCCAGCGCCAGCCTCGCGCTCGACTACTACGCGCTCAAGGTCGCCCAGCATTCTGCGATGATGGCCGCATCGATGGGCGGTATCGACGCCCTGGTCTTCACGGCCGGGATCGGCGAGCACGCGACACTCGTGCGCGAGGCTATCCTCGCGAGGCTCGGGTTCCTCGGCGCGTTCGAGACCCTGGTGATCCCAGCGAACGAGGAGCTGATGATGGCGATCGACGCGAAGGCGCTGCTGGAAGCTTCGGCCTGAAAATGCAGACGGGGTTTCGGGCCCGGCTCTCACAACACGGACGCTGATATTTTCCCCAGCCTAATTCCGATCGACGGGTTTTGAGCGCATCCGCGAAACGGTCTCGCGTTCGGCGCGCCGGCAGCGCATCGGCGGCAGACCGCGGTCCATCAGGTCGAAATCCTCCAGAACCATGTCGCCCATGCGCTTGAAAGCGATGTCCAGCGCGCCGGCGCGGTGCGCGGAACGCAGGAAGTTCGGCAGCGAGCGCACCCGATGGTCGATCGCAAGCGGTTCTTCCGGGAAGACGTCGCTGGCGGCGACGATGTCTCCGCTCTCCACCGCATCCATCAGCGCGTCGAAGTCGACGACGCCGGCGCGGCTGAGCAGGATGAAGGCCGCGCCCCTGCGCATCTTCGCGAAGGCTTCGGCGCCCAGAAAACCCTGGTTGTCGCTGGTCACCGACGCGACGACGAAGACGAAGTCGCTGCCTGACAGGACCTCGTCCAGCGATGCCGGCTCGACGCCGTGGTCGCGCAGCGTCGACGGCGGCAACCACGGGTCGTACACCTTGGTGCGCGTGCGGAACCCCGAGAGAACCCGGTTCAGCGCCTTGCCGAGGTCGCCGAAGCCGACGATGCCGACATCCGCGCCGGAGAGAAGCCGCGCCGTCTGGTTGCCGTCGCCGCCCCAGAGTTCCCTCCCCTGCCGGAACGCGAGGTCCGCATCGACAATGTCGCGCGCGAGGTTGAGCGCCATGGCGAGCCCGAGCTCGGCGACGGGCTCCGCAAACACCGAGCCGGGCATGATCACATGGATGCCGCGCTCGAACAGCGTTTCGTACGGCATGTTGTTGAGCAGGTTGGTCTCGACGTTCGCTACGCAGCGCAGCGAATTCATCTTCGCCAGCGTGTCCGCCGAAATTGGCGGCTGGCCGATGATGTATCGCGCCTCGGCGAGGGTCGCGTTGGGCAAGGAGGCGAACTCGGGATCCGTAGTCTCGACGATCCGGTAGTTCCTCCTCAGCAGCGCGAGTTGGTCCGGTGTGAAGATGAGCTCCAGCGAGCGCGGGGCCGGGCAACTGATGACGAGAGGTTTTCCGACGTCTGCCATTTTCGCTTCCAACGTATCGATTGCGAGCCGTTCGCGGCTTTGGATCAGCCGAGCAGGTTGCGGACTTCATCAAGCGTGGGCATCGACGGCGCGGTGCCCGGGCGCGTCACCGAGACGCCGGCCACGGCGCAGGCGAAGCGCACGGCAGCAAGCGGATCCTCGCCGCGGGCAAGCGCCGCCGCGAAGCCGCCGTTGAAGGCATCGCCCGCGCCGGTCGTCTCGACCACCGGCCCCGCATCGACAGCGGGAACCAGCTCGGAGACGCCCACCGCATGGTAGAGGGCGCCCTTCTCGCCGAGCGTGACGACCGCGGCGCCCGCGCCCTTGCCGATCAGCACGTCGGCGGCGCGGCGCGCGCCGTCGAGGCTGTCCACCTTCACTCCGGTCAGTCCCTCGGCTTCGGTTTCGTTCGGCGTGACGTAGTCGCAGAGCGGGAATATCTCTGCCGGCAGCGCCGCCGCTGGCGCCGGATTTAGGATGGTCGCAACGCCGGCGTCGCGCGCGATCTGAAGTGCCTTCAGAGCGGCAGCGATCGGCTGCTCGAGCTGGGTGACGAATACACCTGCGCCACGGATCAGCGCGGCATTGGCCTCGATGTCCGCCGGCGAGATCAGGGTCGCGGCGCCCGGACACACGATGATCGCGTTGTTGCCCGTCGTCTCCTCTACGAAGATGTAGGCAGCGCCCGTGTAGCTTTCGGGCGTCTCGATGACGGCCGGCTTTACGCCAGCGTCCCGCCAGGTGGCGAGCGCCATATCTGCGAACGGGTCGCGGCCGAGCCGGGTGATGAAGGAAACGTCGGCGCCCAGCTTGCCGGCCGCCACCGCCTGATTCGATCCCTTGCCGCCCGGACCAAGCTTGAATGAACTGCCGAGTATGGTCTCCCCCATGCGCGGAGCGCGCGGGGCACGATAGGCCGTGTCCGCGACGAAGACGCCGAGGATCACGATGGGTTTTTGGGCGGCCATGGCCATTAGCCCGCGTCCGGCGGAACGACGCCCTTGCGGAACGCGAAGCAGCCGTAGAAGCGTCGCTCGCCCGTCTGGATCACGGCGTAGGCCTGCTTGGCGCGCTCGTAGAAGGCATAGCGCTCGACGCCGATCATCGGCCAGGACTTGCCCTCGGCGGCGTCGACCGCCTTCTGCACCTCGGCCTGGACAGGCGGCACCTCGTCGGGCTTGCCGACGATCTCCATCCGGGCTGCGGCATCGTCAACGAAGGAATCGAGCGGATAGACGGAGAGCACCGCCTGCGCCACCTCGGCCGCGGTCGTGTTGTCGATGCGCAGCAGCTTTCCGAGCCGCGTCTGCCGCGCGACGGAATCGGCGGGGAAATTGGTGTCGCAGATGATCAGGTCGTCGCCGTGGCCCATTGCGCGCAGAGCGAAGAGCACGTCGGCATTGAGCAGCGGATGGATGCCTTTCAGCAAGTGATGTCCCCTCCCAGGGTGTGTTGTGCGTGGTCTAGAGCCGCCGTCCCGACGTCGGGTCAAAAAGATGCACGACGTCCTCGCGAGGCTTGAGATTGAGCGTATCTCCGGGCTTGAAGTTGTGCCGTTCGCGGAAGAGCGCCGTCAGTTCGTGGTCGCCGAAGCGCAAGAACACCATGGTTTCCGATCCGGTCGGCTCGATCACCGAGATCTTCGCCGGGAACCCGTCTGCGGCGATCTGCAGGTGCTCGGGACGCACGCCGTAGATGACCGGTTGGCCGTCCTGGACCTCATGCGCGCCGGAGAACGGAAGGAGGACGCCGCCAACCTCGACGCCGGGCCGGTCGCCGCCACGCACCACGCCCTTCAGCATGTTCATCGCAGGCGAACCGATGAAGCCGGCCACGAACAGGTTTGCGGGCTTGTCGAACAGTTCCAGCGGCGCGCCGATCTGCTCGATGCGGCCGGCCTGCATGACGACGATCTTGTCGGCCATGGTCATGGCCTCGACCTGGTCGTGCGTCACGTAGATGGTTGTCGTCTTCAGCCGCTGGTGCAGTTCCTTGATCTCGGTCCGCATCTGCACGCGTAGCTTGGCGTCGAGGTTGGACAGCGGCTCGTCGAACAGGAAGACTTGCGGGTCGCGGACGATGGCGCGGCCCATGGCGACGCGCTGGCGCTGACCGCCCGAGAGCTGGCGCGGATAGCGGTCGAGATAGGGTTTCAGATCGAGGATCTCGGCGGCCTTGTCCACCCGTTCGGCGACGATCTTCGAGTCTATCTTCCTGAGCTTCAGCGCAAACGCCATGTTGGCGCGCACTGTCTTGTGCGGATAGAGCGCGTAGTTCTGAAAGACCATGGCGATGTCGCGCTTGGCGGGCGGCAGATGGTTCACCGTGCGTTCGCCGATCTGGATGGCGCCGCCAGTTATGTTCTCGAGGCCCGCCACCATGCGAAGCAGCGTGGACTTGCCGCAGCCTGAAGGGCCGACCAGCACGACGAACTGGCCGTCGGCGATGTCGACGTTCACCCCATGTAGGACCTTAACCGCTCCGAACTCCTTCGAAACGTCGCGGATTGCAACCTGCGCCATGTTTGTGGACGTCCCTCCCGAAACTGCCGCAGAAGCTAGCCAAGCGTCAGTGCCGAGTCCACCATATTTTGGTCAGACCAATTCACCAAGTCGCGTTGACACTTCCGTGAATTCGCTCTTACTCTTCGCCTGCTGTTTGCAGCCTTGCATCCGGTCATGGCGGGGGGAGAATTCGGCCATCGGGCCTTCGAGGTCGCAGGAGCTTTTGACGCGTCCACATACCCAGCGTCGGTATGCGCGCAGCACACTTTGGGAGGAGTGAAACATGAAGGTAGATATCTACAACCAGCTTGTCCGCGCCAGCGCCACACGCCGCGACGTGTTGCGTGGCGCGGCAAGCCTTGCGGCGCTCGGCGCAGCTACCGGCACGGGGCTCGGCGCCCTCGTCGGCAGCGCTTCAGCGCAGGAAGACCTGCGCGCGCAGATCCTGCAAATTCCGGGCGTCGGCAAGGGATCGCCGACCGATGCAGACTGGCAAAAGGTCGGCGAGCTGTGCCTCGGCGCAACCAAGTCCAGCGTCAAGGAAGGCGAGTTCGCCGGCGTCGAACTCACCTTCATGGGCCTGAACAACCAGAACCTGCACAACTTCCTGTTCCGCGGCTTCCTGAAGCCCTGGGAGGCCTATACGGGCGCCAAGATCAACTGGATCGACCTCGCCCAGGCCGACTACAACGCGCGCCTGCAGCAGTCGATCGCCACAGGCACGGTCGACTTCGACGTTATCGAGATGGGTGCGCCGTTCGAGGGCGATACCGCCAGCAAGGGCCTGCTCGACGAGATGCCCGACTGGGTGAAGACCCAGATCGAGGCCGACGACATCGTCGGCTATCTCAAGCCTCCGGTCGGCACCTGGGACGGCAAGACGTACCGCATCACCATCGACGGCGACTGTCATACCTTCGCCTACCGCAAGGACTATTTCGGCGACGGGTCGATCACCGGCATGGCCGACGCACCGAAATTCTGGGACGAGGTCAACGCGGCCTCGATCGCCGTCAAGGGGAAGACCGATCCGCTGACCGGGCTTCCCGCCTACGGCTTCCTCGACCCGCTGAAGGGCTGGGGCGGCTTCGGCTTCTACTTCCTGGAAGACCGTGCTTCAGCCTACGCCAAGCACCCTGACGATCCGGCATGGCTGTTCGACCCGGAGACAATGAAGCCCAGGGTCAACAACCCTGCCTTCGTGCAGGCGATCCAGGACGTCATGGACCTGATCGCCGCGGGCGCCTATCCGCCGGACCAGATCAATGCCGACCCGGGCACGACCGCCTTCCAGCAGTTCCTCGCCGGCACCGGCGCTGCCCTGACATGGTGGGGCGACGTCGGCTCGATGGCGCGCACGTCGGACACGTCCGTCGTCGGAGACGTGGTCAGCTTCTCGATCAATCCGGGCGCTAAGAAGGTGTACAACTCCAAGACCAGCGCCTGGGAGGAGAAGGAGAACTTCGCGCCGAACATGGCCTATATCGGCTGGGGCGTCTATGTGACCTCGCGCGTCTCGGGCGACGAGAAGAAGCGCAAGGCGGCCTGGTCGGCCGCGGCGCATCTCGGCGGCAAGGACCTCTCGCTCTGGACAGCGGCCTATCCGTCCGGCTTCCAGCCCTATCGCCAGTCGCACTTCCAATACGACGAGTGGGAGAAGGCGGGCTATGACCGCGCCTTCGTCGAGGACTATCTCGGCTCCAACGCGGACAGCTACAATCATCCGAACGCCGCCATCGAGCCCCGCATCCCCGGCATCTTCCAGTACTACTCCGTTGCGGAGGACGAACTGGCGAAGGGTTTTGCCGGCCAGTACAAGTCGGCGCAGGAAACGGCGGACGCCATCGCCGCCGCCTGGGAGAAAATCACCGACCAGATCGGCCGGGAGAGCCAGATCAAGCTCTACAAAGCCTCGCTCGGCATGCAGGCATAAGACGAAAATGGGGGTGCGCGCGTACATTCGCGCGCGCACCCGCCTTCTTGTCCGGGCGGCTGCAAGGATGCCGCCTTTGCTGTTCCGGAAGTGATCATCGGGGGCGCATGAACCAGGCCGATCTCCTTCATGTCGTCACCGCGGACGACATATCCGACCGACGAAAACTGTTCGGGCGGGCTATCGTATGGGCGTCGGCGTTGATTGTCGCGCTGGTTGGCGCCGCTCAGGCGGCCCAGCAGATGGGCATTGCCCATTTCGGTTTCCAGACCTGGCGTCCCACCCTCTATGCCTACATCCTCTGGGCGGTCTGCCTCTGCTGGAGCCAGGTGCTGGTCCGCGGCGAGCATGGCAAACGCACGCTTTTCGTTTTGCCGGCCGCACTCTTCGTCGTCTCGCTGACGGTCTTCCCGCTGCTGTTCGGACTGGTCATCGCCTTCTCGAACTGGAACCTCTCCTCGCCGCTCGGCCGCCAGTTCAACGGCTTCGACAATGTCGTCCAGATGTGGAACGACCCGTTCTACTGGAACGCGTTGCGCAACATGGTCTGGTACAGCCTGGCCATCCTGGTCGAATATGCGATCGCCTTCGGCCTTGCCTTGCTGCTCGCCGCCGAGATCCGCGCTCGAAAATTCTTCCGCGTCGCCTTCCTGCTGCCGCTGATGCTGTCGCCGGTGGCGGTGAGCTGGATGGTCGGCAAGTCGATGCTGGAAATCCGTTTCGGTCCGATCTCGCGCTTCGCGCGCTGGCTCGGCTGGGACAGTCCGTCCTTCTTCGGCTCCCCCGAGATCGCCCGCTTCACCATCATGGTTCTGGACGCATGGACCTTCATCCCGTTCATGATGATCATGATCCTCGCCGGGCTGCAGGCCATTCCCAAGGAACTCACCGAGGCGGCCAAGGTCGACGGCGCCGGCCCCTGGAAAACGTTCTGGGAGATCACCTTCCCGCTGATGCTGCCGGTTTCGGTCACCGCCATCCTGATCCGCATCATCTTCAAGCTGAAGCTCGCCGACATCGTTATCAACCTGACCGCCGGCGGCCCGGGCGGGGCGACCGACACCGTCACCTCCTTCATCTTCCGCGAGTACCGTGACCGGTCGAATGTCGGGTACGGGACGCTGCTCGCTATGATCTACCTGGTCATCATCATCATCGCGATGACTATCCTGATGAAACTCGCCGAACGGTTTGCGAGGCCCCGCACATGAGCCACGCCATTTTTCGCGACAGCGATGCCGATCTGTCATTCCGTGCGCGGCGCTTCGCCGGCAAGACGATGATCTACACGCTGCTGATCATCTGGGCGATCGTCTGCCTGTTCCCGATCTATTGGACGATAACGACGAGCTTCAAAACGGCTCCCAACGTCATGCAGGGAGCGCTTATCCCCTGGGTCGACTACACGCCGGCCTGGCTCGGCTGGCGCTCGCTCGGCCTGTCGCCCGAAACGATCGGCGCCGAAAGCACCGTTCGCAGTGAGTTCATGAAGCGCTTCTTCAATTCCGCCACCACGGCGATCGCCTCTTCCGCCATCGCCGTGATGCTCGGATCGCTGGCCGCCTACGGCCTGTCGCGCTTCTCCTACAAGTTCGGCTTCATGCGGAACACGGACATCTCGTTCTTCTTCCTGTCCCAGCTCATCCTGCCGCCGGTCGTGCTCGCCCTGCCCTTCCTCGTGCTCTACAAGCAGCTCGCGCTGCTCGACACGCGGATCGGCCTGATCCTGCTCTACACGCTCACCGTGCTGCCCATCGTCATCTGGATCATGCGCGACCAGTTCGAATCTATCCCGACCGAACTGGAGGAAGCGGCGCTGGTCGACGGACTTTCGATCTGGGGCGCCTTTTTCAGCGTCATCCTGCCGATCGCGCTGCCCGGCATGGTTGCGGCGTTCATCCTCAGCCTCGTGCTCACCTGGAACGAGTACTTCTTCGCCGCCCTGCTGACATCGACCCACGCGAACACGCTGCCGGTCATGGTCGCCTCGCAGACCGGAAGCCAGGGCATCAGCTGGTGGTCGATGGCGGCTCTCTCCTTCGCCGCGATCGTGCCGCTCATCATCCTCGGCATCGCGCTCGAGCGCTACCTGATCAAGGGCATGACGGCGGGCGCCGTGAAGTAGGACGGTCAGGCGCGCACGATATCGGTAAGCGCGAAGTCGTCTCCCTTGTACAGCAGCGGCTGGCCGTAGTGCCGCGCACACGCGTAGCTGAAGCAATCGCCCATGTTTAGCTTGGCCGGATGCCGGCCCTTGCCGAAGCGGTCGAAGGCATCGAGAGCCAACGCTGCGACCTCTGGCGGAACAGCGACGGGCTCTATTTGCGCAAGCGCCAGGTATTCTTCGACGCGCTGCTGCGCAACCGAAATGTCTAGGGCTGCTATCCGCGATACGGCCACGGCAGCTTCCCAGACGGCAATCGGCGAGGTGATGTCTTTGCACGCTCGACCTTTGCAAAGAGTTCGAGCGCGTCATCTTCAACCATCATCAATGCCGTCAACGCCGAGGCATCGATGAACATCAATCATCCTCGTAGAGACTGTCGATAAAATCCTTGTCGGCAGGCTTGCCCAGTTCGGGGCGCCCCGTTGCGCGGAGACGTTCCGCGAATTTCCTGCTCTTTTCAAACAGGGAGGGCTGATGCGATGTCCGTTCCAGCTCGTTCTCCAACGCTGCATGCACGGCCTCGGTCAATCCCATGCCCTTCAAGGTGGCGACCTTGCGTGCCAAGGCATCGGTCTCAGGATTTCGAATGTGGAACGCCATCGGTTCGCCTCCATTGGGCTAGCCTAATATATGCGTGCGGCTAGCCGACGACAACCGTCACCGCGTTGGCGCTCACTCCATGTTCGTGTGCCGCGCGCGCATCTCGTCTGGCGACGCGGCAAGCAGGTCCTTGAGCTTCAGAACCATGACTTCGAACAGCACGAAGAGTGCGCCCTCGAAGGCAGATCCCATCGGCAGGACCGACGTCTTCGCCAGGCCCTGATCGGTCGCCATTGTCTGCGCGGGAACCAGCAGCGTGACATCTGCGAGCTTTGCCGCGCTGCCCTCGGCTTCGGCAGTCAGCAGGACTACGGTCGCGCCGGCCTCTTTCGCGACCTTCATCAGGGTCAGGATCGTGGTCGTCTCTCCCGGGCCTGATGACGTGAGGAACACGTCACCCGTCCCGAGCGGCGGCATCGTCATGTCGCCCAACACGCCGACCGGCATGCCAAGATGGAACATGCGCATGGCGAAGCCGCGCATCTGCAGACCCTCGCGACCGAGCCCGTGCGTGCCCACCTTGTTGGCTGCCGCAAGCAGGCGGCAGACCTCGTCAACGCGCGCCTCATCGATGCGTCCCAGGACAGCCGCCAGTTCATCCAGGGCCGTCTGGAACAGCGCCGTCATGAGAGCTCCGCCATCAGCCCCTTCGACTGTCCGTACAGATCTTTGAAGATGCGGTACTGCTTGTCGTAGACATGCCGATGCTTTGTGCGCGGGGTGACCTTGCGCGCCGACGGGTTCCACGCGCCGATGTCGCTCTTCTTCGCCGCCCCGACCGCCAGCGCGGCCAGGAACGCGTCGCCGTAGCTTGCGCCCAGAGTCCGCTCCCTCACCGTCTGCGGCAGGCCGGATACATCCGACGTAGCCTGCAGCCAAACCGGGTTCTTGGTGCCGCCGCCAACGGCCAGCAGCGTCTTGGGCGGCTCGCCGATCTCGCGGTAGGTCTCGAAGATCCTGTTGGTGCCGTAGGCGATGCCTTCGACCGCAGCCCGGTAGAGGTCGCCGCGATTGTGCGTGAGGTTGAGCCCGAAGATCACGCCCTTCGCATGCGAATCGTGGATCGGCGTGCGCTCGCCGGACATGTGCGGCAGCATGATGACCCCGTTCGCGCCCGGAGGCGAGGCGTTGGCTTCCTCGGTCAGGGTCCGGAAGGCGGTTTCGAACGGCAGATCCTTGGCGAACTGGTCGCGGAACCAGTGGGTGAGCGTGCCGCTCGTCGCCAGCCCCGACATCGACGCGTGCTCGCCGGGGAACAGCCACGGCGCATACCACAGCCGCCCGTCCTGAATGCGCTTCGATGACAGCATGATGATGAAGATGGTCGAGCCGTACATGACCATCATGTCGCCCGGCCGCGTGACGCCCACGCTGAGCGCCTCCGCAGCGGCGTCGATCGTACCGGCGATCACCGGCGTGCCGGCGGCAAGGCCGCTTTCCCTGGCCGCTTTCTTCGTGACCTGTCCCGCAACATCGGTCGTCCACATCACCCGCGGCAGCCGATCGAGGTCGACGATGTTCGGGGCCAGCGCATTGCTCCAGCCCTTCGCGTCGATTTCGTAAAGCGGCGAGAAGTTCGCCGCGGAGTAGTGATCGACGACGCACTCCCCGGTCAGCTTCTGCACCAGATAGGTGGTCGAGGTGACGATCTTTGCCGCCTTGTCGAACAGTTCCGGACGGTTCTTCTGCAGCCACAGGATCTTGGGCCCGACCGATTGCGTCGTCAGCGCATTGCCGCAGCGGTCCAGGATGCGTTCGACTCCGATCTGGACGTCGAGTTCCTCGATCTCGGCCACTGCGCGGTTGTCGACGCCGTAGAGCGCGGCGTTGGACATCGCCTCGCCATCCTGGTCGACCGGCAGCATGCAGGGACCGATAGCGCTGGTCCCGACCGCCTTGATCGCCTTCGGGTCGATCCGGCTGTCGGCCAGCATCTTCTTCGCGATGAAGCAGAAATCGCCCCACCAGTCCTGCTTCGGCCGGTGCTCGGCCCAGCCGGGCTGCGGCACCAGCATCTTGTGGGGGCGCGATGCCGTCGCGATCACATAGCCGGTATCGTCGACGATTGCGCCTTTTGACTCGAAAGTTCCAACATCGATCCCGAGGAAGTAGCTCATCCGACGTAATCCTCCCGATCGAGGCTGAAGTTCCTGTCGATTGCGCCGATGCTCGCCACGAGAAGGCGCGTCAGGGCCTCCAGGTCGGCGGGATCGACGACCTCGAGCGAGGAATGCGAGTAGCGCATCGGGAAGCCGAGATCGATCGACGCGACGCCGCCCTCGACCAACTGCACATAGGCGGAGTCGGTCAGCGCTCCCGTATGCGCGCTTCGCTGCAGCGGCATCTTCAGTTTCGCCGCGGTCCGGTCGAAGAGGGTGACCAGCGCCGGATGCGGGATGGTGCCGTTCAGCGTGCCGCGCCCGTGGAAGGAATACATGCTCATCGCCGGACCGCCGCCCATCCTCACGTCGCCGCGATAGCCCATGTCGGGCGTGTCGGTGGCGAGCAGCAGGTCGAGCTGAATCGAGATGTCCGGCTTCAGGACCTGCGCCGCCGTCAGCGCGCCGCGCAGGTTGAATTCTTCCTGCACGGAGAAGACGAAGTGCACGGTCGGCCGTGCCTTGGCTTCGACCAGGGCGCGCGCCACCTCCACGATGACGGCGCAGCCGGCGCGGTCGTCCACCGAGGTGCCCGCGATGCGGCCGTTCGCCAGCTCGATGACGTTCGGTCGGTAAACGACCGGCACGCCGATCTCGACACCGGCGGCCTTTGCCTCGTCGGCGCTCGCGAAGCCCGCGTCGATGTAGAGGTCCATGTAGGGCACGACCTTGTACTTCTCGTCGGGCGTCGTGGCGTGATGGCTCTTGTTCGCGATGAGGCCGGGAACATCCCTGCCCTCGCCCACGCAGATCGTCACCGCCTGCGAAGGCAATGCCCGCTCGGGCACGCCGCCCAGGCGCTCGACGCGCAGCAGCCCGTTCGCCTCGACCTTGCGGACGATGAAGCCGAGCTGGTCCATGTGCGTGAAGAGCATCACGCTCGGAGCGCCCTTGGCGCCGTCGAGCGTGGCGGTCAGGTTGCCGAGCCCGTCCGTTCTGGTCGTCAGGCCGAGTTCGACAAGCCGCTCCTTCAGATATCGCCGGACCCGTCCCTCATAGCCGCTCAGGCCGGGTATCTGCATCAGGTCGGTGAGAAGCTCCTTCAGGCGTTCGCGCATCCGGGTCACTCGCCGCGGGCCTGGCGGGCGAGCCGCATGAATTCCGCCGCACGGTCCGGATCGACCGCGTTCCACGTGTTGCCGTCGACTTTCAGCGAAGAGCCGACGATGCAGCCGTCGGCAATGCGCATGACATCCGCGATGGTGGCGTGCTTGACGCCGGTGTTGGCCAGCACCGGCGTGTCCGGAAGCACTTTTTTCACCGCCTCGAGATCGGCCATCTTCGCCGCCTCGCCGGTGATCTGGCCCGAAACGAGAATGGCGTCGGGGATGCTGGAGAAGACAGCCGAACGCGCACGGTCGGCGAGGCTCCGCTGATCGAGCGAATAGGCGAACTCGGCCGAAACGTTGTAGAGCAGCGCGAGGTCCTGGCGGTGCAGGCGGTCACGGTAGCGCATCGCTTTGCCGGCGTCCGGCGTCCATGGACCCATGTCCGAGGCGTAGGTGCCCGTGAATATCTCGCGTACGAATGCCGCGCCCGTCGCGGCGGCCAGCGCCACCGAGGACATCGGGTCCCACAGGACGTTGACGCCGAACGGCACCTTGATCCGGTCCCGCACGCGGCCGATCAGATAAGCCATCGTCGCCGTCGACGCGGTGTCCACCGCGAACTCGTAGGGCCGGTCGTTCTCGTTGCCGAACATGATCGCGTCGACGCCGGCCTTCTGCAGCGCGTCGAGATCCTTGACCACGCCGTCGAGAAGTCCGTCCAGTCCGCGAGTCGCGTCATGGAGCGGCGACCCCGGCAGCGCACCGATGTGCACCATCGCGATCACCGGCTTCTTGTTTCCGAAAATGCCCCTGAATTTTGTAGTCATTTCTTACTCTTGGCTTTCCCATTGCTCCTTGCTGTCGTAGCAATTGACCTAAAGTAAGCGCAACTGTTCACGACGATTCCGGGTGTTCCACAAGCCGGGCTGCGTCGGTCCAGCGACGTGGGGAGGGATGATGAAAACCAGGCATTTCGACCGCATAGGAAATGGCGGTCTCGACTTCACCGAACTCGGATTCGGCACCGCGCCGCTCGGCAATCTCTATCGCCCTGTTTCGGACGCCGAGGCGGAAGCGACGCTGGATGCCGCCTGGGAGTCGGGCGTCCGCTACTACGACACGGCGCCGCTCTACGGACTGGGCCTTTCCGAGACCCGATTGAACGCGTTCCTGCGCGGCAAGCGGCGGGACGACTACGTGCTTTCGACCAAAGTCGGCCGCCTGCTGCGCGTGTCGACGCCCGACCAGCGTACCGGCATCGGCAAGTTCTTCGACGTCCCCTCGCGGCGCGAGGTCTATGACTACGGATACGATGGCGTCATGCGATCCCTGGAGGTTTCGTTCGAGCGCCTCGGCGTCGACCGCATCGATATCCTCTTCGCCCACGATCTCGACATCTTCACCCACGGCAGCAAGGAAGCCTCGGACGCGCGCATCGACGAGTTCATGAAACCGAACTCGGGCTACGCTGCGCTCTTGTCGCTGCGCGACCAAGGCGTGATCAAGGCGATCGGCGGCGGCATCAACGAATGGGAAGTTTGCCAGACGCTGGCCCAGCGCGGCGATTTCGACCTGTTCCTCCTCGCCGGCCGCTACACGCTGCTTGAACAGGAGGCGCTCACCAGCTTCCTGCCGCTCTGCCAGAAGCGCGGCATCGGCATCGTGCTCGGCGGTCCGTACAATTCGGGCATCCTGGCGACCGGGGCGAAACCCGGCGCCTACTACAACTACGACGCGGCGCCCCCGCACATCATGGACCGCGTGAGCCGCATCGAGGCTGTGTGCAAGCGCCACGGCGTGCGCCTGATCGAGGCCGCGCTGCAGTTCCCCCTGCTGCACCCCAGCGTCGTCTCGATGATCCCCGGCGGGCAGAAGCCGGCGGAGGTGAAAGGCAACCGCGCCATCATGGACGCCGCGATCCAGCCGGAGCTGTGGAGCGACCTCAAGTGGGAAGGCCTGATGCGCGACGACGCGCCGACGGGCTGATCAGGTGTATTTCCATGGAATTGCGCTTTATCGACCCCACTCCGATTTGCTTCGCAAACCACCTCTCCCCCGATCGACGGGGAGAGGAACCCAATCTGGACAAGCGCCGGCATCGCGGCTGCTTTCTCTCCCCCATCGATCGGGGGAGAGGTGGCCCGAAGGGCCGGAGTGGAGGTCGACGATGTGCACTCTCCTTGATTGAACGGAGCACACCATGCGCGTCGATTCCCACCAGCACTTCTGGCAGCCGGCCCGCGGCGACTATGGTTGGATGCCCAAGGATGATCCCGTCCTCAGCCGACCTTACTTCCCGGCCGACCTCGCGCCGTTCCTGAAACAGGCAGGCGTTGGCCGCACCGTGCTCGTGCAGGCAGCGCCCACGGTCGAGGAGACCGAGTACATGCTGGGCATCGCCGACGCGACGCCCGCGGTCGCTGCCGTCGTCGGCTGGATCGATTTCGAGGACGGGAGCCACATCAGGCATCTCGAACGCCTGAAGAAGCATCCGAAGTTCGCAGGCGTGCGGCCGATGATCCAGGACATTCCCGATGTCGACTGGATGCTGCGCCCGGACGTTCAATGGGCCTACGAGGCCCTGCTCGACCTCGACCTAACCTTCGACGCGCTCGGCTTCTCGCGCCACCTCGCCAACTTCCTCGCTGTCTTCAAGCGCTATCCGAAGCTGCGCGTGGTCGTCGACCACTGCATGAAGCCGCAGATCCGCGACCACGGCACCGCGCGGGAGGAACTGGCCTCCTGGTCGGAAGGTATGCGGCGCATTGCCGGCGAAACCGGCGCGTTCTGCAAGCTCTCCGGCATCGTGACAGAGGCCAATCCCGGTTGGACCGTTGACGATCTCAGGCCCTACGCCGAGGTCGTGCTCGACGCGTTCGGACCTGAACGCGTCATGTGGGGCTCCGACTGGCCGGTCAGCCGCCTGCGTGGCGAATATGGAGACTGGCATGTCGCGGCGGAAACGCTTTGCGCCGGCCTCAGTCCCGCGGACCGGACAGCGATCTTCGGCGGCACGGCGGCACGATTCTACCGGCTGGAGGGATAGCGCCGCCTTCCGTTCTGCCTGACGGCCGGGGAACCGGGCCGCCCGCCAAGAATGCAGCGAACGAGGCTGCGGGCCTGTGCCCGCAACCTCCGCTGACGTTGACTAATGCGCGTCGTGGCTCTCGCCGATCGGCTCCGCCTTGAACTCCACCTCGACTTTGCCGGCCTTCTCGAAGGTCAGCGTCGCCTTGTAGCGTTCCTTTTCCACCAATTGCGTCTTCAGGCCCATGAACATGATGTGCAGGCCCTTGGGCGCCAGCTTGGCCTCGCCGCCGGCAGGGATCTCCAGCGCGCCCGCAAGCGGACGCATGGTCATCACGCCGGCGGGATCGACCGCCATCTCGTGGATCTCGGCCTTGTCGGCGATGTCCGTAGAAACCGAAACGAGGCGGTCGGGCTCGGAGCCTGAGTTTTTCACGGTCATGTAGCCGGCGGCCACCTTTGCACCCGGCAGCGTCGCGCGCGTCCAGGGATGGTCGATGTCCAGCGTGCCGGCCTTGTACTCGTGCGCGAAGGCGGTTCCGGCAAACGCGAGGACGGCGAGGATTGCGAGGGGACGCGCGACGGCGCGGAAGGAAAATGACATTGGTAGTCTCCACTTGATGCCGCATTGCGCGGCCTGACGATGCATGCTTGCCGGCCACGGGCCGGTCGTTCCGATCACGTCGTCAATGGAGGGGCGCGCGGGTTTCCGGGTTTCCACGCGGGTGCTGGATCGTGGACCGTTTTCGAGGCGCCGCGGAGCTTGGCGAAGAGCCGGATGCTCTGCGGCTGGGCAGCAGCCAGGTCCGGCGGCAGGACCGCAGCCGCAATGCCGGCGCAGGCCAGTTCACAGCAGGCTGAAAGCGCCTTGTGTGGACTGCTGTCGTCGGGCGCATGATGTTGGTTGGATGTGATGCAGAGCGGGTTGCCGAACGCATCGACCAGAACGGGACGGCTGCCGACGCCTTGCGCATAGGCCGACCCGAACGTCTGCACAAGGAACACCAGGGCCGCCAGGAGCGCCCATATTCTTGGTGACCGCCTCGACAAGTTCCTCACGGCTCCGCCCCTCGACCGGCGTCCTCTATACCATCCGCCGCCGGCGCGGCGAATGCGTCCGGCTGCGTCACAGCGTCATCGCTTAGATGCCAGAGCGGCAAACCGGTTTCATTGCGCTTGCGCAATCACCGCGCGCAATTCCACGACCACCAGTTCCGTGTGCTGAAGGGGCTCGACGTCCATCGAGCCTTCCCACCCGTCGATGCACAGGCAGTCCTTGGGACCGACCTCAAATCTGCGGTCGAGGCTGATGGCCGCCCGCCCCTCACTGCAGAACATGAGGATGATTTCGGCATCGCTCGCAAAGGCGGCCGCGTCGTCCAGCATCAGGCGACGGACATCGCAGGTGAAGCGGCCGCGCCGCACCATCACGTTCAAGTCGAGGATCGGGCCGTCGATCAGCGTGGACGAGGTCGATGCATCAGCGGGAAACGGGAGCGGATCGGATGTCCTGAGCAAGCCGATGGACGCCCTGTCTCCCACCTTGAGGATGATCCCTTCCCCCTCGAGGACAGTCAGGCTGCGATCGATGGCCGGGAAGACCGAGAACGGCCCGCCAGCTTCGACCCGCGCCATCGAGAGCCGCCAGTCGAAGTCTTCGAGGCCGGCACCCTCGGGCGACACGGCGATCTCCGTCGTCGTGCCGCCGCCGTTCTTCCACGGCATCGTCCTATGGTCCGCGGCGCTGAGCAGGCGGATCATCGCTTGCCGTTCTCCTCCTGAAGGAGGCGCGTGGCGCGCCTCATCCCAAAATACCCGGCAGATTCAGCCCATGCTCCTTGGCGCAGTCGAGAGCGATGTCGTAGCCGGCGTCGGCATGACGCATCACGCCGGTCGCCGGATCGTTCCACAGCACCCTTTCCACGCGCCGCGCGGCGTCCTCGCTGCCGTCGCAGACGACCACCATGCCGGAATGCTGCGAAAAGCCCATGCCGACGCCGCCGCCGTGGTGCAGTGACACCCACGTCGCGCCCGATGCGCAGTTCAGAAGCGCATTGAGCAGCGGCCAGTCGGACACGGCGTCCGAACCGTCCTTCATCGCCTCGGTCTCGCGGTTCGGCGAAGCCACCGACCCGGAATCGAGGTGATCACGACCGATGACCACCGGCGCCTTCAGTTCGCCCTTGGCCACCATCTCGTTGAAGGCGAGGCCGAGGCGGTGCCGGTCGCCGAGGCCGACCCAGCAGATGCGCGCCGGCAGACCCTGGAACTTGATGCGCTTGGCGGCCATGTCCAGCCAGTTGTGCAGGTGCTTGTTGTCCGGCAGCAGCTCCTTCACCTTGGCGTCGGTCTTGTAGATGTCCTCAGGATCGCCCGACAGCGCCGCCCAGCGGAACGGGCCGACGCCGCGGCAGAAGAGCGGGCGGATATAGGCCGGCACGAAGCCCGGGAAGTCGAAGGCGTCCTTCACTCCCTCCTCCAGCGCCATCTGTCGGATATTGTTGCCGTAGTCGACGGTGGGTACGCCCTGTTTGTGGAAGTCGAGCATGGCGCGCACGTGCACCGCCATGGACTTCCGCGCCGCCGCCTCCACTGCCTTCGGGTCGCGCTCGCGCCTGGTCTCCCACTCGGCCACGGTCCAGCCCTGCGGCAGGTAGCCATTGACCGGGTCGTGCGCGGACGTCTGGTCGGTCACCGCATCCGGCTTGACGCCGCGCCGCACCAGTTCCGGGAAGATGTCGGCGGCGTTGCCGAGCAGCGCGACCGAAATCGCCTTCTTCTCCTTGCCTGCACGGTCGATGATCGCCAGCGCGTCGTCGAGGTCCTTCGCCTGCACGTCGACATAGCCGGTCTTCAGGCGCATTTCGATGCGGCTCGCCTGGCATTCTACGGCGAGGCAGGAAGCACCCGCCATTGTCGCGGCCAGCGGCTGCGCGCCGCCCATGCCGCCAAGGCCTGCGGTCAGGATCCAGCGGCCGGAGAGATCGCCGCCGTAGTGCTGGCGGCCCATTTCGACGAAGGTCTCGTAGGTGCCCTGGACGATGCCCTGCGACCCTATGTAGATCCACGACCCGGCCGTCATTTGGCCGTACATCATCAGGCCCTTCCTATCGAGGGCGTTGAAGTGGTCCCAGGTCGCCCAGTGAGGAACCAGGTTGGAGTTGGCCAGCAGCACGCGCGGCGCATCCTTGTGGGTCCTGAACACGCCGACCGGCTTGCCCGACTGGACGAGCAGCGTCTCGTCGTCCTCCAGCTTCTTCAGCGCGCCGACGATACGGTCAAAGCTCTCCCAGTCGCGCGCCGCGCGGCCGATGCCGCCATAGACGACCAGCTCGCCCGGCTTTTCGGCGACGCCCGGATCGAGGTTGTTCATCAGCATGCGCAGAGGCGCTTCCGTCAGCCAGCTCTTTGCCGAGAGCTCGGTGCCGGTCGCGGCACGGATCACGCGGGCGTTGTCGATGCGGGTATGCGTGGTCATGTGTCGTCTCCCTGTTCGGTGCCCATTCCCGCCTTGCTGCACACGGTCGTCCTCTCCTGGTCCGGGAGCGTCGACCGGCTTGGTATCGGTCATCTGCCCTCGGCGGCCCGGAAAGAAACGCCGCGCCAGGCGCGGCGGTGGGATGGCCCTATACTCTTGCCGCCCAATCGCGGGCGGATTCCAGAATTCCCGTCAGCGTCCGCCGTATCGGGGCAGCAAAGTCCGGCTCATAGGCGACCGGCCAGTTGCCCGGATGGCGGGGCGCCGCCGGCTCGCGCAGATAGCCACGGCAGGAAAGCTCCATCTGCAGCGCATGGACGCCATTCGCAGGCTGACCGTGATGCCGCGTGATCCAGCCGCCCTTGAACCGGCCGTTGACGACATGGCTTTCGCCGGTCGCCGCCATCAGCGCGGCCACCGTCTCAACAAGGACCGGATCGGCGCTCCGTCCGTCATTGGTGCCGAGGTTGAACACCGGCAGCGTGCCCTCGAACAGCCGGGGCAAGACGGAACGGATCGAATGGCAGTCGTAGAGCACGATCTTCCCGTGCATTGCCCTTAGCCGCGCGATCTCGGCCTCCAGGGCCGCGTGGTAGGGCGCGAAATAGACTGCGCGCCTGCGGTCAATCTCGGACGGAGACGGCTCGTGCCCGGGTTTGTAGAGCGGCTCGCCGTCAAAACTCTCGGTCGGACAAAGGCCGGTCGTCGTTTGTCCCGGATAGAGCGACGCACCGGAAGGATCGCGATTGACGTCGATCACGGTCCGCGAGATCGCGGTATGCACGACGGTCGCGCCGAGGTCTGCTGCGAAGTCGTAGAGCCGGTCGATCCACCAGTCGCAGTCCTTGCGCGCCAGCCATGGCGAGACGACATCGTCCTCCACATGGGCGAGGTCGGTGCCGGTATGCGGCAGCGAGACGATCAGCGGGGCAGTGTTGCGGATGACGGTGAGCCAGGACGGGGTCATCGCGCCGGCTCCGAGACCGACGGCAGCGGCACCTCGCTTGCAGCCGCGATCACCTGGCCGCCGCGCACCAGCGCGTTCGCCTTCTCCATGTCTGGGTGGAAGTGGCGGTCGTCGTCGAGATGCGGCACCTGGCTCCTCAGCAGCGCGCGCACGGCCTCCAGCGGCGTGCTCGACGTCAGCGGCAGGTGGAAATCGCATCCCTGCGCCGCAGCCAGCAGTTCGATGCCAACCACAGCGGTGGCGTTCTCGATCATGCCGATCAGCCGCCTGGCGCCATGCGCAGCCATCGAGACATGGTCCTCCTGATTGGCGGAGGTGGGGATGGAATCGACGCTTGCCGGATACGCCTTCTGCTTGTTCTCAGACACCAGCGCCGCAGCGGTCACCTGCGGGATCATGAAGCCGGAGTTGAGGCCGGGCTTCGGCGTCAGGAACGCCGGCATGCCCGACAGCGCGGGATCGACCAGCATGGCGATCCGGCGCTCCGACAGCGAGCCGATCTCGCACACGGCAAGCGCGATCATGTCGGCCGCGAAGGCCACCGGCTCGGCATGGAAATTGCCGCCCGACAGCGCGGTGTCGTCTTCGGCGAAGATCAGCGGATTGTCGGTGACGCCATTCGCCTCGGTCTCCAGCGTGTCGGCCGCCTTGCGCAGCACGTCGAGCGCGGCGCCCATCACCTGCGGCTGACAGCGCAGGCAGTACGGGTCCTGGACCCGCTCGTCGCCGACGCGGTGGGATTCGCGGATGGCGCTTCCCGCCATGAGGTTGCGCAATGCGTCGGCCGTCTCGATCTGGCCCTTGTGCCTGCGCAGAAGGTGGATGCGCGGATCGAACGGCGCATCGGAACCCCTTGCGGCGTCGGTGGAAAGCGCTCCCGTCACCAGGGCCGACTGGTAGAGCAACTCCGCCTCGAACAGCGCCGCCAGCGCATAGGCGGTCGAGAACTGCGTACCGTTGAGCAGGGCCAGCCCTTCCTTTGCACCGAGCGTCAGCGGCTTCAGCCCGTGCGTCAGGAGGGCGACCTGCGCCGGCACGCGCCCGTGCGGCGTAAAACACTCGCCGTAGCCGATCATCGTCGCGGTCATGTGCGAAAGCGGTGCAAGGTCGCCGGAAGCGCCGACCGAACCTTGCGCCGGCACCACCGGAATGACGTCGTTGGCGAGCATCCCCTCCAGCATGTCCAGCGTCTCGGGTTTTACGCCCGACGCACCCTGCGCCAGGCTGGCGAGCTTCAGCGCCATCATCAGCCGCGCCACCGCAACCGGCATCGGCTCGCCCGTGCCCGCCGCATGGCTGAGCACGATGTTCTTCTGCAGCGTTTCGAGATCGGACGCAGGGATGCGCACGCTGGCAAGCTTCCCGAAGCCCGTGTTAATGCCGTAGACCGGCTCTCCCCTGGCGAGAATGCGGCCGACCGCATCGGCGCTCGCCTTGACCTTCGGCCGGCACGAGGGGTCGAGCCTTGGCGTTGCGCCACGATAGATCGCGCGCCAGTCGGCGAGCGTCGCGTTGCCTGGTTTCAGCACAATCTCGGTCATCCACCTCTCCAGATGCGTGCGTGCAGCGGATTGAATCCCATGCGATAGACAAGCTCGGCCGGGCGCTCGACGTCCCAGATGGCGAGGTCGGCGAACTTTCCGGCCTCAAGCGTGCCGATCTCGCCGGACATGCCAAGCGCGCGGGCGGCTTCCCGCGTGACCCCGGCAATGCACTCCTCGACCGTCATGCCGAACAGCGTCGCCGCCATGTTCATGGCCAGCAACAGCGAGGTCAGCGGCGAGGTGCCCGGATTGCAGTCGGTCGCCACCGCCATCCTGGTGCCGTGCTTGCGGAACAGGTCGATCGGCGGCTTCTTCGTCTCGCGGATGAAGTAGAACGCGCCGGGCAGCATCACGGCCACCGTGCCTGCCTTGGCCATCGCCGCAGCGCCCGCCTCGTCCGTATACTCCAGGTGATCCGCCGAGAGCGCGCCGTAGCGCGCGGCGAGTGCGGCCCCATGCAGGTTGGACAACTGGTCTGCGTGCAGCTTCACCGGCAGGCCGAACGCCTTTGCCGCCTCGAAAACCCGCGCCATCTGCTCGGGCGAGAACGCGATGCCCTCGCAGAAACCGTCCACCGCATCGGCCAGGTCGAGTTGGGCGATGGCCGGAAGAATCTCGTCCACGACCTTGTTTATGAAGGCTTCCTTGTCGCCGTCAGCTTCCGGCGGCAGCGCGTGTGCGCCGAGGAAGGTGGTCCGCACCGTAACCCGCCGCGCATCCTGGAGCCGGCGGGCCGCGCCCAAGGACTTAGCCTCGTTCTCGAGATCGAGCCCGTAGCCCGACTTGATCTCGACCGTCGTCACGCCTTCCGCAATGAGCGCGTCGAGACGCGGCAGCGACTGCCGGACGAGATCGTCCTCACTGGCAGCCCGCAGCGCCTTGACGGAAGACACGATGCCGCCGCCCGCCCGCGCCACTTGCTCATAAGAGGCTCCCGCCAGCCGCATCTCGAACTCGTTGGCGCGGTTTCCTGCCCAGACGAGATGGGTGTGGCAGTCAATCAGCCCCGGCGTGATCAGCCGGCCTTGGCAATCGGTGACGTCGGAGCCATCTGCGAACACGGCCGGCATTTCGGCCTGAGGTCCGGCGAAGAGGATACGCTCGCCCTCGATCGCGACCGCGCCGCGCTCGACCTCGCCCAGCCCCGCCTGCCCCTCTGCCAATGTTGCGAGGCGGGCATTGCGCCACACGCGCCGCAGCTTTCGATCGGACCCGGTGCTCGCCATTTTTCAGTTCCCATCCCTCGCCAATATGTCTATACATAATGAGCACATCTTGCAACCCGATCCGTCGAGAAATCTGGGGGACTACCGATGACCGCGATCTTCGCGCAGCAGGCTCTTCTGCCGACGGGCTGGGCAAGGAACGTCAGGCTGGAGATCGGCGGAGGACGCATCGCTTCGGTCGCGGCAGACGCTGCGCCGCAGCCGAGCGACGACCACTGTGCAGCGCTCGTCTCGGGGATGCCCAACCTGCACAGTCACGCTTTCCAGCGCGGCATGGCGGGCCTGGCGGAAGTCCGCGGCAACACGTCCGACAGTTTTTGGTCGTGGCGGGAGGTGATGTATCGGTTCGCGCTCTCGATGACCCCGGAACAGATGGAGGCGATCGCCGCGCAGCTCTATGTCGAGATGCTGGAGGCGGGCTTCACCCGCGTCGGGGAATTCCACTACCTGCATCACGACCGCGACGGTCGCCCCTATGACAACGTGGGCGAGCTCGCGGGTCGCATCGTCGGGGCGGCGGAGCAGACCGGCATCGCTCTCACGCTACTGCCGGTCTTCTACGCACATTCGGGTTTCGACGGCGCCGCACCCAACGAAGGGCAGCGCCGTTTCATCAACGATCTGAATCGCTTCGCCACTCTGCTTGAGAAAGTCCGCGAATCCGTTCGCGTCTTGAATCAAGGCGTGGTCGGCGTTGCGCCGCACAGCCTGAGGGCCGTCACCCCGGAAGAACTGGACGAAGTCGCGCGCCTCGCCGGCGACGGCCCGATCCACATCCACATCGCCGAACAGGTCAAGGAAGTGGAGGATTGCATCGCCTGGTCGGGCCAGCGGCCGGTCGAATGGCTGCTGGACAATGCCGAGGTCGACGACCGCTGGTGCCTCATCCACGCCACGCACATGACGGACGCCGAGACGGTCGCGGTCGCGCGTGCGGGCGCGGTAGCCGGGCTCTGCCCTCTCACCGAAGCCAATCTCGGCGACGGCACGTTTGCGGCGACCCTGTTCCGCGAGCACGGCGGCCTGTTCGGGGTAGGGTCGGACTCCAACGTGCAGATCGGGGTCGCCGACGAGATGCGCCAGCTCGAATATTCGCAGCGGCTTGCGCGCCGCGCCCGCAACGTCGTCGCCGAACCGGGAGGCTCCACCGGTCGTGCGCTGTTCGACGGCGCGCTTGCCGGCGGGGCGCGCGCGCTGGGCGCCGCGCCCGTCGCAATCGCCGAGGGTTCGTCAGCCGACCTCGTCTCACTCGACCAGTCCTACCCCGGGTTCGAAAGCTCGATGGGTGATGCCGTTCTGGATGCCTGGGTCTTCACCGGCCGCGTCCGCCCGCGCAGCATCTGGGTAGCCGGCCGCAAGCTGGTCGACGAGGGACGCCACCGGGATCGGGAGGCAGTCGCCGCTCGCTTCCGCAGGGCCATGCGCGAGCTTGCGGTTTGACTGAGGCGGATGATAGCGGGATGTCACCGCCCTCAAGCAGAACAGGAAGTCGATCCTTGGACGCACCGAACACAGGCGAAGGAGCGTCCACTCAAGGCTCGCTCCATCGACGCATCCTGGCGGACATCACGGACAAGATCCTTTCCGGCGCATGGCCGCCGGGCCACCGTATCCCGTTCGAGCACGTGCTGACCGAAGAGTACGGATGCTCGCGCATGACAGTGAACAAGGCGATGACCGAACTCGCCAAGGGCGGACTGATCGAGCGCCGCCGCCGTTCGGGCAGTTTCGTCAGCCGGCCGCGCTCGCAGGCGGCCATCCTCGAGATTCACGACATCGCCACCGAGGTGCACGCGCTCGGACTCCCCTACCGCTACGAACTGGTCGAGGGGCAGCGCCGCCCCGCCGCTTCTGCGGACCGCGAGGCGATCGACGTGGAGGAAGGCACGCCGCTGCTCCAGCTCACCTGCATCCATTTCGCCGGGGAGCGCGCCTTCTGCCTGGAGGAGCGGCTGATCAACCAGGCGGCAGTGCCCGAGGCTGAGGCGGCCATCTTCTCGGAATCCGCGCCCGGAGCCTGGCTTATCGCGCAGGTGCCGTGGAGCGCCGCCGAGCACAGCATCAAGGCGGCGGCTGCCGATCGCGTCGTCGCCAAGGCGCTGGACATTCCCAAGGGCGCGCCTTGCCTCCTGGTCGAGCGGCGCACCTGGAGCGGCGGCCAGCCCATCACGCGGGTGCGACTGACCTATCCGGGCGACAGCCACACGTTGATTGCGCGTTTCGTGCCGTCGCAGAAATGAAAAGGCGCCCGCCGCGCGATGCGGCGGACGCCTTCGAAGGGTCGTCGCCCGAATCAGATCGCCGCGGTGACGATGATCTCGACGAGGTATTCCGGTCCGGCCAGCTTGGCCTCGCCAGTCGCGCGGGCCGGCGCGTTCGGCCCGTCCACCCACTTGTCCCAGACCGAGTTCATCTCGGCGAAGTCCTTCATGTCGGAAAGCCAGATGATCGTCTGCAGCAGCTTCGACTTGTCGGTGCCTGCCTCGGCGAGCAGCTTGTCGATCGTCTCGAGGATGTCCTGCGTCTGCTGCGCGACGCTGCCACCCGGCTTGCCGACTTGGCCGGCCAGATAGACCGTGTTGCCATGGATCACGGCCTGGCTCATGCGGGGGCCCGCGTGCAGTCTCTTGATAGTCATGCTCAGTTCCTTCTTTCGATGCGATTACCGGAAGCGGTTGGGCGACAGTGCCGCGGTCCATGCCTCCATGCCTGCCGACGGCGCAACCCCGCGCAGCAGTTCTCCAGCCAGCCGGGACAGTGCCGGTCCGGTCTGTATTCCATAACCGCCCTGCCCCGCCAGCCAGAAGAAGTTTTCGGTCGTGCGATCGAAGCCCGTTACGGGCGTGCGGTCCGGCGCAAAGGTGCGCAGCCCCGCCCAGCTCCGCTCGACGCGCGTCACCGGAATGGTCACAGCCTGCTCGAACCGGTAGAGCCCCTCCGCCAACACCATGTCGTCGGCGAAGGCATCGTGCGGATCGACGGGATCCTCGTCCCCCGGCGAGACGAACAGGCGGCCGCCATCGGGCTTGCAGTACCAATTCTCGCGCGCATCGTCGATCAGCGGCCAGTCCTTCAGGTCGTAGCCCTCGGGCGCCGGCAGCACGGCCATGGAGCGCCTCATCGGCTGCAGGCCGATCGAGGTCACGCCGCAGGCCGCCGCGACCTTATCCGCCCACGCCCCGGCGGCGTTGACGATCGTCGCGGCTCGCACCCGCACGGACGGCGTTTCGATGTGCCAGGCTCCGTCTCGCCTCTCGGCCCGCGCGACCGGCGCCCGGGTGACAAGCTGCGCGCCGTTTGCCCGGGCCTTCTTCAGCCAGCCTTCATGGAGCGCGGCGACGTCGATGTCCTGCGCGTCCTCCTCGAAGGCCGCCGCCGCGAGCCAGTCGCGGTTGAGGATAGGGACACGTGTGATCGCGTCCTCGACGCCGATCTCGCGCAGGCCGTTCGATTGGGCGAGCAGGTCGGCAAGCGCTTCCTGACCCTCTGCGTCGGTCACGAACAGCGCGCCTCTCGGCGTCAGCAGGGGTGACGGAAACAGCGACCGGTCGCGCGCGTCGTAGTGGGCCGCGCTCGCCTGGGTCAGCGCGCGGATGACGTCGTTGCCATAGTTGCGCAGGAAAATCGCGGCGGACCGGCCCGTCGAATGGTAGCCCGGGCGTTCTTCCTGCTCCAGGATGGCGCAGCTCAGCTCGGCAGCGATCTCCGCGGCGATGCCCGCGCCGGCAATCCCTGCGCCTATGATGGCGACATCCACATGGATTTCATCAGTCATCGGCGCCTCGCAACAATCCCCAGGTTGCCGGCCACACATGTCACGTCCCGCGGAAAATGCAAACGCAATCGGTTGGGTCAGCTGCCGCCGGGCGGGCGCGCGCGCGGTGCTTCCTCAGGGTGTCGAAGAACGGTTGACCCGGCAGCGTCTTTCCCCGAATGTCGCTGCTTTCTGGGAGCCGCCCATGAAGTTTGCGCGCGTCAACGGCGTCGTCCTTCACTACGAGCTGACGGATCGTTCGGACCTGCCGGTCCTCGTCTTCTCGAATTCGCTCGGCACCGATCTTCGTATTTGGGACATGGTCGCGGAGCGGCTCGCCGACCGCTACCGCATCCTGCGCTACGACAAGCGCGGGCATGGCCTTTCCGAAATCACGCCCGCCCCCTACAACCTCATCGACCATGTCGAAGATTTGACCGCGCTGCTCGCCCATCTCTCGATCAGCCGCGTCGCCGTGGTCGGCCTCTCGGTCGGCGGGTTGATCGCTCAGGGCATTGCAGCGCGCCACCCGGATCTCGTCGCGGCTCTCGTCCTTTCCAACACTGCCCACAAGATCGGCACCGAGGACAGCTGGAACGAGCGCATCAAGACGGTCAGCGAGAAGGGCATCGCGGCGATCGCAGACGGCGTCCTGGAACGCTGGTTCTCGCCTGCCTACCGCTCACCCGACAATGCCGACTTCGCGGGATATGCCGCAATGCTGCGGCGCTCGCCCGTCGAAGGCTACCTCGGCACCTGCGCGGCGATCCGCGATGCCGACCTCACCGAGTCGACGCGCGCCCTCGCCGTGCCGGTCCTGTGCATTGCGGGCGAGCACGACGGCGCGACGCCACCGGATCTCGTGCGCAGCACTGCGGCGCTGGTCAAGGGCGCCGAGTTCCGCATCATCGCGGATGCCGGGCACATTCCCTGCGTCGAGCAGCCCGATGCCGTCGCAAGCCTCGTCGCCGGCTTTCTCAAGGGCGCGAGATACGCCTGACCATACCAAACAGGGTGGGTTTGCCGGAGACCAGGCGCTCAAACGACAACCCGCCCCCTTGCAATTTGCGCAAGCGGTCGCCAAATCGACGAACATCCAACTCCCGTTCAGGACCGCAAAGCATGAACTATCGTCAGATCGCCGAGGGCTATTCGGTCTCGTCGCAGATCACGCCCGAAGAGGTCGCCGAGATCAAGGCGGCAGGGTTCAAGAGCGTCATCTGCAATCGCCCCGACAACGAGGACCCAGGCCAGCCTTCCGCTGACACGATCCGCACGGCAGTTGAGGCGGCGGGCCTTGCCTTCCGCCATATCCCTGTGATCAGCGGCCAGCTCACCCAAGCGAACGTCGAGGAACAGGCGGCCGCGCTCGAGGAACTTGAAGGCCCGGTCTTCGCCTATTGCCGTTCAGGCACTCGCTGCACGAATCTTTATGCGGGCGCGCAGCAGCTGAAGGGGTTATAGAGGGCGGGCCGTCACCAATCGCCTGCCCGCCATTTCATTTACGTCCGATCGGTCCCGGCTCGATTGACGCCAACAGGCGCAAGATGGCCGGGCGCAGTTACGGGAGATGGGTATTGAGGATGTTCAGCATCACGTCCTCACGAATGCGATAGTACTCGTGGCGCAGCATGTTTCCGATGCTGATGATGTCTGACCACGGAACGTCGGGTTTTCGCTGACGGATCTCGCTGGAAAGCGACTTCGCGGCCTCGGAGATGATCTCGATCGCCCGCTCCAGAGTTCGCTGCATCACATAGTCGGCCACTATTTCCTCAGAAGACCGGTTCTGCGTCGCCGCCGTGATTGCGTCGATGCTGTAGGATATGGCGAAGTCTGACATGCGGCAGGCTGGTTGGCGACCTCAGAACACGCGTATCGCGCGTTGCTCGATATAGGGACGATAGTGCGAGACCAGTTCATCGCGCGTCCCGTAGCCGATTTCTACGTTTGGAAACTGCGCCTCCAACACGCGGTAGGGAACAAGGTAGCTGCTCAGGTCCATCCCCTTCCCGGACTGCAGATCGACCATGATATCGATGTCGCTGTCCGGCCGCGCTTCGTCGCGCGCATAGGAGCCGTAGAGGTACAACGACGCCACCCCGCGCGCCCGCAGGGCAGGTTCGGCGGCTTTCAGACGAGCGATGACCTCGGCACGGTTCATGGCCCTGATGATATAGTGCCTTCCAGTCATCGTCACGCCAGCTCTGTTCGCCCCACCGTGCATGCCTCGCCTCACAGCGGCAGCGCGCTCGTCTCCTTCAGCGTCTCCAGAACGATCGCCGTCTTCACGTGCTGCACGGACTCGTGCGGCAGGAGCACGTCGTTGACGAAGGCGGCCAGCGCCAAGCTTGAACTGTTGCCCTACATCTTCTTGCAGAAATTCAGCGCCAAGAACGGCGGTATCATATCGATTTCTTTAGACGCCCCGCCTATGGAAATAGTACGCGAAGTGATACCAACAACGGTATAATCCTTTCCTCCAGCGTTGAATTTATCTCCACTGCCCGAAAAGACGGGAACTTGTATGGTTACTTCCTGTTCTGGAAGCTCCTCAACCGTCAGTTTGTGCTGCTCGGAGCCGCCCACCGCCCGAAGCAGCCGGTTTGCAAGGCCCGTGCCGTGACCTGCTCCGATGATAAATCGCCCCGAGCCATCTTCGAATGCAGTCCAACCATCCGGACAGCCATCGCTGAGATCAAACGCTGCGACAGCACCTTTTGGCACGCCACCCAACAGAGTGATTAGCATCGGCCTCAGGAATAGCCACCAACCGAAGAGCGCTGCAACGCCGAGAATTACAATAGCTCCAAGAACCCACCTCGAAACTTGCTGGATAGCTTCTTTCCTTATGGCCGCTCTCAATTCCGAAGGAATCTGGTCGAAATCCCTAGTAGCCATTTGGATCACCTCCAACTAAACCCTAGGTTTAGTATCGTTCGTATTGATACAATTTACAATGGTAAACTCGTGGTCTCCTTCAGCGTCTCCAAAACGATCGCCGTCTTCACGTGCTGCACGGACTCGTGCGGCAGGAGCACGTCGTTGACGAAGGCGGCCAGCGCCTTCAGGTCGCGCGTGACGACCTTCAGGATGTAGTCCATCTCTCCCGTCAGCGCATGCGCCTCCTGGACCTCGGGCAGCCGGGAGACGAGTTCCGCAAAGCGGCGCGCATTGTCCCGATTGTGGGTGGAGAGCGTCACCGTCACCACGTTGACCAGGCCGAAGCCGAGGCGGTCGCGATCGAGCACCGCCCGGTAGCCGCGCACGTAACCTTCCTCCTCCAGCCGCTGCCGGCGCCGCGAGCACTGCGACGGCGACAGGTTTACGCGTTCGGAAAGATCGTTGTTGGTGAGCCGCGCATCATGTTGCAGCAATGCCAGTATCTTGCGGTCGAACGCGTCGATCTGCGTACTGTCCGGCATGATGCGCCTCCCAACGCACGAATTGCGCGCAAATCAAGCATTCGAAGCGATTGAATGCAAGCACGATGCAGAGGCTGAGGAGTAAGATCGCCGCAAATTGGACAATCATCCTGTCCCAAGGGAGATCAGACATGGGCCCGTTTCCGCACGACGCTCCGGCTGCCACGATCAGCGAAAAGAATCCCGCAGGGACGGATGGTTTCGAGTTCGTCGAATTCGCCCACCCGGAGCCGCAGAAGCTGGAGGAGCTCTTCGCCGGCATGGGCTACTCCCCTGTCGCCAGACACAAAATGAAGAACATCACTGTCTGGCGGCAGGGCGACATCAACTACGTGATTAATGCGGAGCCCGGCTCCCACGCGATGAAATTCGTGGACAAGCACGGTCCTTGCGCTTCGTCCATGGCCTGGCGCGTCGTGGACGCAAAGCACGCCTTCGAGCACTCCGTCTCGAAGGGCGCCACGCCCTACACGGGTGACGACAAGGCGCTCGACGTGCCGGCAATCGTCGGTATCGGCGGTTCGCTGATCTACTTCATCGAAACCTATGGCGAGAAGGGTTCGGCCTACGACGCCGAGTTCGAGTGGCTAGGCGAGCGCAACCCGACGCCGAAGGGCGTCGGCTTCTACTACCTCGACCACCTCACCCACAACGTCTACCGCGGCAACATGGACAAGTGGTGGGACTTTTATCGCGAACTGTTCGGCTTCAGGCAGATCCACTATTTCGACATCGACGGCCGCATCACCGGCCTAGTCAGCCGCGCGATCACCTCTCCTTGCGGCAAGATCCGCATCCCGCTGAACGAATCCAAGGACGAGACCAGCCAGATCGTCGAGTACTTGAAGAAGTACAAGGGCGAAGGCATCCAGCACATCGCAGTCGGCACGGACGGCATTTACGACGCCACCGACAGGCTGGCGAGCAACGGCCTGAAATTCATGCCCGGCCCGCCGGAGACCTATTACGAAAAATCGTTCGACCGCGTGAACGGCCATGACGAGCCGATCGAGCGGATGAAGAATCACGGCATTCTGATCGACGGCGAAGGCGTGGTCGACGGCGGCCTGACAAAAATCCTGCTGCAGATATTCTCGAAGACGGTCATCGGCCCGATCTTCTTCGAATTCATCCAGCGGAAGGGGGACGAAGGTTTTGGGGAAGGCAATTTCCGAGCCCTCTTTGAGTCGATCGAGGAAGACCAGATCCGCCGCGGCGTGCTGAAGGCCGAGCAGGCGGCATAGCCGAAAACTCGCATACCGGAGGAGGAGGTGGCGGCCGGCAGCAATGCCGGCCGCTTTGTTTTTTCGATTTTCGCGGTAAAGTTGTCCGCATCCGGGAAAACTCCATGCGGCCGCGCGATTTCTGGACAGAGACTGCCCCCGATCGCGAAGCACGCCTTCGACGACAGGCCGAAGGCCGGGCAGTTCTGGTCAATGATCACATGGAGCAGGTTTACTCGGATGACATGGATGAAATTTTCGCAGAACTGATCCGGCTGCACGGGATTGTTCAGGACCAACGCACGGCGGAGTTGATCAAGCGCGTCTTCGCCGACCGCCTGGACGACGACCTTCGTCTATAGCCCGAGCCTATCCACCTCAGCCTTCCGCAGCTTCCAGTCGAAATCCAGAAAAAACTCGTCGAGTTGCGGCGGCTTGACGGAGGTATCGGAGAGCATGGCGTGCACCTGGCCGCGATGGTGGATGTCGTGCTGGAAGAGATGCGCGAGGAGGTCGCCGATGCGTTCGGGGATCAGGCCGTCCTCGCCACGGTCCGTAGGTACGCGTCGGTCGAGGTCAGGCGCGCCAAGCCCTTCGCAGAAGGCGAGCAGGTCGCGGTCGAACGCAGCCTGCGCGGCGGCCAATGCCGCAGGATCGTCGTAGTCCTTCCAGACATCGAACACCCCGAGCCCGATGCCTCCCTCCCGCAGCATGTCGAGATAGTAGAGGTCGACGGAGAGGATGTGGTTCAGCGTCGCCTTGATGGACGGGAAGAAGCTCGTGCGCTCCGCTTCGAACTCGCCCGCCTTAAGCGCCAGCACGGCGCGGTAGAGCCGGTCGTTGGCCCACAGGCTGTTCGCGGCCATGCTGCGGAAGTGCTCGACAAGGTCCATCGGAGCGCCCTCCCCGCCTTCGTCTAGACCTTCTCTACCGCCTGCTCGATCGCGCCGAAGATCGAGTGTCCTGCCTTGTCCTTCATCTCGATGCGCACGGTGTCGCCCGCCTTGAGGAACGGCGTCCGCGGCTCGCCCGACGCGATCTGCTCAATCATGCGGATCTCCGCGATGCAGGAATAGCCGGCGCCGCCCTCCGCCACCGGCTTGCCGGGGCCGCCGTCCAGCTTGTTCGACACAGTGCCGGAGCCGATGATCGAGCCGGCGCAGAGCGGCCGGGTCTTCGCCGCATGCACGATCAGCCTCGGAAAATCGAAGGTCATGTCGACGCCGGCATTCGCGCGTCCGAAGGGCTTTCCATTCAGGTCGACACTCAGTGGCAGGTGAACCTTGCCGCCGTCCCAGGCATCGCCGAGCTCGTCCGGCGTCACCGTAACCGGCGAGAAGGCCGACGACGGCTTCGACTGGAAGAAACCGAAGCCCTTGGCCAGTTCGTTCGGTGTGAGGCCGCGCAGCGACACGTCGTTGACCAGCACGATGAGTCGGATTGCGCCCCGCGCGGCGTCCACCGTCGCCCCCAGCGGAACGTCGCCGACGATCACGGCCACCTCTCCCTCGAGGTCCACGCCCCACGTCTCGTCGACGAGGGGGATGGGATCGCGCGGTCCGAGGAAGGAGTCAGACCCGCCCTGATACATCAGGGGATCCGTCCAGAAGCTCTCGGGCATCTCGGCGCCCCGGGCTTTGCGCACCAGCTCCACATGGTTCACGTAAGCCGAGCCGTCGGCCCACTGATAGGCGCGGGGCAGCGGCGAATGGGCATCGTGCTCATGGAACCTGGTCGACGGAACCGCGCCTATTTCGAGCGATTCCGCCAATGACGCCAGATGCGGCGCAATGCGGGCCCAGTCGTCGAGGGCAGCCTGCAACGTCGGCACGAGGAAGGACGCGTCCGTGCATCGGGTGAGATCGCGCGATACGATCACGAGTTTGCCGTCCCGCGTCCCGTTCTTCAGCGTTGCAAGCTTCATTCAGGTTTCCTCACCTTTCCACGAACACCTTGAACCCGCCGTAGATCAGCCGCTTCATGTAGGCTGGCATGTTCTGCATGCCGGGCTGCATCCGCGGGTCCTCCATCACCTTCTTCATCACCTCGTCGCGGTGCTCCCGCGATTTGTAGGTGACGAAGGAGAATACGATTGTGTCGCCCCCTTCCTTATTCACCGCAAGCGGAAATGAGGTGATCTCGCCGTCCGGCACGTCGTCGGCCACTGCCTCCACATAGGAGAGCGCGCCATGGTCCATCCAAACCTTGCCGCCGAGTTCGGCATTATTCACATACTCGTCCCATTCGGATTTCGGCACCGGCAGAACGAAGCCGTCGACATAGGTCATGATCTGTCTCCTTCGAGGTTACGACGACCAAAGGACGTAGGCGATGACCTCGATCCGACAACCAGCGTTGCGCAAAATTCGACTCAGCTGCGCCTGGATCAGCTCCAGTCGCCTTCCGGCGTACCGTTGAAGCGCTTCTTCAGCCCCGCCCAGCAGTCGATGTAGTTGTCCTGGCGCGCCTCCGACTCTGCCGCAAAGCGCGTCAGCATCTGGGGAAAGCGGGTCTCGAACATGAATGCCATGGTGTTGTCGAGCTTCTGGGGTTTCAGCTCGGTCTTTGACGCCTTTTCAAAGCCCGGCGCGTCAGGGCCGTGCGCCAGCATCAGATTGTGCAGGCTGACGCCGCCTGGGACAAAGCCTTCCTCCTTTGCGTCATACTGGCCTTTGATCAGCCCCATGAACTCGCTCATGATGTTGCGGTGATACCATGGCGGCCGGAACGTGTTTTCCGCGACCAGCCAGCGCGGCGGGAAGATGACGAAATCGACGTTCGCCGTGCCCTCCTCGCCGCTCGGCGCGGTCAGCACCGTGAAGATCGACGGGTCGGGATGGTCGAACAGGATCGCGCCGACCGGCGAAAACGTCGCCAGATCATATTTGTAGGGCGCGTAGTTGCCGTGCCAGGCGACCACGTCCAGCGGCGAGTGTCCGAGTTCGGTCGTATGGAACTTGCCGCACCACTTTACGATCAGGCGGCAGGGCGTCTCCTTCTCCTCGAACCAGGCGACCGGCGTCTTGAAGTCGCGCGGATTGGCGAGGCAGTTGGCGCCGATGGGACCGCGGTCCGGCATGGTGAATTTTGCGCCGTAGTTCTCGCAGACATAGCCGCGCGCCGGTCCCGCCATCAGCTCGACCTTGAACACCAGGCCGCGCGGCAGCACGCAGATCTCGCCGGGCTCGACCTCGATCACCCCCATTTCGGTCACGAAGCGCACGCCCCCCTGTTGAGGAACAATCAGCAACTCGCCGTCCGCGTTGAAGAAATGATCGTCCGCCATGTCCCTGTTCGCGACGTAGATGTGCGCGGCCATCCCGGACTGACCGAGCGCGTCGCCAGCCGTCGTCATGGTGCGCATGCCGCTCACGAAATCGGTCGGCTCGTCGGGGATCTGCACGGGGTTCCACCGGAGCTGTCCCAGCGCCAGTTCGTGGTCGTCGAGGCAGGGCGCTGTCTTCCACTGCGGCAGATCGAACTGATGGAAACGCCCCGTGTGCTTCACGCTCGGCCGGATGCGGTAGAGCCACGACCGTCCGTTGGTGCCGCGCGGCGCGGTAAAGGGCGAGCCGGAAAGCTGTTCCGCATAGAGCCCGTATGCCGGCCGCTGCGGCGAGTTCCGCCCCTGCGGCAGCGAACCCGGCAGGGTCTCCGTCTCGAAGTCGTTGCCGAAACCCGGCATGTAGGAGAAAGACATTGCGACCTCCCGTCACTGGCGTCAGATAGTTGCTTTCGTAACCATTGAAAATGTAACCATCAACGCCATGAACGACGACAAACTCGACCTCGAAACATTTTTGCCCTACCGGCTGAACCGGCTCGCCGATGCAGTCAGCCGCGCGTTCGCGCAAACCTACCGCGACCGCTATGGCCTTACGCGACCGGAATGGCGCACGCTCGCCACCCTGGGCCAGTTCGGCACGGTGACGGCCACCGCAATCGGCGCACATTCGGCAATGCACAAGACGAAGGTCAGCCGCGCTGTCGCGGAACTGGAACGACGGATGTGGCTGAAGCGGCAGGCGGATGCCGGTGACCGCCGCGTGGAACACCTGACCCTCACCGCCGCCGGACGGCGCGCCTATCGCGAGATGGTGCCCATTGCGAAAGGCTTCGATGCCGGACTGCTGCAGGCGATGAACCTCGATGACAAATCATCGGCACTACACATCTTCGAGCGCCTGGAGGCCGCGCTTCACATACACCGTGGCTCTACTTCTGATTGACGTTTGCATCAATACAACTCTGCATTGAGAATCCACCGTCTCCGACTTATACTCTCGCAAAACTCGGGAGACTGGAGATGGAACCTGACCTTGGGGGACTTGCCTGGGGCGATATCGGCCATATCACCGCCCTCACCACCGCGCTGAGCACGGCCTCTGCCGGACTTGTCGATGCCACCAAGGCGTTCAGGGGCGGCATATCGAACATCGGCTACGGATTCATCGACTTGGCGCTTACGCCTTTCATGCCCGCGCTGAAACTCGTCGACGCGGAAGATCCGTCCGGCCCGATCAAGGCGAACTGGCTGAACGGCATGGACAAGACCGAACAGAAGGCGGCCGCCAAGAACCTGATCAGACTTGGCCTGACGCCGGCCACCGCAGCGACGATGGGCAAGGCGATACCGAACGTGGATGGAGCGGCTCTGGAGGGTGCTGCGCTAAAGGTAGCGAACGGATCGGTTCTGGAAGAACCCGAAGTCAATCTGCTTGCCCGTTTCGACGCGATCGTCGAGGCCCGGCTCGATGCAGCCTACGAGAGGGCCGAGCAGAAGTACCGGAATACGGCGCGCGTCGCGGCGGCGGCGATTGCGATTGTCCTGTCGATGGCGGGTTGGTTCCTCGTCTTCGAAACGCACACCATGCAGAACTTCCTGACGGCGCTGGCAGCAGGTCTGCTTGCAACCCCGCTCGCTCCGATCTCCAAGGATCTCATGTCGGCGCTGTCGACGGCCGCTGCCGCATTCAAGTCGTCCAAGAGCTGACCGATGACGCTTTTCGCAAGCTTCCGTGTCGAGCCGATCGGCGGGCCCATCCTGCGCGCGCCGCAACTCTTCGACAGCGATCCGTCATTTGCGCCGAAGCTGATCCTTCCAGGCCACGCATCCCCGCGGGCCCATGGCCGACACGTTCTGCTCGCGATCCACGGGTTCAACGTCAAGCGGGCAGCGGGAGTCGCCAGCCTCGGGCGGCTCGACGCACGGCTTGGTCTCGGCGGCGAGGCGCTGTTCATCGGCGTCCTGTGGCCCGGCGACTCACGGATTGGAGCACTCGGCTACGCCCGTGAGAAGCCCACGGCCCAGACAACGGGACGCCATCTTGCCAGCTTCTGCAACACGCACCTGAAAGAGGCCGCGAGCATTTCTCTCGTCGCCCACAGCCTCGGCGCACGGGTCGCCCTCGAGGCTGTTCGCCGTCTGAACCGCAAGGCGGAAATGGTCTGCCTGCTGGCGGCAGCCATTGAACGCAGTTGCCTCACACAGGAGTACAGAGATGCGTTCGCCAACGCTGCCAGAATTTCCGTTCTGGCCTCACGCGAGGACGGGGTCCTGAGACTTGCCTTTCCGTTGGGAAACCTCATTGCACATGCGATGGACCCGACCGCAAACCCGCTTTCCGGAGCGCTGGGCTATGCGGGGCCGCCCGGACCGATCGGCAATACGGTGCCTCCGTGGCAGATCGACCCTGCGCAGCGGTATGACCACGGCGACTATTTTCCGGATGGAGACGCCGCCCACGCCTACCCGGCGGAAGAAGACCAGACCGGGCAGCCGATCGAGTTCATCAAGCGCTGCTTCCTCAAGCAGGCGCACGCTTGGCCGTAGGCCTTCAGGGCTGCAGCGGCAGTCGCGGATACTGCACGCGCGGCGGGATCCGGTGGTGGACCAGCGCCAGGCCCACGAGGCTGACCGCGCCAAGCAGGATCGTCAGGAACAGCGACCCGCTCTGCAGCGGCTGGGCAAAGGCGACCAGCGGCACCGCGCCGGCAGGCGGATGGGTGACGCGCAGCGCCATCATGACCGCGATCGCAGCACCGACGGCGACCGCGGCGGCAAGCCATGCGCCGGGAAAGAAAAGCGCTGCCGTCACCGCGATCACCGTCGCCAGCAGATACCCGGCGAAAACGTTGATCGGCTGCGCAAGCGGGCTTTCCGGCTGCCCGAACAGCAACACGGCCGTGGCGCCCAGCGGCGCGATGAGCAACGACAGTCCGGTGAGGGCCGCCAAGCCGCCGACGGCGCCGATGCCGGCGATCGCGCCAACGCCGGACTTCAGGTGGAGGCCCACATGGCTGGATGGCTCATGCCTTGCGAGAAGCGATCTGACGTGGCAGCGCATTGACATACCCAGCGGAAGGGATGGTCCGTATCGCCGGAAACGTCTTTCACGCCAAGCACCAGACATTCGAAATGATGAGGAGAAGCGGGAATATTTTGCCCCGCGGCAGGCTGCGCTCCTTGTCCACTCCCGGGCGCCGACTGCCGACACGACATTCCAGCTGAGCGCGGCCGAGTCCGGACGAAAGATGCAAGATCCTTGAATTTTGAATGGTCATCTGAACATTCTAACCGGTCAACCGATGAAGTGGCTGCGATGAGAACGATTCAGGCCACTGAACTCAAGGCGAAGCTGTGTCGGCGCGAGCCGAAGGTCGTCCCTAGGGGCGGTCGTCATCGACAGTTCCATTGCAGCCTGTTGGGGTACACCGGACGAAGAATCCCAAGTCGCGGATTTGGCTCTGACGGCGGCTACCCAGCAAGGCATGATCGTCCCCGACATCTTCTGGCATGAGCTGCGCAACGTGTTGCTCGTGAACGAACGTCGCGGACGGTTGACTCAGGAGCTCTCCCAACGCGCGTTGGAGCTTGTAGAACGGATGTTTCCAAGGACAGACGGCAAAGCCGACCACGCCACCATCTTGAACATTGCCCGTCGTCATTCGCTGTCGGCGTACAATGCTGCATTCCTGGAACTCGCCCTGCCGAGCGGTGGCGAGTTGGCAACGCTCGATCGACGGCTTGCCGAGGCTGCGACCGCGGAGGGGCTTGGTCTCATTGCCGGCTGACCCTCACCAGTCCATCACCACCTTCCCCGAACTGCCGCTCTTCATCGCCTCGAAGCCCTCGATGTAGTCGTCGATGCCGATCCGATGCGTGATCAGGCCGGAGACGTCGAGCGATCCCTGCACAAGCGCGATCATCTTGTACCAGGTCTCGAACATTTCGCGGCCGTAGATGCCCTTGAGATGCAGCATCTTGAAGATGACCTTGTTCCAGTCGATCTCGAAGCCGGTCGGCGCGATGCCGAGGATGGCGATCTTGCCGCCATTGTTCATGGTGTCGATCATGTCGCGGAAGGCTGCGGCCGAGCCCGACATCTCCAGCCCGACGTCGAACCCCTCCCGCATTCCCTCCTCGCGCATGACGTCGGCGAGTTTCTCCTTCGAGGCGTCGACCACGTGATGCACGCCGAGCTTCCTGGCGAGCGCCAGCCGTGTCGGGTTGATGTCGGTGATCACCACCTTGCGCGCGCCGACGCACTGAGCGACCAGCGCGCCCATGATGCCGATCGGCCCCGCGCCGGTGACGAGCACGTCCTCACCCACGAGATCGAAGGAGAGCGCCGTGTGCACCGCATTGCCCAGCGGATCGAAGATCGCGGCGATCTCGTCGGGCACGTCGTCCGGAATCGGCACGACATTGTGCTGCGGGATGGACAGGTATTCGCCGAAGGCGCCCGGCCTGTTCACGCCGACACCGAGCGTGTTGCGGCACAGGTGCCCGCGCCCTGCGCGGCAGTTGCGGCAATGGCCGCAGACGATATGGCCCTCCCCCGATACGCGCTGGCCGACCTTGTACTCGGTCACCGCCGCGCCGAAGTCCGCCACGGTGCCGACGAACTCGTGGCCTGTCACCATCGGTACAGGCACCGTGTTCTACGCCCACTGGTCCCAGTTGTAGATGTGGACGTCGGTGCCGCAGATCGCGGTCTTGCGGACCTTGATCAGCACGTCGTTGGGTCCGATCTCGGGGATCGGCACGTTCTCCATCCAGATTCCCGGCTCAGCCTTGGCCTTCACGAGAGCGCGCATCATGTTGGACATGCTTGGGGGCTCCTGTTTGCCACCTGGACGCCGGCATCCCTCTCGATCCGCGGCCGGCCGAGCGACGTCACCGCGATCGAATGCAGCAAGGCTAGCACAGGTGGCCCCTGGAGCGAGTCCCGTCACATCATCATTGTGGCGCGGGCTGGCTCGTGTTCCAGATGTCGCGATAGAGTTGCCAGGCGCCGCCCGGCCCCTTTTTCCACACGACCACATATTTTCCGACATCTTCCATGAGCTTGCCATCGGCGCCGGGCGCCTTGAGAGTGTAGGCGCCCTCTTCGAACGCGATATCGCCCCCTTCCACGACTTCAAGCGCCTTCAGCGTCAGGCCGGTCACGCCGGCATCGATCCAGCCTTGCCATAGCTTCTGGATGTTCTCGCGTCCCTGGATGCGCTCCTCGTTCGGCGGCAGCATCGCGCCATCATCAGTGTAGTGCGCGGCGACGGCCGCCGCGTCCTTGTTATTGAAGCTCTCCATGAGCTGCTTGTTGGCTTCCTCCACCCCGCTTTGCGCCGTTTGGGCGAAGGAATAGGCCCCGCTCGCGCCTGTCATGCAAAGGGCGATCAAAACGACTGAGATCTTGCGCATTTCGCATCTCCAATCCTCATGAGTGGAAACGAAATCCCGCCGTCTCATTTTACTGCTCCGGCATTCGGCGCACAATCTGAACAGGCGACCGGCAAGGCGCGCCGCGAATGCGCTTCCTCGCATCGTTGCAGATCAGGGAATGACGCGCAGCTCGCGCCCTACCTCGCCGAACGCCTCAACCGCGCGGTCGATGTCCGCGCTCGAGTGCGCGGCAGACATCTGGGTCCGGATCCTAGCCTGGCCCTTCGGCACCACCGGGAACGAGAAGCCGATGACGTAGATGCCGCGCTCCAGCATCTTCTCCGCCATCGCCTGCGCCAGCGTCGCGTCGCCCAGCATCACCGGGATGATCGGATGATCCGCGCCGGCGAGCGTGAAGCCGAGCTTCGACATGGAAGAGCGGAAGCGTGCCGCATTGCCGTAGAGCTTTTGGCGCAGTTCGTCGCCGTTTTCGATGATCTCGAAGACCTTCAAGGACGCCGCGGCGATCGCCGGCATCAGCGTATTGGAGAACAGATAGGGCCGCGAGCGCTGACGCAGCCAGTCCACGACTTGCCTCTTGCCGGAGGTGTAGCCGCCCGATGCGCCGCCCAGCGCCTTCCCCAGCGTGCCGGTGATGATGTCCACCCGGCCCTCGACGCCGCAATGTTCCGGCGAACCGCGCCCGTGCGTGCCGACGAAGCCCACAGCATGGCTGTCGTCGACCATGACCATGGCGCCATGTTTTTCCGCCAGGTCGCAGACGCCGCGGAGGTTGGCGATGATGCCGTCCATCGAAAACACGCCGTCGGTGGCGATCAGCTTGAAGCGGCTGCCTTCGGCCTTCTTGAGCTCCTCCTCCAGCGCCGCCATGTCGTTGTTGGCGTAACGGAAGCGCTTGGCCTTGGAGAGCCTGACCCCGTCTATGATGGAGGCGTGGTTCAGCGCATCCGAGATGATCGCGTCCTCCTCGCCGAGCAGCGTCTCGAACAGGCCCCCGTTCGCGTCGAAGCAGGACCCGTAGAGGATAGTGTCCTCCATACCGAGGAAGGCCGAAATCCTGGCCTCCAGCTGCTTGTGCTCCTCCTGCGTGCCGCAGATGAAGCGGACCGAAGCCATACCGTAGCCGTAGCGGTCGAGTGCGGTCTTGGCGGCCGCCCGCAGATCCTCGTTGTCGGCCAGGCCCAGATAGTTGTTGGCGCAGAAGTTGAGGACCTTCGCACCGCCTTCCACCTCGATCTCGGCGGATTGCATGGAGGTGATCACCCGCTCGGGCTTGTAGAGGCCGGCGGATCTGAGGCCGTCGAGTTCGGCGGCGATGTAGGTCAGGAATGCAGCGCTCATGGGTGGAATGTGGCGCACGCCGCGCCGAAATTCCAATGGAAAAGCGAACGCCCTCGGTGGGCGCGGGAGATCCCTGATCGAGGGGCCCGCTAACCCGGCAGTTGATCCCGCTCAAGCCAGAACACCTCGCTCTCGCTGCCTTCGGTGTCGAGCCAGAGGAACGGCGTGTCCGGATACTCGGCCTCGAGCAGTTCGCGGTCGGTGCCGATCTCGCACAGCAGCCCGCCGCCGGGATTGAGGTGCTCCCGCGCGTCGGCCAGGATGCGGCGCACGATGTCGAAACCGTCCTCGCCCGCGGCAAGCGCCATCGCGGGTTCGTGGCGGAACTCGTCGGGCAGGACCTCCATCACTTCGCGTCCGACATAGGGCGGGTTGGTGATGATCAAATCATAGGCGCGCCGGCCGATGGCTTCGAACAAGTCGCCGTTCATGAGGGTGACGCGATCCCCCAGCCCGTGGTCGGCGACGTTCTCGGCGGCGAGCGAGAGCGCGTCGGACGAGAGATCGGCCGCATCCACGTCGGCGTTCGGGAACGCATAGGCCGCCAGGATCGCCAGCGACCCGCCGCCGGTGCACAGGTCGAGCACCGACGTCACCTCATCCGGGTTCTCCACCAGGGACATCCCCTCTCCCGAACCGTCGAAGAGCGGCGAGCGCAGCAGTTCGGCGATGAAGGAGCGTGGCGCGAGCGCGCGCGCATCCGATCGGAACGGCACGCCGGCGAGATAGCTTCGGCCGGTGAGATAGGCCGCTGGCAGACGCTTCTCGATGCGCAGCGCGATGCGCTCGCCGAGCAGCGCCTTTTCCCGCGCCGTCAGTCGCGCGTCGGCGAATGCGTTGAAATCGTCGATGGGCAGGTGCAGCGTTTCCAGGATCAGGAACGCCGCCTCGTCGATCGGCGTCGAGGAACCGTGGCCGTAGTAGAGATCGGCCGCGGAGAAGCGGCTCACCGCGTAGCGGAGCAGGTCGCGCAGCGTGACGAGTTCGGAGACTTCCGCGCGGGGGTCGCCTGCCGCCCCGCCAGCTATTGTGTGCATAACTTTCGGTCCTTTGTCGGCCGTATCCGCGATCGAAAACCGCTCTGGCCACCTCCCTCGTTTCCCGACCAGATGCTCCACCGGCGTCGCGGGCCCGGAAGCGCCTGCAGGGTATCGGAAACGGCTGGAGAGCGGCACCCTTTCGGCGATGCCGCTCTCCATTCTACTCCGGGTTGGCCCTGGCGACCGGCTTGCGTCAGGCCCGCCAGCGCCAACTCCTCGATATGGTCGACGTCAGAAGAACGCCTGCAGCCCCGTCTGGGCGCGGCCGAGGATCAGCGCATGCACGTCATGCGCGCCCTCGTAGGTGTTGACGGTCTCCAGGTTCGCCGCATGGCGCATCACGTGGTAGCCGATCTGGATGCCGTTGCCGCCGTGCATGTCGCGAGCCATGCGCGCGATGTCGAGCGCCTTGCCACAATTGTTGCGCTTGACGATCGAGATCATTTCCGGGGCCATCTTGCCCTCGTCCATGAGGCGGCCGACGCGCAGGCTGGCCTGCAGCCCCAGCGCGATCTCAGTCTGCATATCGGCCAGCTTCTTCTGGTAGAGCTGCATGCCGGCCAGCGGCTTGCCGAACTGTTTTCTGTCGAGCCCGTACTGGCGGGCACGATGCCAGCAGTCCTCGGCGGCACCCAGGGCGCCCCAGGAAATGCCGTAGCGGGCGCGGTTGAGGCAGCCGAATGGCCCCTTCAGTCCCGAGACGTTCGGCAGCAGCGCATCCTCGCCGACCTCGACATTCTCCATCACCACCTCGCCGGTGATCGAGGCGCGCAGCGAGAGCTTGCCGCCGATCTTCGGCGCCGAGAGGCCCTTCATGCCCTTCTCGAGCACAAAACCCCGGATCTGGTTGTCATGGGCGGCCGACTTCGCCCACACGACGAAGACGTCGGCGATCGGCGCGTTGGAGATCCACATCTTCGATCCGGAGATGCGGTAGCCGTTCGCGGTCTTCTCGGCGCGCGTCTTCATGCCGCCCGGGTCGGAGCCGGCGTCGGGCTCGGTCAGGCCGAAGCAGCCGATCCACTCGCCAGACGCCAGCTTCGGCAGAAACTTCTTGCGCTGCTCCTCGGAGCCGTAGGCATGGATCGGGTACATCACCAGCGAAGACTGCACGCTCATCATCGAGCGGTAGCCGGAATCGACGCGCTCCACCTCGCGGGCGACGAGGCCGTAGGTCACGTAGTTCGCGCCAAGCCCGCCGTATTCTTCCGGGATAGTGATGCCGAGCAGCCCGGCCTCGCCCATCTCGCGGAAAATCGCCGGATCGGTCGTCTCTTCCATGTAGGCGTCTTCGATGCGCGGGGCGAGCTTGTCCGCCGCAAAGGCCGCAGCGCCGTCGCGGATCATGCGCTCGTCCTCGGAAAGCTGATCCTCCAGCAGGAATGGGTCGTTCCAGACGAAATTGGCCTTGGCCGGCTTGGTCGCTATGTTCATCTTACTCTCGATTGGGTGGGTCTTGCCGTGCATTCTACGTCGAGGAGCAGTTCTATAGAAGGCGTTTCCGTTGCGCCACTATGGCCAGTCGACCCAAATTGCAAGGATTTGGAAAGGCCGCGCTAACCGTGCTTCTTCAAACCGGCTCAGCTGACGTTGCGGAATCGATTTCATTGCCAATGAATTAACGATCGATCCTGTAGCCAAGCATTATCGGTATTTTTGCGTAGGGCGGGACCATGGCGCAGAATGCAGCGGATCTTCAGGGATCCGCGCGGCTCATCATCGTCATCAAGAGCGCCTACTGGATCGGCCTGCTGATCATCGCGGCCATGGCGATGACGTCCTTCGTCCTGCTCAGGCAGCTGATGTCTCAACAGGAAATCGATGCTTCGGTCTCGCAAATGAACGGCTCGCAGATGGCGCTGTCGCAGCGCATCATCGTGCTCGCCAATGCGATAGAGACCTCCCCGCGCAATCTGCGGCCGCAGCTTCTGGACGAATTGCACAAAACCACAGCCGAGTTTGCGCGCAACCACGAAACGCTCGCCGAGCGGGTAAGGTCTCACGCTTCCATGTCGGCCGAGAAAGGCGACAGGCTTGCCGCAGAGGTCCTCGATTCCAGACCCTACATGCTGGAACAGTTCACCCAACGGCTTGTCGCCGACACGCAGCGCTTCATCACCGCTCACGAAAACTCGCCCTACTCGGTGATTGCCCGCGACGGCGCGCTTGACCTCGCCGCAGCGAATGCGACGCTCGGCGGATACAAGGAACTTGGACGTCGCGTCGACATGCGCTCCAATGAGCGGCTTGCAGAAATGCTGTCGCTCCACAAGGCGCTCTATTATGGAACCGTCGGCGTCATCGTCTTTGTGGCGCTGTTCATCTTCAGGCCGATGTCCAACGCGATCCTGCGCCGGACCTACGAGCTCGTCGATGCACGCAACTCGATGGCCTTCATCGCAATCCATGACGGCCTGACCGGCCTCTACAACAGGGCCTTCCTGAAGGATCACTTCGATACCCTGATCAAGGGAGCGCAGCGCCGGCGAGAGCGGCTCGCGGTGATCCAGTTCGATCTCGATCGCTTCAAGCAGATCAACGACACGCTCGGCCATGCCGCGGGAGACTATGTGCTGGTCGCGACGGCGCAGCGCATGCTGGGCTCCTGCCGCGCGTCGGACGTCTGCGTGCGCCTCGGCGGCGATGAATTCGTCATGATCCTCAATGCCGCCGGCACGACCGAGGACATCAATGCCCTGGCCAACCGCATCCTCTCCAGAATCAACGAGCCCATCAACTACCAGAGCGTGACGATCATGCCAGGCGCCAGCGCCGGCATCGCAGTCTATCCGGTTGACGCGGATAACGGGACTGATCTGCTGGTTCATGCCGATCTCGCCCTTTATGCCGCCAAGAAGATGGGCGGTGGAGCCGCTTCCTTCTTCTCCGAGGAACTGCGGCGCGAGCTGGACCACCGCAAGAAGATGGAGGCGGATCTCAAGGCGGCGATCGCGAGCGAGGCGTTCGAACCCTACTTCCAGCCGCAGATCTCGCTTTCCAGCAACCGCATCACGGGTGTCGAGGCGCTTGTGCGATGGAGACACGCCGAGCGCGGCATGATTCCGCCCGCCGATTTCCTGCCCGTGGCCGAAAAAACGGGGCTGATGTGCGACATCGGCCGCATCCTAATGCGCAAGGCCATCCGGAAAGCCGCCGAGTGGCATCGGGCCGGCATCGATTTCGGCAGGCTCGCCATCAATGTCTCGGGGACCGAACTGCGCGAGAACGATTTCGATACCTTCCTTTTCGATACGCTCCAGAAGGAGGGCCTGCATCCCAGCAAACTGTCGCTGGAGATCGTCGAATCGGTCATCCTCGACGACGAAAAGACAGGCATCGCCGCCAAGCTGCGCCACATGCGGTCAGCCGGGGTGTATCTCGAGCTCGACGACTTCGGAACGGGCTACGCATCGCTCAGCCACGTCAATCCGAATGAGATCGATCGCCTCAAGATCGACCGGCGCTTCGTCCAGAACATCAACGCCAATGGCGACAACACAAAGATCGTGCGCGCCATTACCGAGCTGGCGCGCGGCCTTGGTATCTCAATCATCGCCGAAGGCGCGGAAACCGAGGCCGAACTCGAGCTCCTCGAATCCATCGGTTGCGATCAGGTGCAAGGCTATTCGATCGCCTTCCCGATGCCGGGCCAGGAGGCGCAGGAGTGGCTGCAGCAATACGGTCGCAAGAAGCCGGTACTCACTGTGGTGGCATAGCAACTGCGGGCGCCGGCTGGATCGATCCGACCGAAGGCGCACCGGCACCCGGGCTATGCTACCAACTCAGAACCGGATCGCGTATCTGATGCCGTCATAGATCGCGGCGTGGATGTTGCGCGAGGCGACCGCATCGCCGATGCGCAGCAGCGTAAACGCGCCATCCGGATTGCGCACGGGAAACGGGTTCCCGTCGCCGACCAGCGCCTCGTAATCGATCTCGCCCAGGTTCATCGAGCGCGGCTTCAGCTCGAAATAGAGCTCTTCGAGAGGCGCGGTCCCATGCTCGACCACCACCTGGTCGACCTGCCGCTCCTCGTTCCATCCTGCCGCGAAATCCGAGCCGAGCGTCGCCACCAGCCCGTTGCCGTCGCGCCGCACCGATCTCAGCCGGGTGTTGATGGTGATGCGCGCGCCCTTCTCGTGGAAGGCCTGCATATAAGGCACGTGGTTCATGCCGCCCATCTCGGGCGCGAAGAAGCGCTCGGGCGAGACGAGTTCGAGGGACGAGCCCGCATCGGCGATCAATTCGGCCGCGCCCATGCCCTGATGGCCGCCATTGTCGTCGTAGAGCAGCACCTGCTCTGCGGGCTTCACGCTCCCCGAAAGGATGTCCCAGCTCGACGTGACGAGATCGTCTCCGGAGTTCAGCGGCGGGTTCTGCGGCAGGCCGCCTGTGGCGACAATCACCACGTCCGGTGAGAGCGCGACGACGTCTTGCGCCTCGGCCCAGACGTCGTACCTGACTTCGACGCCCAAGCGCTCCAGTTCGGTAAGCCGCCAGTCGACGATGCCTATGAGTTCCCGGCGTCGCGGGTTCTGCGCGGCGAGCCGCACTTGCCCGCCTGCCTGGCTCGCGGCCTCCAGCACTGTGACCGAATGGCCGCGCTCCGCCGCCACCCGCGCTGCCTCCAGTCCCGCCGGTCCTGCGCCCACCACGACGACGTTTCTCAGCGGTCCATCTGAACGTGCGATGACATGGGGGATCGTCGCCTCGCGCCCGGTCGCCGCGTTGTGGATGCAGAGCGCCTCGCCGCCCTCGTAGATGCGGTCGAGGCAGTAGGTGGCGCCGACGCAGGGGCGGATACGGTGCTCCTCGCCGGCCATCACTTTGGCGACGATGTAGGGGTCGGCGATGTGCGGCCGGGTCAGTCCGACCATGTCGAGCTTGCCAGAGGCGATGGCGTGCCGCGCGGTGGCGACGTCCGAAATTCCCGCGGCATGGAAGACCGGAAACTTCGTTGCCGCCCTCACCTCCCCGGCGAAATCGAGATGCGGAGCCGACCGCATGCCGGTGATCGGGATGACGTTGGTCAGCGCGGCATCGGTCTCGATGGAGCCGCGGATGATGTTCAGGAAATCGACTTTTCCCGACGCGGCCAGCCGCCGCGCGATCTCGATGCCTTCCTCCCTGGAAAGGCCCTTCTCGGAAACCTCGTCCGCCACCATGCGAATGCCCACGACGAAGTCACCCCCGACTGCCGCGCGCACCGCTTCGAGGACCCGCCACGTGAATCGCAGCCGGTTGTCGAGCACCCCGCCATATTCGTCTTCGCGATGGTTGGTGGCGGGCGACCAGAAGCCGTCCATCAGGTGCCCATAGGCTTCGAACTCGATGCCGTCGAGGCCCGCAGCCTGCATGCGCTGCGCCGCCGCCGCATAATCCGCGACGATGCGTTCGATGTCCCAGTCCTCGGCGGTTTTCGGAAATGACCGGTGCGCAGGCTCGCGCACCGGCGAAGGCGCCAGCACCGGCAGCCAGTCGGCCTTGTTCCAGCCGGTCCTGCGGCCGAGATGGGTGAGCTGGATCATCACCTTGCAGTCGTGCTCGTGGCAGGCGTCGGCCAGTTCGCGGAGCCAGGGCACGATCTCGTCACGGTAGGCGTGCAGATTGCCGAAGGCCGCGGGGCTGTCGCGCGAGACGATCGCGGAGCCGGCCGTCATCGTCAGCGCCATGCCGCCCTTCGCCTTTTCCGCGTGGTAGAGGCGGTAGCGCTCCTTGGGCATTCCGTCCTCTGAATAGGCCGGCTCGTGCGCCGTCGACATGACGCGGTTCTTCAGCGTCAGGTGCCTGAGCTGGAACGGCTGGAGAAGAGGGTCGGTGCTCGCCATCTTTTTCCCGCATTGTCGACGCTTGTCCCAGGCAGTTGACCGGAGTTCCAGCCATGACCGAGACGACCAACCTGACCCAACTCGGACGCAGTGTCGAGACGCCACCGGACCCGGAACATGCGGTCTTGGAAACCGTCCCGCTGGCGCGTGGCGACGGCCCGCCCGCCATCGTACGCTTCACCTGTCCGGAATTCACCTCGCTATGCCCGGTGACCGGCCAGCCCGATTTCGCGCATATCGTCATCGACTACGCGCCGGACGGCACGCTGGTGGAATCAAAGTCCCTAAAACTGTTCCTGACCTCGTTCCGCAACCACGGCGCCTTCCACGAGGAATGCACGGTGATGATCGGCCGGCGCATCGTGGCGGCGACGAAGCCGTTCTGGCTGCGCATCGCCGGCTACTGGTACCCGCGCGGCGGCATCCCGATCGACGTGTTTTGGCAGACCGGCGCGCCACCGGAAGCCGTCTGGCTGCCGGACACCGGCGTCCAGCCCTATCGCGGGCGGGGATGACGAGCCTTCGACGGCATGGATCTCGGGTTGCGGGCGCCATGGCGGACGGCAACAATCTCGGTCAAGGACGGCGACGTCCTGTAGCAGATCAGTTACGGATAGGGATGCGCATTGGCCAGTCGCATCGCCTTGCGGCTGGTGCGACGTCCCGTCTCGGGAAAGCCTTCTATCCTGCGAAACACCTCGTCAAACCTCTCGGCGACCGACGCGGCGCCTTCGGGCGATTTCGACCTCAGCCCGACGAGTATGGCTTCGATGTCCGAGATGGCAGACGGCGCGAGCCGAAACTTCATTTGCGATACTTCGCAAGCACGGCCTGCAGATCGTCCATTGTCGCGTATTTGTCTTCGTCCAGCTCCGCCAGACCACGGTCAATCGCCGCATTCTCCTCATCGGACAGCACGTACACCTCATCCTCCGTGCCATGGACGATCTCCAGGATGGTCCGCGCGAGTTCGTCCTGCTCCTCGGCGACAGATGCCTTGCTGCCTCGACGGCCATTTCAAGAAGCTTGGTCATGGGCCGATCCTAGCATTTCGCCCCGCAGACACATAGCGCGGCGCTCAATCAGTACCACGCGTCCGCCGCCGCCGCCTTGCGGCGGGCCATGAAGTCCTGGAGCGCCTCGTCGATGGCTTCGTCGAGCGGCGGCGCCTCGTACTCAGCCAGCGTCGTCTTCCAGCGCCTGTTGGCACGCGCCGCCGCATCGGACGAACCAGCCGCCTCCCATTTCTCGAAAGGCTCGTTGTCGGCGATTTCGCTGTCCCAGAAGGCGGTCTCGTAGTTCTGCATGGTGTGGGCGCAGCCGAAGAAATGGCTCCCCGGGCCGACTTCGCGGAAGGCGTCGAGCGCCAGTTGGTTGTCGTCGATCCTGACCCCGTCGAGGTAGGTGTGCAGCGCGCCGCAGAAATCGGCATCCATCACGAATTTCTCGTAGGACATCGACAGCAGCCCATCGAGGAAGCCGGCCGAATGCAGGATGAAGTTGGCGCCGCAATGCACGGCCGCCAGCATCGACATGGTGCCCTCGTTCATCGCATGCGCATCGGGCAGTTTCGACGTGGTGAAGTTGCCGGAACACCTGAGCGGCAGGTTGAGCCTGCGCGCGAGCTGGCCGATCACCATGGAACCGATCGCCGGTTCCGGAGTGCCGAAGGTCGGCGAGCCGGAGCGCAGCGACATCGAGGACAAGAAATTGCCGAAGACCACCGGCGCGCCGGGTCGCTCCAGCTGGGTCAGCGCGCAGCCTGCCATGGTTTCGGCCAGGGACTGGGCGATGGCTCCGGCATTGGTGACCGGACCCATGGCGCCGCCGAGGATGAAGGGCACCACCACCGCGGCCTGGTTGGCGCGGGCATAGGCGCGCAACGACAGCGTCATGGTGCCGTCCCAGACCAGCGGCGAGTTGACGTTGACGTTGCCGAGGATCACGCAGTTCCGGTCGACAAACGCATCGCCGAAGACAATCCGCGCCATGTCGATGGAATCTTCGGCGCGGCTTTCGGCCGTCACCGAGCCCATGAAGGCGCGGTCCGAATAGCGAATATGGCTGTAGACCATGTCGAGGTGGCGCTTGTTCACCGGCACGTCCACCGGCTCGCATATGGTCCCGCCCGAATGATGCAGCCAAGGCGATGACTGCGCCAGCTTCACGAAGTTGCGGAAATCCTCGATCGTGCCGTAGCGGCGGCCCTTGTCCAGATCCATCACGAAGGGCGAGCCGTAGGCCGGCGAGAACACGACGGACTTGCCGCCAATCTCGACCGACCGCGCCGGATTGCGGGCATGCTGGGTAAAGCTTGCCGGCGCGGTCTTGAGGACTTCGCGCAGCATGCCCGGCTCGAATTTCACCAGCACGCCGTCCACCTTGGCTCCGGCCCGCTTCCAGTGGTCGAGCGCTGCCGGGTCGTCGCGGAACTCGATGCCGATCTCGGCAAGGATGCGGTCGGCCGTCTCCTCGATCCGGAGGAGATTATCCTCAGACAGGATGTCGTAGGTCGGGATGTTGCGCACAATGTAGGGCCGGCCATGTCCCTTACTTCCATGCGAACGCATTTCGCGGCGCGCGTTCCGCCCGCCGCGCTCGCGCCGTCGTGGCGGCAACTCAGGGGACGTTTCGGCAGCGTTCGACATTCTTCCTCCCATCTTGACAGGAAGCCTACCCGCCTCGGCCTTCCGTGCAAGCTCCCTCATCCTTCGCATCGTTTCCAGTTGGCGCAAGACCTGTTCCGCTCGCTCCCGCCGGCGAGCGTGCTGCCAAAATCCGGGTAATGAACGGAACCGCAGGAAAAGTGCGGGACTGGCGGCCGGAGGACGCCTGAGCCGGCTTGCTGGACGCCGGAGCGCAGTGCACAGACTGCTTCATGACTACAATCGCCGTCTATGCGGGCCTCTTCGCCACGGCTTTCGTCGCCGCAACCATCCTGCCCGTCCAATCGGAAGCAATGCTGGTCGCCCTCCTGCTTACCGAAAGCTACTCGATCGCCGGCCTGCTCGCGGTCGCGAGCGCGGGCAACGTGCTCGGCGCTGCGGTCAACTGGCTGCTCGGGCGCGGCGTCGAACGGTTCCGCGACAGACGCTGGTTTCCGGTGAAGCCTGCCCAGCTCGACCGGGCGGCGGGCTGGTATCACCGCTACGGCCGCTGGACGCTGCTGCTCAGCTGGGCGCCTGTCATAGGCGATGCGCTCACCGTGGCAGCCGGCGTCATGCGCGAGCCGTTCTGGAGCTTCCTTCTCATCGTCACGGTCGCCAAGGTTGGGCGCTATCTGGTGCTGGCTGCGGCCACGCAGGGACTCCTCTGAGCAGCCGTCCGCACTGGCGTCACACCGTGAGGCAGCCCAGCCCGGCCAGGGTTCGTCGCATCGCGGTGTCCCAGTCGGTATGCGGCTCCTCGCCGAGGAAGCCGACCAGCTTGCGGTTGGTCATGCGCAGCGGGATCCGCCAGAGATAGCGCACCTCGAGCAGTTCCCGGAACAAGGCAACGACGGGCGAAGCGAGCGTCACCAGCCACCACGGGAAACGGCGCACCGGAATGTCCGGGTTTCCGGCGGCATTGCGGATCGCCGCGATGATGCGCGTGCCATCCGGGTCCCAGTGACCCTCCATGTGGAAGACCTCGAACGGCGAAAGCTCCTCCTCCCGGTCGAGAAGCCTTGCAACCGTCTCGCCCACGTCGGGCAGGTAGGCCCATTGGTGGCCGACGCCCTCGTCGCCGGGATAGCTGATCGAGTGTACCGGCCGCCCGGGCTTCACGAGCCCCTGCGAGAACCAGTTATTGGCTGCGTTCGGCCCGAAGAAGTCGCCGCAGCGGACGACGAGGCTCGGCGTCCCTGCCGTCGCGGCGTCGCGCAGCCGGCTCTCCATTTCGGCGCGGATCGCGCCCTTTCTGGTGGTCGGGTTCTGTGGCACGCATTCGAGCGGCCTGTCGAACACGTCGGGGCCGAAATTGTAGATCGTCCCGGGCAGCACGATACGTGCGCCGCACGCACTCGCTGCCGCGATGGTGTTGTCGATCATCGGCAGCACCAGCCTGTCCCAGTCGCGATAGCCGGGCGGGTTGACCGCGTGCACGATCACGGACGCGTCGGCCGCGGCCGACACCACGCTTTCGCGGTCCATCGCATCTCCCTTGACCCAGTCCGGCGTGACTGCAGCGCTCCAGCGCCTGTCTGCCAGGGCCGGGTCGCGCACGAGTGCCGTCACGTGCCATCCGCGGGCGAGCAGTGCCGCCGCGATCTCACCGCCGACGCCGCCATTCGCACCGAGAACCAATGCCGTCCTTTCACCAGTCGTCATCTTCGTCATCTTCGCCTCCGTCATTGCCCGACGAGGATGCGACGCGCGGGGCTGGAATGGAATTGCCAAACCCATGCAGGCGGCTAGTATGAAATATATGAGCCTGTCGACGTCGGACTGGGAAAATCAGCGCGCCTTCCTCGCAGTCCTGCGCAGCGGCAGCCTCTCGGCAGCAGCCCGCGAGCTCGGCGTCGCTCAGCCCACCGTCCGCCGCCGGCTGGAGGCGCTGGAACGCTCCCTCGGCGCGGCACTGTTCACCCGCTCCCCTGCCGGCCTGACCCCGACCGAGACGGCGCGTTCGCTCGGACCCCACGCGGAAGCCATGGCGGCGGCAGCGGCAGCCTTCGGCCGCGCGTCGGTGGCCGAGGCGGCCGAAGTCGGTGGTGCGGTACGCGTGACCGCAAGCGAGGTCGTCGGCGCTGAAGTCCTGCCGCAGAAGCTCTCTTCGCTGCGTGAGCGCCACCCGGCGCTACGCTTCGAGATCCAGCTCAGCAACCTGACGCAGGATCTGTTGCGACAGGAAGCCGACATCGCGGTCCGCATGGTGCGGCCCACCCAGGCGGCCCTGGTCATGAAGCACGTCGGCGCCGTCAAGCTCGGCTTCTTTGCGACGCAGGCCTTCCTCGAAACCCATGGCGCCCCGCAGTCGCTCGCCGATCTCCCTCAGTTTGCGGTGATAGGCCCCGATCGCTCGCCGGGAGATCTCCGGCTTCTCGCCCAGGTGTTCGGACCCTCCGCGGCGAAGCAGCTCGCCTACCGCACCGACAGCCACCTGGCGCAGCTTGCCGCCATCCGTGCCGGCGTCGGAATCGGCGTCTGCCAGGTGCCGCTCGCCCGGCGTCACCCGAAATTGGTGCGGCTGCTGGAGCACGAGTTCGACCACAGGCTCGACACCTGGGTCGTCATGCACGAGGACCTCGCCCGCGTCCCGCGCATCCGCGCGACCTTCGACCACCTCGTCCGCAGCCTGGGCGAATACTGCTCAGAGCGTCCGTCTGTCCTCGAAGCGAGCAAAAGGCCGTGAAGGCGAGAGCCGCACGTCGGGACAACCTTTCATAGCGGGATCGAATCCGGATATGATCTCCGCATGCCCATCCATCAACTCTCAGAAACGATGATCAACCAGATCGCCGCCGGCGAGGTCATCGAGCGGCCGGCGAGCGTGGTGAAAGAACTGGTCGAGAACGCGCTCGATGCCGGCGCGTCGCGGGTCGAGGTAGTCACCGCAGGCGGCGGCCTCAACCTGATCCGCGTTTCAGACGACGGAGCCGGCATTCCCCAGCCGGAGCTGCAGCTGGCGGTGGCGCGTCACTGCACGTCGAAGCTCAACCACGACATCCACGACATCCGCTCGCTCGGCTTCCGCGGCGAGGCCCTGCCCTCCATCGGTTCGGTCTCGAAACTGACGATACGCTCGCGCACGGACCAGTCCGATTCCGCCGCGGAGATCCTGGTGGATGGCGGCCGGGTTTCGTCGACGCGTCCGGCCGCCGCCAATCGTGGCACCATGGTGGAGGTGCGCGACCTGTTCTTCGCCACCCCTGCCCGGCTGAAGTTCATGAAGGGCGAGCGCGCGGAAAGCTCCGCCATCTCTGACGTGGTCAAGCGCATCGCCATCGCCTTCCCGGCCGTCCGCTTCTCGCTGTCGGGAAGCGACCGCACCCTGTTCGACCTCCAGGCCACGGCGGATCACGCGGAAGGAAGCCTTGCCCGCGTCGCGCAGGTGATGGGTTCCGAGTTTCCGGATAATGCCATCGCCATAGATGCCGGCCGTGAGCGCGTAACCCTGAGCGGCCACGTATCGATTCCAAGCTACACCCGCGCCAACGCGCTGCAGCAATACGCCTATGTCAACGGCCGGCCGGTGCGCGACAAGCTGATCGCCAGCGCCATCCGCGGCGCCTATGCCGACGTGCTGCCGCGCGACCGGCATGCCGTCACCGTGCTGTTCCTGACGCTTGATCCTGCGGACGTCGACGTCAACGTGCATCCGGCAAAGGCCGACGTGCGGTTTCGCGATCCCGGGCTCGTGCGCGGTCTCATCGTCGGCGCCATCCGCGAGGCGCTGGCCAATGCCGGCATCAGGCCGGCCTCGACCGGCGCCGCCGGCATGCTGGGCGCCTTCCGCACCGGCGGACCGGCATGGCCGCATGGTCCAGCCTCCGCTGGTCCGCGCACATCAGGCTATGGCCATCGTCCTGCGACGTCGCCTGCCGCCTTTGAGGCATGGCACGCCGCGCAGCGGCCATTCGAGCCAGGTTTCGCCGAACCCCGGCAGGCCGACTTCGATGCCGGTGCGGTCGAAAGCGCCGACACACGCGCCGGCTTCTCCGAGACCCCCGTCGATTTCGACCGGCTGGCGCTGGGCGCGGCCCGCGCGCAGGTGCACGGCAACTACATCGTCTCCCAGACCCAGGAATCTCTGATCATCGTCGACCAGCACGCCGCCCACGAACGGCTGGTCTACGAGGCGCTCAAGCAGGCGCTGGAAAGTCGCGACGTGCCGGCGCAGATGCTGCTCCTGCCCGAGATCGTTGACCTGCCCGAAGACGATGCCGAGCGGCTGGCGCTACACGCCGAGACGTTCCGCCGTTTCGGGCTGGGGCTGGAGCGCTTCGGCCCGGGCGCGGTCATCGTGCGCGAGACGCCGTCCATGCTGGGCGAGACCGATGTCGCGCAACTGGTCCGCGACCTTGCCGACGAGTTGGCCGACACCGACACGGCGGAAGCGCTGAAGGCCCGCCTCGACCGCGTCGCATCGACCATGGCCTGCCACGGATCGGTCCGCTCGGGACGGTTGATGAAGCCGGAGGAGATGAACGCGCTGCTGCGTCAGATGGAAGCGACGCCGGGCTCCGCCACCTGCAACCACGGCCGCCCGACCTATATCGAGCTCAAGCTCTCCGACATCGAGCGTCTCTTCGGAAGGCGGTGAGCTTCAGTTCCTGTTGTCGGATTGAAGACTGCCGTGGCGACGACGCCCAAGAATTCACCAGGCGCTTGACCTTGCCGCCCAATTGTGGCCGAAGACTTCGGCTCAGAGAGTGCCATGATGAACCGTTTTGAAGGCCCCGGCGCGCGCGAAGCGCGCATCCGCTATCTGGATGGCGACTTTCAGGTCACCAGCCCCGGCGCATTCGTGCGCTGTGCGGTCACCGGCGAATCCATCCCGCTCGACGAACTGAAGTACTGGAGCGTCGCGCGGCAGGAGCCGTACGTGAACGCGACCGTTTCGTTCAATCGCGAACTGCAGCTGAATCCGGACCTGCGCAAGCGCGCCTGACGGGCTCAGCCCTTCGATTTGCGCTGACGCGCCGCGGTCACCGCGGCCTCGATAACCCGCTTCGGCGTGTCCTCGACATCGAAGACCGCCTCGATCTCCAGCACATCCACGGGCACAGGTTGCATTGCGCCCAGCCTCTCGGCGCCGATGCGGACGGCGTCCTTCGCCGTGGTGACGATGCGCAGCCCTTCCTTCTCAGCAACCCGGGCAAGCACGCGCAATTCGTCGTCGCCATAAACATGATGATCGGCGAAAGAGCGCGTCAGCACCACCTCGCCGCCGGCGGCCGCCACCGTGTCGAAGAATTTTTCGGGATGTCCAATCCCTGCAAACGCGAGATAGCGGCGTCCGACAAGATTGCCGACCGGGCGAACTCCGGCGCGAAACACCGGCCTTCCGGCACGTGCGGCGGCGCGAATCGTCTCATCAGCCGCGTCGCCCTGCCCCATCACCAACAGGGCAGTTGCGAAGCGCATTTGATCGACCAGGTCGGCCCGCAGCGGTCCCGCCGGGAAAATGCGGCCGTTGCCGAGCCCATAGCGCGCGTCGATGACCAGGAGCGCATAGTCCATGTGCAGGTGCGCGCTCTGGAACCCATCGTCCATGATCAGGAAATCGCAGCCGCGCCCGGCGAGAAGCCTGGCGCCCGAAACACGATCCGCCGTCACCGCGACCGGCGCGGCGCGGGCCAGCAGCAGCGGTTCGTCGCCGACGAGCCTGGCGCTGTCGCGACGCGGATCGACAATGTGCGGCTTGGAAAAGCTGCCGCCATGTCCCCGCGAGAGGATGCCCGGCGACAAGCCAAGCCGCTTCGCTGTTTCAGCGAAGACGATCGCCGTCGGCGTCTTGCCGCTGCCGCCCACGGTGAAGTTGCCGATGCAGAGTACCGGAAGGTCGACCGGCTGGCGCTTGGCGCCACGCATGCGCCGCCCGGCCACGAAGCCATACAGCGCAGCGACCGGCGACAGCGCCGCGGCCCGCCAGTCGGGCTTCGTCCACCAGGAAGGCGTCGCGCTCGCCAAACCCGACCCCGGCCTACCGTCCGCCAGCCCCGAGCCGCGCCTGGACGGTCAGCGGCCGGATGAACGGATCCAGCGCCTTCAGCGTCCGCTGCAGCGCCCCGCGCATGTCCTGGACGGTCTGCGCGCCCGCCGCGATCATCTCGTGGCGCGCCACCTCGTTGTTGAGCAGGAAATTGACCGCCCCGGCCAGCATGTCGCGGTCGCGGACGAACTTCGCGCCGCCGCTTTCGATCAGCCGCTGGTAGGAATCGCGAAAGTTCTGCACGTTGCGGCCGGCAAGCACCGCCGTGTCCAGCATGGCAGGCTCGAGCGGGTTCTGGCCGCCCTCCGAGGTGAGCGAGCGTCCAACGAACGCAATCTCAGTCAGCCGCAGGTAAAGTCCCATCTCCCCGATGGTATCCCCGAGCAGGATATCCGTGTCTGGGGTGATCGCGTTGCCCGCGCTGCGTCTGGCCACGTTCAGGCCCAGGGCCTGGAATTGTGTCGCCAAAGCTTCGGCGCGGTCCGGATGCCTGGGCACTATGATGGTCAAAAGTCCGGCATGGCGGCCGCGGAGCATCGTATGGACCTCGGCGGCAACGGATTCCTCGCCGTCATGGGTGGATACGGCCGCCCAGGTCTTGCGGCGGCCGATCTCACGCCTCAGTTGCATCAAGGCCTGCTCGTCGACCGGCGGTGGCGGCGTGTCGACCTTGAGATTTCCCGAGACCGTGACGGGCCGGGCGCCCAGCGACCGGAAGCGCTCGCCGTCCGTCTCCGACTGGGCGACGACATGCGCAAGGTTTTCAAACAGTGCTTCCGCGATGTGGTGACGCTTCTGCCAGGATGCATAGGATCGGTCGGACAAGCGGCCATTGACCAGGACCTGCGGCACCCGCCGCGCGCCAAGCTCCAAGATCGTCATCGGCCAGATCTCGGATTCTGCGATGATGGCGAGGTCGGGCTGCCAGAAGTCGAGGAAGCGGCGCACCGCAGGCTTCAAGTCGAGCGGCACATACTGATGGATGACACGCTCGCCGAGCCGCTTCTCCACGAGGCCTGCCGAGGTCACGGTCCCCGTCGTCAGCACGACGTTGACGCCACAGGAGACGATGCTCTCGACGAGAGGGATCACGGCCAGGGTCTCGCCGACGCTGGCCGCATGAAACCAGACCAGCGGTCCGGCGGGACGGGCGCGGCTGGGATAACCGTAGCGCTCGCTACGACGCTTCGGGTCTTCCTTGCCCCTGCTGGCGCGCCAGGCGACGTAGCCGCCGATCAGTGGATAGGCCGCCGCGCCGGCGAGGCTGTAGATCCCGAGCATTCGGCGCGCCCAGCGTTCGCTCATGCGACACCGTCAACGATTTTCCGCGCGCGATCCGTTACCACGTTCATAGCGTCGGTCAGGGCAAGGCGACTGGCCTCCATCGCCGCATCGTCGGCATCGCGGGGCACCTGGATCGGCTCGCCGAAACAGATGGCACTGCGGCCGAACGGCAGATTGACCGTCGTCTTGTCCCAGGTCTTCTCCAAAACCTTGCGCCGGCTCGTGTTGAAGGCGACGGGCACGATCGGGCGACCCGACAGCTTGGCCAGTGTGATGATGCCCATGCCTGCGTCACGCGGCGTGCCGCTCGGAATGTCCGCGACAGTGCCCACCGACATGCCGGCGTCCAGCGCCTTCTTCAGGGCGATCAGGCCGCGTATGCCGCCCTTCTCGACCGCCTTCTCGCGCTCGCGTCCACCGGAGCCGCGGAACACCTTCAGTCCCAGCTTTTCCGTGCACAGGGCGTTGATCTCCGCATCCGCGCTACGCGAGATCATCGTCGCCATCGGATTTCCGCGCGGATGATAGACCGGGATAAAAATATGCTGACCGTGCCAAAGGCCAAAGATCGCATTCCTGTGGCGCATGAAGCCCTGCGTGGGGTCGTCCGATCCCTTCGCCATCGGGTTCGTCAGGCGCACCAGGCGAATATAGTTCGCAGCCAGCGAGGCTACGAAGTTCTTGAAGAACTTCGAATCCTGGATCGGCTTCCTTATGGAGCGCCAAAGCGACGGCTTGCGGCCGCCGCGCTCAACGGGCGCAATGGTCATGCGATCGTCCAAGATTCAGCCCTTGCCGCTCTTTTCATCGGGATCGAGCAGACGGTGGAGGTGCACGACGAAGTAGCGCATGTGCGCGTTGTCGACCGTCTGCTGCGCCTTTTGCTTCCATGCAGCCGCGGCCTGGGCATAGTTCGGATAGACGCCCACGATGTCCAGCGCGCTCAAGTCGCGGAATTCGGTTCCGTCCACCGACTTCAGCTCGCCGCCGAACACAAGATGTAGAAGTTGTTTCTGAGGGTCTTCTTCAGCCATAATCGCCCCGATTTGCTTTTCAGACCACGCGTCCCGCGTGGCGGTTTGGAACTCGGCTCGCCATTCGTCAAGACTCGAATTCGACAATCGCTCCGGCAATCTCGTCCAGAAGCGACCCGCTCCCGGCGACGAGCGCACCGTGCGTGACTTGGCGGCCCGCATACCGCGGCGGTTTGCCAGCCTCATTGAGGATGCGCCCGCCGGCCTCGCGCAGAATCACGTCGGCCGCGGCCAGATCCCAATCATGGGAATTTGGCTTCACGAAGGTGGCGTCGAGTTCGCCCTTCGCCACCATCGCCAGCCGATATGCGAGAGAGGGTATATAGGGCACATCCGGCAGCTTCGCACGCAATCCGTGCGGCAGCGCATCGATGATCGACTTCGGCCCACCAATGACCGGAATTTGCGCAGGCGTGCGCACCTTGATAGGCCGCCCGTCGAGCCAGGAGCCCCGTCCTTTCGCCGCTACGAACACGTTGTTCTTGGCGGGGCAGTCCAACACGCCGCACAAGGAGACGCCGTCCTCAACGACCGCAACGCTGATGCACCATGTCGAACGCCCGTTCAGGAAGGCGCGCGTGCCGTCGATCGGATCGACGACGAAAGTGCGCCGGGCCGAAAGCCGCGCCTCCCCGTCGACGGTTTCCTCCGAGAGCCAGCCATAGCCCGGCCGCGCGGCCAGGAGGGTTTCCCGCAGATAGCTATCGACGGCATAATCGGCCTCGCTCACCGGCGAGCGGCCGCCCTTCATCCAGACCTCAGGATCCCGCTTGAAGTAGCGCAGCGCGATCTGGCCGGCTTCCCGAGCCGCCTCCTCGAGCAAGCGGAGATCGCCGCCCATATCGGCCTGCTCAGCGCCCTGCAAGCGTCATCCCCTCGACGAGTAGCGTCGGCGCCGCGGTCCCGAAATTGCGGTCGAGATCGTCCGCCGGGACGAGGTTCAGGAACATGTCCTTCAGGTTCGAAGCGATCGTCACCTCCGAGACGGGATAGGCGAGTTCGCCGTCCTCGATCCAGAAGCCGGATGCGCCCCGGCTGTACTCGCCCGTGACCATGTTGACGCCCTGCCCGAAGACTTCAGTAACATAGAAGCCAGATCTCAAGGTTCTGATCATGTCCTCGGGAGACGTGGAGCCAGGCTCGATCGCCAGGTTCGTGGATGACGGCGTGACCGACGAAGCGGCCCGCACGCCGCGGCCGTTGGTTTCGAGCCCCAGCTCGCGCGCCGCGGACGTGGACAGGAACCAGTGGTTCAGCACGCCGTTCGTCACCATCTCCAGCTTGCGGCCTTCAACGCCTTCGCCGTCGAAGGGACGCGAAGCCTGTCCGCGAACCCTGAGCGGCTCGTCCGTGACTGTGATCGCGTCGGCAGCGACCTTCTTGCCCATCATGTCGCGCAAGAAGCTGGTCTTGCGGGCGACCGCAGCGCCATTGATGGCTCCGGCAAGATGGCCGGCTATGCCTCGGGCCACGCGCGGATCGAAGATGACGGTCACCGGACCCGTGGCAGCCTTCCGCGGGTTGAGCCGCTTCACCGCCCGCTCGCCTGCCTTGCGGCCGATGGTGTCCGGCGAATCCAGATCGGCGAAATGCTGGCGCGAGGAAAAATCGTAGTCCCGCTCCATGCCGGTGCCCTCGCCGGCGATCACGCTGACGGAGCGGGAGAAGCGGGAGGCCACATATTGCCCGAGGAAGCCATGGGAAGTGGCCAGCACCAGCCCACCCAGTCCGGCGCTTGCGCTGCTGCCGCTGGAGTTGGTCACGCCCGGAACGGCGAGCGCGGCCTCTTCCGCGGCGAGCGCATCCTCCCTCAGCCGGTCGGCCGAGACGGTCGTTGCGTCGAAAAGGTCCAGGTTCTTCGGCGACTTCACCAGCAGCGACGGATCGGCCAGTCCTTGAAAGGGATCTTCGGGCGCGACCCGCGCCATGGCGACGGCCCGCTCGGCAAGGGCTCCGGCATCGGACGCGGCCGTCGCCGAGACGCTTGCGACGCGCTTCCCGACGAAGACACGCAGCGAGACGTCATCGCTTTCCGACGATTCGGCATTCTCCACCTTGCCCAGCCGGACGGAAACGCCCGACGAGCGGCCGCGCACCGCCACCGCATCGGCGGCGTCCGCGCCGGCCTTCTTCGCGGCTTCGACCAGCGCTGCGACACGGTCGATCAGCCGGGCAGAATCAAGTGAGTCCGTCATGAAATGGTCCCGCACCGTGGAACTTGTGCGTGTTCCGAAACGGACACGCTGCCGTTGATCTATTGTTTCGCCCCCCGATGCGCAATGGAAAGCGACATCCCGCCGCCGTACCACGTGCGCGGGCCCGGATTTCGCTCAGCCCGCGGCGCACGCGGCAACCGCCTTCTCGATCTCCCGTTTCAGCTCATCCCGGATGGCGCGGGTCTCGTGCAGGACGGTTTCCACTTTCAGGAAATCAAGCGCGCGAAATGCCGAGACCGGGGGTCGCAACAGAATTTGCGGCGCGCTCTGGCGCAGCTTGGTGTCGTTGATGGACTGCATCATGAGTTGCGTTGCCCCGAACATCAGGTCGATGGATGTCGGTCGGCGCTGTCCCTCGGTCGGCGCTCCGACCACGTCGATGGCGATGGTGATGTCGGCTATGCCCTCCACCAGGTCGAAGGGGACGGGATTGTAGATGCCTCCGTCGATATAGAGCCGACCGTCCCGCGTTACCGGCTGAAACACGGCGGGTATGGCGGCAGATGCGGCGAGCGCGCTGCGCAGGTCGCCGCTGTCGAAGACCGCAAGGCAGTGGCCGTAGTAGTCGGTGCCCGTGACGCGAAGCGGAATGCCCAGCTCTCCGAAGGTTTCGGGGATCTCGTCGGGCAGGAAGGCGCCCAGGATGCGCTCGATGTTGAACTGGCCGACGCGGATGCCGCGCTCGAACATTTCCGTCAGGCTGCCGGGCCGCGCACGCCAGATCCGGCTCGCCAGTTCGGCGCGCCGTCCCAGGATTGCCCGGGCATAGGCATGGATTTCGGCGCCGCGCATGCCTGCCGCCATGCCAGCGCCCATGATCGCCCCGATCGACGAGCCGGCGATCATCACCGGGTGTATGCCCAGCTCGTCCAACGTCTCGATGACATGGATGTGGGCGAGGCCGCGCGCGCCCCCGCCGCCAAAGGCGACGGCGAAGGTCGGTCCGGATGGACGGTGCATCGCAGCGGTGTGGTTCATGTATTCGCCCTGTCTCGACGCCGTGAACATAGGAAGTGTCGCGGCCACAGGACAGGGCCGAATGTGGGCAATGTGCGGAACTCAGGCGAGCCGCAGGAACCTGACGATGGTATCGCCATAGTTGCGTTCATCTTCCAGGCGGAATCCCGCGACCGCGTCGAACACGGCCGAGGCAGCCTCCTCGACGACACAAAGCGCCGCCGGCCGCAGCCATCCGCCCTCTTTCGCCGCTTTCAGCGCCCGCTCGCCCATTCCCTTGCCATACGGCGGGTCGGCGAAGACGAGGTCGAAGGGCAGGATGGTGCCGGCGTCGCCGAGGCGCGTGGCGTCGCGGCGGAAGATCTTGGTGCGGCCCTGCAGCCCGAACGCCTCGATGTTGTCGCGGATCAGTCCCCTACCCTCCGCCGATTCTTCGATGAACAGGCAGTGGGCGGCGCCGCGCGACATCGCCTCGATGCCGAGCGCGCCGGTGCCAGCGAACAGGTCGAGCACGCGGGCTCCTTCCGGCGCTCCGTCGAAGCGGTGCGCCAGCACGTTGAACACGGCTTCGCGCGTGCGATCGCTGGTCGGCCGGATGTGATCGCCGCGAGGCGTCGCCAAAGCGCGGCCGCGCAGTTCGCCCCCTACGATCCGCATCAGGGCTTGCGCGGCCTTGGGCCACTGCGGCCCGGTCCGCCGGAACGCGGCGCCGGCTTGTCCTTGGCCTTCGGCTTGGAACCTTCGCGCTCCGGACGCGCGCCGGGAGCCATCCAGACATTGGCCTTGCGCTGGCCGGGTCGCTCAGGCTGAGCTTCGCGATCGTCGCGCTTGCCGCGTGCTCCTGGCCCGCCCGAGCGGAATGCGGGCTTGTCGCCGCGTCCGCCGAAGCCGCCCCGTTCCGGCCGCGTAGACAACTTCCCCAGCGCATCCTCGCGGGCATCCTCCCGCCGGCGCTTGCGGCCCTTGATCAAACCGCCCTCGCCGATCTCGACCGGCCGCGATTCCCTGCGGGGCCGTTCAGCATGGTCTTCGCGCGAGCGGTCGTCGCGCGGACGGCGCTCCTGGTCGGCCTTGTTGGAGAACGGCTTGCTGATGGGTGCATCGAAATTCGCGCCCGATTCCTCGATCAGCCGCTCGCCGAGCTGGTCGCGCAGCGTCCGGCCCTTGAGCTCCTGCACCTCGCCCTCGGGCAATTCACCAAGCTGGAACGGCCCGAAGGACACGCGGATCAGGCGCGTCACCTCGAGGCCGAGCGCGCCAAGCACGTTCTTCACTTCACGGTTCTTGCCTTCGCGAAAACCGATGTTCAGCCACGCATTGGTGCCCTGAACGCGCTCCAGCGAAGCTTCGATCGCGCCGTAGAACACGCCGTCCACGGCGATACCATCCTTGAGGCCGGCCAAAGCCTTCTCGTCCACCTCGCCATGAACGCGCACCCGATAGCGGCGCAGCCAGCCGGTCGCAGGCAGCTCGAGCACGCGCGCCAGCCCGCCATCGTTGGTCAACAGCAGCAGGCCTTCGGTGTTGATATCCAGGCGGCCGATCGTCATCAGCCGCGGCAAGCCCTCGGGCAACACGTCGAAGACGGTCTTGCGGCCTTCCGGGTCGCGGTTGGTCGTCACCACCCCAGCCGGCTTGTGGAACAGGAAGACCCGCGTCCGCTCGATAGGCGGAATCTCGGTGCCGTCGAGCTCGATGCGGTCGTCGGGCCCGACATTGACGGCGGGCGAACTCAGGACCTTCCCGTTCACCCTGACGCGGCCGGCCGAAACCAGGTCTTCCGCCTCGCGGCGCGAGGCGATGCCGGCGCGGGCCAGGCGCTTGGCGATGCGCTCGCCGGCCTCTTCGACGGCCTCGGGCCCGCGTGCACGCGGGCGGTCGGAGCTGCGCTTCGGCGCGTCATGAGACTTCGTGCCGTAAGAGCGCGGCTTGCCACCCTCGCTGTGCCCGGCCTCGGCGTGACGCTTCATGCCGAACGAACGCGGCCTGTCGCCACCGGCTTCGCGCGCGTCTCCGCGCTCGAAACGGCCCGGGCGCTGATTGCCGTGCTCGCCGTCCTGTTTCCACTCGGGACGCGGCTTGCGGAACGGGCGGTCGCCCCCGCGCTCACCTTCGGAGCCAGCTCCCTCGGTCCGCGCCGGGCGGTCCGCGCCAAAATCGCGGCGCTCACGGAACGGCCTTCCGCCATCGGCGTGATCGGGACGCGGCCCTTTCCGGAATGGCGGCCGGTCGCCCGATGCCGACCGGGCTGGACGATCGCCTTCGCCACGATCCGGTCTCGGGCCTTTCTGGAACGGGCGATCCGAGCCAGCGGCCCGCGGACGGTCAGCCGAAAACTCACGCTTCTCGCGGAAAGGCCGCCTGCCCTCGAACGGCGCACGCTCGCCGCCTTCGCCGCGATCCGGCCTCGGGCCTTTCTGGAACGGGCGATCCGAGCCAGCGCCGCGCGGACGGTCGCCCGAAAACTCGCGCTTCTCGCGGAACGGCCGCTTGCCCTCGAATGGCGCGCGCTCGCCGCCTTCGCTGCGATCCGGCCTCGGGCCTTTCTGGAACGGGCGATCCGAGCCAGCGCCGCGCGGACGGTCGCCCGAAAACTCGCGCTTCTCACGGAACGGCCGCTTGCCCTCGAATGGCGCACGCTCGCCGTCGCCACTGCGCGCCGGTCGTGGACCTTTGTGGAACGACGGCCTGTCGCCCTGCTCGCCGCCGGCCGCATGGTCGCGCGCGAAGGGCCGCCTGCCGCCGGCGCCCTCGCTCTTCCCTTTGTAGGGAGCTCGCGACGGCTTCGTGCCGAATGGCTTGCCGCCGGGTTTTCCGTCACGCCGGCCTGCCGGTCCGCTGTGCGGCCCCTTGCCCTTGCCGGTCTTATTCTTCTTTTCGTCGTCCATGTGGCCTTTGCCTTTTCTGGCGGCTAGATAACAGGCGCGCCCTGCGCTTGCGAGAACAATATCGGACCCGCTGCCGCTCCTGTGAGGGTTTTGAGAGTTAGATGAAGCGCCCCGACTTCATGAGCCTGGCACTTGACGAAGCCGAGGCCGCCGCCGAACGCGGCGAAGTGCCGATAGGGGCCGTGGTGACCTTGGGCGGCGTCGTGGTTGCGCGTGCCGGCAATCGCACCCGCGAACTCAACGATCCCACTGCCCATGCCGAAATGCTTGTCATCCGCGAAGCGGCCGCGCAGCTTTCGGCCGAGCGGCTCACGGATGCCGACCTCTACGTCTCCCTGGAACCCTGCACCATGTGCGCAGCGGCGATCTCCTTCGCGCGCATCCGGCGGCTGTATTTCGGCGCAGCTGACGAAAAAGGGGGCGCAGTGGTGAGCGGCGTGCGCTTCTTCGCGTCGCCCACCTGCCATCACGTGCCTGAAACCTACCCAGGCATTGGCGAAACACGCGCCGCCGACCTGCTCAAATCGTTCTTTCGATCGAAACGGGAAGGCTGAGGCGGCTTACAGGCCGGGAATGATGTCGCGCCAGCTGTTGCCGCTGCCCTTGCGGGCTTCGGCCTTGCGACGACGCTCCTTCTTCAGCTCGTCTTCGCCAACGTCGTCCGTCGCCGCAGTCGCGGCCGGCGCGCGGTAGACCAGCGGCGGCTCGCTCAGATACTTGCGCGACGTCGGACTGCCTTGGCGCTCTTCGGCAAGCCGCTTGTTGAACTGCTCGCGCTGCGCCTTGGTGTTGTACTGGTCGCCATAGCGCCGGCCCGCATCGTGCGCGCGGGGCGAGTCAATGTCGCCGCTGCCCAGCCGCCTGCCCGTCTCGGTGCTCGCCACGGCTCCGGCGATCGGCGAATCATAAGTCGGATTGTCGCGGTTTTCGGTGATTTCCTTCTTCAGCCGGGCGCGCTTGGCCTCGGGGGACTCCGGCCAGCTGGGATTGCCCGTCGACGCAAGCCTGTCCTGCGGCGCAGGCAGGTTGGCCTTCTGGCCGGCGGCGGGGCGCACCAGGTCGGGGCGCGGCTCGTAGGCGATCGCCTCCTTCTGCTTCGGCGTCAGCGAGAGCACGCCGGTCAGGTCCTCCGCAAGCTGGATGCTCGCGCTTCTTCCAGTCCCGTAGGTCGGGTCCGACATGCAGCCCGCGAGCAGGAGCGACGACGCGACCAGCGGCGCGCCGAGCGCGATCCGCAGACGGGCTGCGCCGTTCATGCCAACAATTCTCACCGCAAACCCTCTCGCTTGATGGTCGACGCCAAACGGCCCCTCGCCCCTCAGGTCAACTCTGGTCATCCGACGTGAATCCGGCGACAACATGGCGTCCGGATGTTCCGGCTTTTACCTTAACCGTCTATTAAGGGCAACGCGGCGGTTCTCATACAATGCCCTTGCGCGCCCGCCGCCGCCTTTCGGCGACAGCGGGGTCGCATTTCGTCAGTGTCAGAGGCGCCCCAGCGCCTGCAACTCGCGAAGCGTCTCGGCGTCGCGCTTCGAAACGTCTGGGAACGCCGGATCGGAGCCGACGTCGCTCGTGTAGCGCCACGAGCGGGCGCATTTCGTCAGCCCGCGGTCCTCGGCCTTCGCGATCACGACCGCCACGCCCGCCACGTCGTCCAGCCTGAACGCATCGGCCGGCGCTTCGCCGGAAGCGAATTCGATGTCGCTGGTGATGGCGATCTCGGCCAGGTCGACGTCCGACACCGCTTCGCGCAGCGCCGCGTCCGTGACGTAGACGACCGGCACCGCCTCCAGCGAGGAGCCGATGGTCTTCCTTGCGCGCTCGATCTCCAGCGCGCCGGTGACAACCCGGCGCACCTGCCTAACCTTGCGCCATTTTTCGGCTAGCGCCTCGTCGCGCCACTCGGCGGGGATTTCCCGGAACTGCTCGAAATGCACGGAGCGGGCGTCAGGATGACGGTCCAGCCAGGCCTCCTCCATGGTGAACGGCAGCAGCGGCGACAGCCAGACGACGACGTTTTCAAACAGATGCCGGACGACCTGCACGGCCGCCTTGCGGCGCACGCTCGACGGCGCGTCGCAGTAAAGCGCGTCCTTGCGCACGTCGAAGTAGAAGGCCGACAGGTCGACCACCATGAAGTCCAGCAGCGACTTGGCGACACGCTTGAAGTCGAAGGCGTCGTAGCCGCCGCGGACCACCTCGTCGAGCTCCGCAAGCCGGTGCAGCATCAGCCGCTCCAGTTCCGGCATGTCCTTCAGCGGCACCTTCGCGCCGTCATCGTGCGCCAGCGTGCCCAGCATCCAGCGGACAGTGTTGCGCAGCTTGCGGTAGGCGTCGATGTTGGTCTGCAGGACGTTCTTGCCGAGCCGCTGGTCCTCCCAATAGTCGGTGGTGGCGACCCAGAGCCGAAGGATGTCGGCGCCAGACTGCTTGATCACGTCCTGCGGGACGACCGTGTTGCCGAGCGACTTCGACATCTTGCGGCCTTCCTCGTCCATGGTGAAGCCATGGGTGACGACCGTGTCATAGGGCGCGCGGCCGCGGGTGCCGCAGCTTTCCAGCAGCGAGGAGTGGAACCAGCCGCGATGCTGGTCGGAACCCTCCAGATAGACGTCGGCCGGCCATTTCACGTCCGGCCGGTCCTCCAGCGTGAAGGCGTGAGTGGAGCCGGAATCGAACCAGACGTCGAGGATGTCCTTGACCATCGTCCACGGCTCGTTGGCGCGGCTGCCGAGGAACCGCTCGCGCGCCCCTTCGGCGAACCACGCGTCGGCGCCCTCCGCCTCGAACGCCTCGAGGATGCGGGCGTTGACAGCCTCGTCCATCAGCACGTTGCCGTCGGCATCGGCGAAGACGCAGATCGGCACGCCCCAGGCGCGCTGCCGCGACAGAACCCAGTCCGGCCGCTCGGCGATCATGGCGCGTAGCCGCGTCTGGCCGGCCGCCGGCACGAAGCGCGTCGCGTCGATCGCGGCGAGCGCCCGGCTGCGGAGCGTCGTGGCGTCGCCGAGGTCCTTGTCCATATAGACGAACCATTGCGGCGTGTTGCGGAAGATGATCGGCTTCTTCGAGCGCCACGAATGCGGATAGGAGTGCTTCAGGCGGCCGCGCGCGAACAGCGCATTGCGCTTGATGAGTTCCTCGATGACCGCCTTGTTGGCGTCGCCCTTCTTGCCGTTGTCGTCGATGACGCGGGCAGCGCCCCCTTCGCGATCCGGCCCGAAGCCCGGCGCATCCTTGGTGAAGAAGCCGGCGTCGTCGACGGTGAAGGGGATCGCAGGATCGATGCCACGCGCGCGCAGTCCCTTCGCCCCGTCCATCCAGGCGTCAAAGTCCTCGCGGCCGTGGCCGGGCGCGGTGTGCACGAAGCCGGTGCCGGCGTCGTCGGTGACGTGGTCGCCGGGAAGCATGGGAACCGGGAACTCGTAGCCGCCGCCGAGGCCCTTCAGCGGATGCGCGAGGGTCAGCGCCGCCAGTTCGTCCGCCTCGACCGCGCGCAGCTTCTTGAACTGCAGCTTCGACTTGGCAAAGGACTCTTCGGCCAGCGCCTCGGCGAAGATCAGCTTTTCGCCGGGCTGCGGCCCGAAATCGTTCTCCGCGGCCGTAACCTCGTAGAGACCGTAGGTAACGCGCGGCGAATAGGCCACGGCCCGGTTGCCGGGGATGGTCCAGGGCGTGGTCGTCCAGATGACGACAGCGGCCGCCAGAAGGTCTGGCTTAATCTGCGCACCTTCACGCGCCATGAAGAAGACCGGAAACTTCACCCAGATCGTGTCACTCTCGTAGTCGTGGTACTCGATCTCCGCCTCGGCCAGCGCGGTGCGCTCCACCACGCTCCACATCACCGGCTTGGAGCCGCGATAGAGCTGGCCGCTCATGGCGAACTTCAGCAGTTCGCCGGCGATGCGCGACTCTGCGTGGTAGGCCATGGTCAGGTATGGGTTCTTGAAGTCGCCGATCACGCCGAGCCGTTGGAACTCGTCGCCCTGCACCTTGATCCAGTGCTCGGCATAGCGGCGGCATTCCTGGCGGAACTCCACCATTGCCGCAGGCTCGGAAAGGTCCGGCTTCTGCTTGCCCTTGGAGCGGTAGTTCTCCTCCTCGATCTTCCATTCGATCGGCAGGCCGTGGCAGTCCCAGCCCGGGATGTAGTTGGAGTCGTAGCCGCGCATCTGGAAGGAGCGCGTGATGATGTCCTTGAGGATCTTGTTCAGCGCATGCCCGATATGGATGTTGCCGTTGGCATAGGGCGGGCCGTCATGCAGCACGTAGAGCGGGCGGCCGTGGGCGTCCTCGCGCAGCGCCTTGTAGAGATCCATCTCCTGCCAGCGCTTGACGATCTGCGGCTCCTTCTCGGGAAGGCCGGCACGCATCGGGAAATCGGTCTGGGGCAAGTAGAGGGTTTTCGAGTAGTCGAGCTTTTCGGCGGTATCGGTCATTGCGGTCTTGCCATCACGGGGTTGCCCGAAGTCGGCTTCGGGCGCCAAAGGTCAATCTGGTGGAAGGGCGCGTAAGGACGCGCAAAACCCGGATCCTCCGGCGACCGTTCAGGCCGCCCGGAGGACCGGGCCAATAATTCGTATTGTCGCCGCGTATGGCGCGAGCCGTTTCATGCTGGCGCTTTTAGCGGAGGAACGCCGGAGAATAAAGGGGGCGAATCCATCAACCGGCGTTGTAGCTCCATGCAGCAGTGTGTATAATTTCACCACTTCATACACATTGAGCGGCGAGCATGCGCACGAATATTGAGTTGGACGACAAGCTTATGGCCGAAGCCATGCAGATCACTGGCCTAAAGACCAAGAAAGCTGCGGTTGAGGAGGCGCTTAGGCGAATGGTTACAACCGAGCGTCGGCGGGCGGCGATCAAAAACCTTGCCGGCATGGGGTGGGAGGGAGACCTCGACCAAATGCGCAACGACGGCCCTCCCGAACGCATATGATCGTCGTCGATACCTCGGTTTGGATCGCGCACATACGAAACACGGACAGCGCTCCCGTCCGAACTCTGCGCTCGGTCACCGATCCCGATCAAGTCCTCGTAGGCGACATTGTGCTTCTAGAGGTACTCCGTGGCGCACGCGACGACCTCCACGCTCGCCGGATCGCCGTTGAACTCAAAAAGTTCGCAACTGTCCCGATGCTCGATGTGGCAATCGCGGTGACCGCCGCGCAGCATTATCGGTCGCTTCGGGCACTGGGCATCACGATCAACAAGACGGCGGACTTGATCATCGCGAGCTATTGCCTGCATCACGATCACCGGTTGCTCCACTTCGACCGAGACTATGAGCCCTTCGAACGTCACCTTGGGCTCAAGGTTGTACCAACCTAAAGATCGAAATCGAACCGGTACGTCGTCGAGATGCCGACCGTGAACTGGTCCACCGAGCCGCGCTCCTTCACCAGCGTGGAGTCTTCCGCCGGCCCGAGCAGCCGCGCATACTCGCCGAACACGCTCGCCGTGATCTTGTCGGTCGCCTGCCAGGTGACGGCGCCGCCGACGCCCGCTGCTCTCATGCCGCTGCCGGGATCGTAGGCGCCCAGCCCCGATGCGGCGGATTCCGCCGCCGACACGCCGTAGTAGGCGTCGAAATAGTCGGACGAGGCGAAGGAAAGCCGCGGGCCGCCCGACACGCGGATCGACGGCGTGACGTCCTGAAACGCATCCACCGCGACGTCGCCCACAATTCCGTCATGCGACCGGATCCCGTGCCGCACCTCGCCCCGCACACGCAGCCAGTCGAGCGGGTAGACCTCGGCGAACAGGCCGGCTTCCCCGCCCCAGCGCACCGGATCGAGCCCCGCCAGGTCGTCAGAATCGTCCGCGTCGCGCCCGAAGATGATCTTTCCGGCGACGCCCGCCCTGACCGTGCCGTTGTCGATCAGGCCGAGCGAGATGTTGTCGTTGCGCGAGGCGAACTTGGTCACCGTCCCGGTCTTGCCAAGCGACACCAGCGGCACCGCGCGGAACACCATCTTGTCGTCGCCCTCGTATTCGGGCGCGAAGTAGCCGGAAGCACCGAGCGTCAGCGACCAACTGCCCGAGAGCCAACCTCCTCCGTCCTCCTCGGCGAAAGCGGCACCCGCACTGCTGGCAAGGACAGCCGCGGCAGCGGCGAGACGAAAGGAATTCATGCTGAAACTGCCTGGACTACGAAAACACACTAAGCGTTCCGTTGTCAGTCAGCACGGTGAAAATTCGCTTAAAACGCGAAACAATTATCGGTTGTGCGCGCGGACGTTTAACCCATGTGAGCAGGGCGTGGGCGAAGGGCGGCGTGTACTCTAGAAGGCGATGGCGAGGTCCAGTTCCGAGAGCGGCCGCACGCCCGAAAGCAGCGCCCTCGCCTCGGCCTCGTCTCGATGGATCTGCGCCACCATGGCCTCGAGACCGTCGAACTTCTCCTCGCCGCGCAGGTAGCCGAAGAAGGAGACGGCGCAGATTTCGCCGTAAAGATCGTCTGCAAAGTCGAACACGTAGGTTTCCAGCAGCGGAACGCCGTCCGCGTCGACCGTCGGGCGACGTCCGAAACTCGCGACGCCATCGTGGAGACTGCCGTCGGCGCGGCGCAGCCGGACGGCATAGACGCCGTGCTTGAGACCGTTCGGCTCCGGCAGCGCCATGTTAGCGGTGGGAAAGCCGAGCGTGCGCCCGAGCTGCCTGCCGCGGATCACCTCCGCCTCCACCGTATAGCGGTAGCCGAGCAGCCCCGCGGCTTCGGCCACGTTGCCTTCGCCAAGCAGCTCGCGGATGCGGCTGGACGAGACAACCTCGGAGCCTTCGTCGCGGAAGGCGTCGACGAGCGTCACACCGAACCTCTTCTCCTTGCCCGCAGCCATCAGGAACGCCGGGCCGCCCTGCCGTCCCTTGCCGAAATGAAAGTCGAAGCCGGTGACGGCGTGCGAAATACCTAGATGGGCGACCAGCGTCTCCTCGACGAAGCGATCGGCCGAGTGCTGCGCGAACTCGCCGGTGAAGGGCTGCTCCACCACAGCGTCGAAGCCGAGCTGGGCGAGCAGGCGCGCCCGCATCGGCGCCGGCGTGACGACAAAAAGCGGATGGTCCGGGCGAAAGAAGGTTCTCGGATGCGGCTCGAAGGTCAGCACCAGCGCCGGAACCCCGAGGCGCTTGGCCTCGTCCAGCGCCCGCGCCAGCACCGCCTGGTGCCCGCGGTGGACGCCGTCGAAGTTTCCGATCGCGACGACGCCGCCGCGCAGCCCGGCCGGCAGGCTCTCCGAGCCGCTGATCCTGAGCACGCGCGCCGTCGTCATCATGATCCTCAGCGCAGGCGCGGAATCACCGCCACCGGATGGTGGCCGTGCTTTTCGAGGAAGGCCGCGAGGCGAGCCGGCTCCGGCTGATACGCTTCCTCGCCATACTCGCGCGAATGGATGCCGCCGGATACGTAGAGGACATCGATCCCGTTGTTTTCGGCGCCCTTGACGTCGGTGAGTACGCCGTCGCCGATCGCCACAACCTCGGTCTTCTCAACGGTGCGTCCCAGCACCTCGCCTGCCGCTTCGAGGGCAGCGTCGTAGATCGGCTTGTGCGGCTTGCCGGCGATCAGCGTGCGCCCGCCAAGCTGCGCGTAATCGCGGGCCAGCGCGCCGGCGCACCACATCAGCTCGTCGCCGCGCTCGACCACGATGTCCGGGTTGGCGCAGATGAAAGGCAGGTTGCGGGCCCTGAGCCGCTGCAGCATTTCGACATAGTCGTCCGGGGTCTCCGTGCGGTCGTCAAAGAAGCCGGTGCAGACCACGCCCTGTGCCTCGAACTCCTCGACCACCTCGACATCGATTCCGTCGTAGAGCGTCAGGTCGCGGTCCGGGCCGATATGGAAGATCTTGCGCGGCCCCTCGCGGACCAGTTCGCGCGTGACGTCGCCCGAGGTGACGATGCGGTCCCAGGCGCCTTCCGGCACGCCGAGCGCCGAAAGCTGCGCAATGATCGGCGGCGCAGGACGCGGCGCGTTGGTGATCAGCACCACTGCGATGCCCTTCTCGCGGGCCCGGGTCAGCGCGGTACACGCCTCGGCAAAGGAGCGCTCGCCATTGTGGATCACGCCCCACACATCGCAGAGGATCGCGGCATATCGATCCTCGATCTCGGCAAGCGCTGCAATCATCTTGGGCGAACCCGCCATGTCGTTCCTTTCGCAAGCTCGGGGGAGCGGACCGCTTCTCATACGATCCAGGCCACGCAATTAACCGAAGCCGTTCACCCTGTCACCAGCTTTCACTTAACAGCGCCCCGGGGGCAGGCGTATCGTCCGGCCAACGGGCAGATGCAGGGGTGCCGGCGGGCGCGGGCCGGACCGAAGAAGAACAACAATGGTTCGCTTGCTGTCCATGACCGGCCCAACCGCATTGGTTGTCGCCATCGGCTTCGCCTTCACGCTGTCGCTGGTCGCGACCACGCTCGCGTTGCGCGCGGCCCGCCGCGCCAATGGCATTGCTTCAGACATGAGCCGTCTCACCGCCTCGGTGGACGCGACGTTCAGCAAGTTTCTGGCGCTCAGGGCGACCTCGAACGGGTGGGAGCCACATCCGCAAGCGCACCCTGAACCGTCCCTCCCCGCACCACTCGAGCAGCCGCGGCCCGCGGCATCTGTCGCCAGGGATTCGGCGCCCGGGGACAATGTCGTGCGGCTTCCCCGCCTCTTCGCCGAGCGGCGGCGGGGGACGGATCCGGCATTGGTCAATGCCGTGCTGGCGGAAAGGACCGCGCTTGAGCGAGTCGAGCTCAGCCTGCAACCGATCGTGTCGGTCACGACCGGCCACGTCTGCGGCTTCGACGTATCCCGCGCGGTCCACGGCCGCGAGCGGAAACCGCTCGTGCTGCGACGCATTTCGCAGCCGCCGCCCGGCTTCGACATCGCCGCCTTCGAGCGGCAGACGATCGTCGCTGCGATCGAGGCCGGCGACAGCCAGCTTGCCGGCATTACGGACGGCCCGCTGCATGTGGCGATCTCCGACGGCCTGCTCGACGCCCGGCGCGAGCTCGATCTGGTCGTGGAACTGGCCCACCTGCAGCCGGCGGCTCGCAGCGCCGTCGTGCTCGTGGTCGAGGCCAGGCTGTTCGAATGCCCGCGCCTGTCGCTCGCGCTCCAACAGCTTGCGGACGCAGGCATCGGCTTCTGCGTCGAAGCCGATGGCGCGGGAGCGGCGAATGCCCTCGCCAACCCCGCTGTGAAATTCATCCGCGCGCCGGCCTCCCGGCTGATCGGCGACGGCGGGTCGGGCAGCATCCACGCCGCGCGCCTGCTCGCTGGTGCGGCTCGTGCCGACGTGCGCGTCATCGCGACCGACGTGTCCAACGACGACGACGCCATCGCGCTTCTCGATGTCGGAGTGGACCTGATGATGGGCGACCGCTTCTCCGGCCCCACGCGACTGACGCCGGAACGCGGCGGCGGCCAGTTGCTCCGGCCCTGACCCGACAGGCTGCCGCGCCCCACGGTTAACGCCCGGCAAATTGGGAGCGCGCGGTTTTAATGCTCTTCCGAACCGGTATCTTAAACATTTCGTGCGAGCGTCGCCGGATCACCTTCGGGCTTGAGGGGTTCGGACCTATGTTCCGCAAGTTTCTGAGTGACGTCCGCGGCAACTACATGATGCTGACCGGGATCGTGATGGTTCCGCTGCTCGGCGGGTTGGCCCTCGCGGTCGATTATGCCGACATGTCCCGCGAGCGGCAGGATACGCTGAACGCGCTGGACGCGGCCGGCATTGCGACGGCGCGGCGCCTGCTCGAGGGCAACGCGACGGATGAGCAGGTGAGAGCCTACGCCCGCGAGTTCTACAACGCCAATCTCGGGTCGGTGAAGCCCGAGAAATCAGAGCTCATCGTCCAGCTGCCGACCAACACCACCGGCGGCGGCCGCGTCAAGCTGCAGGCGATCACCGACTATGATCCGCATTTCCTGCCGCCGTTCCTCAAGCTGCTGAACGGCAAGGAGGCCGGCGAGAAGAAATGGTCCTTCCGGGCCGAGTCCGAGGTGCAGCTCAAGAACACCGTCGAGGTGGCGCTGGTCCTCGATAACTCGGGCTCCATGGGCGACCCGGGCAAGGATACGCGCGAGCCGCGTCTAAAGCTGCTCAAGTCGGCGTCCATCCAGCTCGTCGAGCAGATGGCGAACGCCGCCAAGCTGATGAAGGGCATCGAAAAGCCGGTCCAGTTCTCACTGGTTCCCTTCGCCGCGTCGGTCAACATCGGCGCCGACAACGCGTCCGAATCCTGGATGGACCGAGAAGGCATATCGCCGATACACCACGAGAACTTCAACTGGGCGACACTGACTGCCGCCAATAAGAAAATCCAACAGACCGCCACAGGGCCGTACCCATACAAGAAGGTTGGGAACGGCTGGGGCAGCGCGCAAGGGCAAACCGTATCGCGATTCACTCTGTTCGCTGACCTGCGGAACTCCGTCTGCGGCTCGAACTGCTCGTCGCAAGCGCTCCAGTCCTTTTCGTGGGGCGGCTGCGTAGAGACTCGACCTTACCCCTACAATACGGATGACACTCCGGCGAACTCGCCAGCGACGCTCTACGTGCCGATGTTCGGCCCGGACGAAGCAGGCGACTTCAAATGGGACGACGACAAGAACGACAATCTGCTGAACTTCAATGCTAACAACACTTGGTGGAACGACGCTACCTCCAACTCAGACGCCAAAACACGCCAGCGGTTTGCCGCAAAATATTACACGTCGCTACCCGCCGGCTTTTCCTTGCCGGCTTCCGGCAAGGGGCCGAACGCGAGTTGCACGACCACCGCCATCACGCCTCTCACCGACATTACCAAGACGACTGGCCTGAATGCCATCAAGGCGGCGATCAACGGCATGGCAGCGGGAGGCAACACCAACGTGCCGGAAGGCATGGCTTGGGGGTGGCGGACCTTGTCCAGCCAGGCGCCGTTCACAGGCGGCCGCTCCGAAACTGAACGCGGCAATGACAAGGTCGTGATCGTGCTCACCGACGGCGCCAACACCTACTCGTTCAACGACGCTGTCGGCAACAAGTCGACCTACGCCGCATACGGGTATGCACGTCTCGCCGATGGAAATCCTGGCCGGGTATTTTCCGGCACCACTTACGAGAACAACTTCAGGAACAGCTACTACAGCAGCGGAACTTATCCCAAGGCGATGAACCAGCATTTCCTCAAGCTCTGTGAAAACGCCAACGGCGGCGACACGGGCAATCGGGGCGCCGGCTTGATCGTCATGACCGTCGCGCTCGATCTCGATGCGAACGATGCCGAAGACAAGGAGCAGATCGCGATGCTGAACACCTGCGCGTCACGCTCTCGCTACGCGCGCGACCCGGACGATCCGACAAAGGGCAGGAAGCTGTTCTGGAACGCGACCAGCAAGAAGCTGAACGACGTTTTCAAGGAAATCGCTGACGAGCTGTCCAACCTGCGCATCGTCATGTGATCTTTTCCCTGTGCTTGCCCGCGCCAACACATGCGCAGAGGGGCACGGGGCGCAAGCAGTCCTGATTGACGCCGTTTCAAGCAACGTCAGCGCATCGACCTTTCTCTGGTCAGGCAAAACCTGACCCTTATTTTTGATTTGCCAGCAAGGCCGTGCGGGCGGATAATTCCGGCCGGCGATCCTGGGCGAGATCTGCCTCCCGTCAGAAATGCATGGAGGCTCTCATGAGGGTACCCGTTCTCCTGCAGAACGCAGGGCTGCCTGCACTGGTCCTGGTCGGGCTAGGCGTCGGCGGAGCCGCCGCCAATCTTGGCGCTGCCGGCGCTCCGGCGCAAACGCCTAAAATTCCCGCAGAACTTGCGGCAGCGCCGCACTGCCGGACGGCAAACATCCCCACGCAGATGCAGTCGCCGCAAGCCGCAAAGGCCTATGCGGAAGCCGAGCCGCCATTGTGGGACAACCTCGGCGCCCTCACTTATCCGGTGACGACGAAGAGCAAGGAGAGCCAGGCCTATTTCGACCAGGGGCTCAGGATGGCGGCGAACTTCAACCACGCCGAGGCCCGGCGCGCCTTTCAGAAGGCGCAGCGGCTCGACCCCGATTGCGCCATGTGCTTCGTCGGCGAGGCGCTGGTGCTCGGACCCAACATCAACGTCCCCATGGATCCGGAGGCCAACGCGCCCGCGATGGCTGCGCTCAAGAAGGCGCAGGCTCTCTCCGCCGGCGGCAGCGAGAAGGAGCGGGGGCTGATCGAGGCCGTCGCCGCGCGCTATTCGGATGATCCGGCCGCTGAACGCCCGAAACTCGACATGGCCTTCGCGGAGGCGATGTCGGCGCTTTCCGACAAGTATCCCGACGACCTGGAACTCGCCGTACTGGCCGCCGAGGCGGGCATGGATACGCAGCCCTGGGACTACTGGGAGCCGGGCGGCGTGCAACCGAAGGGCCGCACCGCAGACGTGCAGAAGCGCCTCGAGCACGTGCTCGCCAAGGCGCCGGAGCACCCCTCGGCGATCCACCTCTACATCCACCTGGTGGAGGCGTCAGACCGGCCGGAGCGGGCGGAGCCCTATGCCGACAAGCTCGCGGCGCTGATGCCGGGCGCAGGCCACATCGTCCACATGCCCAGCCACATCTACTATCGGATCGGCCGGTACGTGGATTCGCTGGAGTCCAACAAGGCTGCCTCGAAGGTCGACGAGGACTATATCACCCAGACTGGCGCGATGGGCGTCTACCCGATCGGCTACTATTCGCACAACGTGCATTTCGTGCTGGTGTCGGCGCAACTGCTCGGCGACAAGCAGACGGTACTCGCCCAGGCCGACAAGCTCGACAAATGGCTGACCAACGATGTCGCGACGGCAATACCGATCGCGCAGCCGGTGAAGGCGGCCCCCTATTACGCATGGGCCCAGTATGGCGACCCCGACATGGTGCTGGCGCTGCCCGACCCGCCCAATGCGCCGCCTTATGTGAAGGCCATGTGGCACTATGCGCGCGGCGTCGCGCTGGCGTCGAAGAAGGACACGGCGGGCGCTGCAAAGGAGGCCGACGCGATCCAGAAGATCGCGAGCGAGACGGACTGGTCGACGCTCGATGCCTGGGGCGTGCCTGCCGTGCCGGTCCTGGAGGTGGCGAAGAACGTCGTGCTCGCACGCGCCAAGCAGGCGGCAGGCGACAATGCGGGCGCCATCGAGCTCTGGCGCAGCGCGGCGGAAACCGAAGACACCATCCCCTACATGGAGCCGCCGTTCTGGTATTATCCGGTGAGACAGTCGCTGGGCGCCGCCCTGCTGAAGGAGGGCAAGGCCGACGAAGCGCAGAAGGAGTTCGACGCCGCGCTCGAGCACGCCAGGGGCAGCGCGTGGGCGCTCTATGGACTCCAGGAGGCAGCCAAGGCCAAGGGCGACGCGGCAGCCCAGCAGAAGGCGGCCACGGATCTCGCCAAGTCATGGCGCGGGGATGCGAGCCTGCTCAACCTGGAACGGTTGTAATCCAGGGTCGTCCGGCCGCCGCCTCGAATGGCGGCGGCCGGTTGAATAGAAACCGCCATCCGCCCCGCGGAAAATCTTCCCGCGGGGACGTGTTACTTTTTTCACGCAGTAGTCTAAACGACGCATCCCCTCATCTCCTGACGCGCTGTCCTGATAACATAAGCGTGTTCTAGAACTGACCTTCACACATCATGACCTCGGCAAATCCTGACCAAGTGATAGACTATCTCCACCGACATCCACTGTGCTAGGCTCGTCCATTGCTGGAGGGAGCGATGTCGTCCTTGCGTGGTGCGGCGATCGTAGCGTTGAGCGTTGTCCTGGGCGGCGCAGTTCCGTCGTCGGCGGCCGAAAAGGTTGGCGAAGCGGTCCGGATCAAGACCGATGTCACGGGCCAGAGCGGACCCATCGTCGTCAAGAGCCCGGTTTACCGCGACGAACGCATTCGAACGTCCAGCTCGGGTCTCGGCCAGTTCGTCTTCCAGGACGGCACCAAGCTCGCGGTGGGATGGGGTTCGTCGGTGGTCATAGACAAGTATGTGTATGACGATACGAGGACGGTGAAGAAGCTCTCCATCAAGGCCGCCAAGGGAACATTTCGCTGGATCAGCGGAAAATCGAAATCATCCGCCTACGAGATCCTCACGCCGGCAGGCACGATCGGCGTGCGCGGAACCGCGTTCGACTTCTTCGTGGCCCCGAACGGGACGACGGCGGTCGTCCTGCTCAACGGCGCGGCCCGCTTCTGCGGTGCGAGCGGCTGCACGATGCTCAGGCGTCGCTGCGACTCCATGGTTGCGACGCCCGGCGGCCGCATGACCGGCGCACGCCGCGTCGATCGGAGCATCCTCAGGACGCTTGGCAGCCAGCGCGCACTGCCGTTCCTGTCCGGCAACCAGCAGCTTTCGAGAGGGTTTGGGTTTGGCGGCGGCGGTTGCGGGCTTTCGTCGGCGTCGGCCACGACCAAGGAACAGCCCACGCAGCGCACGGAACGGAGCCAGCAGCGCCAACCGGAACAGCCCAACACGCCTGAGAAACCGAACACGCCGCAAACTCCGACCGAACCTCAGAAGCCAAACACCCCGGACAGGCCGAGCCCGCCGCAGCAGCCGCCGGACAGGCCGACACCACAGCAGCCACCGGACAGGCCGACACCGCAGGAGCCGGACAGGCCGACCCCGACCGATCCACCCAATCAGCCTGGCGAACCTGACGGTCCAGGGGAACCCGATGGCCCGGGCGGTGGCGATGATGGCCCGAGCGACGGCCCTGGCGGCGACGATGGCGGCGACGACGGGCCGAGCGATGGTCCGGGCGGCGATGATGGCGGCGACGACGGACCGAGCGATGGTCCGGGCGGCGACGATGGCGGCGACGATGGCCCGAGCGATGGTCCGGGGGGCGACGATGGTCCGGGCGATGGCGCCGGCGACGGGCCCGGCGAGGGTCCGGGCGACGCTCCAGGCACCGATTGAATGACGGACTGCTGGTTTTGGGCGACGGCTGCAGGCTGATCGCCCCCGGCATAGCCGACATCACCTCCCGCCGGTTCCGGAGCGAAGTGGGTGGCCCGCCGGCTAATGCGGCCGTAGAACTCCTGCAGCGGGGCGGTCAGGCCGCGGGCCTTGAGCTTGGCCATATTGACGATCTTCTGGGTGTCCGGCGACCGTGAGCGCATCGCCTGGACGAGGCGGCCGTGGACCTCCCGGAGCTCGGCGAATTGCGCCGTTTCAGCGACGCCCGCATCACCGACGACTGCAAACAGCTTGATCCGCCCGCTCTTGCCGCGCAGTTCCGGCGAACCTGCGTCGAGAAGCGCGTGGCCGTCCAGCGCAGCGGCCGTGGTTTCGGAAACGAGGATGTCGAAGGCGACCGACTTGCATGAGGCCTCTATGCGCGCGGCCGCGTTCACCGCGTCGCCGACCGCGGAGTAGTTGAACCGGCTCTCGGCGCCCATGTTGCCGACGCAGGCCAGCCCGGTGTGAATGCCGACGCCGATACCGACCTTGTGCTGGGGCCCAAAGCCGAACGCGTCCCGGGCATTGAGGGCGGCAAGCGTCTCCCGCATCTCTAGCGCGGCGCGGACGGCCCGGCGCTGGTGGTCGGCGACGTCGACCGGGGCATTCCAGAACGCCATGATCGAATCCCCGATGAATTTGTCGAGAGTGCCCTCGTTCGCAGTGACGTGGCGGCTCAGCGCATCGAGCAGCGTGTTCAGGAAAGCGACGACCGCGATCGGCGGCAGCCGCTCGCTGATCTCGGTGAAGTTGCGCACGTCGACGAACATCACGGTGAGTTCGCGATCGTCTCCGCCCAGCCGCAGCGCGTCGCGCGTGTGCTCGATGCGGTAGAGCAGCGACGGCGACAGATACTGGCCGAAGGCGCGGCGGATCTCGCGGCGCTGCCGGTCCGTCACCAGGAAACGGTAGGATGTGGCCGAGAAGTGTGTGATCGTCCCGGCGACGATCGGAGCCAAGGGGTCGAACAGCATCCCCGCATAGGCGTAGGCGAGCCATGATGCGACCAGGGCAAGGCCCGTGATCAGCAGGCCGCAGGCCAGTGCAATGGCCGGGCTGACGAAGATGGTGAGCAACACCAGCAGCGAGCCGGTCGCGGCAATCGCGAATATCTCCAGGCCGTTCGCCCAGTCCGGGCGGGACAGGAAGTTGCCTGAGAGTATCTGTTCCACCGTCTGTGCGTGGATGGAGACGCCGGGCACGTTCTGGCCGAGCGCGGTGGTGCGGATGTCCTGCAATCCCGCCGCGGAAGTGCCGACGAAGACGATGCTGCCCTCGATCGCAGTCCGCGCCGCATCCGAAGGACCGTTCGGAGCGAGCACGTCCCTGGCCGACACATATCGCTCCGCCCTGTCCGGGCTGACGTAGAGCCAGAGTTCGCCGGTCGACGTGACCGGGATGACGAACTCGCCATTCTTCACGAAGGTAATGGTGTCCGGCACGTCAGTCGCGCCGCCCAGCAGGTAGGTGGACGCGCCCTGCGCCACCCTGAGCGCCTCGAGCGCAAGATTGGGGTAGAGCTGCTCGCCGTCGCTCAGGAACAGCGGGACCGTTCGCACCATGGCCGACGATCTGCCGGGATTGAGGCTGATATGGCCGAGGCCGGCCGCGCCCTCTTCCAGCCTCGGGCGCAGCGGCGTTGCGCCGACGAGACGTGGCGGCGCCGCCGCCGGGCTCTCCCCCGTATAGGCGATGCCGGCCTTCACCTGGGGCTTGTAGACGCCTTCGTTGGAAAGGCCGAAACCGAACACGACGGGTTTGCCGACGATCGCGTCCGCGAAGATCTCGTCGTTGTCGGGAAGCTGCTGCAGGATCGAGGGGTCGATGCCGGGCACGTCGCGCACGACGTTGCGCGGCGACAAGCGGTCTGGCTCGGCAAACAGGATGTCGAAGGCGATCGCCGACGCGCCCATGTCGGTCAGACGTTCGACCAGGGTTGCCATGCGGTCCCGCGGCCACGGCCACTGGCCGAACTGTTTCAGCGAGGCCTCGTCGATGTCGACGACGCGGACCGGCATATCCTCGAACGGACGCGGCGCGATGCGCTGATACTCATCGAAGGTGGCCTCGCGCACCAGCTTCAGCGGTTCAGGATCGCCCGCGCGCAGGACGGTGAGCCCCGCCACGATGAGCAAACCGATGACGACGCCAAACAGCTGGGCGCGTGTCATGGCTGCGGCATCACGCTTTTCATACAGTCATTCCCAAGACAACTTGTTGCCAGGAAAGAATGATCGGCCCGTCCTTGACGGTGCGGCATGGTACGCTGCCCTTTTCCCCGAGCCTATGCAATCGGGAACATTGCAACGAATGGCTAGCAGGCGGGCGCCGAGCGTCAACGCCCTGAAACCTTTGCTTGCAGCTAGCCGCTCAGCCACTCCGCCCGTCACAAGCGGGCCAAGTCGGTAGAGCGAGAGATTCTACGTTTCGACAGGAACACGAAAATCAGTTCCTTCTGGACCTTCCGGGAACTTGCTAGTCGAGGGCTGTTCGACGGACGCTTGAATCGTTTGACAACAGGCGGACATTGTATTGATTCCTAAAGAAGCGCGGCCGGCGGGCGCCGCGCGTGCGACCGGGGGGTCCATGGCAGTCAGATCAGCGAAAGTTCAGGCGTCCAGCGATAGCGCGGCGCTGTGCAAGGTCGTCAACGATCGCGCCCAGAGCATCGACGCCGTGTTTTCCCCGTCGGCTCCCGGCTTCACCCCGCTGGAACTGCAGGCCGCGGCCCTTGCGGCTTGCATCGCGGCGAGCGTGCGCATCGCAGCGCGAAACAAAGGCCTCGATCGCCTCGGTTCGCTGGACGTGGAGGTCGAGGCGATCAAGGCCGAGGACCAGCCCTCGCGGCTCGGGACGTTCGTGGCGAGCGTCCGCTTCCGCGACGAAATCGACGAAGCCGTCAAGCGCGATCTCGTCGAAGCCGCCGAACACATCTGCACCATCAGCAACACGCTGCGAGCCGGTGACACCATCATCGTCGGCAAGCACGACTGACCCTACCTGTCCATTCTGGAGAGATTTGATGAAACGCATTCTGATGACGATCGCGCTATCCCTTCTGGCCGCTCCCGCCAGCGCCTTTACCGTCGAGGACTGGCTGACGCACAAGGCTCCCGAGGCCGAACCGAAGATGGAATATTCCGGTGATCCGGTATCGCTGAAGTTCTCGTCGCCGAATCCGGCTGCATCACTGGTCCCCTCCGTGTGGAGCAGGGGTTTTACCTGGCTCAAGGAAGCGACCGGCGGCAAGCTGGCGATCGAGGAGTTTCACGGCGGTACGCTGCACGCCGCCCCCGACGGATGGCGCGCGGTGCGCAACCGCGTCACCGACTATGCCGCCTGCTACACGTCCTATGAAGGCAGCGGCTTTACCCTGCACAAGGCTTTCGAGCTGCCTTTCGTCACCCCGTCGAACCCGGTCGTAGCGACGCGCATCATCCAGGAGCTTGCGCCGAAGTATTTCGTGCCGGAGTGGGAAGAGCGCGGGGTGCTCTACGGCTACACGGTCATCGCCGGCGTCTCCGACATCATGAGCAAGAAGCCGATCCGCACTCCGGAGGACCTGCGCGGACTGCGCGTCATTGCCCAGGGCTTTCCACCGGAAGCCGCCGAAGCGCTCGGCATCACGACGCTCAACATCCCCTTCCCCGAAATCTACACCGCCTTTCAGCAGGGCGTCGCCGACGCCGTGATCTGGGTCGACCCCGGCTTCGTACCGTTCAAGATCTACGAGCTGGCCAAGTACCATACGTCCCTCGGCCTCACCGCCCAGCACATCGACACCTGCATCAACCGCGACGCCTATGCGGACCTGCCGGCTGAACTGAAGCCGGTGTTCGCGCAGTTCCAGCAGAACATCGCCCATGCGGTCAGCCAGCGCCTCGGTGTCGAGTTCCGCCAGCAGGCGCTCAAGACCTACACCGACAACGGCGTCGAACTGATCCAGCCGAACGACCAGGAGAAGCAGGCCTGGCGCACGGTGCTGCAGCCGGTGCTCGACAAGTGGATCGAAACCAACGAGGCGGCCGGACTTCCCGCCAAGGCACTTATCGAGGACGTCCGCCGGCTTGAGGCCCAATACGGAGACGCCAGCGCGGAGAAGATCTTCGAGCTCACCGTGCAATCGCCCGTCAACGGGCTGCTGCCTGCCGCGAACTGAGGTTCCATGCGCCGTCTCATCGCAGCCTTCGACGGCTGGGTCGTCTATCTCCTGCTGCCGGCGCTGGTGCTGTTGGTGTCGGCGGATGTCGTGCTTCGCTATTTCCTCAACATTCCGCTGCGCTGGGGAAACGACGTCAAGGAATTGATGCTGCTCGTCATCGTCGTGGCCGGCCTCCCGATGGTCAGCCTCGAAGATCAGCACATCCGCGTCGGCCTGCTTGACCGCTTCTTCCAGGGTCGGATCGGACGGCTGTGGACGGTGGCGCGCCACGCGCTCACCGGCCTGGCGGCCCTGGCCGTCGCCTACGCCGCAGTGCGGCTGGCGATGGACATGTCGAAATACGGGGACGGCGCCGAAATGATAGACATCCCCTTCTGGCCGTTCGCCGCCTTCGTTGCGGCTGCCGCCCTCGTGTCGTGCGTTGCGGAATTCATCCGCGCCGCGGACTCCCTGCGCAGGACACCCTGATGGAACCCCTCACACTCGGCATCGTCGTGATGGCGGCCATGCTGGTCGTCGTCGTCATCGGAATGCCGATCGGCTATGCGCTGCTCGGCGCCGGCGTGATCGGCTATGCGGTGCTGTCGGGGCCTTCCCAGGCGTTGACGCAGATCGGGCTTGTCCTCTGGGACAATGGTACCAACTTCCTGTTCATCGCCGTCCCGCTCTTCATCCTGATGGGCCAGATTATCTTCCACTCCGGCCTGGCCGAAGACATCTTCGCGCTGGCGCAGCGCGGGACACGCAGGCTGCCCGGCGGCCTCGGCGTCTCCACCATCCTCGCCTCCGCCGGCTTTGGCGCGGTGACAGGCTCCAGCGTGGCCGCCGTCGCCACCATGGGCAACATCGCCGTGCCACAGATGATCAAGCACGGCTATTCCGACAAGCTGGCCGCCGCGTCCGTCGCCAGCGCCGCAACGCTCGCAATCATCATCCCGCCGAGCATCCCGCTGGTCATCTACGGCGTCTGGAGCGAAACCTCCATCGGCGCGCTGTTCATCGCCGGGATCGTTCCCGGCATCGTGCTGACGATTTTCTACGCGCTGACGGTGATGGTGCAACGCCGCCAATACCCGCCGACGTCCGCCATCGTCGACAGGCTGAAGCAGGAAGACATGCCAATGTCGCGCCTGCTTGTGGCGGCGCTGTCGATCGCGCTGATCTTCTTGCTCGTGATCGGCGGCATCTATGTCGGCATCTTCACGCCGACCGAAGCATCGGGCGTCGGCGTGCTTGGCGTCTTCGTCATTTCCGTCGTGGCTCGGCGGCTGACGGCTGAGGCCCTACGCGCCGCGCTGAAGGAAACTGTCCGCACCACCGCCGCCATATTCCTCATCCTCACCGGCGGCGTCATCCTCTCGCGCTTCCTGGTGCAGACGCGCCTGACCGATGCGGTGGTGAGCCTGGTCGCAGGTCTCGACGCTTCGCCGCAGGCGATCCTGATCGCGCTCGCACTCATGTATCTGCTGCTCGGCGCCATCATGGACACTTTCGGCATGCTCATCCTGACGCTGCCCCTGGTGCTGCCGATCACGATTGCGATCGGCTACGATCCCATCTGGACCGGCATCTACCTGACCGTGCTCATGGAAATCGCCATGTTGACGCCGCCGATCGGGTTGAACGTCTTCGTGCTGGAGAGAGTGACCGGCGTTCCGGCGCAGCGGGTCTTCGCCGGGGTCTGGCCCTTCGTCGCCGCCTCGCTGCTGCTCGTGCTGATCCTGATCTACTTCCCTGCGCTGGCGACCTGGCTGCCGCAGACCATGCAGTAGGCCAGCCTTTTGCCGCCAGGCGTCAAGGCTGCGGACGGGCGGCGTTCTTCGAGGGAGGGGTGCGTCTAGCAGTCGCCGCGGGCTTCTGCATCGGGCTATTTGAAATGCCTGGCACGGCTTCCTACCTGAACGGATCCGCGAAAATCCATCCAGCTCTCCGCAGTTCGAAACCGGGGAAAATTCCCCCCGCCGCGACTGCCGTCTCCTTGACAGAAATCCCCCTACCAACTATCTCAGCGCGGCGTTAGCACTCTCCCTGCGTGAGTGCTAACGGCCGGGCTCCGCCCGGCGCAAACGAATTTCATCATCCGCTTCGAGGATACTCCAAAATGGCAAAGACGAAGTTCCGCCCGCTTCATGACCGTGTGGTCGTCCGTCGGGTCGAATCCGAAGAGAAGACCAAAGGTGGGATCATCATCCCGGACACCGCCAAGGAGAAGCCGCAGGAAGGCGAGATCATCGCCGTCGGCTCCGGCGCCCGTGACGAGAACGGCAAGATCGTCCCGCTGGACGTCAAAGCCGGCGACCGCATCCTGTTCGGCAAGTGGTCGGGCACCGAAGTGAAGCTCGATGGCGAAGACCTTCTGATCATGAAGGAATCCGACATCATGGGCATCATCGGCTGAGCCGAAGACGCTTTCCTCAACAATCCGACATCCGGGCCGCGGATAAATCCCAGGCCCAGCCCAGGAGCTAGGAAATATGGCTGCTAAAGACGTAAAATTCTCCCGCGACGCCCGCGAGCGCATGCTGAACGGCGTCAACATCCTCGCCGACGCGGTGAAGGTCACGCTCGGCCCGAAGGGTCGTAACGTCGTCATCGACAAGTCGTTCGGCGCCCCGCGCATCACCAAGGACGGCGTCACCGTCGCCAAGGAGATCGAGCTCGCCGACAAGTTCGAGAACATGGGCGCCCAGCTCGTTCGCGAAGTCGCTTCGAAGACCAACGACATCGCCGGCGACGGCACCACCACCGCGACCGTCCTGACCCAGGCAATCGTGCAGGAAGGCCACAAGTCGGTTGCCGCCGGCATGAACCCGATGGACCTGAAGCGCGGTATCGACCTCGCCGTTTCGGAAGTCATCGCGGCTCTCTCGAAGTCCGCCAAGAAGATCAAGACCTCCGACGAAGTCGCGCAGGTCGGCACCATCTCGGCCAACGGCGACGAGTCGGTCGGCAAGATGATCGCCGAGGCGATGCAGAAGGTCGGCAACGAGGGCGTCATCACCGTCGAGGAAGCCAAGACCGCCGAGACCGAGCTTGAAGTCGTCGAGGGCATGCAGTTCGACCGCGGCTACCTGTCGCCGTACTTCATCACCAACCCCGAGAAGATGGTTGCCGAGCTCGAGGACGCCTACATCCTCCTCCACGAGAAGAAGCTCTCCAACCTCCAGGCCATGCTGCCGGTCCTCGAAGCCGTCGTGCAGACCTCCAAGCCGCTCCTCATCATCTCGGAAGACGTCGAAGGCGAGGCTCTGGCCACGCTCGTCGTCAACAAGCTGCGTGGCGGCCTGAAGATCGCCGCCGTCAAGGCTCCGGGCTTCGGCGACCGCCGCAAGGCCATGCTCGAGGATCTCGCCATCCTGACGGGCGGCCAGGTGATCTCGGAAGACCTCGGCATCAAGCTCGAGAACGTCGGCCTCAACATGCTCGGCCGCGCCAAGCGGGTGTCGATCTCCAAGGAGAACACCACCATCGTCGACGGCGCCGGCAAGAAGTCCGAGATCCAGGGCCGCGTCGCCCAGATCAAGTCGCAGATCGAGGAGACCACCTCGGACTACGACAAGGAGAAGCTGCAGGAGCGTCTGGCCAAGCTCGCTGGCGGCGTCGCGGTGATCCGCGTCGGCGGCGCGACCGAGGTCGAGGTCAAGGAGAAGAAGGACCGCGTTGACGACGCCCTCAACGCGACCCGCGCGGCCGTCGAGGAAGGCATCGTCCCGGGCGGCGGCGTCGCCCTGCTGCGCGCCTCCTCCGCGATCAAGGCTGCCGGCGTGAATGCCGACCAGGCTGCCGGCATCAACATCGTGCGTCGTGCGCTGCAGGCTCCGTGCCGTCAGATCGCCGCCAACGCCGGTGCGGAAGCTTCGATCGTGGCTGGCAAGATCCTCGAGAACAAGGGCGCGACCTTCGGTTACAACGCCCAGACCGGTGAGTATGGCGACATGATCACCATGGGCATCGTGGACCCGGTCAAGGTCGTCCGCACCGCCCTGCAGGACGCGGCTTCTGTCGCCGGACTGCTGGTCACCACCGAGGCCATGATCGCCGAGTCCCCGAAGAAGGACGCCCCGATGCCGGCAATGCCGGGCGGCGGCATGGGCGGCATGGGCGGCATGGACTTCTAAGTCCATCCTCGGGCATGACCCGAGGATCGCCGACCAAGGCAAGCTTCAAGGAAGGGCGGCAGCGATGCCGCCCTTTTTCTTTGGCCGCCCTCGCCCGAGCGTCTCGGGCCGGAAGCCGCCCCGCACCGTCGCCTACAGCATCTCCTTCGCCACCTCGAAATGCATGCCGTCCCGGGTGCCGAAATGGCCGCCCCAGTAGAAGCCGTTGGCGTGGCCGATCTCCACCATGTCGCGCAGGCAGCCGCGATCGCCCATCAGCGCCGGGACCGTCTTGCGCATGTTCCAGTGCGCATTGATGTCGAAGGCGGTGCCCCAGGCGTGGTTGGAGAGGTTCGCCACGGTGGCCGAGGTCGAGCCCCGCTTCAGCCTCAGATTGAACGAGCCGTCGAAGGTGAGGATGCGGTCCACGAGACCGGCGGCCTCCCAGTCGGCGAACAATTTCCTCAGCCTGTCCATGTGCTTCTTGTGGAAGCGGATCCTGCCATCCGTCTTGACGACGCCGCTGCCGGTCGGCACCACGCAGTCCCGCAGCTGGGGGATGTCGACGGCGGAGATATTGGCCGCCTCGAAGTTGTTGGTCACCTTGATATGCTCGGGATTGCCCGGCCTCGGGGCGTGCACGAAGCTGATGGTTCCGCACTTCGCCTGCATGGTGGCCCCGTCCGGCGAACTGAGCCCGGTTGGCCTCCTCGGCCAGTTTACCCCGCTCTTCGACGGGTGCGTGTCGAAATCCGGTGGCGCAAAGCCGCGATCCGCGGAAATGGCGAAGCACTGGTCATCGAATACCGGCGCTGCCGGGAGCCCGAAGCGGTTGCGGAAGCGCAGCACCTCGGCTTTTGTGTTGCCGCCGAAGGAGCCATCGAGAACCAGCGTCGACGACAATTCGCGGTTGAGATAGTCTTGCAACCGGCGCACGTCGTTTCCGAATGCGCCCACACCGAGCACGAGTGCCATTCCCACCTCCCTGTTGACGGCATGCCGACGCAGTGCGTCAGGCGCTCGCGATGTGCAGGGTCAGATCCGGCCCGCTCCGACAGACATTCCAAGGCGCGCCGCTGTGCGCGGCCCTCAACCGGCAGACCACCTTTGGTTGCTTGAGCGCGCTTCAATTCAATCATAAGTAGCGTCCCTTGACAATATTCAACCTTTGGATGTCCTCCTTCCCTACCCGACCGCATTTGATTCAGGATGGTGGTCAGGATCCCATGGCACGCCGCGCACGTTCGGCGTCACGCCGGCGCAGGCGTGCGCCTCCTTGCAGGCGGCCGAGCTGTTCACCACGGCCCCGTCGGGCAGTCCCCATCTCTACCATTGCAACATCGACTGGAACCTGTGTTGGCGCCTAATGCCGGCGGGCGTCGCCGGCGGATGCCTCGGCGCGTTCGTGCTGACTTCCATCGACGGCTCGTCGCCGTCAAAAAAGTTCCGTCGATGCGGAACCTTTCGCAAAGAGCCACGTTCTGTTCATGTCAGGGCAATCTCGAAGAGCAATCCGACAGATCAGCCAGACAAAAAGCGCCTCCTGCACGCATACGCGGTGCGGGAGGCGTTTTTCGTTTCCGGCGCCAGGTTGCAGTTTGGCTCCCGGTCGCCAGCAGCGCCGCGGAACGGGACACTGCCCGCTATGGCCGTGCGGGGCTTCCTGTCAAATATCGCCGTTTTCCCAAGCCATCCTGTTCACATGGGCGCGGATATCGGGCGGCCATCCGTCGGCATTGTGCCCGAACCGCGTCCGATCACCGGCGAACAGCGCCCGCGAGGCTTCCTCGAAGCCCGGAAGATCCCCCGCCATGGCGGACATGAACCTGTAGGCGGCCTCCGTGCGTGCACGCGCCTGGGCCCCTCCTCTGTCCGCGCGCATCGCCGTCTCCGTGAGCCGCCGCAGCGCGTTCGAGGCGCCACCCGGCTGCGCGGCGAGCCACTCCCAGTGGCGGGGCAGCAGGGTGACCTCCCTGGCCGTCACACCGAGCTTTGGGCGACCGCGCTTTTGCCGCGGCGCGTCGTCGGCCATGTGCTGGGCCGCGTCGTAGGCAGTCGGCTGCACTTTGGGCTCGCCGCGCTCACGGACACGCTGGACGATCTCCTCGTCGGTTCCCCTCAGGTCGAGATCCACCACCGCGCCGGTTGCGTCGTCGAACACCAGCACCGACATGTCGGGCGCTGCATCCAAGGCTGCCCGCACCGCGCATGCGACCTCGGCTAGCGGACCCGCCGCCAATTTCTGATTGGCCCGGAAGGCCGTCGCTGGCCTCGATGCAGACTCGGACATGCTTCAATCTCCAACGCCTACAATTTACCCGGATAAAAATCTTGCGTCAATATTACCCGGGTGATAATTGCGATCCAGCATTCGAAAGCGCAGGAAAGAGGACATGCTTACCGAAGGCAGGAAGGCGGCAATCGCGGCCTACAAGGAACGCAAGGTCGTGGCAGGCATCTACGCCGTTCGTTGTATCGCCAGCGGCCAGTGCTGGGCGGGCGCGGCGCCCGACCTCGCCACCATCGAGAACAGGCTGTGGTTTTCGCTGCGGCTGGGTAGCATGCACAAGCCGAGCCTCCAGACCGCATATGACGCTCATGGCCGGGAGGCCTTCAGTTGCGAGGCGGTCGAGCGCCTGCCCCAGGAGGAGGACGCCTATATCCGGGGAAAGCGGCTCAAGGAGCGCCTCGCCCATTGGTGCGCGTTGCTCGGCGCCGAGCCGCTCTGATCAGGAACCCACCTTGCGGTGCCCCGCCGCTACAGCGCCTTCGAAAGCGCGTGTGTGAACGTGACCGCGCCGGCATCGCCAACCGCTTCGCCGAGTACCACGTCCATGCGCGTGGCCGACACGCGCGCGACCGCGAACCCGCCCATATAGGCCGCCTTCGGCTTGAAGAGGTCGAGGCCCGCCGCTTTGTAGATCATCGGCGTCTCGTGCTGGTGGCCGTGGAAGAGGCCGATGACGTTGTAGCCGCGGATGACATCCAGAAGCGCCTGCCGCTCGGCCTCGGTCCACCAGTGCGGCGGCCCCTCGCCCGTGTCGTCGAAGGTCGTCCTGGCCGGATCCCAGCGCTCGGTCGAGAACGGGTCCCAGCCATAGTGCTGGAAGAGCGCGACCGGCCTGCCGTCGCCTGCGCTCCCTGCCAGATCCCGGCCTAGCCAATCCAGCGCACTGACGGCGCCCTTGCGGGTGTCGCCGCCGAAGCGGTGGAGTTGCACCAGGTGCAGATGTCCCCAGTCCCACGAGTAGGAATCGGAATCGACGTCGTAGTTTTCCGCGGGCACCGGCGGCTTGAAGAAGACGCCCGGCCGATGGTTGATCTCGACATAGTCGCGCAATTCGCGCCGGTACCAGTCCACGTGGTCCTTCGGGCCGTCCTGGTCGAGGTCGTGGTTTCCCAGCCCAGCATAGACCCGGGCATGCAGGCGGTCGTCGCCGACCCCCTCGCTGTAGCGGTGGCTGAACTGCAGCAACTGCGTGCCCTCGCTGGGCAGCGTGATCTGGCCGCCGCCGTCATCCGTCATGTCGCCGCCCACGACGATGCCGAGTGGCGTCGCAATCTTCTGTGCCGCCGACGCCAGCCCGGTGGGCTTGCCGCCGATTTCCGCCGGCCAGCGCGTGCGGTCGAGAGCGTTAAGTGCCCGGATGTGGCGGAGCAGGTTTGCATCCGTCTTGCCCTCCTGCTGGCAGTTGGGGCTCAGTCCGCTTGCCATGCGGCAGGCGTGCACGTCGCTGATGAAGAGGAACGTCGCGTCGTTGGCGGCGACGGCGGACTGTGCGTCGGCGCGGCCTGTCAGTCCTATCGTCCCGAAGGCCGAGACACCAGCAAGGAAGCTTCGGCGGGAGAGCCGGCTGCAAGCGGCCATGCCTTCATCTCCTGCGATCACGTTTCTCCGCCGCCATCATGCCGCCTCAGGGGCGCGTGCGGCAATGCTTCGGCGCACGAACCGCTCCTTCAACCGATTTGCCCGCCGCCGCCCTCTTGAAGCCCATTGTGCAACGCGATACGCCATCGCCGACAATGGACGAGGACAGTTTACTCTTGCAGCGCTCGGTCTAGCAGCTGATGGGCATTCAAGAGAGCAAAGCAAGACTGTCCCCGGCGCCACCCAAAGAGAGTTGGAGACCGCAGTGAGCAAGACGACGAGAACCGAGACCGATACGTTTGGACCGATCGAGGTCGCGTCCGACCGCTACTGGGGCGCACAGGCGCAGCGCTCGCTCGGCAACTTCAAGATCGGCTCCGAGAAGCAGCCGCTCTCGGTCGTGCGCGCGCTCGGCATCGTCAAGCGTGCCTGCGCCGAGGCCAACATGGCTCTCGGCCGCCTTGACCCGAAGCTCGGCGAGACGATCGTCGCTGCCGCGCAGGAAGTCATCGACGGCAAGCTGAACGACCATTTTCCGCTGGTCGTCTGGCAGACGGGCTCCGGCACGCAGTCCAACATGAACGCCAACGAGGTGATCTCGAACCGCGCCATCGAGATGCTGGGCGGCGAAATGGGCTCAAAGAAGCCCGTCCACCCGAACGACCACGTCAATATGAGCCAGTCGTCGAACGACACCTATCCGACGGCCATGCACATCGCCTGCGCCGAGCGCGTCATCCACAACCTGCTGCCTGCCTTGAATCATCTGCACAAGGCGCTCGACGCCAAGGCCAAGGCATTCGACCACATCGTCAAGATCGGCCGCACCCACACGCAGGACGCCACGCCGCTCACCCTCGGCCAGGAGTTCGGCGGCTACGCCGCGCAGGTCGCCTCCTCGATCAAGCGCATCGAGATGACGCTGCCCGGCCTGATGGAGCTCGCCCAGGGCGGCACCGCCGTCGGCACCGGCCTCAACGCGCCGGTCGGCTTCGACGTCAAGGTCGCCGAGCGCATTGCCGCGATCACCGGGCTCGACTTCAAGACCGCGCCGAACAAGTTCGAGGCGCTGGCTGCGCACGACTCCATGGTCTTCTCGCACGGCGCCATCAATGCCGCCGCCGCGGCGCTCTACAAGATCGCCAACGACATCCGCCTGCTGGGCTCCGGTCCGCGCTCCGGCCTCGGCGAGCTCGCCTTGCCCGAGAACGAGCCGGGCTCGTCGATCATGCCTGGCAAGGTCAACCCGACACAGTGCGAGGCGCTCACCCAGGTCTGCGTGCAGGTGTTCGGCAACAACGCCTCGCTCAGCTTCGCGGGCAGCCAGGGCCATTTCGAGCTCAACGTCTACAACCCGCTGATGGCTTACAACTTCCTGCAGTCGGTGCAGCTCATGGCCGACGCCGCCATCTCCTTCACCGACAATTGCGTCGTCGGCATCGAGGCGCGCGAGGACAACATCAAGGCGGCGCTGGAGCGCTCGCTGATGCTGGTCACCGCGCTCGCCCCGACGATTGGCTATGACAACGCGGCCAAGATCGCCAAGACCGCCCACAAGAACGGCACCACGCTGCGCGAGGAAGCCGTTGGCGGCGGCTACGTCACCGACGCCGACTTCGACCGCCTGGTGCGGCCCGAGGACATGACGCGCCCAGGCTGACGTCGGCGGGGGGAGCGGCGACAGTTCAGGATATGTGAACGATGTGTGCAATCTCGTGCACCTTCTGATGACGGCTTCCGGCTGTTATCTTTTGTGTCGAAACGCACCCATCGGAGCCCTCTCATGTCCATCTCTGCCACAGACACCGGCGCCAGCGCCGGCACCGCCGCTTCCGCCACCCTCCTCGTCGGCCGCATCCTCCTGTCGGCCATGTACATCATGGCCGGCTTCGCGAAGCTGACCACGATCGGCGCCACCGCCGGCTGGTTCGGGTCGATCGGCCTGCCCGCCCCGACGCTTGTCGCCATCCTCGTCGGCTTGCTCGAGCTCGGCGGCGGGCTTGCCATCCTTGTCGGCTACCAGACCCGCGTCGTGGCCGTCGCGCTGGCCGTGTTCACGGTCGCCGCGACGCTGATCGCCCACACCGACCTCGCCGACATGAACCAGATGCTGTTCTTCCAGAAGAACCTGGCGATCACCGGCGGCTTCCTGATCCTGGCCGTCTTCGGCCCGGGCGCCTGGGCGCTGGGCAAGCGCTGAACCTCGACTGCCTGAATCGAAAAAGCCCGGGGCGCGCCTCGGGCTTTTTCTTTTCAAGCTGAATCAACTGGTTCCCGGATTGATTCCGGAACTGCCGCCAAATGCCTGGAATCGCTTGCTCAGGCTTTTAGCCGGTCGCCGCGCGCACGCGTTCCGCGATCGCCTCAATGGCGCGCTGTTCGTCCTCGCCGCGGCCCTTGAGCGACGTCACCATGCAGGCCTGCGACTTCAGGATGACGCCGTCCGTCAGCACCTTCAGGTGGTTCGACTTCAGCGTCGAGCCGGAGGTGGTGATGTCGACGATGATGTCGGCGGAGCCAGCCGCCGGTGCGCCCTCGGTCGCGCCGAGGCTCTCCACGATGCGATACACCTGGATGCCGTGGGCGTGCGAGAAGAATTGCTGCGTCAGCCGCCAGTATTTTGTCGCGATGCGCAGCCTGCGGCCGTGCCGCTGGCGGAAGTCGGCAGCGACGTCGTCGAGATCGGCCATCGTCTCCACGTCCCACCAGCAGTCGGGAACCGCAACCACGACATCGGCGAAGCCGAAGGGCAGGCGTGCGGAAACCGCCACCTTGGCGTCGCAGTCCGCCAGCTTCTCACGGATCAGGTCCTCGCCCGTCACGCCCAGATCCAGGTTACCCGCGCCGAGTTCGGTGGCGATCTCGGATGCCGACAGCAGCTTGATCTCGATGTCGTCGCGCCCGTCCACTCGCGCGCGATAGGAGCGCTCGTCGCCCGCCTGGACCACGACCAGTCCGGCGTTGGCGAACACCTCGGTCGCCTGGTCCTTCAGTCGCCCCTTGGAGGGCAGCGCCAGCGTGATCGTCATGCGGCGTCTCCCGCCAGGCGCTCGATGCGGTCGAGCCAGACCGAAAAGCCGACGCCAGGAATCGGCGCGTCCGCTCCGAGCAGCGTGAGCAAGCGGTCGTAGCGCCCGCCGCCGGCAAGCGGCCGGTCGGCCTCTCCCGCGGAAATCTCGAAGACGAGACCGGTATAGTAGTCGAGCGGCCGGCCGAAGGCGGCGTCATAGACGACGTCGCCCGCCAGGCCGTGCCGGTCCAGTGCTTCCACACGGCGCGAGAACGTGTCCAGCGTCCGCGCCAGGGTCAGGTCGGCTGACTTGGCGAATGCGCCCAGCGTATCGGCGGCGCGGTCAAGCGGCGCCTTGATGGCAAGGAAGGTTTCCAGCGCCTCGAACGCCTCCGAGGACAGCCGGACGCTGCGCAGTTCGGCCTTTTCGATCAGCCGCCGCGCAATCTCTTGAGGCGCACGGCTCGAACGGGCGGAAAGCCCTGCGCGCTCCATGCCGGCCTCGATCTCCCGCGAAAGCGCCTCCTGGTCGCGATAGGCTACCAGCTCGGCTATTTCGGCGGGCAAAGCGCTGTTGCGCGGCGGATTGGCCAGGTCGGCGAGCGCTGCCTCCAGTTGATCCGGCGTGCCGAACGCGCGCGCCAGTCGCTTCTGCCAGCCGCGCGGCAGCCCGAGCGCGGCAAGCACCGCCTCGAAGATCGTCTGGTCGCCAAGCGTCACCGACAACGCGATTCCCGGCAGCGCCCGCGTGAGAAGCGCGTGGGCGTCGGCGATCGACCGCGCATCGGCCTCGGCCGTGTCCGTCTCGCCCAGATCCTCGATGCCGGCCTGGAAGAACTCGCTGCCGCCTTCGCGGCGCTGGCGGAACACCTCGCCCAGATAGGCATAGCGGTGCGGCGTCTCCGCTCGGGTGCGGATATGGTCCAGGCAGACAGGAATGGTGAACTCCGGCCGCAGGCACAGCGCATCGCCGGTCTCGTTCTCGGTCAGAAAAATGCGGCGACGCAGATCCTCGCCCGCCATGTCGAGGAACGGATCGGCCGGCTGGATGATCGGAACGTCGACCAGTTCCACGTTGCGCTCGGCGAAGAGCGACAGGATCGCCGGCGCGACGGAGGGATAGCGGAGGGTCATTGGAGCGTGATGCGAAACGCACCCCCCTCTGGCCTGCCGGCCATCTCCCCCTCAAGGGGGGAGATTGGCAGCTCGAGAGACAGCCTCTTCGCGGCAACGCTGCCGATTGGCGAAATCATCGGTGTCAACCGATCTCCCCCCTTGAGGGGGAGATGGCCGGCAGGCCAGAGGGGGGTCATCAGCGCCCAGCCCGTCACCGCCGTTCCGCCTTCTGCGCATCGATGATGCCGCGCACCGTCTCGACCAGTTCGCTCTCCGGCACGGTCACCTGGCCGGGACGCGCCTCCTTGTAGGCGTCGTGATCGGTAATGCCGGCGGCGAGTTTCGCGCCGACGACGAGATCCTTGATCTGCACCTCGCCCTCGGCCCGCTCGTCGCCGCCCTGGATCACGACGCAGGGCGCACTTCTGCGGTCGGCATACTTCATCTGCGGCTTCATGCCGGAACCGCCGAGATACATCTCGGCGCGGATGCCGGCCTGGCGCAGGTCCGAAACCATCTTCTGGTAGCGGCCGAGGCTCTCCGTGTCGCGATCCATCACCAGCACGACCACGGGGCCGATCTGGTCGGCATTGTCGAGCTTGCCGAGGTTCTTCAGCGCCGTGAGCAGCCGCGACACGCCGATCGAGAAGCCGGTGGCCGGAACAGGCTCGCCCCGGAAGCGCGACACCAACCCGTCATAGCGCCCGCCGCCGCCGACCGAGCCGAAGCGCACGATCTGGCCTTCGTCGTTGGGGATCTCCGCCAGCAGTTCGGCTTCGAAGACCGGGCCGGTGTAGTATTCGAGGCCGCGCACGACGGAGGGGTCGATGCGGATGCGATCGTCGCCATAGCCGGCGGCCTGCACGAGGGCCGCAATATCCTTCAGCTCGGCGACGCCCTCATTGTCCTCGATCTCGCCGGTCTCGACATAGGCGAGCACCTTCGAGATTGCGGCTTCGCCCAAGCCGGCGCCCTTCGTAAAATCGCCCTCGCCTTCCTTGCCGCCGTCCCAGCGGCCCGGCCCGAGCAGCAGGCGCACGCCCTCCGGTCCGAACTTGTCGAGCTTGTCGATGGCGCGCAGAACCGTCAGCCTTCGGCCGGCGTTTTCATCCCCGCCCAGCCCGATCGCCTCCAGCACGCCGTCCAGCACCTTGCGGTTGTTGACGCGGATCAGATACTGCCCGCGCGGGATGCCAAGGGCCTCCATCACGTCGGCCATCATCATGCACATCTCGGCATCGGCCGCGACGCCCGGCGTGCCAACCGTGTCGGCGTCGAACTGCATGAACTGGCGGAAGCGGCCCGGTCCCGGCTTCTCGTTGCGGAACACCCAGCCCGCTCGATAGCTGCGGAAGGGTTTTGGCAGCTTCTCGTAATTCTCCGCCACGTAGCGGGCCATCGGCGCCGTCAGGTCGTAGCGCAGCGACAGCCACTGCTCGTCGTCATCCTGGAAGGAGAACACGCCTTCGTTCGGACGGTCCTGGTCGGGCAGGAATTTGCCCAGCGCATCGGTGTATTCGATGAGCGGCTGGTCGGCCGGCTCAAATCCGTAGAGCTCGTAGACCTCGCGGATCGTCGCCATCATCTTCTCGGCGGCGCGAATGTCGTCCGGACCGCGATCCACGAAGCCGCGCGGCAGCCGCGCCAGCATTTTTGAGGATTTCTCGGCCATGAAAGTTGTGCTCGCGTAGAGTATTGGAGTGCGGCCGTGTCCTAGACGATAGGGTCTTTGGCGGCAAGAGTGGGCGCGCCGCAACGCCGCGCGCCCGCCAGCAGTGCATGGTTGGGCAGGCTGCCGAGACCTCACGGCATGGGTCCTAGGGTCGCGCTCCGCTTCGCTGCGCTTGCCCTAGGATGACGAAGGTTGGGATGTCGCTGCCAACCACGTCGCTACCAACCGCCAACCTTGGCGATTGGCCGCTGCTCCCTCTCCCCTCTTCGTCATCCTAGGGCGAAGCCGAGCAAAGCGAAGGCGGAGACCCTAGGACCCATGCCATGACGTGCCGGACAAGCGCCCAACGACGCAATGCTGGCCCCGTGCCGCAGCGCGGGCGAGCAAGCGGCCAACCGCTCAACTGAGACGCCTTGGCGATTGTCCCTGCCGCCCCCATCCACACGGCGGCGCATGGCAGCGCGTCGACTTCACGAAACTGATTGGACGAGGCTGCCATGCGCCGCCTCCCATGGAAAGGGGACACCACAGGAGGGCACCGACATCATAATGCTGGCACGAGGGCACAGCGGCAACCGGCCAGGGTCGAATCAGCCCGCCAGGACGCGCTCCCCACGGGCCGTCGGCCGCTTGAACTTCGTCCTGATGCCTTCGATCTCGGCCCGGCACACGCAACCCTCGACATGGTCGTTGACCATGCCCATCGCCTGCATGAAGGCGTAGACCGTGGTCGGGCCGACGAAACTCCAGCCGCGCTTCTTCAGTTCCTTGGAGATGCGGGTCGACGTCTCGGTCTTGGGCATGGCCGCGATGGCGGCCCAGGTGACCCTCGCCGGGCGCTCGGCGGGGCCCGGCTCGAAACTCCAGAACCAGCCGGCGAGTGATCCGACCTCGTCCACCAGTTCGATCGCGCGCTTCGCATTGTTGATGGTGGATTCGATCTTGCCCCGGTGGCGCACGATGCCGGCGTCCTGCAGCAGGCGCTCGACGTCGGCTTCGCCAAACTTGGCAACCTTGCGGAAGTCGAACCCTTCGAAGGCGGCGCGAAAATTCTCGCGCTTGCGCAGGATGGTCAGCCATGAAAGGCCCGACTGGAAACCTTCGAGGCAGATCTTCTCGAACAGCCTGAAATCGTCCGTCACCGGGCGTCCCCATTCCGCGTCGTGATAGCGCTGGTAGAACGCATCGCTTCCCGGCCACGCACAGCGCACTCTCCCGTCTTCCCCTTCGTGCAATCCCGATTTCTCAGTCATTTCAAATCCATTCATTAATGCCCTGCAACGCCGCTTTACGCCCGCTTTACCAGCTTCCTGCACCCGCCGGTAACCACACCGAAAGGTTTACGACGTCCACGGCCTTCGCGCCTAATTCGATTCACCATTTGGATTCCTGTCCGCCGCCAGAACAGAACCGACGCCGCGGGCCGGCGCCGAGTGTATGGGGTGAGGTGGGCGTGATGAAGGTATCTTTGCTTGCAGCGAGTTTCATTGCTGCCATGGTAATGTCAGCAGGCATGGCCGGCGCGAACGAGCGCTACGCAGTGCGGCCGCCGGTCAAGGTCAGTCCCGATCTGGCAGCCCCCTGGGTGATGCAGCTTCAGGACGGCCAGGCGCGGCGCACCGTGCCAACCACCCTGAGGCAGTCGCACCACATGAGGTCGCAGCCGACCCGCCCGAGCGCTGAACGCAACGCGAGGCCCCGGACCGAGCAGAACTATCGCGCACGCCAGCGTCAGGAAGCGGTTCGCACCCTTCCAGCGGCTGCCGCGCCGAAGGCCAGGCAGGAACGTCGCCACGCGCTCGATCCGAAGTTCCTCCCGCAGCAGGTGTCCTACGACACGTCGTATTCCGCCGGCACCATCGTGATCGATAGCGCGTCCAAGTTCCTCTACCTCGTGGAGGGCAACGGCAGCGCCCGCCGCTACGGCGTCGGCGTCGGCAAGGAGGGCATGGGCTGGACGGGAACCGAGACAGTGTCCCGCAAGGCGCAGTGGCCCGACTGGCGTCCGCCGGCGCAGATGATCGCCCGCGAGCGGGCGAAAGGGCGTCATTTGCCGAATTTCATGGCTGGCGGCCCCGAAAACCCGCTCGGCGCGCGTGCGCTCTATCTCGGCTCGACGCTCTATCGCATCCACGGCACCAATGCGCCGTGGACGATCGGCACGAACGTCTCGTCGGGATGCATTCGCCTGCGCAACGAGGATGTCGTCGACCTCTACGAACGCGTCCCCGTCGGCGCCAAGGTCGTCGTCATGTAGCTTCCCCACGGGAACGGCTGGCCAAGGGGGATCTGGCCAGTCAGCGAAAGGCGGCGCGGGAAACCGCAGCCGCCTTCTTCGCACCCGGCAACCCACCCTGCAGTTCACGCTTGTTCAAGCTGAACCAGATAGGCTCGTCCCCTGCATGGGTCATTGAGGTTCTCGTGGACGTATTCCTGAACGTGCTGCTACCGATGACGCTGTTCGTCATCATGTTCCTGCTCGGCCTCAGCCTCGTCATCGGGGACTTCAAGCGCATCGCCCAGGCGCCCAAGGCGTTTGCGGTCGGCATCTTCTGCCGCATGGTCGCCATGCCCCTCGCCGGGTTTGCCCTGGCGATCCTGTTCAGGCTCCCACCCGAGCTCGGGCTCGGCCTGGTGATCCTTGCGCTATGCCCCGGCGGCGCGAGCTCGGTCATCATGACCCGCGTCGCACGCGGCGACGTGGCCCTGTCGCTCTCTCTCACCGCAGTCAGCACGCTTCTCGCGGTCGTCACCATGCCCCTTCTGACCGAGCTGGCCGCTGACTACTTCATCGGCCTGGAAGCCGGTGACCTGGACGTGTCGCGGCTGGGCTTGTCGATGTTTGCGCTGACGACGCTTCCGGTGATCGCGGGAATGACGGTCCGCCGGCTTGCCCCTGCCTTCGCCCAATTGGCGGAACGACTGATCTCGCCGCTGGCGATGGTCCTGATGATCGTCGTGGTAGGGGGCATCCTGATGATCAACTGGACACTCTTCATCGAAAATCTGCCGCTGCTCGGTCCGAGCGCCATTGCGCTCAATCTGGTGACGCTGATCGTTGCGCTCGGGCTGGCGCGCCTGATGTCCCTGACTGAAGGCCAGGCCACCGCCCTCGCACTCGAGGTCGGCATCCAGAACGCGGCGCTTGGCGTCGCGGTGGGCACCCTGGTCGCCCACAGTGCGGGCGACGTGGCGCCGGCCAGCGTGCCCGCTGGCGTCTACGGCATCACGATGTACGCAGTCTGCCTTACGTTCACCTTCTGGCAGCGCAACCGTGCGGTGCGGTCGGATGACAGCGCGGGCTCCTCCGTCCAGCCGGACCCTGAACTCAGCTCGCGCTAATCGAAACGGGCCGCGCCTCCGGCCCCAGGCCGCGTGGCCGCCTCCCGCCATAGGCCCAGTCGAGCAGCTCGACCGTGTGGACGATCGGCATGCCGGCGCGGTCGGCGATCTGGGTCATGCAGCCGATGTTGCCGGTTGCGACGATGTCGGCCTGCGTCGCCGCGATGTTCTTCACCTTGCGGTCGCGCAGGCGGGTGGAAATCTCCGGCTGCATGATGTTGTAGGTGCCGGCCGAGCCGCAGCAAAGGTGCCCCTCGCGCGGCTCGCGGACGACGAAACCGGCCTTCGCCAGCAGGTCCTTCGGCTGGCGGGTGATTTTTTGGCCGTGCTGCATCGAGCAGGCCGAGTGATAAGCGACCGCGAGCCCGGGCTTTACCGCAGGCTCGGGAAGGTCGAGCGCGGCGAGATACTCGGTCACGTCCTTGGCCATCGCCGAAACCCGGGCCGCCTTCTCCGCATAGGCCGGATCGAGCCGGAGCATGAAGCCGTAGTCCTTGATCGTGGTTCCGCAGCCCGAGGCAGTGATGATGATCGCGTCGAGGCCCTTGTCCATCTCGCGAACCCACACGTCGACGTTCCTGCGCGCAAAATCCAGGGCAGCATCCTCGCGCCCCATGTGGTGGACCAGCGCCCCGCAGCACCCCTCGCCTTCCGGAACGACGACCTCGACGCCGAGGCGGGTGAGCAAGGAAACCGTGGCGTCGTTGATCCCCGGATCGAGCACCGGCTGCGCGCAGCCGGTCAGGATGGCGACTCGGCCCCGTCGCGCACCTGCCGCACCATGCGCGCCCGGCCTGGAAAGGGGAGACGCCGCCGGCACGCTCTTCGGCGCAAGGCGCAGCATCGCCGCCAGCGGCTTGAGGGGCGCGACGGAGGCAAACAGGCGCTCGAGCGGGCGGCCGAGGGCAGCCAGCTTGAGGGCGGCGCGGAAGCGCCCCGGATAGGGCAGCACCGCGGCCAGGAGGCTGCGGGTCAGGCGGTCCATCAACGGACGGCGATAGGTCTTTTCGATATGGGCGCGGGCATGATCGACCAGGTGCATGTAGTTGACCCCCGACGGGCAGGTCGTCATGCAGGCGAGGCAGGACAGGCAGCGGTCGATGTGTGTCACGATCTCGGCGTCCGCCGGACGACCGTTCTCCAGCATGTCCTTGATCAGGTAGATCCGGCCACGCGGGCTGTCGAGCTCGTTGCCGAGCGTGACATAGGTCGGGCACGTCGCCGTGCAGAAGCCGCAATGGACGCACTTGCGCAGGATTTTTTCCGATTCCGCGACATGTGGGTCAGTAAGCTGGGCGGGTGTGAAGGTGGTTTGCATTATGTGTCGCTGATCGGGCCGGACTTGTGGAACTCAATCTTCAGGACACCCTTCGCCGGAGTGGCATCTGAGCGAAGGGAGCGCGCAATTTGATCGACCTGCGGCAGTAGTGTAGCGAGGCGTTGGGTCGGCAATACCGCTAACAGTATTTCCAGCTGCCGCACGTTCTGCTGTCGGGCCATGTTCTTGTCGCAGGTCAGGAGACAATCGAACCCGGCTTGCTTGACCCGCGTCAGCAGCTCGCCGTTCTTGGTGCCTTTCCAGTGGTTGGGAAAGGACACGATCTCCAAGCCCAACGCACGTAACGCCTTGGCCAGATCGCGCGGCACGGATTCATCGAGAACAATCCTCAAGCCGCCCTCGGAAAATGACGCTTCACTTCATTCGCCAGGATTTGCAGCACCGCCTCGACCTGATGTCTTTCTACGGTCGGAAAATTGTCAACGAACTCCTCGACCGACATCCCGTCGGCCATGTTCTCAAACAACGCATCGACAGGCACACGCGTGCCTTTGAAAACGACTGCACCAGACACGACTTCGGGGTCTGAGCTCAGAACATCCGTGATTTTCATGCCAGCCTCCTGTTCCGGCAACGACGGGCCATCCTACCCCATCCTGCCCGGATTGAGCACGCCGTTCGGGTCGAACTCGTGCTTCAGGCGCCGCGACAGGGCGGCGAGCGCGGCCGGTTGCGGCTCGAAGACGTCCACCGAGCCTCGCCATGACGGCGCTGCGCGGACCAGCGTGGCATGGCCGCCGCCGCACTTCTGCACCAGGCGACGGATCAGGTCAGCCTCGGGATCGCCTTCCATCCGAAGCCATACCAGCCCACCCTGCCAGTCGAAGAAGGCGCTCGCAGGAGACTCCATGCGCAGCGCCAGCGAGAGCTTCCAGCCTTCGCTGGGCGCGACCGAAACCCGCCAGACCGGCTTTTCGGTGCCGTCAGCGAAGGGAATGCAGTCGCGGACGTCGCGCCACAGGGCCCGCGACTGGTCCGCCGGGATCTCGTCGATCTGTGGTGCTGCGCCCAACAGGTCCTTGAGCTTGGCCACCCTGTAGGCGACCGAGGGACCGAAGCCCTCGACACGCACCAGCGACGCCGATTGGCTGCCCAGCACGCCGCCGGCCACCTTGTCCGCGATACCCTCGGGCAGGTGTGCCGCTCCTGATACTTCGCAACTCGACCCCATCGCGATGGCGAGCGCCGACGCCATTGCGTCGTCCTCGAAGCCACGCACGGCGAGCGTCGTCTCGGTCTCGGCAGCGGGCAAGACCTTGAAGGTGACGTCGGTGGCGACCGCCAGCGTGCCCCACGAGCCGGCCAGCCCCTTGGAGAGGTCGTATCCGGTGACGTTCTTCACCACGCGACCGCCTGATTTGAACGCCTCGCCACGGCCAGACACGGCGTGGATGCCGAGGACATGGTCGCGCGCCGCGCCGGCCTTCAGTCGGCGAGGACCGGCAAGGTTCGCGGCCAGCATGCCGCCAATCGTCCCGCGGCCTGGTTCTCCACCAAGGAGCGGGCCGTAGTCCATCGGCTCGAACGCGAACTCCTGGCCGTTTTCCTTCAGCAGCCGTTCGATCTCCGCGACGGGCGTTCCGGCCCGCGCCGACAGCACAAGCTCCTCCGGCTCGTAGAGCGTGACGCCGGTGAGTTGCGACAGATCGAGCGTATGCTCGGCCTGCACCGGCCGACCGATGCCCCGCTTCGATCCGTGGCCAATGATCTCCAGCGGCGCGCCTTCCGCGGCTGCCCACTGGACGGCGGAGAGGACGTCGGCGGAGGTGGAAGGAGTGAAATTGGTCATGGGCATCTACGATCTTGAGTTCCTCGCCCCCGCAAAGCGGGGAAGAGGTGCCGAGCGAAGCGAGGCGGAGAGGGGGAGCATCATCTCAAAGGCCACCATCCCTCGGCATGCCTGGCTTGGCATAGACAAACCTCAGGTCCCAAGCGACGGTATCTTCCGCCAAACGTCCGTCCAGCGCGGCCAAGATCGTCTCACAAACGCTGGTTTTGCTTCGGAGCACGTCACTACTCCAGAACCGAATCACCGAGTATCCGCAACTTCGCATGAACTCGTCACGTCGCCGGTCGTACTCACTGTCCGCATGCTGGCTGCCATCGAGTTCGATGATGAGTTTTGCGCTGCGGCATGCGAAATCTGCGAAGTAAGGTCCGAACGGCATCTGGCGGACGAACTTGTGACCGCCGAGCCTACGAGCCTTCAACTCGTTCCAGAGGACTGCTTCCGCCTGGTTGTCGCCCCGTCGAAGCGAGCGAGCGCGCGCAATCTTTTCTGCGGTGCGTCGGCTCGCCAGATGCGTCTCCCCCCTCTCCGTCTCGGGCTTTGCCCGAGACACCTCTCCCCCGCGTTGCGGGGGCGAGGAACCATCTTTCGGAGAGATCACCTCAAAACCTCGGAATATCCGGAAACGCCACCTGCCCGCGGTGCACATGCATGCGGCCGAGCTCGGCGCAGCGGCGCAGCTGCGGGAACACTTTTCCCGGATTGAGCAGGTGGTTGGGATCGAACGCGCATTTGACGCGCATCTGCTGGTCGAGATCCGCCTCGTTGAACATCTCGGGCATCAGGTCACGCTTTTCCACACCGACACCGTGCTCGCCCGTGAGCACGCCGCCCACCTCAACGCAGAGGCGCAGGATGTCGGAACCAAAATCCTCGGCCTTCTCCAGTTCGCCGGGCACGTTGGCATCATAGAGGATGAGCGGATGCAGGTTGCCGTCGCCGGCATGGAACACGTTGGCGACGCGCAGGCCGTACTTCTCCGACAGGGACCGCATGCCGGCCAGCACTCGCGGCAACTCCTTGCGCGGGATCGTGCCGTCCATGCAGTAATAGTCGGGCGAGATGCGGCCGACCGCCGGGAACGCAGCCTTGCGCCCCGCCCAGAAGGCAAGCCGTTCCTCCTCGGAGGTGGAGATGCGGCAGAGCGTGGAGCCGTTCCGCGCGGCGATAGCCTCTACCGCGCCGATGAGGTGGTCCACCTCGTTCTTCGGCCCGTCCAGTTCGACGATCAGGAGCGCCTCGCAGTCCAGCGGATAACCGGCATGCAGGAAGTCCTCGGCGGCATGGATGGCGGGTCGGTCCATCATCTCCATGCCGCCAGGGATGATGCCAGCCCCAATGATGTCGGCGACGCAATGGCCGCCCTCTTCGCTGGTGGGAAAGCCGATCAGCAGGGCCCGCGCGGTTTCAGGCTTGCGCAGGATGCGCACCGTCACTTCGGTCACCACGCCGAGCAGGCCTTCCGAACCCGTCATGAGGCCGAGAAGATCATAGCCTTCGGCGTCGAGATGCTTGCCGCCGAGGCGCACGACCTCGCCGTTCATCAGCACCATCTCGATGCCCAGCACGTTGTTTGCGGTAAGCCCGTATTTCAGGCAGTGCACGCCGCCGGAGTTTTCCGCGACGTTGCCGCCGATCGAGCAGGCGATCTGGGAGGATGGATCGGGGGCGTAGTAAAAACCCTCCTGCTCGACGGCGTGGGTGATGCCGAGATTGGTCACCCCCGGCTGCGCCACCACGGCGCGGTTGGGATAGTCGATGTCGAGGATGCGGTTGAAGCGGCTCATGACAAGCAGGACCGCGTCCTCCAGCGGCAGCGCGCCGCCCGAGAGCGACGTGCCGGAACCGCGCGGCACCACGCGGATGTTGCGCTCGTTGCAATATTTGAGGACGCGCGAGACCTGCGCGACCGTTTCCGGCAAGACGACGACGAGCGGGAGCTGGCGATAGGCTGTAAGCGCATCGCTCTCGAACACGCGCATCTCGTTGACCGTATCCACCACCCCCTCGCCCGGAACGATGGTGCGCATGTCGGCCACGATTTCCTCGCGACGCGCAAGCGTCTTCTCGTCCGGTTTCGGCATCAACAGCCGCGACATAGCAAACTCCGCCCACTGGTAAAAAGGATTTACCAGTTTAGATGGACGCTTGCAAATACTGCATTGGCCGCATCCGGAAACGACAGGACGGGCCGCTGACGCAGCGTCAATTTGCCACTGTCCTGGGCTCCGAATGCCGCCGCCTGACGCGGCGCACCATCCACCAGACAGCGAGGATCGCGACCGGCACGGCCGATGCCGTCACCACTTCCGACTTCACCTCGACGCCGAAAAGCACACTGCCCTTGGCGAGATAGCCGACGAGGCCGACGACATAGTAGGAGACGGCGGCGACGGAGAGGCCCTCCACCGTCTGCTGCAGCCGCAACTGGAGTTTTGCGCGGTCGTTCATCGAAGCAAGCAGGTCGCGATTCTGGCTTTCGACCTCGACATCGATCCAGGTGCGCAGAAGCGTCGTGGCCCGGGTCAGCTTGCGCGACAGGTTGGCCTGACGCTCCTCCACCGAACGGCAGGTGCGCATGGCGGGCGCGACACGCCGCTTCAGGAAGCCGGCCCAGGTGTCGTAGCCTGGCACCACCTCTTCATCGAGCGCATTCAGGCGCTCCTCCACGATGCCGTCATAGGCACGGCTGGCCCCGAACCGATAGAGGCTGGCGGCAGCATCGGCCTCCAGTTCAGCCGCGAGCTCGGTGAGGTCGGCAAGCAGGACCGGGCTCTGGCGCGTTTCCGCCGCCTTCATCTCGCGCGTGATCAACGCCAGCCGGTCCTCGATGCGGCGAACGCGGGCCGAGAGCGACTGAGCGAGCGGCAGGCCAAGCATGGCCAGCGTGCGGTAGGTTTCGACGTCGATCAGGCGTTGCGTCAGCGCGCCGGTTCGGGCCGGGTTCAATCCACGGTCGAGCACCAGAATACGCGTCAGCCCGTCGCCATCCTGGCGAAAGTCGGTGATCACCGCCGCCTTACCGCCCTCGACCAGCGAATAGCAGAGGCTGGTCGGATCGAACCCGGCGATCAGCCTTTCGCTGGCAGGGTTCCAGCGCCGGATTTCCAGGCGGATGCCGGAGATGACGGTGCCGGGCGGCGAGAACCCGTTGCCGAAGGGCGATTCTTCAAGAGAACGGCCGTTCTCATGCAACGGGCCCTCCCAAAGATAGGTCGAAAACTCCGTGTGGCGCTCCCAGCGCAGCGTCCCCTGCCCCCATTTCATGGCATGGTGGCGCGCCTGACGGTCCGGAGCCGCGATCCCCAGCCCGCGTGACAGTTCCGCCAGCACGGCATGATCGACCCCGGAGCCGCCGTCGGTCATGAAGGAGAGCTGGATCAGGATGCGCGGCGCCTCGATCAGCGGATGCGGCCGCGCATGCACTTCGCCCAATGCGCCCGGACGGCCTTCATGTGCCGGGAACCCCAGCACGCTGCCAGACGTCTGCGTCTGAAACCGAAGACCTGGCGGCTCGATCGTCATGTCCCTCTCCAACGGGCGCACGATGCTCGCGCAGGAGATTGCGCCGGGAAATGGGCATTTGTGTCGCGCTGCGGCCGGCGTGATGCAACGGCAGTCCGGCAAAGTGGATAATTTTGTTGACCAGTCGCCGGTCTGGCCGGTATTTTGCTTGGGCTTGCCTCGCGTGACAGTATTTGCGGACCGCATGTGACAGAGATTTTCACCCCGATCGACCACGCGCGCACCGCCGACGAGGCGGCGCAGCAGATCGAGAGCCTGATCCTCGAAGGCGTGCTGCGCGTCGGCGATCGGCTGCCGGCCGAACGCGAGTTGTCCAAACGGTTCGACGTGTCCCGACCCATCCTGCGGGATGCACTGAAAAGCCTCGAGACGCGCGGCCTGCTCATGACGCGCCATGGCGGCGGGACCTATGTGGCCGACGTCATCGGCCAGGTGTTTTCGAAGCCGGTGATGGAGCTGATCGCGACCCATCCGAAAGCGTCGGCGGACTATCTGGAATACCGCCGCGAGATCGAGGGCGTGGCGGCGGAGTACGCCGCACGCCGCGCGACGCGCGAGGACCGCGCATTGCTGGACGAGATCGTCGGGCGCATGCAGGCGGCGCATGAGCGCGGCGATTTTTCCGAAGAGGCCGCGATCGACGTCGAATTCCACAACACGATCGGCGAATGCGCTCACAACATCATCCTGCTGCATTCGCTGCGCGCCTGCTACCGGTTGCTGGAAGACGGCGTCCTGCTCAACCGGCTGATGGTGTTCAACCTGCCGGGCGCACGCGAGCAGCTTCTGGCGCAGCATCTCGACATCCACCGCGCGGTGACTGCGGGCGATGCGCAGGCCGCGCGGCGGGCCGCCATGGACCACATCAGCTACGTCGAGCGCGCCATGGTCGAGGCCGCGCGCACCGGCGACTGGCAGCGTGTGTCGCGCCTGAGGCTCAAGCAGCGTGCGGAGACGGAGAGCGGCCGCTCGCGCGCGGCGGAAGGGCGCGATTGATGCCTTCGAAGATTTCAGATCAAACCCGGCGCGCCGCGGTGGCCGCCATCATTGCCTGTTTGCGGAGTTCCCATGTCCACCATCGTTGAAATCGCCGATCTGAAGGCGCTCGCCAGGCGGCGGGTGCCAAAGATGTTCTTCGACTATGCCGACTCCGGCGCCTGGACCGAAGGCACCTATCGCGCCAACGAGGAGGATTTCGCCAAAATCAAGCTCAGGCAGAGGGTCTTGGTCGACATGACCGACCGTTCGCTCGAAAGCACGATGATCGGCCAGAAGGTCTCGATGCCGGTGGCGCTGGCGCCGACCGGCCTGACCGGCATGCAGCATCCGGACGGCGAGATGCTTGCGGCGCAGGCGGCGGAGGAATTCGGCGTGCCGTTCACACTGTCGACCATGAGCATCTGCTCGATCGAGGACGTCGCGTCGGTGACGAAGAAGCCATTCTGGTTCCAGCTCTACGTCATGCGCGACCGGGACTTCGTCAACAACCTGATCGACCGGGCCAAGGCCGCCAACTGCTCTGCCCTAGTGCTGACGCTCGACCTGCAGATCCTCGGCCAGCGCCACAAGGACATCCGCAACGGACTCTCCGCTCCGCCGAAATTCACGCCCAAGCACATCTACCAGATGGCGACGCGGCCTGCCTGGTGCATGGGCATGCTGGGCACACAGCGGCGCACCTTCCGCAACATCGTGGGCCACGCCAAGGGCGTCGGCGACCTGTCGTCGCTCTCGTCGTGGACGGCGGAGCAGTTCGACCCGCGCCTGTCATGGGCGGACGTCGAGTGGATCAAGAAGCGCTGGGGCGGCAAGCTGATCCTCAAGGGCATCCTCGACAAGGAGGACGCGGTGATGGCCGCCAAGACCGGCGCCGACGCCATCATCGTCTCCAACCATGGCGGCCGCCAGCTCGACGGGGCCCCCTCCTCCATCTCGGTGCTGCCCGAGATCGTCGATACGGTCGGTGACAAGGTCGAGGTGCACATGGACGGCGGCATCCGCTCCGGCCAGGACGTACTCAAGGCGCTTTGCCTCGGCGCCAAGGGAACGTTTATCGGGCGGCCCTTCCTGTACGGGCTCGGCGCCTTCGGAAAGCGGGGCGTGACGACCGCGCTGGAGATCATCCGCAGGGAACTCGACGTCACCATGGCGCTATGCGGCAAGCGCGACATCCAGGACGTGGGGCCGGAGCTTCTCTACCGGGGATAGCCGCGGCGCGCAGCGGTTCGACTTGCGCGCCTGGCGTGGTAGCCTCGCGGGCATGGCGACAGGCGCTGACAGCAGCATCGATTTCGCAAGAGCCCGCGCGCCGGACGGCGTGCGGCTCTACGCAATCGGCGACATCCACGGCTGCCTCGTCCAGCTCAAGGCCATGCACGCCCACATCCACGGCGAGATCGCGCGGGACCGACCCGCCGACTGGCGGATCATCCATCTCGGCGACTACGTGGACCGCGGTCCCCAGTCGAAGGACGTCATCGCGTACCTCATTGAGGCGCGCCAGCGCGACCCGCGCCACGTCATGCTTCGCGGCAACCATGAGGCCGGCTTCGTCGAATTCCTTAAAACGGCTGTCCCCAACGGGCTGTTCGCCCATTGCGGCGGCCCGGCGACGGCGCGCTCGTACGGGGTCGCCCTCGACTTCTCGAACCGGTTCGCGCTCGAGCGTGGGCACGCCGCGCTGGTGCGCGCGCTGCCGCACGGTCACATCGGCTTTCTCCTCGACCTGGACTACTCGGCGCGTTTCGGCGACTTCTTCTTCTGCCATGCGGGCATAAGGCCGGGCGTGGCGCTCGAGCGGCAGACGCCCGAAGACCTGATCTGGATCCGCGACGAATTCCTCGACTACCCGCATCTGCACCCGAAGGTCATCGTGCACGGACATACGCCGTGCGATGCGCCGGAGACATTGCCCAACCGCGTCAACATCGATACCGGCTGCTACCGCACGGGCGTGTTGACCGCGCTTGCAATCGAGGGCGCGGAGAAACGGTTTATCGCAGTGCGGGCGTGACCGTCAGCGTACGGCGGCGGTGACCCCGTAGCCGTCGATCGCAACGTGATCGGCAGAAGCGTCGGCGGAGTAGATCCCGATACCCCACGCCGCAATGCCGGAGATCATGAACACAGTCAGGAGTAGGGATTTCAAGGGAGTCATCTCTGTTGCCGATCCTGACAAATTAAAGCACTCAGCGTTTCAAATGTGTTGCCGACCACCGCTGCGCGGCGGCGTTCTATGGGCCCAAACGCGGGAAATCGAGGCTTGGATCCGATATCCCACGCCTTTTTTCGGAGCGTGCCAAAATTGTCACGCTCGGGCCCGGGACCCGCTACGTCACCCGCGGCGGGACGCCTCAGATGGCGGCCACCCAGGCGCGCGCGATGGCCAGTCCGGCAGCGTCGGCGGCCGGTCCGTGGGCAGCGGATTCCGAATCGGAGCGGTCCGCCCAGTCGGGCTGGCGCTCCTCGATCCAGCCGGCGAAATCCCTGTTCCATTGGGCCACCAGGCTGCGATCGGCCTCGAAGTGGAACTGGAAGCCGTAGGCGGCGCGGCCAATGCGGAAAGCCTGGTTCGTTGCGACCGGGCTTGCCGCCAGATGGATGGCGCGCGCGGGCAGGACAAAGGTGTCGTCGTGCCACTGGAAGATCGGGAAGCTGCCGGGCAGCCCCGACAGAACCGCATCGCTCCTGCTCTCTTCCGTGAGCGTGACGTCGTGCCAGCCGAATTCGGTGGCGCCGCCGATGCGGTTGTCGCCGCCGAAGGCGCGCGCCATCAGCTGGCTGCCGAGGCAGATGCCCAGGACGGCGCGGTCGCGTGCTTCGAAGTCCCGGATGAGGTCGAGGAGCGCAGGGAAATACGGATGTTTGTCGTCGTCACGCGCATTCTGGCCGCCGCCGAGCACGACAATCGCATCGTGTCCGCTCGCGTCGGCCGGCAGCGGCTCGTCCAGATGCGCCATGACAACGTCGATCTCGATGCCCGCCTCTGCGAGCGCGGTCCCGAGATTGCCGAGGCCGGTGTGATCGAAGTTGTGGACGGCAAGGACGCGCTTCTGCGACATGGCGGGTTCCGGGCTGATACTTCTGGGCAACGCCGGTCACTCCCGCTGCCACCAGGCCTATCGTCAAAGCTATGTCGTCCCAGGTTGCCGTATCATTTGCCTGTGATGTCGCAGTCATTTGCCCCGCCCCCGCTCTAAATGAACAAACATTACCCTTGCCTGTAAGATCGCAAGGTAGAATGCGAATGAAAAGAAAATTATCTGTACGAGTAGGAACGAATAATAGTCACCTCTGCAGGCGATTCGTACAACACTGCGTGGACCAAAATTTAGATCGGAAAAATACAAAGTAAAATACGGAAGAAGAATAAGAACACCAAGGACGGCAAATAATGAAAAATTAAGATGAAACACTATGGAGACGCAAATAACTAAGGCAGTTGAAGCAACTATAACAAAGCCGAACCAAAAATGAAATGCATATAGGCTGCTGATGAGCCGATAGCTGGGCTCACTGCAGTGCAAAGCAAGCTCAGGGCTGTCAGGGTTCCAGTAATGTTCAAGCGGAAGAAGGCCCGGCGCGAAAACGATGAACAGCAATTGCAGGAATACAAAGGCAATTGTTGCTATATTCTGAAAGGAAAAATTAGTCGGTGCTATCAATGCGAATCTTCAAAGACCTGAGTGTTCTGAGTCGAAATATTTACGCGATAGGCACCAATCTCAATCAAAATGTCGTCATGCCGGATCGCTCGTTCTTCAAGTGCATTGCTAGGAGCTACGCTAACGCAAAGCCCGACTATCGTCGCACACAAGCCCCTATTGGGGCAACGCGCCTTGTAGTATATGTGCTAACAATCACATGCACTGTGGCCCAATGGGCCTGTTGCATTATCGCTCATGTGGCAGAGAACGCCAAAAAGTCCCAAAGCGGCTCCTTCCGCCGTGCCGGAACGGTCAGGGGACCGTCGCGGCCTTCGATGCTGGAAACTATCATCTACCGGCTCTGGTGACCGTGTTGACACGCTGACACAATGATGCTGCCTCAAGGTCGGGTAGGCGGAGGGCGAAAAAAGTGAACTTCTGGTTGCGGCTTCTGATTGTCGTCGTTGCTGCGACTGCAGGCGGGCTACTCTGGCCATATCTGCGATCGGAATGGGGTCTCTATGCCTTTATTGCCGGGGTGGGGCTGGTTACCTCAGTCGGCGCTGCCTGGCGCGGAAGAGGCAAGCCAATGAAGGTTTTCTTCGGCGCCGTTGTTGGCGCAGGGTTTGCCTTCGGCTTGTTGGTAACCGCTCATACCAACGCCTACGTAGGACTCGCCGTGATCGTGGGGCTGGTGTTTCTTGGTAGCAGAACGGGATTCTTTGATCGTGGACTGAAAACCTGAGCCGGGACATCTCAGGTGACGTGTTGCGCAGCCCAGATCCCAACAAGCCGGTGTCGCGATGGGCGCGCCGGCCGGGCAAGCCCGACAACCTCACCGTCGTCAGCGACATCAGCGAGGACAGCGTCATCGACGCCATCGAGGAGGCGGCAACCAGGACCAGCTTCGTCATCGTCGATCTCGAGGGAACCGCCTCGATGATGGTCGGCTACGCGGCCCGGACAGAAGGAGATCGATCGTGCCGCTCCAAAACCGCGTCGATCCGTTCGGAGAAATCCACGCAACGGCGGCGCGCGGCATCTTCACCGGCAACCGGGGCGTCATCCACGATCCGCGGACGAAAACCCTGCTGCGACGGCGCTGGAGCACCAGGGCGTGGATCATCTGCGTGTGCGAATTCCGTGGTCGCCGCCGGGACGTCATGGGACGCAATGCGCCGTCGGGTAATGCCGGGTGGACGGAGCTGTTCTTCCTCGACGAGGTGACGGCGCTCGCCGCCGGGCACCGCCCGTGTTTCTACTGCCGGCGCGAACAGGCTAACGCCTATGCCGAGGCGTTTGGCCGGGCGCTCGGGATCGCGCGGCCGAAAGTCGCCGAGATCGACGCGCGGCTGCACCGCGAGCGGCTCGCGTCGGGTGGGGTGCGGCGTCGCCTCGGCGTCGCGGATCTAGTCGCATTGCCCGCCGGGGCGATGGTCGCAACCGGCGCGGCGGCTTTCGCGCTTGGCGACGGCGTGGCCCATCGCTGGACGTTTGGCGGATACGAGGCAGGCGTCGGGATTGCCGACGCAGTAGGGACCGAAGGGGTGATCCTGCTCACACCGGTTTCGACAGTGGGTGCCCTGAGGAACGGCTACCGTCCGGTCTGGGCCGAAGACGCGTCGCCCGCAGGGAGCGCACGCAAATAAGCCGGATCGATCAGCCTCCCGCTTGACCGGAACGAACGCACCGCGCATGTCTTGCAGATGCGGGCAAACTACAGAATGCAGCGGCTCTTCGTGCCGGATGACCTTGAGGCGGGGCGGCGGTTCGAAACCAGCCCGACACAAAGCCACTATCTTGCCAACGTGCTGCGGCTCGCCGAGGACGCGGAAGTGCTGGTCTTCAACGGGCGCGACGGCGAGTGGCTGGCGCGCATCTCGGCGCGGACGAAGAAATCCATGCAACTGACCGCCGTGGAAGAGACCCGGCCGCAGCCGCCCCATCCCGACCTCATCTACTGCTTCGCCCCGCTGAAGCAGGGCCGGCTCGACTATCTCGTGCAGAAGGCGGTGGAGATGGGGGCCGGCGTGCTGCAGCCGGTCGCCACGCAGCACACGCAGGTGGCGAAACCTGGCATCGAGCGGCTGCGCGCCAATGTGGTCGAGGCGGCGGAGCAGTGCGGCATACTGGCCGTTCCGGACGTCCGCGAATCCGTGCGGCTGGATCGGCTGCTCGCCGACTGGGAGACGGACCGGCGGCTGATCTTCTGCGACGAGGACGCCGACACGAACAATCCCCTGCCAAAGCTCTCGGCGCTGCAGGATCGGAAGCTCGCACTGCTGGTCGGCCCGGAAGGCGGCTTCTCCGAGGACGAGCGGCGCATGCTGCGCGCCCTGCCCTTCGTCACCGCCATTCCGCTGGGTCCGCGCATTCTCAGGGCAGACACCGCAGCCGTCGCCGCGCTGGCGGTCATCCAGGCGACGGTCGGGGACTGGTGACCGGCATCAATTCCTGTTGAGCATCGGCTCAGGATTTTTTGCTTGATCGCGGCGTGGCGTCTCGTACATCACAGCCGCCAAGAGTCAGCGAGTGTCAGGAAGGACGGAGATCATGGCGCGCGATACATCGGATTTCCGTCCGATTGAAAAGCTCGACGAACTGGTCGACTACCTCGCAGCGGGCAACAAACCGCGCGAAAAGTGGCGCATCGGTACCGAGCACGAAAAATTCCCCTTCTATGTCGACGGAAACGCGCCCGTTCCCTATGGCGGGAATCGCGGCATCCGCGCCCTGCTCGAAGGCATGCAGAAGACGCTCGGCTGGGACCCGATCATCGACGACGGCCGCATCATCGGCCTGGTCGAGCCGACCGGCCAGGGCGCCATCAGCCTTGAACCCGGAGGGCAGTTCGAACTGTCGGGCGCGCCGGTGGAAACGATCCACCAAACCTGCCGCGAGGGCAACGCCCATCTGGCGCAGCTGCGCGAGATCGCCGAGCCGCTCGGCATCCGTTTCCTCGGCCTCGGCGGCAGCCCGAAATGGACGCTCGCCGAAACGCCGCAAATGCCGAAATCGCGCTACGAGATCATGACGCGATACATGCCGAAGGTCGGCAGCCACGGCCTCGACATGATGTATCGCACCTGCACCATCCAAGTGAACCTCGACTTCGAGAGCGAAGCCGACATGCGCCGCAAGATGCAGGTGTCGCTGAAGCTGCAGCCGCTGGCGACCGCGCTGTTCGCCAACTCGCCCTTCACCGAAGGCCGCCCGAACGGCTGGCAATCGTGGCGCGGCGAAATCTGGCGCGACACCGACAACCAGCGCTCCGGCCTCAAGGAGTTCTGCTTCTCGCCGGAGTTCGGCTTCGCCGACTATGTCGAGTGGGCGCTGGACGTTCCGATGTATTTCGTCATCAGGGATGGCCGCTACCACGACATGACCCACATGACTTTCCGCCAGTTCATGGACGGCAAGGCGCGCAACGAAGTGCCGAACGGCGTCGCGACGATGGGCGACTGGGCGAACCACCTGTCGACGCTGTTCCCCGACGTGCGCCTGAAGCGGTTCCTGGAGATGCGCGGGGCGGACGGCGGCCCCTGGCGCCGCATCTGCGCGCTGCCCGCCTTCTGGGTCGGCCTGCTTTACGATGCGACGGCGCTGGACGCGGCGGAGGCGCTGACGGCCGACTGGAGTTTTGAAGAGGTGCGCGAGATGCGCGACGCCGTGCCGACGCAGGCGATCGCGACCCGCTTCCGCAATCGGGACCTGCGCGAGTTGGGGCGGGACGTGCTGGCGATCTCGCGCGCCGGATTGAAGGCCCGCGCGCGGAAGAACCGCGACGGCTACGACGAGACGAGTTTTCTCAATACGCTCGACGAAGTCGTGGCGCGCGGCACCACCAGCGCGGAAGAGATGCTCAACGCCTACCACACCCGCTGGGGCGACTCGATCGAGCCGGTGTTTTTGGAGTACGCGTATTAGGGGATCAGGCGCGCAGGCGCGCGGCACTGCCGCTTCGGCGAACCGGACCGTAGAGAGGAAATCGGCGGCGAGCTTGTCGTAGTGGCGGCACGGAGGACGTGCTTCAGGTTTCGGGGAAGCGCAACGAGTCCTGAAAACCAGACATCGCCATCTGGCCCAGCGATTGGCCACTGATGAAGTCCTTGCCGTGAAAAAGCTCAACAGCTATCGTCAACCCATGATGATGATGAATAAGTCCACATTCTTCCCGCTGATCTGACGACTGAAAGTCGTCGCGGCACACACTAGTGCCTTTCAGATCATAAGCGGCCTGTCCCCGGGTGGAGGCCGTGCGGAGATTTAATAGAATGTCGGAAGCTTCTCATTCCGGTCTGAGCCAAGCTCAGATCGCGCACTTCATTGAACACGGGTATCTCAAGCTTCAGGATGCCTTCGATGGCGAACTTGCCAGGCAAGGGCGAAACCAGCTCTGGAGCGCCATGGGCCTTTCCCCTGACGCACCGGAGACGTGGACACAGCCCGTGGTCCGGCTGGGGTTCATGACGGGCAAACCCTTCGTCGAAGCCGCCAACACACCGCTTTTGCAGGGTGCGTACGATGCCTTGGTCGGAAAGGGGCGATGGTTGAAGCCCAAGGGTCTGGGCACATTCCCGGTCCGTTTCCCGTCGCCAAATGATCCAGGCGATGCGGGATGGCACGTCGATGCCAGCTTTGGCACCGACAATCCCGACTTTATGCAGTGGCGGGTCAACGTGAAAAGCAGTGGCCGCGCCCTGCTCATGTTGTTCCTCTTCTCCGGTGTTGGGGAAATGGATGCGCCGACCAAGATTCGGAAAGGGTCGCACCGCGCGATCGCCAAGCAGTTGCTACCACATGGAGAGGGTGGTCTCACGCTCGGCGAACTGGCCGCTGACTTCTTCGCATCGACTGCGGACTGTGAAGAAGTGCTGGCCATCGGACCAGCGGGAACTGTCTATCTCTGCCATCCCTTCCTGGTCCACTCTGCACAACCGCATCGCGGAGCCAAGCCTCGTTTCATGGCCCAACCTCCTCTACTGCCGAAGGGTGAGTTTGACCCGTCGCTACCACCCTCTCCGGTGCAAGTAGCCATCCGCAGGGCGATTGGGGCGGAGGTCTAGACGCCAGGGGCTTGGGACATACAGTTCCGGGCCCCACCCACCTTGCCGTGAGGGCAATGTCCACGCAGGTCGATTTGCCATAGCCGCCGTTACGCTTTCCACCCCTTCTCGACCGTTCACGCGAATGGGTTCACGACCTGGAGCTCGCCCCTTCCGGCTTCCTCAACCTTCGGCTGTACCGCCGCCGAAGATGTCTCGCGACCGCATTGCCACGAGTTCGCGGCTTGCAACGACAAATCATGGCAAAGTGCCGGCGTATTGGCTAGCGTAGAGGGAGCCCAGCGTGAGGAGGTTTCGATGCCCAATCTGTTCGACATGCTCAACCAGTCCCAGAACGGCCAGGGCATGGAGATGCTGGCCAGGCAGTTCGGGCTTTCGCAGCAGCAGGTTCAGCAGGCGGTGGAAGCGCTGCTGCCGGCCTTCAGCCAGGGGCTGAAGCGGAATGCCGCCGATCCCTATGGCATCGGGGGGTTTCTAACCGCGCTGGCAAGCGGCCAGCATTCGAGATATTTCGATGATGCTTCGGCTGCCTTTTCGCCTCAGGGCATGGCGGAAGGCAACGGGATTCTCGGCCATCTCTTCGGCTCGAAGGATCTCTCGCGCGCCGTGGCGAGCCAGGCCGCACAGGCGACCGGCATCGGCCAGGATGTCATGAAGCAGATGCTGCCGGCGCTGGCCTCGATGATCATGGGCGGCATGTTCAAGCAGTCCACCAACCAGATGCAGGCCGGCGGTTTCGAAGGCGGCAGCAATCCCCTGCGCGACATCATCGAGCAGATGATGCAGCAGGGAGGCGGTTCGACCGCGGGTGGTCAACAGCCCCGCCAACAGGCGCCCCAACCTTCAAATCCTTTCGACAATCCGTTCGGAAAAGTGCTGCAGGACATGTTCGGCGGCGGCGCGCAGAGCCAGGCTCCGGAAACGCGAGCCCAGCCACGCCAGCAGCAGCCCGGGCCTTTCGGCGACAACCCGTGGGGGAAGGTGCTCGAGGAGATGATGCGCGGCGGCGGCCAGGCACAGCCGGCGCCGCAGCCCCAACCTGCCCCGCGCCAGCGCCAGCAGGCCAATCCGAGCGGCCGGCAAAAGAATCCTTACGACGACATCTTTGGCGACATGTTCGAAACGGGCCGCCAGCAGCGCGACGAGTATCAGAAGGGCGTTGAATCCATCTTCGACCAGTTCACGCGGGGAATGGACCGGCATCGCTAACCTGCACGCATTTCGCGACTTACTGATGGACATTCTCGTTTTGGCTGCATAATCGCCTGGCTTGCTCTACTCTCTCCCGTAGAGAGGGAGAGGATCTTGGGCGATCCGAAGGGCTACTTCTTCAAGCTGCCACAGGCAGGCAGGCCGTCGCCATTCAAGATACCGGAGACGGTCTATTCGGACATCAGGTGGTTCAACGCGAACCGCGCTTCCAGCCGAGTCTACCACCCGATAGGCGGCATCGAAGGCGTCGTCATCCATGCGACCGCAGGCGCAAGCACCGCCGGCGCGTTGAATTGGTGGAAGCAGCCCGGAGGCAGCAAGGCCTCTGCCCACTGGATCGTTCCGGACGAGGATGAGGACGGGCACGGCAGTTCGGTGCTTGCTGCCGTCAGTGAACCCTTGGCCGACTGGCACGTTCGCAACAACGCGACGCACGCCAAGGTGCAACCGACAAAAGATCAATCACTGGACGCTCGGCATTGAGATCGTCAACACGCAGTCAGCGTCCGATGCTTTCTCGCCCTGGCAAACCAGCATGACCGCACAGATCGTTCGATACTGCTGGGCAAAGTACCCGAACCTCAAATACGTCTTCTCTCACGCACTCGTTGATCCGACGCGTCGAAGCAACCCGGGACGACACTTCGATTGGGAGACCTTCACGAGGCAGATCGTGAGTTCGGCCAACGACCCCGTGACCGATCCGGTCAACATGACGTTGACTGCGAAACTCAACGGCCCTTTGAGCGTAGCCGCAATCCGACCGGGAGCCTCCTGCTGCATGTGAGGGTAGCGGGCGCCGTTCCAGGCAGACCCCCACCCGGCACGAAAAAGCCCGGTCCTCGTGAGAGAACCGGGCATGCTGCAGGCCGCCGGAGGGAAGCCGGCTTGAGAGTCGGGGAACGCCTGCAGAAATCACGCCTCAGGCGGCCCGGCGTATGGACGCCTCTTCCGCACGCGCCTCGGCGATAACGCCCAAGCGTTCGGTCGGGTCGACGCCGAACGGCGAGCGGGCGGCCAGATGGAGATCTGCCCGGCGCAGGCCGATGTCAGCCAGTTCGGTGTCGGTCAGATTGCCGAGATGGTAGATGGCGCGGCGGTTCCTGTATGCCTTCAACGCGCTGACAACGAGTTCCGCGGCCCGGGTCGAAATCGCCGGACGCGCCTTGGGCGTTGAAAAATGGCTGTGTTCGATCGTGGTCATGACGGGCTCCATTTCGGCTGGGCATTTCTCTCCCGTTCGCACGCGTCCGTTTCCGGGATGCGTCCGCCTGATCAGAGATGCCAACTCACTGATGAAGCGAAATATGGTCCGGCGTCATTGATTAATCCAACGAATGTTTCTAATCTTCACCATCAACATTCGTGATGGATCAGTCCGATGGCTTCCGCTCCTCTCGATCTCGACCAGTTGCAGACGTTCATCAGCATCGCAGACACCGGCAGCTTTACCCGAGCCGCGGAAGAGGTGCACAGGACCCAGTCGGCCGTGTCGATGCAGATGAGGCGGCTTGAAGAGCGGATCGGCAAGGCGCTGTTCGAGAAGGACGGCCGCACCAACAGGCTGACCGAAGAAGGCGAGAAACTGCTCAGCTATGCGCGCCGCATGCTGCGCCTGAACCGCGAAACGCTGGCCGCGTTCGATGACAACAGCCTCGAAGGCCATATCCGGATCGGTACGCCAGACGACTATGCGGATCGCTTCCTGCCCGAGATCATGGCGCGGTTTTCGCGATCCAATCCACGGGTGGAGCTTTCGGTCATCTGCGAGCCGACGCCTGGGCTACGCGAGCACATGAAGCGCGGGAATCTCGACATCGCGCTGGTGACCCACAATGACGAGCACGTGCAATCCGAACTTGTGCGTCGCGAGCCGCTGCTGTGGGTGACCTCGGCCAACCATGCCGTGCACGAGGAAAAGCCCTTGCCGATGGCGTTCGGGCGTCCGAACTGCATCTGGCGGCGGGCAGCGTGCGACGTGCTCGACCGTAGCGGACGCGAGTATCGCGTGCTCTTCACGAGCTTTTCCGCAACCGTCATCACCGCCGCAGTGCTGTCCGGGCTGGCCGTCTCGATCCTGCCGGAATGCGCCCTTCGCCCCGGCATGAGGGTGCTGGACGAGGCCGACGGCTTCGGCCAGTTGCCTGACTGCATGATCGGCATCATGCGCGGTCCTACCGAGCGTCCGGACCTGGTGGAGGCGCTGGCGCGCCATATTGCCGAAAGCCTGGACAACATCACGGTTCCAGAGTCCGTTGCAGCGATCGAGTTCCCTTCGATCGCCGCGCTCAGCATGACGAGAGCCAAGCGAGGCAAGCCGGCGCTAATCTCACCGGGATGGTGAGATCAGAGCTGGACGCGTGGACGCTCGCCTTGACCGCCGCAGGCGGCGGCATTCAATAGCCCGATGGACGACTTGATCCCAGAATCACGGACGAACGCCGCCGAGTTCACGGTGAGCGAGATCTCGAATGCGCTGAAGCGCACGGTCGAGGACGCTTACGGCAATGTGCGCGTGCGCGGAGAAATTTCCGGCTACCGCGGCCCGCATTCGTCGGGCCATGCCTATTTCGCATTGAAGGACGATCGCGCACGACTGGAGGCGGTTGTCTGGAAGGGAACGATGTCGCGGCTTCGCTTCCGGCCAGAGGAGGGCATGGAGGTCATAGCGACCGGGCGCCTGACCACCTATCCCGGCTCGTCGAAATACCAGATCGTCATCGACAATCTTGAGCCCGCGGGGGCCGGCGCGCTGATGGCGCTGCTCGAGGAGCGCAAGCGCCGCCTGCAAGCGGAGGGGCTGTTCGATCCCGCACGCAAGCAGCTCCTGCCCTTCATGCCCCGTGTCATCGGCGTGGTGACGTCGCCGACGGGGGCCGTGATCCGCGACATCCTGCACCGTATCGCCGACCGCTTTCCTCTGCACGTGCTGGTCTGGCCGGTACGCGTGCAGGGAGAAACCGCCGGTGCGGAGGTGGCGACGGCGGTGGCCGGCTTCAATGCGCTGGAACGCGGCGGCGCCATCGCCCGGCCGGACGTGCTGATCGTGGCGCGCGGCGGCGGCAGCCTGGAAGACCTCTGGGGTTTCAACGACGAGGCGCTGGCCCGGACGGTCGCGGCTTCCGACATACCCGTGATCTCCGCGGTCGGACACGAGACGGACTGGACGCTCGTCGACTATGCGGCGGACGTGCGCGCGCCGACCCCGACTGGCGCCGCCGAATTCGCAGTGCCGGTGAAGGCGGATCTGGAGGCCACCCTCGCCGGTCTGTTCGCCCGGCTCAACAATTGCGTCGTGCGCCACATCGACAAGCGGCGACAGTCAATGCGCGCGGCGGCACGGGCGCTCCCCTCACCCGATACGCTTCTGGCCATACCGCGGCGCAGGTTCGACGAGGCGGCCGGACGCCTGACACGCGGGCTGACCGCCAGCACCGAGCGCAAACGGGCGCGGCTCGGTGCCTTACGGCTTTCTCCTGCGACCTTGCTGCGTCGCATCGGCGATATGCGGCGGCACGCCGACCGGGATTCGCAGCGGGCATTCAATGCGCTGGCGCGTCGACCGGAAGCTTGCCGCCAGGTGTTTACGCGGCTGTCCGGCCGGCTGAGGCCGGAAGCCTTGCTGCGCCGGCACGCCGACCTGAAGATCGGCCTTGCGAGGTTGCAGCGACGCGCAAACCAGTCGGAGGATGCAAAACTGACGCGTCTTCGCGCCCGCCTGACGCAGGCGGACCGCCTGCTGGCGACCCTGAAACTCTCCCATCAGTCGATCCTCGAGCGGGGATATGCGATCGTGAGCGACGCGCAGGGCAATGTTGTGAAGCGCGCCGCGGAGATCGGCGCCGGTCAGGCGCTGGTGCTCACCTTCGCGGACGGCAACGCTACCGCAACGTCCGGCGGGGGCGATGCCGCTGTCGCGACTCCGGCGACGGAGGCCTCCAAGGCGCGACAGAAACCTGCCGGCAAGGAGCGGCCGGAGAAAAGCGGGCAAGGCTCCCTGTTCTGAACGCGCCGGCGACGCGGCTCGCCATTATGCGCCGGCAGCGGCCGACTGCGTCGCCTTATGCTTGCGGATGACTTCCTGCGCCACGGCAGCGTCGCTGTCGCCACGGCCAGACACTTCGACGGTCGGGACGGCGATCTTGATGCCGTTCTCCTCGAAGGCCTTCTTGATCATTACGAGGGCCTTGCGCTTGATGCCGAACTGCTCGCCGGGCCGGGTCTTGAGCTTCAGCTTGAGCACGACGGCGAACTCGCCAAAACTGTCGACGCCCTGCATTTTCAACGGCTCGAGCGTGCTCGCGGCATATTCCGGATCGGCCGCCAGCTCGGCGCCGATCTTCTTGATCAGCTTGCGCGCAAGCTCCACGTCGGAATCGTAGGTGATGTTGATCGTCCATTTCTCCATGACCCAGTCGCGGCTCATGTTCTGGACCGCGCCCAACTCGCCGAAGGGAACCGTGAAGACCGGTCCGCGGTGATGCCGCAGCCGGACCGAACGCAGGCTGAACGACTCGACCGTGCCCTTGTAGCTGCCGCTCTGGATGTACTCGCCGACGCGGAAGGCGTCGTCGAGCATGTAGAAGACCCCGCTTAGGACATCCTTGACCAGCGTCTGCGACCCGAAGCCGAGCGCGACGCCGAAGATGCCGGCGCCGGCGATCAGCGGGGCGATCTGAACGCCAAGGCCCGCCAGGACCGTCAGCGCCGCCACGACGATGATGAAGACGGCGAGGCTGTTCCTCAGGATCGGCAGAAGGGTCCGCAGGCGGCCGCTTCGGGCCAGTTCTTCGGGATTGGTGAGACCCGCCTGCGTGGCTGCCTCCAGCCTGTAGTCGATGTAGGCCTTGGCAAGGTTCCAGAGCAGGTCGGCGACCAGCAGGACGATGATCGCGTTGACCGCGCCGCGAATCAAGCCATCGGCGACCTCTTCGCCCGACATGGCCCCGACGCTGCTGCGCGACACCACCCAGAGCCAGGCTGCAGCGGCAATGATGACGAGCGCCCTTGCTCCTCTCGAAACGAGGACCTTGGTCAAGGTGCCGCGCCAGCCCTCACCGGTATACGATCCGACATAGGCCTTGGTGAAGCGCCCTACCCCTGCCACCACCCTGGGCAGGAGGAGGATATAGATGCCGAGCCAGAGAAGCGCGGTCAGGTTGGCGACCCAGGCCAGCCAGAGGAAGCCCAGGAACAGCGTCAGCAGCACTGCCTTGCGCCGCGAGACGGGCTGCGCCCTCGGCCGTCTCCATACGATCTCTATGGCGACGGCCAGAAGGCCAAGGCCGAACGCATAGGCAATCAGTTCCTGCACCGGAACGGAAAACTGCAGGTGACGCATCAGGCTCACCAGGGCCCATCCGAACAGAAGGATGCCGGCAAAGAGGCCGATGCGAGAATGCCAGAACGCATCCCCGCCGGCGGGGATGTGAGCGACCTCGGCGCCGTCGGCCACAGGGCGGGATTCCGCAACGACGACACGCGTCACCGCCATCACCAGCCGGAACAGGATGAACGCCGCCAGCAAGGTGAGAACGATCTTGCGCAGCAGCGGAGGCCACTCGAACACAAGGAACAACCCCGCCGAGGCAATGGCAAAGACGAGCAGCGACGGCAGTTCGGTAAACACGCCGCGCTGCAGCGTGCTCGTCCCTTCCGCCGAGCGTCCGCCGATCGAACGATCGGCAAGCGCCCAGCGAACCACATACTCGGCCGCATATCCGAACAGGATGAGCCCGATGAGGATCGCCAGCACGAGTCCCGGGCGGCCGGAATTCACATCCGATCTCGCGATCGTCATGGCGCGCGAAAACTCTTCCGGCACACGCGGAATCGCTGCGAGAAGAGCGGAAAGATGCGACCGAATCAGGCCTTCCAACGATTCCATACGGTCCGCGACGGACATTTCCGCGGCAGTAACGGAGTTCGTCTGGGCGGCCGCGAGGGTGGCTGAAACACCCCATGCCGCCAAGCCGACGCTCCCGCGCTCGACCATGCGTCGCCAGCGCCGAAGTCGTCCGGACTGAAACGGCGTCATGACGGCCGCCATGTGATCGAGATCGGAACCCTTCGCCCCGAAGGTGCGAGCCGGATTCTGTCGTCAACTTCCAGTATCTGAGGCACCTGCACACCCCCTGCAGGGACAGCACGAACCGTCACTAGATACGCTTGATAGGCTACAATCAAGTATCGTCAACAATAAATGCCGGAAGTCGTCGCGCGGTCGTCGTCCGCGCCGCGCCTACCCCTTGCATCTGCGGCATCACCTGCGTTCGGCCGATACGCCGAGACGAGGACAACGAAAACAAGAAGGCCGCCACCAGCCCCGAAGGACCGGCGGCGGCATGCCCCCCAGGCAATCAGTGGTTGCTATTGCGAAGCTTGATCAGCTGCGCACAAAACGTCCCCGCGCGCCCCCTGCGGGACCAACAAGCATGACGTGTGCGCTGGAAGGTTGTGGACAAGGCCCGGCCTAAGCCACATCCGAATTCTGGTCGCAGACACCCATCGGTTGCGGAAACTCGCCGAAAAGCATCTCATATCCATAGGGATCATAATAGCGCATGAGCCCCTGCATGAACTCCTTCGGATCGACCTTCAGCACCTCGGCCCAGACCTTGTAGCGCTCCGGCGGGACCCGGCCGCGTCCGTTTTCTATCTGCGAAATGAAGGTGTAGTAGTCGGTGTTTACAGCGATCGCCAGGGCACGCTGGGTGAGCCCGGCATTCTCCCGCAACGACTTCAGCCACGCCCCGCCCTCACGGCGAAGCGGATGCTCCAGGTTCTGAATGTTGATGCCCATGATGCACGCCCGCGCTGCCCCTTATCAACCCCTGGTCGACGACATAGCATCCTCGAAATTCCATGTACAGTGGAATTGACAGTTACTTTCGGTTGAGTCTATACGGCATGCACCGGATCGGGCCTTACACGGTCCGGCTGTAACCTTCTCGAGGAGAAATCATGGCAACTCTGGCCGAATTGGATGCCCTCATTGATGGCAATCCCGATGCCTTTGCCGGCATCGCAGCCGCTTACGAAGTCTTGCTGGGCGGCGTTCCCAGCGTCGACGGCTTCATGTTCCTGATCAACAACGCGCTTGAGACGAATTACGGGTCCAACAACCCGAACATCGTGTTCAACACCGAAAACATCTTCATCAACAGCGTCAACGCGCTGTTCCAGGGCAACCCGGCCGCCGAGGCGAAGTTCGACGCCATCACCGCCGGCGCCGCCACCCTGCAGGACCAGCTCGTCGCCATCTACGAGGCCTATGTGCCGGCCGAGCACCAGACGGCGGAAGGCCTTGCCTTCTTCACCCGTGCGGAAGCCCAGGCGTTCTACACGGGCGTGGCTGCCGAGCGCGGCGTCCAGGGGACTGACGGCCCGGCCGTCGTGGCGCTGGCCTCGCTGCTCAAGATGCTGGTCGCCAACGACCAGGGCGTCGGCGATGCGATCAACGACCTGAAGGCCGCCATCGACGACGGCACGGCCAACCTGCCGGAAACCAGCGACGTCTTCATCCCGATCGAGACCGCCGACGGCACCAAGTACGACAACGACGACCCGGCTCCCGGCAAGACGCTGACCGTCAACGGCGACACGCTGTCGGGTGAGGTGTTCAACGCGCCGCGCGCCTTCACGCCGGGCGGCACCGACCAGATGAACACGCTGAACGACGACGACGTGCTGACCGGCACCGGCGCCCACAACGTGCTCAACTTCACCTTCGTCAACGACGCCGACACCGGCGACAACGACATCAACGCGACGCTCAACAACATCAACGAGATCAACGTCAACGTGCGTCTCGATGGTGATGGCTACCTGGATCTGCAGGACACCACCGGCCTGAAGAACCTCAACGTCGACGGCATCGACGGCAACCTGTTCGAGGCCTACAACATCCAGTCGGCCGCAGACCTCGCCATCAGCGTGTCGAACTCCAACGACGAGAACAGCCACGCTCACTTCTACTTCGTGAACAAGGCCGTCAGCGGCGATGCGGATGAGGTCAGCCTCACTCTCGACAGCGTGACCCTCGACGACATCCGCCTGGAGAGCAACGACGGCTCGCAGGGCATCGAGACCGTCAACCTGGCCTCGACCGGCGACGGCAACCAGGTCGACGAGATGTCGATGCAGGACGTCCGGACCCTGAACATCACCGGCGATGCCGAACTGTCGCTGGGCGAGAGCAACAACATCGTTCGCGGCAGCGGCCAGGTCGAAGCGTTCAGGTATGACGCCGCGATCGACAACGCCGCCGGCTCGCTGACGACCATTGACGCCTCTGGCCTGGACGCCGCCATCGAGATCAATCTCGGCGACGAAGTCACTGCCGACCAGGACGGCACCTCGGGCACCGAGGTCGACTTCTCGTTCATCGGCACCAAGCATGACGACACCATCCGTCTGCTGGGCGGCATGGACAGCGCCAACGACAAGATCGACGGCGGCGACGGCAACGACACCGTCCAGGTGTTCGCCAGCGTCACCAAGGGTTCGGTCACGGCGGTCGAGAACCTCGATATCCGCGGAAACGACTTCGGGGCCGGCAACGTGACTGTCGATACCTCGCTGTTCACCGACCTCGAGTCCGTGATCATGCGCAACGAGTCGAACAATGGCTTCAACGTACAGAATGGTCAGGTCGACTTCACCCTGAACAAGCTGTCCGCCGAGGTTGCGGCTGATCTGGTCATCCAGCACAGCACGACCGGCAGCAACGGCGTGGGCGACACGACGATCATCGCCAACCTGGCTGCCGACACCGCGTCCGACCTCGTCGGCGTGACCATCGTCGACCAGGCTGACGACGAAGTCCGCGGCATCAACATCGACCCGCGCTTCAACTTCACGCTGAACGCGGCGAAGGTCGAGAACGTCACCCTTACCGACACCGACTCGGAGTCCAACAGCGTCAGGATCGCCTCGATCGCCGACGTCAAGGGCACGATCACGGTGCTCGGCGAGAACCAGGCCGGCAAGTTCCTGAACCTCGACTCGACCGGCAACGCCCTGCAGCTCGACCAGTCCGGTGGCGAGTCGGACGGCACGGCGATCACGGATGTGGGCGCAGGCGCTGCCGAGCGCTTCAGCGGTGAGACGGTCGATGCCTCGGCCTATACCGGCGACCTGATCGTCCGCGTGTCGAACAATGCGGCCGTTGCCAATGGCGGGCAGACCATCCTGGGCGGCTCGGGCGACGACCACATCATCTTCGACGCCCTCAACAACACCACCGCGGGTCTGTCGATCAGCGACAAGGTGAACGGCGGCGAAGGTGACGACACGCTCTACCTCGACGGCCACGGCAAGCTGATCAACGTCAGCGCGTCGGAGTGGACCAACGTCTCCAACATCGAGACGATCCACCTCGTCGGCCAGGGCGGCGGCGGCACCAACCTGGCCACCGCGCCGGGCGCCAACGACGCCTACGGTCGGAACAGCTACAACCTGACGCTGACCAACGACCTGATCGCCAGCAACGGCGTGGCGGTCACCGGCGGCCGTCTGATCCAGATCGTCAACGACAACGATCCGGAGAACGACGATACGGGCTCCTTCAACCAGGGCGTGACCATCGATGCACGCAGCCTCAACGCGCAGTCGAACTTCAGCTATGACGGCGAAGAGTTCTTCGGCGAGACGGCGGACCGCTTCATCATGGCCGACGCCAACATGAACGGCCTGGCGCAGATCGACGGTGGCGCGGCTGCGCTGAGCAACGCGGGCAACTCCGACGTTCTCGAAGTCCGCAACTCGGCCGTCGTGACCATCGGCGACCTGGCTGGCGTGTCGAACGTCGGCACCATCGAGTTCACCAACGACCAGGCTGCGACGCAGACTGCCGTTCTCGAACTCGACAACGCGACTGTCGATCGCCTGGTCAACAGCACGCAGGAAGCCTCCGCAACGAACGGCGTCGAGACGCTGAACGTCTCCGCGCACGACAACCCGCTGCTCGCTGGCGCTGACACGGTTCTGAACCTCGATGCGTCCCAGATCACCAACGCCTTCCTGGCGCTGAATGTGACCGGTGGCGGCTCGGCCGACAACATCACCGGCGGTGCAGGCAACGACATCATCAACGGTGGTGAAGGCAACGACACGATCAATGGCGGTGGCGGCAACGACATCCTCATCGGTGGCCTCGGCAACGACACGATCGATGGCGGTGCAGGCGACGACCTGATCCACGCTGGCGTCGGCGTGAACAACGTCACTGGTGGCGCTGGTGCAGACACCTTCCTGTTCAACGCAGGCGACAGTTTCCACCAGTTCCTGAACAACTTCACCATTGTGACGGACTTTGCGACGGGCACGGACAAGCTCGATGTCGTCAGCGCGGGAGCTCCGGGCTACACCGAGTTCGACGCCGGTCTGGTGGGCGTGGGCAACTTCGCCGCCTTGATCGCGCAGGCCGATGCAGCCATGGCTGGTGGTGGCGACAGCGACATCTTTGTCGCCTACAACGCGTGGGGCTCGGGTGATGCTTTCGTCTTCGTCGACGACAACGGCGACGGCACGTATCAGCAGACCGAGACGTTCATTCAGTTGTCCGGCATCAACAATGCCGCCGCAATTGGTGCGCTCGACTTCATCTGATAGACTTCAAATGTGAGAACGGGGGTCTTCGGGCCCCCGTTTTTTTGTGCGCCTAGCCTTGAAGTTCAAGGATCGGGCACGCCGCACGAGAGTGGCCCGGCGACTCGGCAACCGGCCACGATTGCACTACGGCTTCTGGCGCGAGCGATCGCCAGGCCTCCTGTCAGCGGCGATGCGATGGCGGCACCTCGCGGCGCCGTCGCCCGACGCGAAACTCGCCTGTTGGGAGCCGGGCTGCGGGCGGCACTTGTCGTCCGCCCTCCTCGCCGCGGCGAAAAATGCCGCCACCAGCCCTGAGACGCCGGCGCGGCGTGCCCCCAGCAATCGGTGGTTGATATGCGACACTGGATCGGGCGCGCGCAAAACGCGAATCGGATGCTCCAGCTTTTGAATGTTGATGCCCAGGATGCACGCCCGCGCCGCGGCGTTATCAACCCCTGGTCGATCCGAGTCGCACCATCCAAACCGTTGTACAGTGGAATTGACAGTTACTTTCGGTTGAGTCTATACGGCATGCAGCGGATCAGGTCTTGCACGGTCCGGCTGTAACCTTCTCGAGGAGAACTCATGGCAACTCTGGCCGAATTGGATGCCCTCATTGATGGCAATCCCGATGCCTTTGCCGGCATCGCAGCCGCTTACGAAGTCCTGCTGGGCGGCGTTCCCAGCGTCGACGGCTTCATGTTCCTGATCAACAACGCGATCGAAACGAATTACGGGTCCAACAACCCGAACATCGTGTTCAACACGGAAAACATCTTCATCAATAGCGTCAACGCGCTGTTCCAGGGCAACCCCGCCGCAGAGGCGAAGTTCGACGCCATCACCGCCGGCGCCGCCACCCTGCAGGACAAGCTGGTCGCCATCTACGAGGCCTATGTGCCGGCCGAGCACCAGACGGCGGAAGGCCTTGCCTTCTTTACCCGTGCGGAAGCCCAGGCGTTCTTCACGGGCGTGGCTGCCGAGCGCGGCGTCGCCGGCGAAGACGGCGCTGCCGTCGTGGCGCTGGCCTCGCTGCTCAAGATGCTGGTCGCCAACGACCAGGGCGTCGGCGATGCCATCAACGACCTGAAGGCCGCCATCAACGACGGCTCGGCCAACCTGCCGGAGACCAGCGATACTTTCACCCCGATCGAGATCGCCGACGGCACCAAGTACGACAACGACGACCCGGCTCCCGGCAAGACGCTGACCGTCAACGCCGACACGCTGTCGGGTGAGGTGTTCAACGCGCCCCGCGCCTTCACGCCGGGCGGCACCGACCAGATGAACACGCTGAACGACGACGACGTGCTGACCGGCACGGGCGCCCACAACGTGCTCAACTTCACCTTCGTCAACGACGCCGACACCGGCGACAACGACATCAACGCGACGCTCAACAACATCAACGAGATCAACGTCAACGTGCGTCTCGATGGTGATGGCTACCTGGATCTGCAGGACACCACCGGCCTGAAGAACCTCAACGTCAACGGCGTCGACGGCAATGATTTCGATGCCTACAACATCCAGTCGGCAGCAGGTGTGTCGCTCAAGATCTCCAACTCCAACGACGAGGGCAGCGACGTCTCTTTCCTCTTCGTCAACAAGGCCGTCAGCGGCGATGCGGACGAGATCACCCTCACCCTCGACAGCGTGTCCCTCGATGACCTGCGCGTCGAAAGCAACGACGGCTCGCAGGGCATCGAGACCATCAACATGGTCTCGACCGGCGATGGCAACCAAGTCGACGAGATGGAGTTCCAGGATCTCGAGACCCTGACCATCACCGGCGATGCCGGGCTGACGCTGGGCGAGAAGTTCAATATCATTCGCGGCAGCGGCCAGGTCGAGGCGTTCCTGCACGACAACGCCTTCGACAACGCCGCCGGCTCGCTGACGACCATCGACGCTTCCGGCCTGGACGCCGCCATCGAGATCAATCTCGGCGACGAAGTCATTGCCAACCAGGACGGCACCTCGGGCACCGAGATCGACTTCTCGTTCACCGGCACCAAGCATGACGACACCATCCGTCTGCTGAGCGGCATGGACAGCGCCAACGACAAGATCGACGGCGGCGACGGCAACGACACCGTCCAGGTGTTCAACAGCGTCACCAAGGGCTCGGTCACCGCGGTCGAGAACCTCGACATCCGCGGCAATGGCGGCTTCGGCCTCCACACCGTCACGGTCGACACCTCGCTGTTCACCGACCTCGAGAGCGTGACCATGCGCAACGAGTCGAGCGTGGGCTCGTTCGTGCAAAACGGCGCCGTCGACTTCGTCCTCGACAAGCTGTCCGCCGAGGTTGCGGCTGATCTAGTCATCCAGCACAGCACCACCGGCAGCAACGGCCTGATCGACACGACGATCGTCGCCAACCTGGCCACCGACACGGCGTCCGATCTCGTCGGCGTGACCATCGTCGACCAGGCTGACGACGAAGACCGTGGCATCAACATCGATCCGCGCTTCAACTTCACGCTCAACGCGGCGAAGGTCGAGAACATCACCCTCACCGACAACGACTCGGAGTCCAACAGCGTCAGGATCGGCACGATCGCCGACGTCAAGGGCACGATCACGGTGCTCGGCGAGAACCAGGCCGGCAACTTCCTCGACCTGGACGCGGTGATCGGCGTGATGGATCGCGACCGGAACGGAGGCGATGCGGACAGCGCGGGCATCCGGGATCTCGGCAACTTCGTCTTCGCCCAGCGCTTCAGCGGCGAGAAGGTCGATGCCTCGGCCTATACGGGCGACCTGAGCGTGCGCGTGTCGAACAATGCGGCAGTCGCCAATGGCGGGCAGATCATCCTCGGCGGCTCGGGCGACGACCACATCATCTTCGACGCCCTCAACAACACCACCGCCGGTCTGTCGATCAGCGACACGGTGGATGGCGGCGCGGGCGACGACACGCTCTACCTCGACGGCCACGGCAAGCTGATCAACGTCAGCGCGTCGGAATGGACCAACGTCTCCAACATCGAGACCATCCATCTGGTCGGCCAGGGCGTTGGCGGCACCAATCAGGCCACCGCATTCGGCGCCAACGACGCCTACGGTCGGAACAGCTACAACCTGACGCTGACCAACGACCTGATCGCCAACAACGGCGTGGCGGTCACCGGCGGCCGTCTGATCCAGATCGTCAACGACAACGATCCGGACAACGACGGCTCGGGCTCCGCCAACGAGGGCGTGACCATCGATGCACGCGGCCTCAATGCGCAGTCGAACTTCAGCTATGACGGCGAAGAGTTCGGCGGCCAGACGGCTGACCGCTTCATCATGGCCGACGCCAACGTCAACGGCCTCGCGCTGATCGACGGCGGCGCGCTTCTGGACCTGAGCAACCTGGGCAACCAGGACGTTCTGGAAGTCCGCAACTCGGCCGTCGTGACCATCGGCGACCTGGCTGGCGTGTCGAACGTCGGCACCATCGAGTTCACCAACGACCAGGCTGCGACGCAGACTGCCGTTCTCGAACTCGACAATGCGACCGTCGATCGCCTGGTCAACAGCACGCAGGACGCGTCCGCGACCAACGGCAGCGAGGTGCTCTATGTGGCGGCCTTCGACAACCCGCTGCTGGCCGGCGCGCACACCGTCCTGAACCTTGACGCCTCGCAGGTGACCAATGCCCACCTGTCGCTCGTCGTGATTGGCGGCGGCGGAAACGACACCATCACCGGCGGCGCGGGCGTGGACCTCATCGGCGGCGGCGCGGGCAACGACGTCATCAACGGCGGTGGCGGCGACGACCTCATCAACGGTGGCGACGGAAACGACATCATCACCGGTGGCGCGGGAGCAGACAACATGACCGGCGGCGCGGGGGCGGACACCTTCGTGTTGCTCGATGCCTCCTCGGCGTTCACGCTTGCGGCGGCAGACGTCATCACCGACTTCACGACCGGCGTTGACAAGATCGACACGCAAACGGGCTGGGGTGTCGCTCCGATCGTCGATGGGGCGGCCACGATCGACTTCGCCGATTTCTTGGCGAAGGCCGACGTCGCCAACAACGCTAATGACGTCTACGTCGAGTGGAATGCTGCAGGCTCCGGCAATGCCTGGGTCTATATGGACCTGAACTCGAACGGGACTATCGACTCTGCTGACGCGGTTGCTGTCCTGGTTGGCATCAACACGGCTGCAGAAATCGCGATCGGCGATTTCATCTGATCGGATTCGGTCACTCAACTGCGAGCGGGGCCTTCGGGCCCCGCTTTTTTTAGAAGTGCATCGATCGGGCGCTTGCGGTGGCGCGGACGCTCTTGCAAGGTTGCGAAGTTCAGCGAGGGGATGCGAATGGCCGATTGGTCTGGGGGCTACGTTACCGATCTCGACTATACCTACGGCTTCTATCGCGAGCTCACGCCCGGCATCCTGTCACTGGCGCTGATGTGGCGGCAGATCGCAGCGCCTTCGCCTGACGCAAAACTCGCCTATTGCGAGCTCGGCTGCGGACAGGGCATGTCAGCCAACATCCTCGCCGCGGCGAACCCGCACATCGAATTCCATGCCACCGACTTCAATCCCGGCCAGATTGCCTTCGCGCGCGACCTGGCCGCGTCGGCCCGGCTGGGCAACATGCATTTCTACGAGGACAGTTTTGCCGAGTTCGCCGGGCGCAAGGACCTGCCGGACTTCGACATTATTGCGCTGCACGGCATCTACAGCTGGGTGCGCGACGAGTACCGCGCCAATATCCGCGACATCATCCGCCGACGCCTGAAACCCGGTGGCATCGTCTACGTCTCCTACAACTGCCTGCCGGGCTGGGCAGCCGCCGCCCCCATGCGGCACCTGCTCTATCTCCATGGCAAGAGCAGCGGCGGCCCGACAGCCGGCCGTGTCGGCCCGGCGCTCGACTTCGTCGGCAAGGTCGAGGAAAGCGGCGCTCGCTATTTCAAGGCGACGCCCGGCATCAAGGAACGGTTGGAGAACCTGCGCAAGCAAAACCACAACTATGTCGCCCACGAATACATGAACGACGTCTGGAAGATGATGTATTTCTCCGATGTCGAGGAGGAGATGCGCGACGCCAAGCTGACCTTTGCAGGCTCAGCTCACCTGCTGGACACGCTGGATCAGATCAACATCACGACAGCCCAGCAGAAGTTGCTGGCCGAAATCCAGGACCCCGTGCTGCGCGAGTCTACCCGCGACTACATGGTCAACCAGCAGTTTCGCCGCGACGTCTTCGTGAAGGGCCGCGTGGCCCTGCAACAGGACCGGCTGGAAGGGATGCTGCGCAACCTGCGCTTCGCCCTCACCGTGCCGCTGTCGGCGCTGAGCCTTAAGATCAAGGGCGCGCGTGGCGATGCAGACGCCAGCCCCGCCGTCTACAAGCCGGTGGCCGAGATGATTGCCGAGGCGCCCAGGAGTGCAGCCGAAATCGTCGCCGATCCCCGCGGCGGGCAGCTCAAGCCGGCGGAGGTGCTGCAATGCCTCTACATCCTCACCGCCTCCGGCCAGGCGCATCCCTGCCTCGCCGCGGCGGACCTCAGCGATCGCCACGCCTCGGCACGAGCGCTCAACGACGCCATCCTGCAGCGCGCGCCCGATTTCGCCGAACTGCGTTTCCTGGCCTCCCCGGTCACGGGCGGCGGTGTGGCTGTCGACCGGATGGCGCAGCTGTTCCTGCTCGCCGAACGCAAGAATGTCGACCCCAAGGAGTTTGCCGACAAGGCTCTCGCGCGGCGGGGCGAACAATTCATCGTGGACGGCAAGCCGGTCGTCGAGCGGGGCGAGCATCAAGCCGAGCTTGCCAGGCGATTTGCCGCGTATCAGCAGGAGCAGTTGCCCATGCTGAAACGACTGGGCATTGCGTGATTCGCGGCCAACCTGTCTTCTCGGCTCGGCCGTCAAAGATCGGCATCGTCAAGAACGATCATGTGCACCAATGTCTGCACGCTGGGCGATAAGGGCCGATCCGGACCTGGAGGTAAGTTGAGGCTCGCGCGTCGACGAACAGCCCCTCCTGGCTCGACGGGAGGGACGTTGCCTCCGATCTCCGTGTCAAAGCGGCTCCGAGCAAGCTTGACGACGCCCGGGGGCGATCAAGCCCGCAGCCGGAGCGTCTCACTGCGATTCAGGGTGCCGGCACGCGCCCTGCCGGCCGGAGGCTGACGGCAAGCGACGCACAGATGATACGGAAATTCAGGAAAAAAGAAGATGGTACGGTTGGCTGGGATCGAACCAGCGACCTCCGGATCCACAATCCGGCGCTCTAACCAGCTGAGCTACAACCGCAAGCCGTTCGGTGTCGGGTGCATACGGGCAATCGCGGCACATTTCAAGGCAAACATTTTGCCGCACCGCAAGTCTTTCGGTGTTCCCCAGAAATCCGATCGAAGGCGCGCCGCAGCCCAGTCGCCAGGCGACCAAAAAAGGAAAAGGCCGGGGGGAGGAGATCCCGGCCTTTCCTTTCAATGACCAGCGGGAGGAGGTGCTGGCCGCTTGGCCGCCAAGCGGAGGGAGGAGGATCCCGCTTGTCGGATATCGTGTTGCCTAGAATGCGTCAGGCGACTTTCAGTTCCCGGACGCTCCTCTCGAAGACATCCTTGATCGGCTTGGCGACCTCTTCGGCCGCCTTGGAGACGACGCCCTGCATGTCCCTCGCCTGTTCGACGGACAACTCGAAGCGCTTGCGGAAAAACGCCGTCTGCAGTTCGATGACCTCGGAAAGGGAACGGGCGGCGACCAGCGCCTCCAGATGCGAGAAGCTCGCCTCGGCATTGGTGCGCAGCGCAGCGATCGCCTTGAGCGACAAATCATTGCCCGCCGATCTCGCGTTCTCGAAGGTGCTCTCAAGCGCCTTGTGGGTGTCCTCCGCGCCGGCCTTCACCTTGGCGTAGACTTCCTTCGACTGCTCCACGCCCTTCTCGGCGATGACACGGAACTGATCGGTTGCCTTCGAAGCGTCGAAGGTCGGGAATTCGATGGTTTCAGAAACGTCTGCGATCTTGCTGGTCTTGGACATTTTCCTATCCTGTTGCTGGTCGGAAGGCTCTCGGAAGCCTTCTCGTTGCATCCCCGACAAACCTAGCAGAGGAATTTGTGCAATGCAACATTTATTGTGCAACGCACACTACCGCGAGCGCGCGAGATTAACCAAGCGGTCACTTCGAGGCTGCCATATGCGCAGATTTGTGGACGTCTGCGCCCGTTGCTTTTATTAACAATGCGTTAAAGTCCGGAAACGCAACCGGCTCAGGGGATCGCTTTTGGCTGCGGAAACGCACTCATTCATCGACATCGCCGCGCTTGACGACGTACGTCGCCATTTCGCATCTGGCGATGCGACGGTGATCCTTACGCTCGATCTCACGCAGGTCATATGGTGCAACGGGCCAGGCGCTTCGCTTCTCGGTTTCTCGGGCATCGAGACTGCGATCGGGGCGGAGTCCGGTCTCAGCCGGCAGGCCAGGCGTCAGATCGAATCCCTCCCGGCCTATCCCGAGATCGGCAAGGACCGTCCCGTCAGCGTGCGTCTCGCCGCCGGCATGATCAGCCAGATCACGGCGTTCCGGGCGAGCCGCATCGCATTGCCGGGCGGCGAGGCCGCGATCATGCTGCTGGTGCCGTTCGACGGCGCGGCGTCACACGCCGACACCGAGATCGCGGCGCACGCCATCGAGGGTTTCGAGGACCCCAGCAACTATCTTGCGCTGCTCGGCGCAAACGGCCAGCGGCTCGCCGTCACGCGCGGCTTTGAGAAGCTCGGCATCGGACGGGTCGTGCTCGACAAGCTGATCGCGGACGTGGCGACCGAGAGGGACCGCCTGCTGAAGCGCCTCGTCCGCATCGACGGGCGCGCCATGCCGGTCGGCTTCGCGCGCTTGTCCGAAGACCCGGCGCGATATCTGCTGATTACCGTCGACGATCGCCAGACCGAGGCCGACGACCTCGATTCGACCCCGGCCGGCGTGGTCGACGATTCGCAGGCGATGACGACAATCGCGACCGAACCCGCCGCCGGCGCTCCCGCAGGCGCGTCGTCGGAGGTTGCCGCAGCACCCGGCGACCACGCCCCCGGCGCACGATCCACGCAGGCTGAGCCCACGCCGGTCGCCACCGGTTCGCGCCCGTCAGAGACCGGCGACGGCGAAACGGAGGCAACCGCAGCCGCCCCTGAACCGCCGGTCACGCCTGCCGCTCCGCCCCCATCGCAGTTGGATCGGACGGCCCCTGCGCCCGCCGCATCGCACCACGACAGTTGGTATTTCAGCGCCGAGAACGACGCCGCCGGCGCGTCGCCCGTCGCCGATACGCAGGCCGGCGAATCTGCCGCCGGCAAGGCCGCTTTCGAACCGAACCCTCACGCGGCGCCCTTGCGCTTCGTCTGGAGGACCGATTCCGAAGGGCGGTTCAGTTCGATCTCTCCCGAATTCGTCGCCGCCGTCGGCGCAGACACAGGCGATCTGATCGGACGGAGCTTCGCCGATATTGCGAGGCGTCTCGCGCTTGATCCAAAGGGCGAGATCGCAGGGCTTCTCGAGCGACGGGATACATGGTCCGGCCGTTCGGTGCTCTGGCCGATAGCAGGAACTGCCCTGAGGGCGCCGGTGGACCTGGCCGCCTTGCCCGCATACGACCGCGACCGCCAATTCGAGGGTTTTCGTGGGTTCGGCGTCGCCAGAATGGGCGAAGCGGTCCAGGAATCGCAGGAAGCCGCCACGCCCCTCTCCAAATCCGCGGACACAGGCCACGACGCGAGCGAGCCGGGCTCGACGGAGCCAGTTCAGGCCGCGACGTCCGATGAGCCGGCGACGGAAGGCCGGCACTCCGCGCCATCGCCCCAGTTCGATCCGGAGCAGCCGGAGGTCCACGCAGAAGATTCCTTCCGGGGCGAGACGCCGGCGCTGGAGATCGGAGCCAAGCCCGGGCGCCGCTTCACCGACAAGGTGATCAGCCTTGCCGAGCACCGCACCCCGGCAAACGACAAGGGCCTGACCCCGCTGGAACGCAGTGCGTTCCGTGAGATCGGCGAACAGTTGAAGCGCTCCAGCCAAGCCGCGGCGCAGGCGGCGAAGTCCGACGCGACCCCACCTGCCTCGACGGGCGGTTCCAGGGACGACGCCCCGGAAGCAGCCGAACGGTCTCTGGAAACGCAGCCTGACAGGAACCCGGTCCCCTCCCCGGCAGACCGCCCCGAAACCGAACCCGAAGTTGCGGAGCCCGCCGCGCCCTCGCCCCGGGCGGATGAACGGCCGTCCGAAGCTGATCGAGCTCCAGCCGGCGCCAAGGACGAGGTCGCGGAGACGCGTCCCGCAGAAGAAGCCGCGACGCCGGCCGCGCGGGTCTCCCGCTCGCTGCTCGACTTCGCGTCGGCGGCCGAGCCCGGCGCGGATGAGGAGGCATCGCTTCCCGCAGCGAGCGATGTCACCGCCGCCACATCCGGCGACGGCGAAACGCCCCGGCAAGCCGAGGCGGCCGCACCCCAAACGCCAGGCGTCGCCCGCATTGCCATCAAGGACGAAGGCTTCATGCCGTCCGCCTTTGCGGAGCGCCGAACGGGCGGACGGCGCGCCGACACCTCCATCCTGGCGCAGTTGCCGATCCCGGTGCTCATTCATTCAGGCGATACGCTGCACTACGCCAACGAAGCACTCCTTTCGTTGACCGGCTACGGTTCGATCGACGAGCTTGCGGCCGCGGGCGGGCTGGACGCGCTCCTCTCCGGACCGGTCGAAGGCCGCAACGAGGGCGACAACCGCGTCATGCTCACGACGCGGGACGGCAGCGAAATTCCCGTCTGCGCCTATCTCCAATCGGTGCCATGGCTGGGCGGCAAGGCGTTGCTGCTGACGCTCATCCGTCCGCCCGCAGCAGCGAGCGTGGACCCGGCGGTGGCGACCGTCGAGGATGAGGAACTGCAGGCGCGCGTCGCGGAGCTGCGCACGATCCTCGACACGGCGACCGACGGCGTGGTCCTTATCGACAATGACGGCAACGTGCGCTCCATCAGTCGACCGGCTGAAGCTCTGTTCGGTTACGACAGCGACCAGGTCGCAGGCAAACCCTTCGCCTCGCTCTTCGCCATCGAGAGCCAGCGCGCGGCGGGAGACTATCTTGCAGGGCTCGCCGGCCACGGCGTCGCCAGCGTGCTGAACGACGGGCGCGAGGTGATCGGGCGCGAAGCGCAGGGACGCTTCATCCCGCTGTTCATGACGATCGGCCGCTTGCCCGGCAACACCGGCTACTGCGCGGTGTTGCGTGACATCACCCAATGGAAGCGCGCGGAAGAGGACCTGGTGCAGGCGCGGGCGCAGGCCGAGCGGACATCGTCCCAAAAATCCGATTTCCTGGCGCGGGTGAGCCACGAGATCCGCACGCCGCTCAACGCGATCATCGGTTTCTCGGAGCTGATGCTCGATGAAAAGTTCGGACCGGTCGCCAATGACCGCTATCGCGACTATCTCCGCGACATCAACCGGTCCGGCAACCATGTGCTGGATCTGGTCAATGACCTGCTCGACATTTCCAAGATCGAGGCCGGGCAGCAGGAGATGGATTACGAGGCCGTGGCCTTGAACGATGCGCTGGCGGAAACGGTGGCATTGATGCAGCCACAGGCTAACCGCGAGCGGGTCATCATCCGCTCGAGCTTCGCCTCAAAGCTGCCTGAGGTCGTCGCCGACCTCAGAAGCGTGCGCCAGATCGCACTGAACATCCTCTCCAATGCCGTCCGCTATACGCAGGCCGGCGGCCAGGTGATCGTGTCGACGGCGCACGAGCCCAACGGCGAGGTCGTCATGCGTGTGCGCGACACCGGTGTCGGCATGACCCAGGCCGAGATCGAGCAGGCGCTGAAACCTTTCAAGCAGGTCAATGCGCTGAAGCGTGCACGGGGCGATGGCACCGGCCTCGGCCTGCCGCTGACCAAAGCCATGGTCGAGGCGAACCGCGCGAAGTTCTCCATCTTCTCGACGCCCGGCGAAGGCACGCTGGTCGAGGTCGCCTTCCCCTCCACCCGCGTGCTGGCGGAGTGAGCGGCCACAAACGTGGAGCGCTCGTTCGGGCGTTTTCTCAGAAACTAGAGTAACTCATTGAAAAGCTGGGATGAAACTCCAGTTTAGAATTATTCTAAACATTTGAATTCATTGAGGTTTCACTTGACCCTCGCGCCGCTTGCGATCATAAGCCTCTCGTTTCTTGATAAGAAACGGAAGGTTTACGGCTCCACCGCCAAGGAGGGAATAATGAGACTCAACAGGCTTGCGCAGCTCGCGGCATTCGCCGCCGCCGGGGTCGCATCCACTGCCGCCCTCGCCGAGGGCACGGTCAACGTCTACACCTATCGGCAGCCGGAACTGATCAAGCCGGTTCTCGACGCCTTCACCAAGGAAACCGGAATTGCAACGCAGGTTCTGTTCCTCGACAAGGGCCTGGAGGAGCGGATCGCCTCGGAAGGCGAGAATTCGCCGGCCGACGTGATCATGACCGTCGACATCAGCCGCCTGACTGCCGCCAAGGAAAAGGGCATCACGCAGCCGCTCGTCGACGACGTCGTCAACAAGAACATTTCCGCGGAGTATCGCGATCCGGAAGGCCACTGGTTCGGCCTGACCAAGCGCGCCCGTGTTATCTACGCCTCCAAGGACCGCGTGACCCAGACGGAGATCACCTATGCGGAGCTGGCCGACCCGAAGTGGAAGGGCAAGATCTGCATGCGCTCCGGCCAGCACGACTACAATCTGGCGCTGTTCTCGGCGGCCATTGATCATTGGGGTCCGGAGAAGACCGAGGAGTGGATGAAGGGCCTGAAGGCCAACCTCGCCAAGAAGCCTGACGGCGGCGACCGTCCACAGGCGGGCGCGATCGCGGCCGGCGAGTGCGACATCGCGATCGGCAACACCTACTATGTCGGCCTGATGCGCAACAACGAGAAGGATCCCAAGGACAAGCAATGGGGCAACGCGATCAACGTGCTGTTCCCGACCTTCACCGAGACCGGCGGCACGCATGTCAACGTTTCGGGCGCGGCGCTCGCAAAGCATGCGCCGAACAAGGACAATGCGGTGAAGCTGATCGAATTCCTCTCCGGGCATGAGGCGCAGCAGATCTACGCCGAGAAGAACTACGAATATCCGGTCGAGCCGGGTCTGGAGCCGTCGTCGACCGTCAAGGAATTCGGCGAGCTGAAGGCCGACACGCTGTCTCTGGCCGACATCGCCAAGAACCGCAAGGCGGCGTCCGAGATGGTCGATCGCGTCGGGCTCGATGACGGCCCGAGCAGCTGATCGGATCCAACATAAGAAGCGCGAAGCCGGGCCGCAGGTCCGGCTTTTGCCGTTTGAAATGACCGAATGATGCAGACGACCGAACGCGCAGGTCTGGGCGGCATGGACGACCCGCATGCGGACCGGCGACCGCCGGCGCAGCGGCTCGTGCATCCCTGGTTGCTTTGCATCGCCATCCTCATTGCCGGGATCGTGCTGCTGCCGGTCATTTCGCTCGCGACCGTCGCGCTCACCGGTTCCGGCGAAGACTGGCCGCATCTCATCCGGAACGTCCTTCCCGGCGCGACCACAACGACGCTGGGGCTGCTGGCGATGGTGGCGGTCGGCACGGCGGTGGCGGGCGTCATTTCCGCCTGGTTGGTCGTCGCCTTCGACTTTCCCTTCAGGCGGACGATGTCGTGGGCGCTGGTCCTTCCCCTGGCCGTGCCGCCCTATCTGGCGGCCTACGCCTTCGCCGAGTTCTTCCACTACAGCGGGCCGGTGCAAAGCCTCGTGCGCGCCGTTTTCGGTTTCGAGACGATCCGGGACTACTGGTTTCCGGACGTCCGCTCGACCGGCGGCGCGGCGCTGGTGCTGACGTCCGTGCTCTATCCGTATGTCTACCTGACGACCCGCGTCGTTCTCCTGATGCAGGGGCGCAATATCGGCGACGTGGCGCGCACGCTCGGCGCACGCCCCGCCAAGGTCTTCCTGCGCGTGCTTCTGCCGGTGACGCGACCGGCGATCATCGCAGGCGTCGCGCTCGTCCTGATGGAGACCATCAACGACATCGGCGCATCAGAGTATCTTGGTGTTCGCACGCTGACCTTCGCGGTCTACTCGACGTGGCTCAACCGCGGCAGTCTCGAAGGTGGCGCGCAGGTCGCGCTGATCATCCTCGTGCTGGTGTTCGCCCTGCTGATGCTGGAGCAGCACAGCCGCAAGAGGCAGCGCTTCCACAACAGTCGCGGCACCCAGATCAAGGCGCATCATCCGCGCATCCCGCTCCACGGCCGGCGCGGCTGGACAGCGCTTGGCGTCACGCTGTCGCCGGTGCTTCTCGGCTTCGGCATCCCCCTCTTCGTCTTCGGTCAGTATGCGTCGCGGCGGATCGAACAGTTCGCCACGCCGGAACTCGGCGCGGCCTTCCTGACGTCGGTCGCCACATCGGCGGTCACCGCGGTGCTGACCGTCAGCCTCGCCCTGGTGCTGGTCAACGCCGTGCGCGTGGCGCGGTCCGGCGGGATGACGGCGCTGGTGCGGCTGGCTTCGGTCGGCTACGCGCTGCCGGGCGGTATATTGGGGCTTGGGCTGATCCTCGTGCTCACCCGCTTCGACAACGGCCTCGACGCGCTCATGCGGGTCGAGTTCGGCGTCTCTACCGGACTGCTCGTCTCCGGCAGCGCGGCTGCGGTCATCCTCGGCTGCACCATTCGTTTCCTGGCCCTCGCCGAAGGGGCGGTGCGCTCCGGCCTCGACAAGCTGCCCCCGCATCTCGACGAAGCGGCGCGCAGCCTCGGCAAATCGCCTACCGCAAGCGCGACGACCGTTTTGCTGCCCCTCCTCAAACCGGCAATCCTCACCGCCCTTGTGCTGGTGTTCGTCGATACGGTGAAAGAGCTTTCGGCCACCATCCTGCTCCGGCCGTTCGGCTTCGGCACATTGGCGACCTACGTCTACGAACAGGCCTCGCGGGGCGCGCCGGAGGACGGCGCCGCGGCGGCGCTGGTCATCATCCTGACGGCGATGGCTCCCGTGATCCTTTTGTCGGGGGCGCTGATGCGCGACCGCGAAGCCTCGATGTAGGGCGTTGCGCGCCGCCTGCCCGCCACATCCATCTCCCTCGCCGACCGCAAAGAAAAAAGGCGCCCCGAAGGGCGCCGCAAGTCGAGATGCTGTGACAAACGAAGCGGGCGAAACATTTTCGCCAAGCAAGGAATCCCTTGAACTCACGCACGACTATCGGGGCGATCCGTTACCAATTCCCTAACGGGACGCCTCGATGTTTATGAATGTGTATCACCTGTGAAGTCTCGGTAAATTCCGCGGATACCGTTCGTTAACGAAACGCCGCGCACCTACCTCGCAAGCTCCGGCAGGTCGCGGAACAGGTCGAGCGCTTCCGGATTGGCAAGCGCCTCCTGGTTCTTGACGGTGCGCCCGTGGACGACGTCGCGCACCGCGAGTTCGGTGATCTTGCCCGACTTCGTGCGCGGGATGTCCTTCACAGGAATGATCTTGGCCGGCACGTGGCGCGGGCTCGCGCCGCTGCGGATCTTCCGCTTGATCGTGTCTTCCAGCGCGGCGTCGAGCACGACGCCGTCGGCCAGCCGCACGAACAGGATCACCCGCACGTCGTTGTCAAAGTCCTGACCGATGCAGATCGCCTCCGCAACCTCCGGAAGCTGCTCGACCTGATTGTAGATCTCGGCAGTGCCGATGCGCACGCCACCAGGATTTAGCGTGGCGTCCGAGCGGCCGTGGATGACCATGCCGCCGTGCTCGGTCCATTCGGCGAAATCGCCGTGGCACCAGACATTGTCGAAACGCTCGAAATAGGCCGAGCGGTACTTTGCGCCGTCCGGATCGTTCCAGAACATGACCGGCATCGACGGAAAGGCCTTGATGCAGACCAGTTCGCCCTTGTCGCCGCGCACGGGCATGCCTTCATCGTCCCAGACGTCAACGGCCATACCGAGACCAGGCCCCTGGATCTCGCCCACCCAGACCGGTTCCGTCGGGACCCCCAGCACGAAGCATGCGGCGATGTCGGTTCCGCCCGAGATCGACGCCAAATGAACGTCCTCCTTGATGGCGTCATAGACGAAGCGAAAGCCTTCCGGCGCCAGCGGCGAACCGGTCGAGGAAATGGTTCGCACGGAAGCCAGGCTGTGCGTCTTCCTCGGCTCGAGACCGGACTTGCGTAGCGCATCGATGAATTTGGCCGAGGTGCCGAAATAGGTCATCTGCTCGGCATCCGCATAGTCGAACAGCACGTTGCCGTCCGGCGCGAAGGGCGAGCCGTCATAGAGAAGCAGCGTCGCGCCCGAGGCGAGACCCGACACCAGCCAGTTCCACATCATCCAGCCGCAGGTCGTGAAGTAGAAGAGGCGGTCGCCCTCCTTCAGGTCGGCGTGCAGCCGGTGCTCCTTTACGTGCTGCAGCAAGGTGCCTCCGGCCGAATGCACGATGCACTTCGGAATGCCTGTCGTGCCGGACGAGAACAGGATGTAGAGCGGATGCGAGAACGGCAGGCGCTCGAAGGAAACCGGCTTCGCGGCGTAGGGCCGGACAAAATCGGAAAGCGCCGCTGCATTGGGGATGGCAGCCGCCGCTTCGGAGGCCTTGCCGAGATAGTCGACGATCACCGTCTTCCGCACGCCCGGCAAGCTGGCGGCGATCTTGGCGACCTTGGCGGTCACGTCTACCTGCTTGCCGTTGTACCAATAGCCGTCGACGGCGACGAAAATCGTCGGCTCGATCTGCCCGAACCGGTCGAGCACTCCTTGCTCTCCGAAGTCGGGCGAGCAGGAAGACCAGACCGCGCCCAGCGACGCAGCCGCCAGCATGGCGGCGACTGTTTCGGGCATGTTCGGCAGCATCGCGGCAATGCGGTCGCCCGGCTTCACCCCCTCGGCCCTGAATGCCTGCTGAAGGCGCGAAACCAGCGCGCGCAGTTCATTCCAGGAGAAGCGCGCCGTGGCCTTGTCCTCGCCGCGGAACACGATGGCGTCGCTGGCGCCTTCCTTGCGGAGCAGGTTCTCGGCAAAATTCAGCTTCGCGTCCGGGAAAAAGCGCGCGCCGGGCATCCTGTCGCCATCGACCAGTTGCCTTTCGCCACGCTCGCCGACGATGCCGCAATAGCTCCATACGAGGGACCAGAAGTCGGCGCGCTCTTCGATGGACCAGCGGTGCAGTTCGGAATAATCGGCGATCCGAAGGCCTGAAACGGCCGACGCCCTGGCCATGAAATCGGCGAGATTGGTCCGCGCGATCTGCTGCGGCGTCGGTCTCCAAAGCGGCATGCCTGACATCAAGTCCTCCCCTTGCGGCAGGTCTTTATGCACAGCATCACACCCACCGACAAGATATCGGCAGCGCCAACGAACACATGCGCCCGCTTGACGCATGGCCGCCTTCGGCCGACCACATTTGCCTTGAAAAGGCTTGACTGGCGGGCTCAAACCGCTCTGGGGTGACCGCGTGCAAATCGAGCTGTCCAGAACCATTGCAAAGCTACGGTCCGGCCACCGCTGGATCGTGCCGGTGACGCTCGGCCTCCTAGCGGTAGCGCTGTTTCTCTACGTCATCGTGCCGCTGGTGGCGTCCACTCGCATCGTCAAGGAACGCATCGCCTTCGAGATGAGCGCTTGGAGTGGCTACCACGTATCGATCGGCTCCGCCCCCATCGTCAGGCTGTTTCCGCTGCGCGCCGTGCTGACCGACGTTACGCTGACCGAGTGGACACGCGACGCGGCCCCGGTGCTGGCCGCCGACCAGGCAATCATCAACCTCTCGCCTCTGGCGGCGCTGACCGGCGACATCTATTTCGCCAAGGTCAGGCTGGTGCGACCCGTACTGCGCGTGGAAAGGAACGAGAGCGGCATCTACCTGCCGCGTTTGCCGGGCGGCGGCCGCATGGCGAACGCCGTAAAAGACGCCCAGGTCCTGACCGCCGCCAACCCGGAGAACCCCGACCTGTCATCGCTGCCGGGCGATCCGTTCGGCACCGTCGAATTCCTGGGAGGCCGAATCGTCAGCGGGCCCGATGACGAAGAGGTGGTCGCGAGCCTGGAAGGCATCGCGTCCTGGCCGCGGCTTGACCGCAGCGGATTGCTGCGCGCCAGCGGCAGGTGGCGCGGCGAGACCGTCATCGTCGAACTGTCATCCTCGGAGCCTATGGCGCTGATTACCGGCGGCACGGCGCCGATACACGTCGCCTTCGCGGGGTCGCCAGGCAATGCTGCATTCGACGGCACCGCGAACCTTTCGGAAAAGCCGTTCTTCAGCGGTCAGGCGGCGTTCTCGACCTCCTCGCTGCGTCGCCTGCTCGAATGGTCCCATGCCGACATCGGCACGCGGCCGGAGGTGAACGCCGTCTCCGTACGAGGCCGCATCCAGGGCGGCAACGAACGGATCAAGTTCGAGGATCTCGAACTCTCCATGGACGGCAGCTCGGGCAGCGGCGTCGTCGACCTGGCGCTCGGCCAGCGGCGGCCCGCACTTTCCGGCACGCTGGCCTTCCAGCAACTCGACCTGAATTCGTTCGTCTCCGCCTTGGCGCCCGTGGGCAGCAACGGGGCGCGGAGCAGCGAGGTCGACACCACCTTCACCGAGCGGTTGAGCCTCGACCTGAGAATGTCGGCCGCGCGGGCGACCGTAGGAACGATCAGCCTCTCAGAGGTGGCGGCAACGGCCCAGATGCGCGACGGTCTGGCCATCTTCGACATTTCCGACGCCAGCGCCTTCGATGGGCGGCTGCAGGCCGGTCTGCGCTTCGACCGTACCGAGCAAGGGACCGAGGTGGAGACGAGCCTGCGCGCCACCGACATCGATGGCGCAGCCTTCGGACAGACCGCCGGCCTGTCGCGCGTGATTCCGACCGGCCGGGCCAGCTTCTCGTTGATGCTGAAGGGACCCGTCAGTCGCTGGGATGACTTCACCAAAAGCCTCGCAGGCACCGTGACGGCCAGCTTCGGGCCAGGCGCCATCCCCAATCTCGATCTCGCGAAATTCGTGGCGAAGACCCAGGAAGGCGGTTTCTTTGCGCTGCGCGAGGTCGCCACGGGCAGCCTCGCCATCAACAAGCTGGCCCTGAAGGCGTCCATCACCAACAACCTGGCGCGGATCAACATCGCACAGATCGATGCAGGGCAGAATGTCATCGATCTGTCTGGAGTGGTGTCTTATGCCGGTCGCGGCCTGGCGCTACGCGGCAGCATCCGCAACAGCACTGGCATCACGAGCGCGACGCCCGATGCAAGGGAAACCGCCCGCTTTTTCGTGGGCGGCACATGGTCGGAGCCATTCATTTCTCCGACCCCGGTTCCGCCGCGGACGGATTGAGCGTCCCGCCGGCCGCAGCCTGCCCTACCCGCTCACATCCATCGTCGTTGCGAAGCACCATCGTGCCTCCAAGGCTTGCTGCGATGGACGACAGGATCCTTGATGGCGGGTACTTCGATTCCCGTGGCGCTACGCCCGCTGGGCGGCCTGTTCGTCGCGCTGCCGCTGGATTTCGCGGCGCTTGTTGACGATGGACGCCGCGATGACCCCAACCGCCACGATGGCGATGAGGATGGTGCATGCGGCATTGATCTCGGGCGTGACGCCGAGGCGCACCTGACTGTAGATCTTCATAGGCAGCGTGGTGGCGCCCGGCCCCGAGGTGAAGCTAGCGATCACCAGATCGTCAAGCGACAGGGTGAAGGCAAGCATCCAGCCCGACACGATCGCCGGCAGGATGACCGGGAGGGTCACCTGGAAGAAGGTTTTTGCGGGCGGCGCGCCGAGATCCATCGCGGCCTCCTCAATGGAACGGTCGAACGTCATCAGCCGCGACTGCACCACCACCGCCACGAAGCACATGGTGAAGGTGATGTGGGCGAGCGTTACGGTCAGGAAGCCGCGATCTAGGCCGATCGCCACGAACAGCAGCAACAGCGACAGGCCGGTGATGACCTCCGGCATGACCAGCGGCGCAAACACCATGCCGGAGAACAGCACCCTGCCCCGGAAGCGCGTGTAGCGGGTCAAGGCAAGGGCGGCGAGCGTGCCGAGAACGGTTGCGACCGTCGCCGAGAAGAAGGCGACGCGCAGCGTCACCCAGGCGGCGTCCATCAGACCCTGGTTGTTGAACAGCTCGTAGTACCATTTGGTCGAGAAGCCGCCCCAGACGGTCACCAGCTTCGACTCGTTGAACGAGAAGACCACCAGGAGAACGATCGGCAGGTACAGGAAGGCAAAGCCCAGCACGATCGAGACGATGTTGAAGCGGGTCCAGGTCGCGTTCATCGCCTCTAGCGTCCCTGTTCCTGCGCGCGGGCCTGCGCGTTCTGGAAGATCATGATCGGCACCACGAGAAGCAGGAGAAGGATTACCGCCACCGCCGACGACACCGGCCAGTCACGATTGGCGAAAAACTCGTTCCAAAGCGTCTTGCCGATCATCAGTGTCTGCGAGCCGCCGAGCAGGTCCGGAATGACGAACTCTCCCACTGCCGGGATGAAGACCAGCAGGCAGCCTGCGACCACGCCGGGGAGCGAGAGCGGGAAGGTGATCTTCCAGAAGGCGCTGCCCGGCCGGCAACCGAGGTCCTGCGCCGCCTCGATCAGCGAGTAGTCCATCTTCTCGAGCGACGAATAGAGCGGCAGCACCATGAACGGCAGGTAGGAATAGACGATGCCGATGAAGATCGCGGTATGCGTGTTGAGGATGACCAGCGGCGTGTCGATGATGCCGGTGGCAAGGAGCAGCTGGTTGAGCAGGCCCTCGGGCTTGAGGATGCCTATCCAGGCGTAGACGCGGATCAGGAAACTCGTCCAGAACGGCAGGATGACCAGCATCAGCAGGGTTGGCCGGATCGCGGCTGGCGCGCGCGCCATGCCATAGGCGATTGGATAGCCGACCAGCAGCGTCAGGAAAGTCGCGACCCCTGCGATGATGACGCTCGACACATAGGCGTTGAAGTAGAGCGCATCCTCGGTCAGCCACACATAGTTGTCGAAGGTCAATTCGCCGAGGCTCTCAAAGAAGTTGTCGAGGCCGAACACCGGCGTGTAGGGCGGCATGGCGATCGCCGTCGTAGACAGCGAGATCTTGAAGACGATGATGAACGGGACGAAGAAAAAGACCACAAGCCACAAATAGGGCACGATGATCACGAGGCGGTTGACCACCGCGCCCAGCACGGACGTCCGCGCTGACCCCTGCTCCGCAAGAGGCGTGGCGATCGAAGCGGGGGTCGCGGTGCTGCTCGCCATCGTCGCTCCTAGCGGGTCAGAACGACGCCGGCGTCCGGCTTGAAGGATATCCAGGCCTGGTCGTTCCAGGTCAGCGGATCCTCGGTGACGCGGGAGGCATTCAGCGAACTCGTCTTGACGATCTGCCCGCTCGGCAGCTTCACGTGATAGACCGTCATGTCGCCGAGATAGGCGATGTCGAAGATTTCGCCTTCGACCGCATTGACGTTTCCAGAGGGCTTTTTCGAGGAGACCGCAATCTTCTCCGGCCGGATGGCGAAAGCGACGTCGGCGCCGGCGAGCACATCCCGCCCGCTCTCGGAGAGGATCTTCGTCCCGTCGGACACGGAGATCTCGATGACGCTGCCGTTCGTCCCGGCGACCTTGCCCTCGAACAGGTTGATATTGCCGACAAAGCTTGCCACGAAGCGCGATCCCGGCGCCTCGTAGATTTCCGGAGGCGTCGCCACCTGCATCACCTCGCCCTTGTCAAGGATGGCGATGCGGTCGGCCATCGTCATCGCCTCTTCCTGGTCGTGGGTGACGACGACGAAGGTAAGGCCAAGCGTCTGCTGCAGATCCATGAGCTCGAACTGCGTCTCTTCGCGCAGCTTCTTGTCGAGGGCGCCGAGCGGCTCGTCGAGCAGCAGCACCTTGGGCCGTTTGGCGACCGAGCGGGCCAGGGCCACGCGCTGGCGCTGTCCGCCCGAAAGCTGGTGCGGCTTGCGCTTGGCAAACTGCGTCAGCTTCACAAGCTTCAGCATCTCGGCGACACGCTGTGCAATGTCGGCCTTCGGCATGCCCTCCTGCTTCAGGCCGAAGCCGATGTTCTGCTCCACCGTCATGTGCGGGAACAGCGCATAGGACTGGAACATCATGTTCACCGGCCGCCGGTAGGGCGGGATGCCACGCAGATCCTGGCCGTCGAGGAGAATGCGCCCCGCCGTCGGCTCCTCAAAACCCGCAAGCATCCTGAGCAAGGTGGACTTGCCGCAGCCCGATGCGCCAAGCAGGGCGAAGAACTCCCGCTCGTAGATCGACAGCGAGAGGTTGTCGACTGCCGTGAAATCGCCGAAGCGCTTGGTGACGTTCTCGAAGGCGATGTACGGCCGGGCCTGGGGATCGGCCCACGGCGCGAACGATCTGCGGATGCTGCCCAGCGATTTCATGCGCCCTGTCCCTACCCCTTAGAACAAGGCCCCGGCGCTCATTTGCCGGGGCCTTGTCGGGTCACTGTCCCGTGACGATCTTCGTCCAGCTTCGCGTCACTAGACGCTGGGTCTTCGGATCGTAGGGCGATACGGTGAACAATTTCGAGAGGGTCGCCTCATCCGGGTAGATCGCCGGATTGTCCATGATCTCCTTCTCGATGAACTGCTGCGAAGCCTTGTTGCCGTTGGCGAAGTAGACGAAGTTCGTCGCCTTGGCGGCCACTTCGGGCTTCATGATGTAGTTCAGGAACTCGTGAGCCTCAGCCACGTTCTTGGCGTCGGCCGGGATCGCCATCTGGTCGAACCACATCTCGGCGCCTTCCTTTGGCACGACATAGTCGACCACCACGCCCTGGTCAGCCTCGGCAGCGCGATCGCGCGCCTGGAACACGTCGCCCGACCAGCCAACCGCCAGGCAGATGTCGCCGTTTGCGAGCGCGTTGATGTACTCTGATGAGTGGAACTTGCGGATGTGCGGGCGGATGGCCAGCAGAACCTCCTCCACCTTGGCGAAGTCTTCGGCGGTCTTCGCCTCCGGGTCCATGCCCAGATAATTGAAGGTGGTTGGGAAGATGTCAGTCGGAGAATCCAGCACGAAGATTCCGCAGTTGGCGAGCTTCGCGGCGTTCTCGGGCTTGTAGAGGACATCCCAGCTGTCGATCTTGTCGATGCCGAGGGCTTCCTTCACCTTGTTCACGTTGTAGCCGAGGCCGACGGTGCCCCACATGTAGTTGATCGAGTACTCGTTGCCCGGATCGTACTTTGCAGTGCGTTCGTTCACCACGTCCCACATGTTGGCGAGGTTCGGGAGCTTCGACTTGTCCAGCTTCTGGAAGACGCCGGCCTCGATCTGGCGAGACAGGAAATTGGCGGTCGGGACGACGACGTCATAGCCGCTGCTGCCCGCCAGCAGTTTGGTCTCAAGAAGCTCGTTGGAATCGAAGACGTCGTAAACGACCTTGATGCCGGTTTCCTTGGTGAAATCCTCGATGATCGATTCATCGATGTAATCCGACCAATTGTAGACGTTGACGACACGTTCCTGCGCGCCGGCGCCTATTGTTAGAAGCGCCGCGAAGGCGGTCGCGGTGGACAGCCGTATCAGGCTACGGATCATCGAAATCTCCTCTGTTTGCGCGCCCCGCCCCGGCTCTCAGAGCGATCCTTTGCGGCCGGGTATGTGGGCAAGCCTATTTACGATTCAGCATGCCGACAAGCACGAAAATCGTGCACTGTCCACGACATACACGGATCAATCGCGGGACCGAGATCAACGGGGCGCGGATAGGCCGATCGCCCCAGGCCTGGCGGGTTGCGACTGCCGCCGAAACTCCAGTACGAGATAGATCAGCAGCGCGAGGAAGACGACCGATCCGCCGATCATGGTGCGGGAAGACGGCACCTCGGAATGAGCGAGCCACACCCAGATTGGCCCGAGTATGGGCTCGAAGGTGCCAAGAAGGGCCGCAAACGACGCGGGGATGAGGCGCGCGCCGGTGGCAAACAGGGCCAGGCCGAGGCCGAGATTGATTGCGCCGAATGCGAACAGATACGCCATGTCGCGTGAGGAGACGGCAAAGCCGTCCGCCCGGCTTGCAGCGAACACGGCGGAGAAGACAACGGCGAGACACATTGCCGGCGTCATGCGGACGTGCGCGAAACGGCGGGTGATCACCGTCGCCACCGCAAAGACGACGGCTATGAGCAGCGCCAGACCGTCGCCGATGGGCGAGACGTCCCCGGCGAACGAGTCCGACACCATGATCACGACGCCGATGATCACAGCGGCAATGGCGAGCCAGGTGGAGAGCCGGATCCTCTCGCGGAACACCACCCAGGCGAGGAGCGCTGCAAAGAGCGGCCCGCCCGCCTGAATGAGAAGGATGTTGGCCACGGTGGTGTATTCCAGCGCAACCACGAAACTCGTGGACGCGGTGGCAAGGCAGCAGGCGACGGCCAGCCCCGGCAAGCCCATGGCACGAACCAATTGCGCGGTGCCGCGGACGCCATCACGCCAAAGCATGAAGCCGACGATGAAGACACCCGCCCAGACGGAGCGCCAGAACACCACCGTCCACGTGTCTCCCACCTCGATCGAGCGGGCGATGGCGCCGCCGAAGCTCCACAGCAGGGCCGACAGGAAAACGAGCAATGCCCCGACGCGCTCGCTGCCGACGGCGCTGACCGGCGGCATATTCGATGCGGCTGCGACGCGTTCGGTCATGAAGCAATGATCTTCCGCAGAGTCGCGGGGCGCAGCGCGCCTGCCAGCGACAGACATCGTCTCAGGCAGGTAGCCCGCCTGCGTCTCCCTGCCATGATCCACAATGCTTTAGCGCTTGTGGCACCGGGCGGGCGACAAGGCTTGTGGGCTTTGCCCTGAGCTTGAGCGGACGCGTGGCCGGGCGCATCACTGGAAGTCGAACGCGCTGAGCCCGGTCACCATCTCGTCGAGGCCGAGGGGCCGCGTAATCGGCGGTTCCGCGCGCGACAGGCAGCCAACCCGCTCGCACAGCCGGCAGGCCGGACCTACCGGCGTCGACGAAATCCCGGCCGGCTTGCCGCCGGGACCGGTTGCGGGCGGTAGGGCCGTGCCATAGACAATCTCGTCCTTGAAGCCGATGTCGCAGCCAAGGAGAAGCGCCGTGCGACGCGGCCGTTCACTGAACGCGCCCTGCGGCCCCTCCAGCGTGCGGGAGATTGTCAGAAACTCGGCGCCGTCCGGCAGTTCCACCGCATCGACCAGGATCTGGCCGGGCTGCGAGAAGGCGGCATGGACGCCGAGCTTCGGGCAGCCGCCGCCAAAGCGGCTTTGGGGAAAGCCCTGCGCGCCGGCCTTGCGGAAACGGTTCCCGGCATTGTCGACCTCGAGCATGAAGAACGGCACGCCGGACGCGCCGGTCCGTTGCAACATGGTGAGCCGGTTGGCGGCCTGTTCGAAGGAGACGCCGAAGCGCGCGCGCAAAACGTCGATGTCGTACCGGGTGCGCTGGGCGGCCGTCTGGAACGCGGCGTAAGGCATCATCAGGGCGTGCGCGGCATAGCGGGCGAGTTCGAATCGCGCCAACCGCCGCGCTTCGTCGGACGATAGTTTTAGCGCCTGTATCTCGGAGGCGATCGCCACCTGCATGCGGACGAGGCAGGCCTCCATCGCGATCTCGCGCAACTGGTCGAAGGGCGACAGGCGCTCAGAGATGAAGAGGCGCTGGGAATGGCGATCGTAGCGACGCCGCCAGTTCGGCATGGTGGCGACCGGCAGCACCTTCACCACGATGCCGTGCTCCCGCTTCAGCCATGCCTTGAGCGCGCCCGACAGGTCGCCGCCGGGATCAAGCAGCGTCGTGAAGGCCTCCGCCTCGTTCTCAATGCCGGCAAAATGGTTCGACCGGCGCTCGAAGGTCTCGCGCACCTCGTCTATGGGCAGGCGAGTCGCGGCAACCGCAGTCGCCCTGCCTTCGCGCGCCATGATCTCGGAAAGGTCGGAGAGACGGGCGACCTGTTCGCGATAGGCCCGGTAGAGCTTCACCATGGCCGCGGCAGCGTTCGGCGCGGCTTCGGCGATCTCGACCAACTCCTGGTCTCCCGGCAATTCGCCGGCGAGAAGGGGATCGGAAAAGACCTCCCTCAAGGCTGCCATCGAACCACCGGGCCCGCCCTGCAGTTCCTCCGGCTCGACCTTGTAGACGGACGCCAGCTTCAGAATGAGCTGGACCGTCAGCGGGCGCTGATTGCGCTCGATCAGGTTCAGATAGGACGGCGAGATGCCTAGGCCCTCGGCCATGGCAGTCTGGGTGAGGCCCTTGCCATTGCGGATACGCCGGATGCGGGGGCCGGCGAAGATTTTCTGTTCAGCCACGGGATTTACACATCTTTACAACCCTGACGAATTTCGCCGACACCGAGCCGTTTTACAATCATGACAACTTTACAATTGGGATCGGTCAAACTCAACACAGGTTTTCCCGATTGCACGTCCAAATTTGCCGATTTTCCTCGCCTCCTTCGCGCTGCAATGTAAATTCTGTCACGAGCAGCGGCGAGAGATAACGGGCGTCCAAACTCAAGCAGCGTTTTTCTGAACATCGGAGAATTTCAACATGACTGATTTTTACAACCTCGTCCCATCGGCGCCCGAGGGCCGCTTCGAGGGGATCGAACGCCCCTACTCGCCGGAGGACGTGAAGCGGTTGCGCGGATCGGTGCAGATCAGGCATTCGCTGGCCGAGATGGGCGCCAACCGGCTGTGGAAGCTGATCAACGAGGAGGACTTCGTCAATGCGCTGGGCGCCCTTTCCGGCAACCAGGCCATGCAGATGGTCCGCGCCGGCCTCAAGGCGATCTACCTCTCCGGCTGGCAGGTCGCGGCCGACGCCAACACCGCGTCCGCCATGTACCCGGATCAGTCTCTCTATCCGGCCAACGCAGCGCCTGAGCTTGCCAAGCGCATCAACCGCACGCTGCAGCGCGCCGACCAGATCGAGACCTCGGAAGGCAACGGCCTGTCGGTCGACACCTGGTTCGCGCCGATCGTCGCCGACGCGGAAGCCGGCTTTGGCGGTCCGCTTAACGCCTTCGAGATCATGAAGGCGTTCATCGAGGCAGGCGCGGCGGGCGTCCACTTCGAGGACCAGCTCGCTTCGGAAAAGAAGTGCGGCCATCTCGGCGGCAAGGTGCTGATCCCGACCGCGGCGCACATCCGCAACTTGAACGCCGCGCGGCTGGCCGCCGACGTGATGGGAACGCCGACGCTGATCGTCGCCCGCACCGACGCCGAGGCCGCCAAGCTGCTCACCTCCGACATCGACGAGCGCGATCGTCCGTTCGTGGACTACGACGCCGGGCGCACGGTGGAGGGCTTCTACCAGGTCAGGAACGGCATCGAGCCGTGCATCGCACGCGCCATCGCCTACGCGCCGCACTGCGACCTGATCTGGATGGAAACCGGCAAGCCGGACCTGGCGCAGGCCAGGAAGTTCGCCGAGGCCGTCCACAAGGCGCATCCGGGCAAGAAGCTCGCCTACAACTGCTCGCCCTCGTTCAACTGGAAGAAGAACCTCGACGACGCGACGATCGCAAAATTCCAGCGCGAGCTTGGCGCCATGGGCTACAAGTTCCAGTTCATCACGCTGGCCGGCTTCCACCAGCTGAACTACGGCATGTTCGAGCTGGCGCGCGGCTACAAGGATCGCCAGATGGCAGCCTATTCGGAGCTCCAGGAGGCGGAGTTCGCCGCCGAGGTCAACGGCTACACCGCGACGAAGCATCAGCGCGAAGTCGGCACCGGCTACTTCGACGCCGTGTCGATGGCGATCAGCGGCGGCAAATCGTCGACGACCGCGATGAAGGAATCGACGGAGCACGAACAGTTCCGCCCGGCCGCCGAATAGCGGCCGCGTGCGGACGGAGGACCGGTCACTCCCCTCGCGGGCCGGTCCTCCGCCGAACATCCAATTGCCTGGAAACGCAGCAATTTTGAAAGGAGCAGGCAGATGAACGCGCCCAAGACCCGCGTCAAGGAACGCGCAGACGAGCAGGCGTCGCTGATGACCGAGGACCAGCAGGCCGTGATCCGCATGGTGGCCAACGACCTTCACCGGCTCAACCAGGCAGTGATGAAGGCGGTCGACGCCGGGGTGTCGGTAGAGCTGGTTCGCTCGGCCCGCCACCATGGTGGGAACGGCAACTGGGGCGACCTGCTTATCCCCGTTATTGCGACCCAGACGAACAACATTTGATGCTGACAAGACATGGTCGTCGGCAGAGAGCCTCAGCCGACGGCCCATTCTCCGGCGACAACATGCAGGAGCGCCCTGCGAACGCCTTGCAAGTATGAGTTGAGATTGGCCTGCCAGTCGGCTACGCATATGCCCGCATTGTCCGGGAGATCTCCCGGGAGGAACTGAAGCCGACGCGCGGGGCGCGCGCCTTCACCTTGGGGAACGGATGATCAATCCTCCTGCGGAGACTGAAAACTGTGAGCAGTCCCTGCATCCGAATGGACGGACGCCCGTCGAATCCATCCACGAACCGGTGCTTGTCGTCGGCAGATCGCGTGTCAATCTCGTCGTCGTCTCAAAGATCGTGCATCGCTGCGGCTTGAAGGCTGCGACTGTTTCGATCGAGGACGCCGCCGGTCATCTGATGACGAGGCGCCCGGGGCTGGTGGTTCTCGACGGGGGCGCGGACAATCGCGATTGCGATGTTCTTTTCGCACATATCGCCACTTATCGACGGGCGAGCGAAGCCGGACTGCCCCGGGTCATCATGCTGTGCACCCGCAACGGCACCATCGACAGCCTGCCTCTCCCCTCGCTCGTGGACGAAGTCGTCAGCAAGCCGATCACGCCGGAACGCCTGCAGCCGGTCATAGATCGGCTGGCGCGCCGCCAAGCCTGACCACTTCCCTTTCCATCTTGCTCATGGGTATAGTGGCCCATCTGCAACAATTCTGGTGATTGATGCCCCCCACGAAGAAGGAAGTGCGCCCGGCCGGCCGTGGAGGGCGCTCGCGCACGCCCCAATTCGTCAAGAATCTCCGAGGCGTCAAGAATTGGCGCGAAGCAGCCGAATGGCTCGAATGGCGCGGTATCGAAGACATCGAGTGCATCACGCCCGACCAGGCCGGTGTCGCGCGCGGCAAGATGATGCCCTCGAGCAAATTCACCTCGAACACCTCTCTCGCCCTGCCCTCCGCGCCATTCATGATGACGATCTCCGGAGACTATCCCGAGGACGGGAATGGCTTCGCCTACCCCGAGGACGACGGCGACCTGAAGCTGGTGCCGGACCTCTCGACGCTGTCGGTGGTGCCCTGGGAAGACGACCCGACGGCACAGGTCATCTGCGACCTGGTGCACCAGGACGGACGGTCGGTCGAGTTCACGCCGCGCAACGTGCTGAAGCGAGTGGTCGCCGCCTATGACAAGCGGGGCCTGAAACCCGTCGTCGCGCCCGAGATAGAGTTTTACCTGGTGCGCAAGAATCCCGACCCGGACTATCCGCTGGTGCCGCCCGTCGGTCGCTCGGGCCGACCGATCGGCGGCGGCGCCGGTTATTCCATCGCCGGCGTCAACGAGTTCGACGAGCTGATCGACGACATCTACCATTTCTCCGAAAGCCAGGGCCTCGAGATCGACACGCTGATCCACGAAGAGGGCGCCGGGCAGCTGGAGATCAACCTGCGCCATGGCAATCCGATCGAGTTGGCGGACCAGGTCTTCATGTTCAAGCGCACCATCCGCGAAGCGGCGCTGAAGCACGAGACTTACGCCACGTTCATGGCCAAGCCGATCCAGGGACAGCCCGGCTCGGCCATGCACATCCACCAGTCGATCATCGACAAGAAGACGGGCAAGAACATCTTTTCCGGCGAGAACGGCGTGGAGACAGACGCCTTTCGCCATTTCATCGGCGGCATGCAGACGCACGTGCCGAACGCGCTGGTGATGTTCGCCCCCTACGTGAACTCCTATCGCCGCCTGACGCAGGCGGCGTCGGCCCCGGTGAACAACAAATGGGGCTACGACAACCGGACTACCGCCTTCCGGGTGCCTCGCTCCGATCCGGCCGCCCGGCGCGTCGAAAACCGCATCCCCTCCTCCGACGCCAACCCCTATCTGGCGCTCGCCGCCTCGCTCGCCTGCGGATTGATCGGCATGACGAAGCAGATCGAGCCGGAAGCCCCCGTGCTAACCACCGCCAATGAGGACGAGATCGACCTGCCGCGCGGACTTCTCGAGGCCGTCGACCTGTTCGAAGGCGACACCGACCTGCGCGAAGCGCTGGGCGACAACTTCGTCTCGACCTACGTGGCCATCAAGCGCGCCGAGTTCGAGACCTTCATGGAGGTGATCAGCCCGTGGGAGAGGGAGTATTTGTTGCTGAATGTGTGAGGTAGGGGAGTAGGGGAGTAGGGGAGTAGGGGAGTAGGGGAGTAGGGGAGTAGGGGAGTAGGGGAAAAATGGCCGACAGATCCGGTTCTTATCAAGACCTTGTCGTCTGGCAGCAGGCGATGGATTTGACGGTTACTGTGTATTCGACCACGAAATCCTGGCCGAAAGACGAGTTGTACGGGCTCACCAGTCAGGTTCGGCGCGCAGCAGCTTCCGTCCCTGCCAACATTGCCGAGGGTTATGGCCGCGAGCACCGCGGCTCCTATCTCCAGTTTCTCAGGATTGCCCAAGGATCACTGAAGGAGCTCGAAACCCATCTTCTGATTGCAGACCGTGTCGGGATCGCACCCAATGGCTCAACAGTTGCGCTCCTGGCAAGCAGCGAAAGTGTGGGCAAGCTATTACGACTTCTGCTGCGAAAGCTGGCGGGGAGCTAGCACTTCCCCTACTGCCCTACTGCCCTACTGCCCTATTCCCCTATTCCCCTGATCGCCATGCCCCACCAATCCCCCATCTCCCCCGGCTACTCCTGGTACGAAGCGACCGTTGGCGACCGTCCCGAACGTCCCGCGCTCGACGGCGACCTGCGGACTGACGTCGTCATCATCGGCGGCGGCTTCACCGGCTTGTCGGCGGCGGCGCATTTGGCCAAGGCCGGCGTCGACGTGGCGCTGGTGGAGGCGCACCGCTTCGGCGACGGCGCTTCCGGGCGCAATGGCGGCCAGCTCGGCACCGGCCAGCGCGCCTGGGCGGAGGAACTCGAGGCGGAATACGGTTATACCCGCGCCAAGGCGCTGTTCGAGCTCGCCGAGGAGGCGAAGGCGCATCTTTTTGATTTCGCGGCGGCGAACGCCATCGAGATCGACTTCATGCCTGGACAGATGTCGGTCGTACACAAGAAGCGCTACCTGAAGCACTACGAAGCGCATGCCGAGATCATGGGGACCCGCTTCGGCTACCCGCACGTCACCTACATGGACGCCCTGGAAACGGCGCGGCGGCTCGGTTCGGAACGCTACTTCGGCGGCGTGCGCGACACCGGCACCGGCCATATCCATCCGATGAAGCTTGTGATCGGCACCGCGCGGGTCGCCGCGGCGGCGGGCGCCAAGCTCTTCGAGAACACCCGTTCGACGGCGATCGCGTCGAACGGCGGGAACGTCACCGTGTCTACCGCGAAGGGTACGATCACGGCGAAGAAATGCCTGATCGCCGTCAACGCCTATGGCGGCGCGCTGGAACCCGTCAGCGCGGCGCATGTAATGCCGATCGGCTCATTCATCGGCGCAACCGTTCCGCTCGGGGGCGACAGCCCAATCCTGCCCGGCGGCGAATCCGTCGACGATTCCCGTTTCGTCGTCCGCTACTTCCGCCGGTCGAAAGACGGACGGCTGCTGTTCGGCGGGCGCGAGGTTTACGCAGTCGACGATCCCAAGGACATTCCGCAGCAAATCCGGCGGCAGATCATCGAGCTTTATCCGGCCTTGAAGGACGTCGAGATCACCCATGCCTGGGGCGGCTATGTCGGCATCACCATGCCGCGCAAGCCGTTCGTCCGCGAGGTGATGCCCAATGTCATCTCGGCCGGCGGCTATTCGGGGCATGGCGTGATGCTGTCCAACTTCGTCGGCAAGCTCTACGCCGAGACGATCGCCGGCAACCGCGACCGGCTAAAACTTCTGGAAGACCTCAAGATTCCGGCATTTCCTGGCGGCAGCCGCCTGCGCGCGCCCCTGCTCTTCCTGGCGCTGAACTGGTTCGCGCTGCGCGACCGGATCTAAAGCATCGCGCCGAAAAGTGGATGCCGGTTTTCGGCAGAAGCGATGCGAAAACAAAAGAGCTGAAGCGGCGGGGCTACTTCTTGGGCTTGGGCGCGGGCGGCGGATCGGGCTTGTAGTCCGGCAGACGGACGAGATGCGTCCAGTTTCCGGGTGAATCGAGACTGAAGCCGGGCGTTGCGCGCACGCCCAGGTCCGTGTCCTCCGCCTGGACCAGCGTCCCGTCCCTGGAGACGAAGCCGATGTGATGATCGGCCTGGATCAGCACGTCGGCATCCATCAGTTCCTTGGGTTTTTGGCCGGCGCGCATGTCGAACACCTGGCCGCCGGAATTGAACGGCTCGCGCCAGTACTTGATCTCCAGCTGGAGCACCTTTCCCATCGCCTTCCAGATGCAGAAGCTGATGAAGCCGATGCAATCGAAATGGCGCGCGCCGACACAGATCTCGCCCCAGACCAGCTTGCCGCCGATGTCGCCGCCGGGTCCCGGCCCGTAGGCGCGGCGCGGGCTCATCAGGATGGACGGGAACTGCCCAAGGCGCAGGTCGATCTTGCCAAAATAGTCGAGGAAGGTTTTCAGCTCGGGATCGAACTCCGAGATCTCGTGTCCGCCCTTCTTGACCGTGTAGCTGCCGGCGCAGACAGAGTATTTTCCCGGGTCGTTCTCATCCTTGCGGATCAGCGTCTGGGCGGCAAGCACGGCCATGTCGCTTTGCGGCTTGCCGCTCTTGGCCGGGTTCATCTGCTGATAGATCAGGTTGACCATGCCCGGACGGCAGGGACATCCGTCGGTTTTCCCCGGCGTCGCCCCGTAGCCGCCATGGATGTAATGTTCGCCGACATGGCTCATCGCCTCGGCGATCACCCTTGCGCCATTCTCGGGAGACACTTTTGGGTCACCTCGCGCTGATGGCGGGCACGTGACATTGCACCCGCCGCACGAGAACTATCCTACAGCGCGAGACCCTCGACAAGCGCGGATGCTCGTGTGGCCAAGCATCGAGAAACGGCGCGACACGAGGACACGACAGCGCCCCCTCAGATACACCTACCCCCGTCCACCTCCAGCGCGACGCCGGTGATGAACTCCGCTTCGTCCGAAACAAGCCACAGCGCGGCGTTGGCGATGTCGAGGGGCGTGGAGAGGCGGCCGAGGGGGATGGAGGCGCGGAATTTGGCCCTGAGTTCCGGCGTGTCCTCGCCCATGAACTGGGCCAGCATGCCGGTGTCGCCGGCGACCGGGCACAGGCAGTTGACGCGGATGTTCTTCGGCGCGAGTTCGACCGCCATCGACTTCGTCGCGGTGATCGCCCAGCCCTTGGAGGCGTTGTACCAGGTGAGACCCGGACGCGGCCTGAGGCCGGCAGTCGAGGCCGTAGTCAGGATCGAGCCGCCGCCCTGCTTTTCCATGATCGGCACGACAGCCTGCGCCGCATGGTAGATTGCCTTCATGTTGACGGAGTAGATGAGATCGAAGGTCTCCTCGGACACCCCGAGCATGTCGCCGTTGCGGTGGGTGTAGCCGGCATTATTGACCATGATGTCGATGCGCCCGAAGGCGTTCATCGCGGCATCGACCATTTCGACGAACTCTGATTTCTGGGACACGTCCGTGGTGACCGCGATCGCGGCTTTGCCGATCTCGCCCGCCACGCGCTCCGCGCCCTTTGCGTTGAGGTCGCACACCACGACCTTCGCGCCCTCCTCCGCGAAACGCCTTGCCATGCCCTCGCCGAAGCCGGACGCGCCGCCGGTGACGATCGCCACCTTGTCCTGGAGCCTGCTCATTCGAAAACCCCGCGGGCGCGGTCAGATAGGTGGCTGGTCAACGGAACTTCTCCCTTGTGTCGCGGATTTGCAGCCTTAGTGTGCGCCGCGAGATTTGTGGCGCGAGCCGCACAGATGTGAAAGCGTTGCACAACCATAGTGTCAAGACGGAACATGCGACACCTTGGCACTGGCATCTTTAAATCGATTAGATATCACTACAGGCTGCACTGGACGTGCTGAATTTGGAACCGACCATGACGAGCCAGACAATTCCCGTTGAGCCGTTCGATTTCATCGTGTTCGGAGGGACGGGCGACCTTTCGGAGCGCAAGCTCCTGCCGTCGCTGTACCACCGGCAGGTTGCCGGGCAGTTTTCGGAACCCACGCGCATCATCGGCGCCTCGCGCGGCAAGCTCACCGACGAGGAATTCCGCGAATTTGCGCACAAGGCGCTCAAGGACCACGTGAAGGCCGACGAGCTCGATCACAAGCAGGTGGCAGTGTTCCTGGAGCGGCTGAGCTACGTAACGGTCGACGCCACCTCCGGCGACGGCTTCGCTAGGCTGAAGAAGGCCGTCGGCGCCTCCGAGCGCGTGCGTGTCTTCTACATGGCGGTCGCGCCGCAGCTTTTCGGCGACATTTCGGTCCATCTGCGCGAACACCAGTTGGTCACCCCCAACTCGCGCATCGTGGTCGAAAAGCCGATCGGACGCGATCTCGCGTCCGCGCACGAACTCAACGACGTGATCGGCCACAATTTCAAAGAGCAGCAGATCTTCCGCATCGACCACTATCTCGGTAAGGAGACGGTGCAGAACCTGATGGCGCTGCGTTTCGGCAATGCGCTCTACGAGCCGCTGTGGAACTCGGCCCTTATCGACCACGTGCAGATCACGGTGGCCGAAACGGTGGGCCTGGAAGATCGCGTCACCTACTACGACAAGGCCGGCGCGCTGCGCGACATGGTGCAGAACCACATGCTGCAGCTGCTTTGCCTCGTCGCCATGGAGCCGCCCTCCTCGATGGACGCCGACGCGGTGCGCGACGAGAAGCTGAAGGTGCTGCGCTCGCTGAAGCGGGTCAACGGCCAGGAAGCGCCGAAGCACACCGTGCGCGGGCAGTACCGGGCTGGTGCGTCGGCCACAGGCCCGGTGAAGGGCTATCTCGAGGAACTCGGCAATAACAGCAGCCGCACCGAGACATTCGTCGCGATCAAGGCCGAGGTCGAGAACTGGCGCTGGGCCGGCGTGCCGTTCTACCTGCGGACCGGCAAGCGGCTGGCGTCGCGCGTTTCCGAGATCGTCATCGAGTTCAAGCAGATCCCGCACAACATCTTCGGCGAGTCGGCGGGCAACATCAGTGCCAACCAGCTGGTAATCCGCCTGCAGCCGAACGAGGGCGTGAAGCAATACATCATGATCAAGGATCCCGGGCCGGGCGGCATGCGGCTCAGGCCGACCTCGCTCGATGTCAGCTTCGCCGAAGCGTTGCCGGGCCGGAACCCGGACGCCTACGAGCGGCTGATCATGGACGTCGTGCGCGGCAACCAGACCCTTTTCATGCGGCGCGACGAGGTCGAGGCCGCATGGCAGTGGATCGATCCGATCCAGAGGGCCTGGGAGGACAACCGCCAGGACGCCCAGGGCTATACCGCCGGCACCTGGGGCCCTTCGGCGGCGATCGCCCTGATCGAACGCGACGGCAGGACATGGCACGAGAGCGTGTGAGCGGAACGGTGCGCGTCAACTGGAACGAGGCTGCGGACGGCAGCGCCCTGGCCGATCGTCTCGCGTCGACCGTCGCCGACCGTCTGGCGGCGGCGATCGCAACACGCGGCGGCGCAACGCTTGCCGTGTCGGGCGGGACGACGCCAAAACTGTTCTTCCAGGCATTGTCGAAGGCCGCGCTCGATTGGGCTCGGGTGACGGTCACCCTCGTGGACGAGCGTTTCGTCGGCCCGGATTCGCCGCGCTCCAACCAGCGCCTCGTCGCCGAGAACCTGCTCCATGGCCCGGCGGCGGCGGCGCGGTTTGTTCCGCTGTTCAGGGAGGCCGACAACATCGAGGAGACAGCCAAGGCGTCGGCCAAAGCACTGTCCGGGCTTGCATGGCCGCTCGACGTGGTCGTGCTCGGTATGGGAACGGACGGCCACACGGCATCGTTCTTCCCGGACGCCAAGGAGCTCGATGCGCTGCTGGATCCCTCGACCGACGACATCGTGCGCAGCGTCGACGCGCAGAGCGCGGGCGAGCCCCGCCTGACATTGACGATGCCAAGACTGGCCGAGGCCGGGTTGCTGGTCCTGCACATCGAAGGGCCTACCAAGCGTCAGGTCATCGACGACGCCCTGGCAGGACGCACCAACCCGCCGATCCGCACCGTGCTCGAGCACGCGCGGCATCCCGCGGAAATCTTCTGGGCGCCCTGAGGCGCCGCCCGAGCGGTTCCGGGCAGTGCTGGCCGCAACGAAGGACAGGATGATGACGGCAAGACGCGAGATCGAAGCGATCACCCAACGGATTCGCGAGCGCTCGAAGCCCGGCCGCGAGACCTATCTCGACCGCATCACCAGGGCGGCAGGCCAAACGGCGAACCGGGCGGTGCTGTCGTGCGGCAACCTCGCTCACGGCTTTGCCGCCTGTGCGCCGGGAGAGAAGGCGGATCTGTCGGGCGATCGCGTCCCGAACCTCGGCATCATCACCTCCTATAACGACATGCTCTCGGCGCATCAGCCGTTCGAGACTTTTCCGCAGCTCATCAAGCAGGCGGCGCGCGAAGCGGGCGGCATTGCGCAGGTGGCGGGCGGGGTGCCGGCCATGTGCGACGGGGTCACACAGGGCCAGCCAGGCATGGAGCTGTCGCTCTTCTCCCGCGACGTCATCGCCATGGCGGCGGCGATCGGCCTCTCGCACAACATGTTCGACGCCGCGGTCTATCTCGGCGTCTGCGACAAGATCGTGCCGGGACTGGTCATTGCGGCGCTGACGTTCGGCCATTTGCCGGCCTTGTTCATCCCGGCCGGGCCGATGACGAGCGGCCTCCCCAATGACGAGAAGGCGCGGATCCGGCAGCTCTATGCCGAAGGCAAGGTCGGCCGCGACGAACTGCTTGAAGCGGAGTCGAAATCCTATCACGGACCCGGCACCTGCACGTTCTACGGCACGGCCAACTCCAACCAGATGCTGATGGAGATCATGGGCCTGCATACGCCCGGCGCATCCTTCATCAACCCGAACACGCCGCTGCGAGACGCGTTGACCCAGGAAGCGGCGAAGCGGGCGCTTGCCATCACGCAGCTCGGCAATTCCTACACGCCGGTCGGCCGCATGATCGACGAGCGCTCCGTCGTGAACGGCATCGTCGGGCTGCATGCCACGGGCGGCTCGACCAACCATACGATCCACCTGATCGCCATGGCGCAGGCTGCCGGCATCACGATCACGTGGCAGGACATTTCGGACCTCTCCGATCACGTGCCGCTTCTGGCGCGCGTCTATCCGAACGGGCTCGCGGACGTGAACCATTTTCATGCAGCCGGCGGCATGGGTTTTCTGATCCGCGAACTGCTCGACGCCGGCTATCTGCACGAGGATGTCCAGACGGTCTGGGGCGAAGGGCTGCGTCCCTATGCGATCGAGCCCGCACTGGCTGCGGATGGAACGGTGGAGAGACGGCCAGCACCGAAGGAGAGCGGCGACAGCAAGGTTCTCGCCCCGGCCACCGAGCCGTTCCAGCCTACCGGCGGCCTCAAGGTGCTGAGCGGCAATCTCGGCCATGCCATCATCAAGGTCTCGGCGGTGAAGCCGGAGCGGCGCGTCATAGAGGCGCCGGCGCTCGTGCTGGACAGCCAGCAGGCGCTGAACGACGCCTTCAAGGCGGGCGAACTCAATCGCGACTTCGTCGCCGTCATCCGTTTCCAGGGACCGAAGGCGAACGGCATGCCGGAGCTGCACAAACTGACCACCGTGCTCGGCATCCTGCAGGACCGTGGCTACAAGGTGGCGCTGGTCACCGACGGCCGCATGTCCGGCGCCAGCGGAAAGGTGCCTGCCGCCATCCACGTGACGCCTGAGGCGGTGGAAGGCGGCGCCATCGCCAGGCTGCGCGACGGCGACATCGTGCGGCTCGACGCCGAGGCCGGAACGCTGGAAGTGCTGCTGCCTGCGGCCGAACTGGCGGCCCGGGCCCGCGCGACGGCCGACCTCTCGGCAAACGAGTTCGGCTTCGGACGGGAACTTTTCAACGGTTTCCGCCAACTGGCCGGCCGCGCCGATCATGGGGCGAGCGCGTTCGCAGCGTAGCCGGGACATTGAAAGTAAGGCAGATTTGCCTTACTTTCATGGTGCGAGGTGACAAATGCCCCAGCTTACCATCACGTCCAAAGGCCAGGTGACCCTCAAGAAGGAGGCGCTCCAGCATCTCGGCGCAAAACCGGGAGACACTATCCAGTACGAGCTGCTGCCGAACGGAAGCGTCCGCCTTCAGGCCAAGCCAAGAGGAACCCTGCCGATTTCAAGCATGTTCGGAATGCTGAAATATGACGGGCCACCGAAGACGTTGGAAGAGATTAAAACCGCGATCGAGGAGGGTTGGGCCGGCGAACGATGAGAGTGACGGCCGACACCAACGTGCTGTTGCGGGCGATCCTCGCTGATAACCTGTCTCAGGCCGCGATTGCGCAACAGACTCTCATGGCTGCCGAAATTGTGGTCGTCACCACGCCGACACTCTGTGAACTCGCGTGGGTACTTCACCGTACCTATCGCCAGGGCAGAGATGAGATTGCCAAAGTCATCCGAGGGCTTCTGACGACGGCAAATGTTGCCATGAACATCGCCGCCGCAAATGCGGGCCTCGCAATTCTCGAAGCCGGCGGTGATTTCGCAGACGGAGCAATCGCTTTCGAAGGCGACCAACTCGGCGGCGACATATTCGTGACATTCGACCGCAACGCCCATGTCCTTCTCGAACGCAGTGGCGCGAAAAGCCACCTGTTGATCACCGGGAACTGACCCACCTCAATACGTCGTCCGCCTCTCCTCGCTCGGCGGCCGCCCGAACTGCAGGCGGTAGCTCTGGGCGAAGTAGGAGTGCGAGGTGAAGCCGGTGGCGATCGCCACGTCGAGGATCGGCATGTTGGTCTGCCGCAGCAACTCCCGCGCGCGCTCCAGCCGCAGCCGCATGTAGTAGCGGCCAGGCGTCATGTTGAGGTGGCGCAGGAAGAGCCTCTCGACCTGGCGCACCGACAGTTTTGCCGATTTGGCGAGTTCAACAGCCGAGTAGGGCTCGTCGAGGTTGTCCGCCATCAGTTCGACGATCTTCCTCAGCTTCTCCGACTTGCCGGTCAGGTCGCGCTCGGGACCGACGCGCTGCCGGTCGCCCGCCGAACGTATGCGCTCATGCTGGAACTGGTTGGCGACTCCGTTGGCAAGGTTGACCCCGAAATCGGAGCGCACGATCTCCAGCATCAGGTCGATCGAGGTCGTGCCGCCGGCGCAGGTGTAGCGCTTGCGGTCGATCTCGAAGACGTTGCCGGTGCATTGGATCTCGGGAAAGCGCTCCGTGAAGCCGGCGCGATTTTCCCAATGGATGGTGCAGCGGTGGCCCTCGAGCTGGCCGGCCTCGGCGAGAAGATAGGAGCCGACCGAGAGCGCGCCCAACGCCCCTCCCCTGCGGCCCCAGTTGCGCAGCGCGCCGAGCACCTTGCTCTTGCCGGGGAAATCTGTCGTGAGTCCGACGCAGACGAACAGTATGTCGGCGTGGGGAATGTCGGCGACGCTGTAGTCGATCTTCAGCGGCAGGCCGTTCGACGCCATGACGGCGTCGCCGTCGGCCGACACCGTCGTCCATGAGTAGAAATCACGGCCGATCAGGCGGTTCGCCGAACGCACAGTATCGATGGCGGCGGCGAGCGAGAACATCGAGAACTTGTCGACCAGCAGGAACGCGAACTGCCGACCGGATTGCTGTGGCTCAGACATGACCGGACTTTGTACAGGTTTGGACAAACTGCGCAAATCCGCCCGGTCTTGCATGATCGGTCTAGAAGGTCGGCCGAGGGAAGCCTGCGGCAAGCGACGCCGACACGAGCGTGTTCGCCATCAGAAGTGCGATCGTCATCGGACCGACGCCGCCCGGCACCGGGGTGATGGCGCCAGCGTTCATCGAGGCCGCCTTGAAGTCGACGTCGCCGACAAGGCGGGTCTTGCCCTCGCCCTTCTCCGGCGCAGGTACCCGGTTGATGCCGACATCGATGACCGTGGCGCCCGGATTCACCCAGTCGCCCTTCACCATCTCGGGCCGCCCCACCGCGGCAACCAGGATATCCGCGGTCCGGCAGAGCGCCGGCAGATCCGCTGTGCGGCTGTGCGCGATGGTCACCGTGCAGTTGGCGGCCAGCAGCAGGTTCGCCATCGGCTTGCCGACGATGTTGGATCGCCCGACGACAACGGCGTTGAGACCCGACAGGTCCTTGCCGCGGACCCGCTCGATCAGGATCATCGACCCGGCCGGCGTGCATGGCACAAAGGCGGTCTCTGTCTCGCCGGTGCCGAGCTTGCCGACATTGATGAAGTGGAAGCCGTCGACGTCCTTCTCTGGTGCGATGGTCTGGATGACCTTGCCTGCGTCGAGGTGGCGGGGCAGCGGCAGCTGGACGAGGATGCCGTGGATGGCGGGGTCCGCGTTTAGATCGGCGATAAGCTCCAGGAGTTGCTCCTCTGACGTATCGGCGGGAAGCGTATGCTGGACCGAGTGGAAGCCGCACTCCTTGGCCTTCTTCGACTTGGAAGCGACATAGACCTGGCTGGCGGGATCCTCGCCGACGATGACAACGGCCAGGCCAGGGGCGCGATGACCGGCTGCGGTCAGTTCGGCCGTGCGCTTCCTGACCGTTTCGACGACGTCCTCAGCAACGCGCTTGCCATCGATGATGTCTGCCATGCTTCATCCTTCGTGAGCTCGTTTGTCCGGCCGCATATTGCCAAAAACGCTCCGGCGCAATCACGCCATTGCGCCGTCCCATGCCGTAAACCCGAAATCATCGGCAAAATCAAAGGAAGCGGCGCTTCTGCCGGCTCTCGGTGAGATCGCGCACCGCTTCCCGGAATTCGGCGAGGCTGGCGCGTATCTCGGCGATAGCCTCTGCCGAACCCGGCTCAACCGGCGACATTCTTGCTTCGGCAGCGCGCACGTAGCGCTCCGGGGAAGACCAGCCCTGGTATCCTGCTTGCTGCGACCGGCTCCGCGCGAGTTCGGGATAGGGAATTACCTCGGAGTACGGGTAGGCGGACGCGTGGCTCGCGATGGACGCGTTGTCGGCTGAAGGGCGCCCATGGATCGGAGATCTGTGGGACGACGGCCATGCGTATCCGTGCGCGTCGTTCGCCGCCGAGCGGAGTGCCCTGCCGTGGCCGTTTGGAAATCTGTCCGCCTGGTCGGGACGGACGGCTCCCTCTCCGGGGACCGGAGATTCGTGGTCGCTCCGCCGGGCCAGAAGCGGGCTTCTCTCGCCCGATGGCCCCGGCGATGACCCGCCCGGACCCGGCGAGAACGGAGCAGGCCCCCGTCTCCCGTTGCGGTCCTGCCGCCGGCGTTCGCGCAGGCTGTCATAGGCCCCACGCATGGCTGCCAGGCCGACGCCCGAGGCGAACCCAAGCAGCATGCCAGTCAGCGCGATGTTCGAACGCGACGGACCCGAGGGATCCAGCGGCGGATAGGCTTCGGAGATCACGCTCACGTTGGCCGTGTTGATGCCACGCTGTTCGCCTGTTTCCCTGGCGCGCAGCAGGTAGGATTCGTAGACGGCGCGCCTGGTGGACGCCACCCGCTCAAGTTCACGCAGCTCGACCAGTTCGCCGCCGAGATCGCCCTGCCTGACCTTCAGCTGAGCCAGGCGCTGCGCCAGTTGCTGCTCCAGTTCCACGGCGCGCTTGAGTTCGACCTGGATGGACGAGCCGATGCGGCGCAGTTCCGACGCGATCTGGTCGCGAGCGCCGGCAAGCTGGGCCTCAATGGCCTGTCGCTGGGGATGGCGCGGCCCCAACCTGACGGCAAGCCGGTCGGCCTCGTTCTTCAAGGCCGCGTACTGCGACCTGAGTTCGGTGATGACGCTGGAATTCAGGCTTTCGGGAATTGCGCCGCCCAGCACCGAATCGACGCCGACGTCGCGAACACTTGCCGCCCTGGCATTGAGCTCAAGGGTCCGGGCCCGCGCTCCAGTCAATTGCTCGTTCAGCCTGATGATCTCGTCATCGGTGATCAGCCGGCCTTGAGGATCGATGATGTCGTTCTCAGCCTTGAAGGCCGCCACCTTGCGCTCGGCCTGCTCGACCCCGGCGCGAAGCTCGTCGAGCCCCTTCGCCAATTCATCGGCCGCGCGACCGGCCGTCTGCGACTGTATCTCCCCGGACGTCTGCAGGAACACCTCCCGCATCTTGTTGGCGATGAGCGCCGACTTCTCCGGGCTCTCGCTCCGGGCGCCGATGGTGACGACGAAGGTCTTGCCGCCGCGCTCCACCGACAGGTTTCTGGCGAGATTCTCGATGGCGATGGTGTGGCGATGGTCCGCTGCCCCTCCGTCGTCGCTGCTGCGCGACAGCATCGCGCGCAGTTCGCCGATTAGGGAGCGCAAGCCGAACGACTTGCGCTGGCCGTTGAATTCGGGATCCTGGTCAAGCTTGAGTTCGTCAACGACCTTGCCCAGCACCGTGCCGGACGTCAGCACTCGCACCTGGTTCTCGATGATCGCAAGCGTCGCATCCGACGGGAGACCCTGCTGGGTCAGATCCCTGTCGGACAGCTTCAGGTCGCGGGGATCGACCAGAAGCTCGGTGATGGCCTCGTATTTCTTTGGTGTGGACAGAGCGATCCCGACACCGACCAACGTACCGACAATGGTGGCGGCAAGGATCAGACCCTTGGAGTCGAAAATCGCGCCGATGACCCGAAGCGGATCGATCAGCGGCGTCCACTGCTGGAACTCCTGGTTTACCTGCGGTGGGACGACGTGGCCCTGACCGGGCTCGTCAGCGGCGACGCGCATCGGGAACTCGCCAACGGCACGTTGCGTATCCGTCACCTCGTCCGTGCCAGGCGCCGACGCATCGGCGCGGCTCGTGCGCGATGGCGAAGGACCGAGCCAGCCGCGCACAAAATCCTTGGTGCGCTCAAGCGGACCTGCGGGCAGATCGACTGCCGGCTCCGCCGCGAGCCCTGCGGGGGCTTCGGTCCCGCCATATGGCTGCCGGTCCGACCTCCTCCGCTCCATGGCCGGCACCGGCTCACCGTTGGCCAAGGCATCGAGAATGGTATTGCGCTGGCCTTCGCGACGGGAGCGCGCCAGTCGATGGCGACTTACAGCGTCGTTCTGCAAGGTCGGGGTTGGAGATCCAGACGGCATTGGCAAGCGATCCGCGTCTGCCTCTTCGGCAACGCGGCTGAGCGAGAGAAGCGACCTTAGGTGCTGCCTCGCGCCAGTTTTCTCACCTTCATGCATAGAGACGCCAGTGGACTCCCCCGCCGTCCGGGACTCGGATGGCTCATTCGTTAAGGCACGCTAAAGGGGCGTGGAAAACAAAAGGTTAATTTCGGGCGAATTTTCGCCGCCGATACAGCCCGTTAAGCATTGGCGTATAGGCATGTCCGGGACCATGACGGATCTTGCAGACAGCGCTCCCGTAAGCAGGACGGCGAAGCTGAGGAGGCTCCTGACCGCCCGGCGCAACCTTCTGCGAGGCTATCTTTCAGCGGTCAGCGGCTCGGCCGGCCGGCTGGTCTTTTCGCTGGTCTACTTCGTTGCGCTCGCCAACTCGCTTTCGATCCCGGACTTCGGCCTTTTCGCCACCGCGAGCGCCGCAGGCGTGATGCTGTCGCGCATCCTGGCCTTCGGCTTCATCTCGCCACTCTACCGGGCCGCGAGCGTCAAGCCTCGGCTGATCGGCGTCTTCACCGGCGGCTTCCTGCTGATGTCCGCTCTCTCGCTGCCAGCACTCGCGCTGGCCTCGTTCGGGACCTACCTCCTGTTCTTCTCGCCCGAACTGAGCCTCCCGGTGTTCCTCACGGTGATCGCCGCCGAGGCGCTGCTGTGGCGTCCCTTCGAAGCTGTCGTCATCGTCAACAACGGACTGGGCTTGTTCGGACGCGGCGCGCTCCTGGTCATCATGGGAACGGCGTTCCGGGCTGCGGCGGCTGGCGTCTTCGCGTTCTGGCCGCATCACGATCTCGGCAGCTGGAGTCTCCTCTATCTGGCGGCCAATGCCGGCGCGCTGCTGATCGGCGCGGCGCTATGCTATCCAAGGCAGCGCATCCGCTTCCGGCCGGCGCTCTACTGGCGTCGCCTCCACGACGCCGTCACGGTCGCCGGCAGCGAGGTGCTGTTCTATCTGCAATCGGAGTTCGACAAGCTGATCGTGCTGGCGCTCGGCGGCCCCGCCCTCGCGGGCATCTATGCGATCGTCATGCGGCTGGTGGACCTCACCGCAATCCCGATCAGGGCCTTCTCCATGATGCTGGTCCAGAAGATGATGCGGACGCCGGAAATGCTGCGTGGCCTGCGCGCCAGGGCCGGCATCGAGGCCGCAATCTTCGCGGTGTCGACGGCCGCGCTTGCCGCAATGGCGGTAGTCTTGCACTTCTTCCCCACCGCACTCGGCCGAAACGTCGCCGAGGCCGCGCCGCTGGTCGGCCTCGCCATTTTTGTGCCTGGCCTGCGCAATCTCATCGAGTACCAGGCCGAACTCCTCTATGCACGCGGGCAGACGTTGCTGCGCGTCGTCAGCCTCGCCATGCTGGCAGCCCTCAAGGCGCTTATCTTGTTCGTCCTGATACGGGCGGCCTCGACGCCCGACGGCCTGATCTGGTCGCTCAATGCCGGGTTCCTCGGGCTTTATCTGGCGTCCGCAGCGTTCACCTATGCCGCGCTCACGCGCCCGGCCAGAACGTTCTGACCCAGCCCATGCGCCTCGACTGACGAGATCAGACCAGCCCGGTCAGCCGGCGAATGCGGCCCAGGTCAGTGCCGATGAAGGACTGCATGCCGATGGCGACCTGTTCGGGTGCCATCGTTGCGACGAAATCGGCCAGTTGTTCATCCGACATCGGGTCGCCGAACCATTTGACGTGGCAGAATTCGCGGTCGTCGTGGAAATGGTCCTGTCCGGCCAGGACGTCATCGACGAAACGGCCGTAGATCATGCATTCCGAGAATTTTCGCCGGGTTCCGGCGGCCGCGACCCAGTTGCGGCCCGACACCTTCTCCAGATGCTCGCACAAGGCCACCATGGTCGCGCGACGCCATGCGATCACCGTCGTGATGTAGTCGTCGTTCGAGATCGGCTCTACCGGAATCCCAAGCACACGCGCCGCATTGTCGGACCATGCCCGCTGATCTGCGATCTGGGGTTTCAGCAAGGCGTCCTTGTTGCGATAGAGCCTGACCTTGTCGTCGCGGTGAAACGCGGCGCAGTCGAAGGGCTTGAGGAACACCACGTCGGAATCGCAATAGACCAGCACGTCTTCCGTCGACGCCATGGCGATCGCCATACGCCGCAGTTGCTGCACGTGCCAGCCGCGCAGCGGCATGGTGAAGGGGCTCAGCCACAGTCGACGCTTGAACCCGCTCAGCGGATCGTCGATCGGCACCAGCCACCGCGGCAGCAGATCCCGTTCGCTGATGACGACGCGGCGCGGCGATTCCAGCGCGCGAAACAGGCTGACGTCGCGTTGCTCGACGAGCAGATAGTGCTTGTCGAATCCGGTGACGAAGTGATCGAGCGTCTCGCAGAGCAGACGGCAGCGCTCGAAGTCGGGCGCATAGCTCGGTGTCACGATGGCCGATGTCGGCCGGCGAGCCGGCGTCGATGCCGTCCTCGTGAGCGATTCGGTAGACATGAGACAATCGTCCATGATCGCTGCCTCAGCCTGCAATCTTCTGTTTCAGCACGCGCCACAGGAACTGCGGATTGCCGATAAGGTAGCGCCGCCACAAGCGGCCCGGTTCGATCCACAGGCGGAACAGCCATTCGCACCTCAGCCTGCGCACCCAGCCCGGCGCCCGCGGCACAGCCCCCGCGAAGAAGTCGAACAGCGCGCCGACGGCAAGCGGCAACGTCGCATGGCGCTGGTCGAGGTGCTGCGCGATCCATTTCTCCTGCTTGGGAACACCCATGGCGACGAGCAGGATGTCGGGCCGTTCGGCCGCGAGGTCGGCGCAGATGGCGGCAGTCTCTGTTTCGGAAAAGAAGCCGTCCGCCACCGCTCGATAGTGATGCTGGGGTATGTTGCGACGCAGGGCGGCGACTGCGCCATCAAGGTTGGCGCGGCGCCCGCCGATCAGCCCGACGGTGAGCGGTGTCTGCGTCTGCGAGAGCAGCGCCGGCACGAAATCCGTTCCGTTGAGATTGGCCGGCAACGGCTCGCCATGGAGAAGCTTCGACGCAATATCGACGCCGACGCCATCGGGCAGGACCAGGAAGTCGCGCAGCGCCTGCTTGAACTCACGGTCCGCGGCGGCGCAATTGGCGACATGCGCGTTGAGGAACGCCACCTTCGTGTGGTGTCGATCAGCGATGCGCGATTGCATCAATTCGATCGCAGCGCTCCAGTGCAGGGCCGCCACCCTCACGCCGACGATGTCCCGATAGGAGACCGGTGTCGCCGTCGAGGTAGAAGCTCGAACGTTCATGCGGCCGCCTCAAGCCGTCCCGCCTTCAGCGTTTCGAGGCCACGCCGGATGGTGGCGTCGAGGGCGGCGCGCTGCGCGGCATAGAACCGGCTGCCGTCGATGCAGTCCGGCTTCTTCGACGTCTCGACGAGCAGGCGCGCAAACTCCCTGGCGTCGTCGGTAACGGCGCAGTTCTCCGGAACGTTGGTGATGCCGCGCAGCGAACTCCTCGTCGCCACCGAAGGCAGGCCGAGTTCGAAAGTCTCGATCGTCTTCAACTGGACGCCTGTCCCCGCCCGGCTGATCAACGGCACCGCCGCGCCCGACAGCACGAATTCGGTGGCGTCCGGCACGCGCCCCACGAGGCGGACGCCCGGATGGTCGGATCGGATCCTTGTCGGGACGCTACCTGCGATGTTCACCCTGAAGTCAGACGGCAGATGCGGCACGACCTCGTTCAGGAACCATTCGAGGCCTATCAGGTTCGGGTGCCAGGTCCAGGTGCCGATCAAGGCGGCGTCACAGGCGATATCCCGCCTGGTCACCCGCTGCGGCGGCGTCAGTCGCGCCACCAGAGGCAGCCACGCGGACCTTGCATCCGAGGCGACGCCGAGCGGTGCGCGATCCTCCGGCGCCAGTGTGTAGACGAAGCTGGCCCTGTCGCAGAGGCGCTTCTCCACCGTCTCGAGCAGGCGCGCCTCGCGCCGGTAGAGAAAGCGTTCGACCGCGCTGTGGGCGGCTTCGGCATTCTCGGCGGCGGAACGGTACTCGACGTTATAGGGTGCGAAGAGGCTAGGCTTGTGGACGAAGCACTCTTCATATGCGGCGGCGAACTGCACCGAGTTCAACAGGAATCCGTCGAACGGCTCCAGCCGCGCCAGTTCCTTCTTCAGCGCAGCCGGTGGAATTGCCAGCAGCTTGGCCGACGAAAACGTCATGTTGGAGAGCATTGCCTTGCCGAGCCAGCGCAGTTTCGTGCGGGTGTCGGCGCGATCCGTCCTGACCTCGAGCGTCCCCAGCACCACGGTTTGGTCCGGATCTATGGCCTCACGGCCGGGCAGCTTGAAACCAACAACGGTCACGCGCACGCCCGCGCGACGCAACGCGTCGACGATGGCCGCTGTCGCGATCTCATAGCCAGACGTCATGGCGCCGTCAGGCACGAGGGAAGTGGCGAACACAAGATGCATGACCAAGCCTTTTGGCTCTGGATCGCAAACTCGGATAAATTTTCGCTTAAGTTGAGCGTGACAATGATCGGCAACCTCGTTCCGACCTCAGGTTGTGGGGACGGCGTTGCCGTCTTGGCGTTTCCGGGCAGCAATTCGCGGACCCCGCTTAACCGATCGTTATGCGCGCGATGGTATCGACCGATGGCCCATGGGAATGTTCGCTTTGCCGCCTTCCGTCAGCATTTTCGCCCGAACGCGCGGCCTCGATGAAGCCGCTGTGGAGGCGGTGGTCACGCTGCCGACCTTCAAGCGCCCGCAACAGCTCCTCGATACGCTGCGTTCGCTCGAGGCGCAGAGGACGTCACGGCGTTTCGCGATCATCGTGATGGAGAACGAGGCCGAACTGCGCGAAGGCGCCGCCGCCGCGGCTCCCCTCTTCGAAGGCGCGACGCTCCCCGGACTCGTGATTATCGCCCATCAGCGGGGCAACTGCAGCGCCTACAATGCCGGCTGGGAAACGGCGCTGGTGACCTTCCCCAATTTCCGCCACCTCCTCGTCATCGATGACGACGAACTCGCCGACCCGGATTGGCTGGAGCGGATGTGCGCCGCCGCCGACGCGCTTGGCGTGGACATCGTCGGAGGGCCGCAACTGCCGGTCTTTGCCGAGGATGCGGAGAACCGCTGGAGCGGGCATCCCGTGTTCGCGCCTCCCTATTCCGGCACGGGCCGCGTTCCGGCGCTCTATTCGTCCGGCAATCTCCTGGTCGGCCGTCATGTCCTCGAGCGCATGGGGCCGCCCTTCCTCGACCTTCGCTTCAACTTCATGGGCGGCGGCGATTCGGATTTCCTGAGCCGTTCCGTCCAGGCCGGCTTCAAGCTTGGATGGTGCGCCGAGGCGCCGGTCTACGAGGCGGTCCCGGCGAGGCGCACGAAGGCCGACTGGATTCGTGCGCGCAGCCTGCGCAACGGCGTCATCTCGACCTTGGTCGAGAAGAAGAAGCGGGCGGGCACGCCCTTCGCAGGTCTGAAAGTCTTCGCCAAGAGCCTCGCGCTGCTTGGCGCCTCCCCCTTTCGTGCCGCGGTGCGCCTGGCGCAGAGCGCATCGCCGCAGATCGCGGTCTATCCGATCTATGTGGCGCTCGGCCGCGTGATGGCGGAATTTGGTTATGCCAACGAACAGTATCGCCAGCCCGAGAAGAACTGACCGCCCGTGGCTGGCGCGCGCGCTGGCTTCGTCGGTCGTACCGACGGTTCTGGCGGCAGTCATCCTGACGGTCATTGTCATATCGTTCCGCCCGTTCCAACCGGGCGGCGCCACGCTGGAGCCGGATGCGGGAGGCGACATCGTCAACCAGCTGGGTTTCAGCGCCCTTGGCGGCCTGGCGCTGTTCGCCATGCTTTCCTGCGTCAACCCGCGCACGATTTCCGCCTTCTTCAGTCCATGGTGGCTGTTGATGCTCGGCTTCTTCGGCCTGTCGATCATGAATGCGACGGACCCCTCCGCCGCGGCGCGCGGGGGGCTGTTCACACTCATCGGAATCATCGCGGTCGTCGCCGTGCTTGCGCTGCCGCGCGACGGGCAAGCCTTTGCCTCAGTGTTCGCGGTCGCCGGGATCACGGTGGTGGTCATCAGCTACATGGGCCTGATTCTGCTGCCCGGCGCCGCGATGCATTCGGGCGCCGACGTCGAATGGGAGCATGCCGGCCTGTGGCGCGGCGTCTTCGCGCACAAGAACATCGCCGGACCGGTGATGGCCGGCTTCAGCTTCGCTGGACTCTATCTCTACCGACGCGGCTGGAAGCGCCGGGGCCTCTTCCTGCTGATCACCGCCATCATCTTCATGGCCAATACCGGCTCGAAGACGACCGCCGGCCTGGTGCCGCTCGCCATCCTCATCGTCATGGTTCCCGGACTGATCGGCATGCGGCGGCTTACGGTGCTGCTCGTTGCCCTGGCATTCGTCGGAACGGCTGTGGCGACACTCGGCATTGTCTTCATCCAGCCGGTAAAGGAACTCGTCCTCTCGCAGATTCCGGATCTCACCTACACGGGACGCACCTCCCTCTGGGAGTTCGCCGGCGAGATGATCATGAAGCGCCCGTGGACGGGATACGGCTTCGAGAGCTTCTGGCGGGGCGTCGCCGTGATGTCCACCGACCATCCGTTCGACCGTGCATGGGACGTCCGGACGATGGTCCATGGCCACAACGGCTATGTCGATATCGCCGTCGCCATGGGCCTGCCGGCGCTCTTGGTCGCGATCATGGCCTTCTTCATCGAACCGATGCGCGACTACATCCGGATCCCGCCGCTCAGAGAGAACATCCTCCTGGGCGACTTCTTCATGATGGTCTTCCTGTTCACGGCGCTGAACGCCTTCCTGGAATCCTTCTTCTTCCGGCGCGTCGACCCCGTATGGGTGTTCTTCCTGATCAGCGTGTTCGGCCTGCGCATGGTCGCGCGCCTGCCCGTGCCGAGCGGTTCCCTCCGATAGGTCTTTCGCCTCGTCCCGCAAATGACTAAGGGAGTGGGCGGAGGTGTCGGATGGCCACAAAGATCATTCTCGTCGGCTGCGGCAACATGGGCTACGCCATGCTTGCAGGCTGGCTGACGTCCGGGCAATTGCGGGCGGACGAAGCGTTTGTCGTAGAGCCCGCGGACGTGTTGCGGGCTCGAGCCGAGGCGCTGGGCGTCCGGGCGGCAGCCGAGGCGAACGCGGTTCCGGCCGACGCGGACCCGACGCTTGTCGTTCTCGCCGTCAAGCCACAGGTCATCCGTGGCGTAACCGAAGCTTATAGACGATTTGCCGGCGGCCCCACGACGTTCCTCAGCATCGCTGCCGGAACCGGGATGAAAACGTTCGAAGAGGTGCTCGGCGTCGACACGCCGATCGTCCGCTGCATGCCCAACACACCGGCGGCAATCGGCAAGGGCATGATGGTCGTCTATTCGAACTCGCAGGTTTCGGACGCGACGAGGCGCTTCGTCGCCGATTTGCTGGCGACCAGCGGCGAGGTCGCGACGATCGACGACGAGAGCCTGATGGACGCGGTGACGGCAGTGTCGGGATCTGGCCCGGCCTACATCTTCCACTTCATCGAATGCCTGACGGCAGCCGCCGAGGCAGCGGGTCTGCCGGCGAAGACGGCGAAACTTCTGGCGATGCAGACCGTCTACGGCGCCGCGTCGCTCGCGGCGGCAAGCTCGGAAGAACCGGGCGTTCTGCGCCAGCAGGTGACGAGCCCGAACGGCACGACCGCAGCCGCGCTTGACGTGCTGATGGGCGAGGACCGGCTGAAGAAGCTGGTGGGGGACGCAGTGGAGGCTGCCCGCAAGAGGAGCGTAGAACTGGGAATGTAGGCCGTCTAGTAGGCAAACGGGTTGCGGATTGTGAGCCGATCGTCGATCACAAGGCCGTCCTGCATGTGTTCGAACAGCAAAATACTGCATTCAGACGAGAACGCGGCCGCCACGATCATACCGTCAAAGATGGAAAGCTGGTAGCGCTGCGCCAGACGCAAGCCTTGCCGATGAACCGGCAGGGTCAGGGGGATCACCGCGAGCAGCAACTCGAATGGCTGCAGGAAGGCAAGGGTAGCGTCCCACGGCATCTGCATTTTTCGGCGCGCTACGTTGGTAATCTCGTTCAGAACTTGAACGCTGACGGTGCCGCCATCGCCTCAACGATGCGGGCTCTCGGCTCGTCACCAGAGGCTAGGTACAAAAGCACATTTGCGTCGAAGAACGGACTGGGCGCGCTATCGGGCGTTTGCCTCCTCCCGGTCGAACTTGAAGTCGGCCGGCAGCATGCCTCGATATTTCCGTAGCTGAAGGATCAGTTCCGCTCGTGTGGGCTGACGAACGACGCCGAATTCATCTCGATCCGCGACATGGATGTTAATCTCGTCGCCTTCATTCAGATTCAGGGCTTCGACGACCGCACCGGGCAGTCTGACAGCCAAGCTGTTGCCCCATTTCGCGACACGTATAGCGAACCTCCGAGGATATACGCTTGCACAGTGTATATCCGCCCGATCAGGCGTGCATCACGATCCGTAGAGCATCCCGTCCTGGAGCTGTCGCAATGCAAACAGCCGCGTCGTCGGATCGGGCGAGGCATTGTCGCGCGTCAGCGGTTCGCCCTTCCTCACTGGTCGCAGCACCTTGCCTCCTTCGAGCAGGCCGACAGGCACAGCGCCGACCGCCCTCGCCTCCTCGACCGTCATCGTCCAGGAACGGTAGCAGGTCTCGCCGATCGCATCGAAGGTCTCGCCGGCCGCCAGATCGCGCTTCGCCACGGCGCACACTTCCGCCACTGGCCGCGGCAAGGGCACCATGTCGGGCTTGCCGTGAAGCATGATGCGCGCCGCCGTCAGCGGCACTTCCAGTGAGGTCAGATGATAAGGCCGGAAGAAGCTGTAGTAGGGCCCCTTGCCGACATGCAGGTCGTCCATCCGCTCGATGATTCGCGGATGCGTGGCCTCGACGATGACGAAGACGCCCGGTGCAACGCCCTTGCCAATCGTGTAGTCGACAACGCCCTTCCGGCCGAGAATGCCGCCATCCTCGCGCGGGATAAGGACGCGAGCGAGCTGATCGCGATCCGCATTCGGCCCATGCATGCCCGCAATGTCGGGCACCAGCCCGGTGGCGTTGGCGATCGCGCACATCTCGACCATGGTCTTGGAGCCGTCGACGAACTCGACCAGCATGCGCGGGTTCATGTTCCGGCGCATGGCCTCCTCCCGGTAGTCGTCGGGGACCGCGTCGTGGTTGAGGGGATTGTTCTTGCCCTTGCCCGCCGAGACGATCGTGTAGCCGAGCGCGGTGGCGAACTCGATGAGTTCCATGCAGGAGGACGGTTCGTCACCGGCGCCCACCGAGTAGACGACCCCGAGCCGGTCGGCCTCGCGCTTCAGCCAAGGGCCGATGGTGACGTCGGCTTCGACGTTCATCATCACCACATGCTTGCCGTGCTGCATGGCCATCAGGTCGAAATCCGCGGCGACGCCCGGCTTGCCGGTGGCATCGATGACGACGTCGATCAGCGGATTGGAGACGAGCATTTCGTTCGAGGTGATGGCGATCTTGTTCGCCTCGATGGCGGCCGTCACCCGCGATGCCGTATCTGCCTCGGCCGCCCTCGCGTCGTCGCCATAGGCGATGCGGATGGCGTGCGACGCAGTGTGCGGACGTCGCGTGGAAATGGCGACGAGATCGACGCCCTTCATCAGCATGCACTGGGTGACGAGGTCCGTGCCCATCTCGCCGGAACCGATGACGCCGATGCGTACCGGCCGGCCCTCGTCAGCACGGCGGGCAAGGTCGCGCGCGAGCCCGGTGAGGGCGACATTGGTCATATGGGATATTCCGCCGTTTCGTAAGCGTCGGGCATAGCGCCCGCGCCCGACTTTGGCAATGAAGCGCGGTGTCGCGTCGCTCGGCGCGTCAGGTGACGGCGAGCGCGCTGCGCGGGTCGCCGATCAGGACACGCCCCTCCCATCGCCGTCAGACGCCTCGGCAGGGCGCTCACGCGCTCTCATTTTCCGCAGCAGATCGAGCAAATAGCCGATCTCTCCTCGCGTGATGACGGTGCCGTCCGTTTCACCACAAAGCTCAAGCAGTTGCTCCAGCAAGCTCACGCCACCCACGAGCATGTCGCTATCCGGCCGTTTCCCAACCATCGTAAGATTGACCCCAAACAATCATGGCGGCTCCGTGCATCTGGAGAACGACGAGCTTGCCCCGTTCTTGTTCACCTTGCCAAGGTCGCCAAAGAACACCCGCCGCATTGCCCGCCCGGCAACCATCGCGACTTGAGTTTTTCCCCGTATTTTCAGTACAGACCTATCTTCGTGACATCAATTTCATCCCTAGTGAAGGGTTAATGAGCCGCGCCCCGTCGTCCGGCCGCCTAGAAAACCAGACTGCCGTCGTCCTCGCGCAGGAAGTCCAGATTGACCTCCCTGCCGGGAGTCCCCGGCGCGGCGCCCGCGACCCTGGCATGGAACTCCGCCAGGCGGCTGAGCACCTCCAGGCGCGACATCGACAGCAACTGCGCGTAGGCGATCGGCAGGGCCGCGACCTTGCGCAATTTGGCGAAGGCAGCCTCATCGAGCGCGTTCAGCGCTTTCTCGTCTACGCGCAAGAGCCCGGCAACCGCCCTCTCCTGCCCGTCCTTCGCCTTGACCTTGATCTGCCACGGCGTCAGCACGCCTGCGTCGGAGAGCGCGGCAGCCGCGAAGGTCATCTGCTGGCGGCTCTTCTCGTATGCTTCCAGGAAGGAGACGGTCTGCTTGACCCCGGACGACAGGTTGCCGGCATCGTCATAGAGCGGATCTCCATCATCCCCGACGTACTCCTCGGCAACGCAAAGCGCCATGTCCTCCCGCCCCTCGACGCGCGCCAGCCGGAAGGGAAAGGAACGCAGGATGCCGGGCACGTAAGCCCCTACCCAGCGGCCGTCCTTGCCCACGAAGAGATTCGTGCCGGACTGCAGGCCTGTCACGGCGACGAGCTGGACCAGCCTGTCGTTCCTGACGAAGGCGAGCGGCATGTTGACGGCTGCAGCGGCCACCTCCAGCCCGACGACCGGCGCCAACGCCTCGCTGGACGCGAAGGCATAGTCTGCCGGCCGACGCCACGACTTCGCGGCGTGCAGGGCCTTGTTCAGGGGGACGAAGTTTGTCATCGGCGCTTGCCTCTCATGTTTGCTGTACACCTTTTAGGCAGCTTCGCGCAAAAGAAAACCCCGCCCTCGAAATCAGAGGGCGGGGCAGTTTGCCTCGGCGATATCTACTTAGACGAAATCGATGTTGCCTGCTGAGAACGCCGCGTAGTCGGCGGCGGACATCTCGACCGTCGCGAGCACGTCGATCGCATCGGCCGCGTTAATGAATACGGCCGGAGCGTTGATGTTGAACAGGATCATCACGCCTGCTGTCGCATCATACATCGACGCCATCATGTCCGTGACGCCGGCGGCCACGGTTATGATCCCAAGGCCAATTGCCTGATCGAAGGCTGCATCGGCAGTCGCCGCGCCCACCGAGGCGGTCGTGAACTTGATAAAGTTGCTGTCCCCGACGCCCGGCAGGTTGGCGTTGATCACCGTGCCGGCCGTGTAGTCGAGGAACAGCGCCGCATCCGCCGCGGCGGTCGCTCCGCCATCTGCCTGGTCGGCCTGCGACGCCTGGATCTGTAGGAGATCGTCGGCAATGCCGAAGCCGGTGACCCGGTGATAGCTGGCCAGCGGAGTCCCCGGCGCCGTGTAGGCCACACCGTCGAACCGCACGGTGTCGCTGCCGCCGAAGGTCAGGTTGATGACGTCCACGTCACCGGCCGCACCGGCAGCATAGCCGCCGCGGATCGCAATCACGTCATTGCCGGCGCCGCCGATGACCGTCTGGTTTCCACCGCCGACGCCGAGCGACAGGTCCGCGGTGAACGCCTGCGCATCGAAGACACCGGTGTCAAAGTCATAGCTGAAGCTGTCGAAGCCGAACCTGAAGTCGACGTCACCGGTCAGGATGATGTCGCTGTTGGCCAGATCGCCCGCCTCGATGACGTTGACGGCGGTGCCGTTCGGGTCGTTGCCGTCGCCCAGCGAAGCGATCGAAACCGCCTCGATGTCGGCGCCCGTAATAAGGGCGTCGTTGACGACGTTCAGGCCGCCCGCCGTGTTGTTCTGCATGGTGAGATGCAGGTTGTCGAGCGCGCCATCCACTGCCTGATCAAGGTTTATGTCGTCTACGGCATTGGCTGCTCCGCCTGCGGAGTAGATCACCGTTTGCGTGTTGGTCTGGTTGGTGATGGTGATGTCCAAGTTGTTGTAGTCGCCGATGAACTGGATCTCGGTCGCCGAGCCCATGAGGCTGAGATCGGCGGTGATGGCGGTCGTCGCGCCCGCCCCGGACGTGCTGTGGACGATCCGCTCGATGCCGGTGATGTTGGCGCCAACCCCGGCAAGAAGCACGCCGTTGTTGTTCGACTCGATCCCCAGTTCATCCAGATCCGCGCCGCCTTCCGCGGTGTCGTCGACATTGAACGACGCTCCGCCACCCCCGGTCGCCTGGAAGAACAGAAGATCTGCGCCCGCCCCGCCATTGGCGGTGGCATCGACCGCTGCGCTGAACGACATGAGGTCGGCGCCGCCGTTGCCATTGACGGTCACGAGGCTCTGGCCGCCCGTGACAGGTACGGTGGTGACCCCCAGGAAGTCAAAAGCATCCGCGCCCTCGCTGCCGTTCACCGTCACTGTGCCGCCGCCGGTGAAGGCCGCGGCGATCCCGGTGCCAGCCCCCATGCCCGTCGCGTCAAGCGTCTCCAAATTGCCGATGTTGAGCGCAGTCCCCGTCAATAGGAGATTGGCGTCGCCGGTGACGTTGACGGTCGTAGCGGCCGTATTGTTGAAATCCAGCATGTTGGCGTTGGCAGCATTCGCGACCGGGCCGTTGCTGGCCAGATTGATCGTTTCATAACCGGCGATGTTGAGCTGAGACCCCGTCGGCAGGTTGCGGATGGTGACGTCGAGCGTATCGGTAGTGCCGTTGGTGGCCGTGCCGAGATTGGTAATCGTGAACGTGTTGCCGCCGATGTCGTCGTTGAGACCGACGTCGGTCAGCAGGGTGCTGACGTTGTTGACGGTGATGCTGTTCGCCGGCGCGCGGAAGTTGATGGTGTCGAGCGCGTTGGCGTTCAGGACGTCCAGCGTAACCGGCGGCACGACGAAGCCCGGTGCGCCGTCGAGGTTCAGCACGTGGATGTTGGTGAGGCCCGCCGGGATTGTGAACGGGTTCACCAGTTGCGCCGTCAGTGAATTGCGGCCGGCCCCGCCATCGACGGTGTCGGTGTTGTTCAGCGTCTGGATCGGAGAGCCCGACGTCTGCTCGACCGGGGCGCTGAAGGTGTCGTTGCCCGCCGTGCCGACGATATTGTCGGTACCCGAGGTGAAGAGGATCGCCGGCCCCACGTCATCGCCGTCGAAGTTGGTGCCATCGGCAACCTCTATCGGAATGAAGGTCGCGCTCGTCTCGGGCAGAGCGGCGGAGCCGTCATCGATCGCGGCCACGAGGTCGTTGACGGAATCGCCGACGCCGATATCGGCCGTGACGAGGATGTTGAGAAGCGATGCGAGGCCAACGATGGCTGCGCCGTCAGCGCCGGCAACGCCGCGCTCGGCCGCCACGTTGGTGAAGAAGGCCTGAGCCTCGGCCCGCGTGAAGAAGGTGCGGCCGGCGTCGGTCTGGTGGTCCAAGGGTACGAACGCGTTGTAGATCGCCAGTAGCTTGTCCTGCAGGGTTGAAGCACCCCCGATGATGCCGGCGAACGCCGCCCCCGCATCCGTGTTGTCCTGGACCAGCGCGTTGGCGATGTTGATGAAGATGTTTTCCTTGTTGAACGTCACGGCCGGATTGTTCGACCCGAAGTTCGTGTTCACCGAATTGTTGATCAGATAGACGAAGCCGTTGATGCTGGGCACCCCGCCCAGCAGGACCTCGTAGGCTGCTGCGATACCGCGTGCAGCATCGGGATTGCCGTCAATGAGGGCGTCCAATTCAGCAAGGGTTGCCATGGTATGGTTTCTCCTCCGGTCGTCCGGGATCCATCGCCACCCACCTGTCGGAAAGCTAATTCCACGGGGGATAATGTGTCAAGTATGCTGTACGTCACTATGCTGTACATGGACACACCGACGATGAACCGAACCCCACGCAGCACCCGGCTTCTAGGTGCGGCAGCGCCTGATTGGCGCCGTCAAGTCAGTTTTTTCCGGACTGGAGAAAACCACGGCCGGGCGCTTCCCGAGCAAAAGACGACCGCCTCGGTGCGGGGACGTACCGCCACGATCACGACGCGCAGATCATTGACCGAATCGCCAATGCCGACGCGGCGAGCGCCACCATGATCCCGCCGGATGTCCATCGCCTCCTCCGCTGATGGGGTTCGGCCTCAGGCCCGGACGCGTTGCGATGTCGGATCGTAGAGCGGCGTCAGGCTCGCCATGGCGTCAATGCGGCGGCCGGCCACCTCGATCTGGTAGCGGCTGGCGAGCATCGCTTCCGGCGCTTCGCCAGGCTCGCGGCAGGGCACATAACCGAGACCGATAGCGGCGGCGAAGTGGTGGCCGAAGTTGCCGGAGGTGAGCACGCCCACGATGCGGCCGTCCCTGAGGATAGGCTCGTTGTGGTGGAGCAGAGGCTCGGGGTCGACGAGCTTGAACTGCACGAGCCGCGTCGACAGACCCGCCTCGCGCTTGCGCAACACCGCCTCGCGGCCGATGAAGTCGCCCTTGCCGGTCTTCACGGCAAACCCCAGTCCGGCCTCCAGCACATGGTCCTGGCCCGATATGTCGTGGCCGAAGTGCCGGTAGGCCTTTTCGATGCGGCAGCTGTCCATGGCATGAAGGCCGCAGAGCTTCAGCCCATGCGCGGCGCCGGCCGCCTCGATCGTCTCGAACACGTGGGCGGCCTGATCGGCGCTGACATAGATCTCCCAGCCGAGTTCGCCGACATAGGTGACGCGATGGGCGCGGGCGAGCCCCATGCCGATCTCGATCTCCTTCGCGGAGCCGAACGGGAAGGCATCGTTCGAGAAATCATCCGGCGAGCAGGCTTTTAGCAGTTCGCGCGACCTCGGCCCCATCAGGGAAAACACGGCCTCCGAGGCGGTGATATCTGTGATGACCGCGATGTCATCGCCAAGGCGCCTTCGCAGCCAGGCAAGGTCGCGCCGCAAAGTGGCGGCGGGAACGACCAGCAGGAACGCGCATTCGCCGAGGCGTGTCACGGTCAGGTCGGCTTCGATGCCGCCGCGCTCGTTCAGCATCTGGGTGTAGACGAGCCGGTTGACCGGCACGTCGACCTGGTTGGCGCAGACCCTCTGCAGGAATCTTGGCGCGTCCCGTCCCTCGACCCGCACCTTGCCGAAGCTCGACATGTCGAAGAGACCGACAGCTTCGCGCACCGCGCAATGCTCCTCGGCCTGATTCGCGAACCAGTTCTGGCGCTTCCAGCTATAGCGGTACTCGCGCTCCTGCCCCGGCTTTGCAAACCAGTTGGCGCGCTCCCAGCCGGCGGTTTCGCCGAACACGGCGCCCCGCGCCTTCAGGTGCTCGTGGATGGGACTGCGGCGCACCCCCCTGGCGCTGGCTGGCTGGCGATACGGAAAATGATCTGCATAGAGAAGACCCAGCGTCTCGCTGACCCGCTCGCGGAGATAGATGCGGTTCCTTTGGAAGGGCTGGGCGCGGCGGATGTCGACGTCCCACAGGTCGAAGGGCGGCTCGCCTTCCGCGATCCACTGCGCCAGCGCAAAGCCGGCGCCGCCCGACGAGGCGATGCCGATCGAATTGTAGCCCGCCGCGACCCAGTAGCCGGCGAGCTCCGGCGCTTCGCCGAGATAGTAGCGGTCGTCCGGCGTAAAACTCTCCGGCCCGTTGAAGAAGGTGTGGATGCCGGCCGTGGCGAGCAGCGGCATCCGCTGCAGGGCGTTCTCGAGGACAGGCTCGAAATGCTCGAGATCCTCGGGCAGGTGGTCGAAGCAGAAGGACTCTGGAATGCCGTCCATGCCCCAGGGCTTCGCCTTCAATTCGAAGGCGCCGACCAGCATCTTTCCGGCATCCTCCTTGTAGTATGTCGCCTCGTCGGGGACGCGCAGCACCGGCAGCCGGCCCAGCCCCTCGATCGCTTCGGTGACGATGTAGAAATGCTCGCACGCGTGGAGAGGCAGCGTGACGCCGGACCGCGCCGCGAGCTCCCTCCCCCACATGCCGGCGCAGTTGATGACGATGTCGGCGCGGACGGTCCCGGTCGCGCCGTCGTCGCCTTGCCAGGCGACGCCCGTGACACGTCCGCCGGTCTGGTGCACCGCCGTCACCTTGACGTTCTCGGTGATCCGCACGCCGCGGTTTCGCGCGCCCTTGGCGAGCGCCAGTGCGATGTTGGCGGGATCGGCCTGACCGTCCTTCGGCAGGTGCACGGCGCCCACGACGCCGTCGAGACAGAGGTGCGGATAGAGGTGCGGCAGGTCCGCGGGGCCGAGCTCATGCACCTCGACGCCGAAGGCGCGCGCCAGGCTTGCCTGGCGCAGGATCTCCTCGCGCCGCTCTTGCGTCAGCGCCACGGTGATCGAGCCGCACTGACGCATGCCCGTCGCCAGCCCGGTCTCCTTCTCGAGCTCCAGGTAGAGGTCGGCCGAGTATTTCGCGAGCCGCGTCATGTTCTCGCTAGCGCGCAGCTGGCCGACGAGGCCGGCCGCATGCCATGTGGTCCCGGAGGTGAGCTGCTTGCGCTCCAGGAGAACGATGTCGCTCCAGCCGAGTTTTGCGAGATGATAGGCGACCGAGCAGCCGGAAACGCCGCCGCCGATGATCACGGCGCGCGCGGCCGAAGGAACGCTGGGCTGAGTCGGCATGCTGATGCACCCCCTCGGCGGAGCCTGTTGCCGCCGCCCGGCCTCAAACGACCAAATCCTGGCCGCCGCGCACCCGCGAAGCTGACGCCGCGCCGGCCGCAGACAGCGTTAGATTGGACGCAAAGCGATGCGTGTTCAAGGCGGCCAGCGATTTTGGGGGGATGGACTGGTGCTGCGAGAGAGGATTGAACTCTCGACCTCTCCCTTACCAAGGGAGTGCTCTACCACTGAGCTACCGCAGCTGAAGTCGGGGCGCTTCTGCCATATCGAACGCAGGAGTGCAAGGCGTGTGTTGATATGTCGTGCAGGTCTTTTTATGGGCCTTTTCACCGCCACATTCCCGCAGCATGGTGACCCGCATCTCTCCTCTTAGAATCGTCGTCGCCCGTGGCCGAAGATAATCCCAGCAACCCGACCAAGTCCGCCGCGAAGGCCAACCAGAAGAGCCGGCTCGGGGCCGAGCTGAAGGCCAACCTCATGCGGCGAAAGGCACAGGTTCGGGCGCGGCGCACCGGCGAGCCAGACCAGCGACCCGAGGGACTCGATCCGCGCAAGTCAGCTTCGGACCAGTGACGACTGGTACAAGATCATCCCCCACCGCAACCCGCGCTTTTGTTGAATGCGGGGGGCAAATGATCTAGAGGCCGCGTTTATATCGATTTGACCTCAGTCCCGCACCCCTAACATCTAGCAAAGAGAGCTCAATGGATCGCATCAGGATTGTCGGAGGCAACGAGCTCAACGGCCGAATTCCCATCTCGGGCGCGAAGAACGCGGCGCTCCCCTTGATGATCGCCTCGCTGCTCACCGACGACACGCTGACGCTGGAAAACGTGCCGCACCTGGCCGACGTCGAACAGCTGATCCGGATTCTCGGCAACCACGGCGTCGACTACTCGGTCAACGGCCGCCGCGAGCGCCAGAGCGAGGGCTATTCGCGCACCATCCACTTCACCGCGCGCCACATCGTCGACACCACCGCGCCCTACGAACTCGTCTCGAAGATGCGCGCCAGCTTCTGGGTCATTGGTCCGCTGCTCGCCCGCATGGGCGTCGCGCGCGTCTCGCTGCCTGGGGGATGCGCCATCGGGACGCGCCCGGTCGACCTCTTCATCGACGGGCTGCAGGCGCTCTCCGCCGAGATCGACATCGACAGCGGCTATGTCGTCGCGAAGGCGCCAAAGGGCGGTCTCGTCGGCAATCGCTACGTATTTCCGAAGGTCTCGGTCGGCGCCACCCACGTGCTGTTGATGGCCGCATCGCTGGCCCGCGGCGAGACCGTGCTGGTCAACGCCGCGCGCGAGCCGGAGGTCGTCAATCTGGCGGACTGCCTCAATGCCATGGGCGCGAAGATTTCCGGCGCGGGCACGTCGACCATCACCATCGAAGGAGTGGACGCGCTTTCCGGCGCGCGCCACGCCGTCATCCCGGACCGAATTGAGACGGGTACCTACGCCATGGCGGTCGCCATGACCGGCGGCGACGTCATCCTCGAGAACGCCCGGCCGGACCTCTTGCAGAACGCGCTCCGGGTGCTGGAACAGACCGGCGCCGAGATCATCCCCGTCAATTCGGGCATAAGGGTGCGTCGCAACGGTGCCGGCATCTCGCCCGTCGATGTGAGCACCGAGCCTTTCCCGGGCTTCCCGACCGACCTGCAGGCGCAGTTCATGGGCCTGATGACGATGGCCAATGGCCGCTCGACGATCACGGAGACGATTTTCGAGAACCGCTTCATGCACGTGCAGGAACTGGCACGGCTCGGGGCGCGCATCACGCTGTCCGGTCAGACCGCGCATGTCGAGGGCGTACCCGTTCTGAAGGGCGCGCCGGTCATGGCGACCGACCTGCGCGCTTCGGTGTCGCTGGTCATCGCGGGACTGGCTGCCGAAGGCGAGACCACCGTCAGCCGCGTCTACCACCTCGATCGCGGTTTTGAGCGGCTGGAGGAAAAGCTCTCCGGCTGCGGCGCGACGATCGAGCGTATATCAGGCTGATCCCTTCTGGGCGGCGACGTCCAGCATAGTCTCCGCCGCCCACCGCCCTCCCCTCCGGGTTGCGCCTCCTGCCAAGACCGCCTAACAGTCCGGGAAGCATCAACCCGAGGCGCTGCACGCCATGCCCCCGCTCAAATTGGTCGCCCTCGACGAGAAGGACCTGGAGATCGTCTCGGCGTACACGCAGGACGCCGTGATGAAGGTCGGCGACCTCAATTTTCTCGCAGACGCCAAGAGCTTCGTCGTGCCGATGAACCGCTTCGCCTGGGAGGCATCCCAGGGCTTCTTCAAGCAGCGGCACGAGCGGCGGCAGAGCGTGCTGCATTTCGACCGCGTGGTTTCCGCAAAGCTCGCCGGCATCGATCGGTCGAAAGGCGACGACATCCTGTCGCTGCTGGCGATTCGCTTCGACGCGGCGGAGCCGCCCGCCGGCGTCATCCAGCTTATCTTCTCAGGCGGCGCGGCGATCCGGCTCGACGTCGAATGCATCGAGGCGCGCCTCACCGATCTCGGCGCCGCCTGGGCCACCGATTCACGTCCCCAACACAAGGCCTGATCCATGGCCATCCGGCTTATCCAGAACGACCCCAGCTTCGAGGCGCAGTTCCAGCGCTTCCTGACCACCAAGCGCGAGGCGTCACCCGATGTGGAGGCGATCGTCAGCGACATCATCAAGCGCGTGCGCACCGAAGGCGACGCTGCGCTCATCGACTACACGCGGCGCTTCGACAGGGCGGACCTCGGCCAGCTCGGCATCGCGGTCGGCGCGGACGAAATCGCCGAGGCTTACCGCAAGGCCAATCCGGAGACCGTCAACGCGCTGACTTTCGCGCGCGACCGCATCCATGCGCACCATGCGCGTCAGAAGCCGGCGGACGACCGCTACACGGATCATCTTGGCGTGCAGCTGGGTTCCCGCTGGACCGCCGTCGAAGCCGTAGGCCTCTACGTACCCGGGGGGACCGCCAGCTATCCGAGTTCGGTGCTGATGAACGCCGTGCCCGCCCGCGTCGCCGGGGTGGAGCGCATCGTCATGGTGGTGCCGACGCCCGACGGCCAGCTCAATCCGCTGGTCCTGGTGGCGGCCGACCTTGCCGGCGTCTCGGAAATCTACCGCGTCGGGGGCGCGCAGGCGGTCGCCGCGCTTGCCTACGGGACCGAAACCATCCGGCCGGTGGCGAAGATCGTCGGGCCGGGCAATGCCTACGTCGCGGCGGCCAAGCGCCAGGTGTTCGGCACCGTCGGCATCGACATGATCGCAGGGCCTTCCGAGGTGCTGATCCTGGCCGACGCCGACAACGACCCGGACTGGATCGCTGCGGATCTTCTTGCCCAGGCCGAGCACGACACCGGGGCGCAATCCATCCTGATCACGGACGACGAGGCCTTCGCCGGAGCGGTGGAGAAAGCGGTCGAACGGCAGCTCGTCACCCTGCCCCGCGGCGAGACGGCGGCGGCAAGCTGGCGCGACTTCGGCGCCGTGATCCTCGTCGACGACTTGACCGACGCCCTGCCGCTGGTCGATCGCATCGCCCCCGAGCATCTGGAACTCGCCCTCGACGACGCCGACGTGTTTTCGGAGCGGGTCCGCAACGCCGGCGCCATCTTCGTCGGGCGGCATACGCCGGAGGTCATCGGCGACTATGTCGGCGGCTCCAACCACGTGCTGCCGACGGCGCGTTCGGCGCGATTCTCGTCCGGCCTCTCGGTGCTCGACTTCATGAAGCGGACATCGATCCTGCGGCTTGGCTCCGACCAGCTGGCCGCCCTGGCGCCGGCGGCTATCGCGCTTGCCGAGGCCGAGGGACTGAGCGCCCATGCGCGCTCCGTCTCCATCAGGTTGAACACGTGACGCCGCGATGGGACGCGGCGGTCTCGACAAGAACAGGCTGATCGACGTCGAGCTTGACGAATCGATCGGTCGCTCGACGCCGGACGTCGAGCATGAGCGCGCCGTAGCGATCTTCGACCTGATCGAGGACAACAGTTTCCTGCCCGTCAACGACAGCGGCGAAGGCCCCTACCGGCTGAAGCTGTCGCTGGTCGATGCGCGGCTGGTCTTTGCCATCAGCCGCCAGGCGGGCGACGAAGTCGCCACGCACATCCTGTCGCTGACGCCCTTCCGGCGCATCGTCAAGGACTACTATATGATCTGCGAGAGCTACTATCAGGCCATCCGGTCGTCGACGCCCAGCCAGATCGAGGCGATCGACATGGGTCGGCGGGGCCTGCACAACGAGGGCTCGCAGACGCTGATGGACCGCCTTTCGGGCAAGATCGAGATCGATTTCGACACCGCGCGGCGTCTGTTCACCCTGGTCTGCGTGCTGCACTGGCGCGGATGACCAGCGCTTTGGCCTCCGCCCTGCCCCGCTCCGTCCTGTTCATGTGCAGAATGAACGCGGTGCGCTCGCCGATCGCCGAGGCGCTGGCGCGAAGCATGCTTCCGCCGACCGTCTTTGTCGCGTCCGCCGGGGTGCGGGCCGGGGAGCCCGATCCCTTTGTCGCAGCCGTGCTGGCCGAGGACGGCCTGAGCCTCGCCGACCACGCGCCGCGCACGCTCGCCGATCTCGAGGACAGCTATTTCGACCTGATCGTGACGCTGGCGCCGGAAGCCCATCACGCCGCGCTGGAACTGACCCGTTCGATGGCCGTCGAGGTGGAATACTGGCCTACGGCCGACCCGACCACGGTTTCTGGCACACGCGATCAGATCATGGCCGCCTACCGCGACGTGCGGGACCGGCTGAAGGGCAGGATCGACGGCCGCTTCATGCCGCACGCGACACAATAGGCGTTTCCAAAGATCGCGTCTTCATATAGGTTCCGCCCGATTTCCGGCCCAGCGGCCGGCCTCCTCTCCAAACCAAAGGTACCTAATGCCGAAGGAAGAAGTCCTCGAATTTCCCGGTCTTGTAACCGAACTGCTGCCCAACGCCATGTTTCGCGTCAAGCTCGAGAACGAGCACGAGATCATCGCCCACACGGCCGGCCGGATGCGCAAGAACCGCATTCGCGTGCTGACGGGCGACAAGGTGCTGGTCGAGATGACGCCCTACGACCTGACCAAGGGCCGCATCACCTACCGCTTCAAGTGAGCCGCGGCCGCGCCGCCACGACGCAACCCGGATGACCCTTTCTCAGAAGCTGGTGCTTGCCTCGGGCTCTCCGCGCAGGATCGAACTCCTGCAGCAGGCGGGCATCGAGCCCGACCATTTGTTTCCCGCGGACGTCGACGAGAGGCCGCAGCGCGCCGAGCATCCGCGCTCGCTGGCCAAACGTCTGTCTCGTGCGAAGGCCGAGAAGGCGCATGCCTCCCTGCAGGGCGAAGCCGACTTCTCCGGCGCCTACATACTGGCCGCCGACACTGTGGTGGCGGTCGGCCGCCGCATCCTGCCCAAGGCGGAAGTAACCGAGGACGCCACCAACTGCCTCGGCCTCCTGTCCGGCCGCTCGCACCGCGTCTATACCGGCATCTGCCTTGTCACGCCGGACGGAAAATTCCGCCAGAAGCTGGTCGAGACCCGCGTGCGCTTCAAGCGCCTCTCGCGCGAGGACGTCGACAGCTACGTCGCGTCCGGCGAATGGCGCGGCAAGGCGGGCGGCTACGCCGTGCAGGGTCTGGCGGGAACCTTCGTCGTCAAGCTGGTAGGTTCCTACACCAACGTCGTCGGCCTGCCGCTCTACGAGACCACCGCGCTGCTCGCCGGCGAGGGTTTTGGCGTGCGTCACGGCTGGATCGCCGGAGGGACGGCGTGAGCGCCGCCGGCAATGTGACGCCGCTGCGCCCGAAGCGGCCCTGCCCTGAATGCGGCAAGCCGTCGGCGCGCGAGCACTACCCGTTCTGTTCGACGCGCTGCAAGGCCGTCGACCTGAACCGCTGGCTTTCCGGGTCGTACGTGATCCCGGGCCGGGCGGATGAGGAAGAAGCGCAGGACGCGCCCCGCACGGAAGACGACCAGGACCGCTAGCCCGGATCCGCCCGGACTGACTGATTCTGCGTGCATCCTGCAGGGGACCCGGTTCGGCGGGTGTCATGCCAGGTCAATGAGCATCGATCCGATTCGATGGACGCCACTGCCCGCTGCCGCGGGCAATTACGCCGTACGCACGTTTCATCGGCTGCCGACGGCAGCGTACGGGGCTTCCGGAGCCGGGGTTTTTCACAGAGTCGCAATTGCCGCAGAAAACGCGTCGACAGGCGCTGGACAGGCGAAAATTGCGTGCTATAACCCAGCCGCTTTCGCAGGCGCCGCTGGCGCTCTCGCGACAACGGGCGCCGGGAAATCCGGGTCCCGTAGATGCCCAGGTAGCTCAGTTGGTAGAGCAGCGGACTGAAAATCCGCGTGTCGCTGGTTCGATTCCGGCCCTGGGCACCATATCTTCAACGACTTCACCGTTGCCGCGCCGTTTTCTGTTGCGCCATGCTGCAGATGAAAATGGGGGATCTGCCGCCTTCTCAGCCCCGCCGATCGTCGAAAACGCCATCGCGTGGCAAGGCCCCGCGAGTTGATCCGGCCGCCCTCCCTCTTCCTGCCCAAAGCCTACGCCTGCGCGCTGCTGGCCCGCAGCGCGCTCCGCGAGAGCAGCCAGAGCATCACCGAGATGTTGAGCAGGCTCCATGCGATGCCGTTGAGGAAGGCCATGGCGTAGGAGCCGGTCAGGTCGTAGATCCACCCGGACATCCACCCGCCCAGCGCCATGCCTAAAATGGTCGCCATGATGACGGTGCCGACACGGCGTCCGGCCTCTGCCGCGGGCATGTACTCGCGCACGATGAGGGCATAGCAGGGCACTATGCCGCCCTGGCTGAGGCCGAACACCAGCGAGACGATGTAGAGCGACGCCAGTCCGTCGAACGGCAGATAGAAAACGAGGGAAGTGGCCTGCGCGATCGAGCCGATCAACAGTGTCTTCAACCCTCCTATGCGGTCGGCGAGGAGGCCGGACGCGAGGCGGCTCACCACGCCGGCGGCCAGCATGATGGACAGCATCTCGGCGCCGCGCGCCACGCCGTAGCCAAGGTCGAGGCAATAGGCGACGATGTGCACCTGCGGCATCGACATGGCGACGCAGCAGGCGACCCCCGCCACCACCAGAAACGCCTGCAGCGCGCCGGGCGAAATCCCCATGGACCGTGCAGACGCCGACGCCGTCCCCGAAAGCGCCGCGGCGGGAGGCTGGCGGCGCAGCATGAGGACGAGCGGGGCCATCGACACCAGGCATATCGCGGCGATGGCGAGGTAGGTTCCGCGCCAACCGTAGGCCGACATCATCGGCGAGATGAGGACCGGCCAGATCGCCCCCGCGACATAGTTCCCTGATGCGGCAAAGGCGACGGCGATGCCGCGGCGACGCCGAAACCAATGCGTGATGTCGGCGATCAGCGGGCCGAACATGGCCGAGGAACCCGCTCCGACCAAAAGTCCCTGGACGACCGAAAAGGCGGCGATCGAATGGGCCAGGCTGCCAAGGGCAAAGCCAAGCGCCATCAGCAGCGACGCGGCGAGAGCCGGGATCCAGAAGCCGATCCGGTCGATGGCGCGGCCGATGACGACGTTGCCGAACGCAAAGCCGAGCATCGTGGCCGTGTAGGGGAGCGAGGCGTCGGCGCGGTCGACCCCGAACTCTTCCTGGATAGCCGGCAGCACGACCACAACCGACCACATGCCGACGCCGCCGATGGTGGCGAGCAGGGTCGAGACGGCCAGCCGCGTCCATGCATAGCGACCGTCCAGGTCAGAATCGGCCAGATGGAGTTTGTCATGCATGGTGAGGCGTGGCACCCGACTGTTGCGCTGTGGTCGCTAGATGCCCCTCAATCGGCCGCGGCAGCAGGACCACGGCCCTGCAAGGTTGAAGCCAGCGCCGGCGTGCCGCTCACTGCTCCTGCCCGACCGCGATGACCGCCGCGCAGTCGCCGGCCTTGACCAGGCCCGGAAAATGCCGCGCCGCCAGAAGGCCCGACATCTTGGCGCGGACTTCCTGCGGCGCGACGCCGGTGCGGCCGACCGCGTGGATGCGGGCGACGACCTGCCCTTCCTCCACCGGCTCGCCCAGATCGACCATGGTCTCGATCATACCGTCGTCCTCGGCGAAGGAGAAACAGTCGCCGGAGGGCATGTCGAGCCAACGGGTCGGACGGCGCTCGACCTCGCCCGCAACGAGGCCGGCGTGGCGCAGCACGTTCATCAGCCCGAAGCGGGCGATGCGAACCGTCTCGGCGCGCGAGGTCCCCCCGCCGCCGAGTTCAGTCGTGACGAAAACCTTGCCCATCTCCTCGGCGGCGGTGTCGTACATGCCGACCGCGTCGATCTCCAGCATCTTCATCGAATAGGGCGCCGAGAACGCCTCAACAGCGGCGAAGGCCTTTGCCTCCTGCGCCTTGTCGGGCAGGATATGGGCGGCGCAGAAGGGCACGAAATCGAGCGTCCTGCCGCCGGAATGGAAGTCGAAGACCAGGTCCGCGCGCGGCAGAAGCTCACGTTGGAAATAGTCGGCGATCTTTTCCGTCACGGCGCCGTCCGGCCTGCCTGGAAAGGAGCGGTTCATGTTGCCCTTGTCGATCGGCGACGTGCGCGTTCCGGCACGGAAGGCCGGGTAGTTCATGGCCGGCACGATGATCACCGCGCCGCGCACCTCCTTCGGATCGAGCGTGCGGGCGAGTTCGAAGAGCGCCAGCGGTCCCTCGTACTCGTCGCCGTGATTGCCGCCGGTGAGCAGCGCCGTCGGCCCTTCCCCGTTGCGGACGACGCAGATGGGGATCATGACCGAGCCCCAGGCGGAATCGTCGCGACTGTAGGGCAGCCGCAGATGACCGTGATGCACGCCCTGTGCATCAAGGTCGATGGTGGGCGAGATGGGAGAGGGTCGCATGTGATGGTCGGTCATTTTCGTTGGTCGGAAGCTGAACGGAGTAAGGGCCCCGCCCAATTCCCCTATTCCCCTAATCCTTCACCACCAGCCTGCGCGGGACGTTGGCGAGGCACTCGACGCCGGTCTCGGTGATCAGGATGGATTCGGTGATCTCCAAGCCCATGTCCTGCAGCCACAGCCCGGTCATGAAATGGAAGGTCATTCCGGGCCGGAGCTCGGTGCGGTCGCCGGGGCGCAGGCTCATGGTGCGCTCGCCCCAGTCCGGCGGGTAGGAGATGCCGATCGGATAGCCGGTCCGGTTGTCCTTGACGATCCCGTACTTCCTCAGCACCGCGAAGAAGGCGTTGGCGATGTCCTCGCAGGTGTTGCCCGGCCGCGCGGCCTCCAGCCCCGCGTCCATGCCCTCCAGCGTCGCCTTCTCGGCGTCGAGGAAGGCCTGCGTGGGCTTGCCCAGGAAGACGGTGCGCGACAGCGGGCAATGGTAGCGATTGTAGCAGCCGGCGATCTCGAAGAAGGTGCCTTCGCCCGCCTTCATCGGCTTGTCGTCCCAGGTGAGGTGGGGCGCCGAGGCGTCGGCGCCCGACGGCAGCAGCGGCACGATCGCCGGATAGTCGCCGCCGATGCCCTCCACGCCGCGCGTACCGGCGTCGTAGATCTCGGCCACGAGGTCGCATTTCCTCATGCCGACCTCGATCTTGTCGACGATGCGGGCATGCATTGCCTCGACAATGCGCGCGGCCTTGCGCATGTAGTCGATCTCGGTCGGGCTCTTGACCGCACGCTGCCAGTTCACCAGCGCCGTGACGTCGACGAATCTCGCATTCGGCAGATGCTTCTGCAGTGAGGCGAAGGCGGCGGCCGAGAAGTAGTAGTTGTCCATCTCGACGCCGATCGTCAGCCGGTCCCAGCCGCGCGCGGCGATCACCTCGGCCAGGTAGTCCATCGGATGCCGCTCGGTCGACTGCACGTAGTGATCGGCATAGGGCACGATATTGTCGTGGGAGAGATAGGCCGTGCGCTTCGCGCCGTTGGCGTCCTGGCCGCGGCCATACCAGACCGGCTCGCCGGACGGCGGCACCAGAACTGCCTGGTGCACGTAGAACGACCAGCCGTCATAGCCGGTCAGCCACGCCATGTTGGAGGGGTCGGAGCAGATCAGGAGTTCGACGCCCTTCGCCTCCATGGCGCGGCGCGTCTTCGCCAGGCGCTCGGCATACTCGGCGCGCGAAAACTTCAGGTTCGGCATTGTCATGATGCTTGGTGGTCCTCGTCTTCGGGCCAGTGCGGCCGCAGTCAGCTCTCAAAAATGGTTCCCGCACCCGACGCCCGGGCGCGATCGCGGGCCAGCGTGGCAATCGCGGTGTCCTGCACCCCGGTCCCGGTGAGGTCGGCGACAGTGAGATCGCCAGGCGTGCGGCGGCCATGCTTCAGCCCCGCAACGATCTCGCCGAGTTCCGCCGCCTCCGCATCGGCCGCGATCAGCCCGGCCTCGATGGCGTGATGCAGTTCGCCCAGGCGTCGCGTCTGCCTGGCGCTGTCGGCGACGTAGAGGTCGGCCATGCGGATGATGGCCGGCGCGAGCTCGTTCTTGTGCTCTGCGTCTGAGCCCATGGCGGTGATGTGCTGCCCGGACGAGACAAAGCCGGGCGCGATCAACGGCTCGCTGGACGGCGTCGTCGTGACGATGATGTCGGCGCCTGCTGCCGCCCTTTCACGGTCGGTCTCGGCGCGCACGGGAATGCCCAGGCGTTCACGCAACTCGCCTGCCGCGGCTGCGGACCTGGCGGCATCGCGCGCCCAGATCCGTGCTTCGGCGATAGGCCGCACGAGTTGCAACCCTTGCAGCTGGAGCCTCGCCTGCACGCCTGCTCCATAAATGGCGGCAACGGCAGAATCCTCGCGCGACAGGTGCTTCGCCGCCACAGCCCCCGCCGCCGCGGTGCGCACGTCGGTCAGGTATCCGTTGTCCAGCAGCAGCGCCTCGACGAGGCCGGTGTTTGCCGAAAGCAGCACCATCATGCCGCTGACGGACGGCAGCCCCAGCTTCGGGTTGTCGAAGAAGCCGGGGCTGATCTTGATCGCGAAGCCGTCGATGCCCGGCACATAGGCGGTCTTCACGTCGACCTCGCCGCGGTGCTCCGGAATGTCGAGACGCAGGATCGGCGGCATGGCGACGGGGAGCGTGGCGAGCGCGCGAAACGCGTTTTCCACGCAGGCGACGGCGTCGAGATCGAGTTTGACGATCTGCCTGAGCTCGGCCTCGGTCAGGATGGTCATGCGAGGCATGGCACGTCCTTTCCCCTCCCCCTTGAGGGGAGGGTCCGGCCGAAGGCCGGGAGTGGGGTCAGTCCGGCAGCGCTCGAGGCCCCTTGAGCGACGCCCTCTGAGGTTCCCTCCTCTGTCGCCTTCGGCGGCATCTCTCCCTCAAGGGGGGAGATCGGGTCCTCGCTACGGCTTCGCCATTCTGCAACGCTGGAGGAGGAGCGACGCAGATGAAGCTGCCAATCTTTCCCAGTGAGGGGGAGATGGCCGGCAGGCCAGAGGGCGGTGAATGCACGCAGAGGACTCACGCCGCCCTCCCCTGCCGCTGCCCGGCGTCCGCCTTCTCGAATTCCGTCTCCTCCCCGCAGACGATCCGCCGGTGAAGATCCATGTCGATGTTGCGGCCGGAGACGACCACGACGGCCGGACCGTCGACGCGAAGCTTGCCGGCGAGGAGTGCCGCGACGCCGACAGCGCCGGCGCCCTCCACCACCTCCCGTTCCTCGGCGTAGAGGTGTCTGATGCCCGCGGCGATCTCAGCCTCGGAGAGCAGGACCACGTCGTCCAGCAGATGACCGCACATGGCAAAGGTCAGCCGGTTGGCAAGCCCGATGCCGCCACCGAGCGAATCCGCCAGCGTCGGCTGTTCCTCGACCAGCACGGGCCGGCCCGCATCGAGGCTCGCCTTCATCGCCGCGCCGCGCGCCATCGAGACGCCGATGACCCGGATGGCAGGTCGCAGAGCCTTCACTGCGGCGGCGATGCCGGCTGCAAGGCCCCCGCCGGAAACCGGCACCACCACCACCGCGGCGTCAGGCACGTCCTCGAGCAGTTCCAGCCCGAGCGTCCCCTGCCCCGCGATCACCGCCGCATGGTCGAAGGGCGGCACCATCGCAAGACCTTCGTCGGCGACGAGCCGATCGACCTCCTCCTGCGCGTCGTCCTGGCTGCTGCCGACGATGCGGATGTCCGCGCCGAGCCTGCGGATCTCCGCGACCTTGTTTGCGGGCACCAGCCGCGACATGCAGACGACGGCGCGGATGCCCTCCAGCTTCGCCGCGTGGGCCAGCGCGCGTCCGTGGTTGCCGGTCGATGCGGCGACCACGCCGCGCCGCCTTTCGTCGTCGGCAAGTCGGGCGATCGCATTCGACGCGCCGCGCAGCTTGAAGCTGCCGGTGGCCTGCCGGCTTTCGAGCTTCAGATGGACAGGCGCGCCGGCGATCTCGCCGAGCGAGGTGGAAAGGACGGTCGGCGTGCGCTCGATCCTGCCGGCGATGCGACGGCGCGCGGCTTCGATGTCGGAGAGGGTGACGGCGGTCATGACAGGGCCACCGTCATCAGCTTCCCGAACTGCGGCCGCACGCTCTGGTCCCCGCAGAGCCGAAGGCAGCGCCACGCGGTCGCCTGGTTGCTGCTGACCACCGGCCGGCCCAGCACCAGCTCCATGGCCGAAATCACCAGCGCGGCGCGCAGCGCGGTGCACGACACGAACAGCGCCTCGGACTGGGGAGCCATCGCCTCGCGCGCAAGTTCGGTGAGCGCGGCCGGTGCGATCCGCGCCATCTCGCGATCATCCTCGAAGCCGAGACAGGTGAAACGGTCAATCTCGAAGCCTTGCCCGACGAAGTAGTCGGCCATCGGCCGGCTGGTTTCGACCGTGTAGGGCGTCAGCACGCTGATGCGGCGCGCACCGAGCGCCTTCAAGGCGTCAACCGCAGCGAGCGGCGGCGTGACGACCGGAACGCCCGGCTTCGCGGCCTGCAGGGCGGCCTCGATCTCGGCATCGCCGATCACCACGGAAGCGGAAGTGCAGGAATAGCAGATCGCGTCGAGCTGCTCGCCGGGCAGGATCAGCGCCGCACCCTCGGTGAGCGACGGCTGCATCCTGCGCAGGTTTTCTGGCGTCGTCGGATTGGCGTAGGGAATGCGCGCGACATAGACGCCGATCCGCTCGCCGGCGACGATGCGGCGGAAATCCGGTTCGGTCGTGTGGTCGGTTGCGAGCACGACCAGGCCGACGCGCTTCGCAAGCGGGCGGTCGTCGAGCGCGGGGCGTACGGAGTGGAGATGGATGGGGATCGTCATGGCAGACGGGGCTCCTGACGCGGCATGACACTCCACCCTGGTCTGCGGATCATTGCGGTTTCCCCTTTCCGTCCAGGCCCAACCGGGGCGAGATGGACTGCGCAAGGGGCGTTCATCATCGAGGTTCGCGCCATCGTCACCGCTCGATCCTCCCGTAGCGGCGCTCCAGCCAGCGCAGGGCGAACACCGAGATCAGGCTGATCACCAGGAAGAACGCGCCGACCAGCGTGATGGGCTCGATGTAGCGGTAGTAGGTGTTGGCGACGCTTTTCGCCTGGTTCATCAGCTCCAGGATGGTGATCGCCGACAGGAGCGGCGTCTCCTTGAACATGGCGACGAAATAGTTGGCCAGCGCCGGGATCATCGGAGGGATCGCCTGCGGCAGGATGATGCGCGTCCAGGTCTGCAGGGCGGAGAGGTTGCAGGCTTTCGCCGCCTCCCACTGGCCACGCGGCACGTTGTCGATGCCGGCTCGATAGACCTCGGCAGTGTAGGTGCCGTAGTGCAGTCCCAGCCCGATGACGCCCGCCAGCAGCGGTGGCAGCAAGATGCCGATGTCGGGCAACACGTAGAAGATGAAGTAGAGCTGAACCAACAGCGGCGTGCCGCGGATGAACTCGGCGACGAAGCCGACGCTGCGCGACACCGCACGGTTCGGCGAACGGCGCAGCAGCGCAATGGCGAGGCCGACGACCGCCGCCAGCACGGAGCCGAGCAGCGTCGCCAGGATGGTGATCTTCACGCCCTCTATCAGGGTCGGCATGATCTGCCAGACGAAATTCCAGTCCCATTCCATCAGGCGCGCACTCCGTCGAGGCCGCGCGCCATGCGCCGCTCAAGAGCGCGGATGGCGGACGAGATCATCATCGCGAAGATGAAGTAGAGGACCAGGATCGTCGCGAAGGGCACCAGCGTATTGCCGGTCTGCGAGCGCACGATGTTGGCCTGGAAGGTCATGTCGGCGAGCGAAATCAGCGATACGACCGATGTGGCCTTGAGCAGCTCGATCGCGTTGTTGCCGAAGGTCGGCAGCATGACGAGCAGCGCCTGCGGCAGGATGATGCGCCGCATGCACTGCCAGCGGCTGAGATTGAGCGCGACGCAGGCTTCGTACTGTTCCTTGCCGACCGACTGGATGGCGCCGCGGACGACTTCGGCGGCATAGGCGCCGACGTTGAGGCCCAGCGCCAGCACGCCCGCCTGCAGCGGGGTGAGCGAAATGCCCATGAAGGGCAATACGAAATAGGCGAAGAAGAGCTGCACAAAAATGGAAGTGCCGCGGAAGAACTCGATATAGGCCGTGGCCAGCCAGCGGAGGACGGCGTGCTGCGAGATGCGCCCGAGCCCAGCGATGAAGGCCATGGCGAGCGCCAGCACGGAGCCCATCACGGTCAGTTGCACCGTGACGAGCGCGCCCTGCAGGATCAGGTTTATGTATCCGGACCAGTCGGTCATGGAGTGAGTACGGTTGCCCTTGTGATTAGCGCGGCGTCCAGTTCCCCATTGCGGGGAGACCGCGTCGCAAACGGGGTGGGTATTCCGCCAGACCTCTCGAAGTCAGCGCATCCCCACCAGGGGTTGAGCGCCGCCCTCCCCCTCGAGGGAGGAGGGTCGGCAGCGCCATTATTGCGGCGCGCAGAGCTTCTCCATCGACGTCGACATTGCCGCCGCCGCGGAGAACCCGTACGGCTCGATGATCTTCGCGAACTCTCCGGACTCCTTCATCTTGGCGAGTTCCACGTTGAAGGCGTCGCGCAGAGCCTCGTCGCCCTTCTTGAAGGCCGCGCCGTCGCAATAGACCGGCGCGCCCACAACGGGCGCCACAACCTCAAGGTTCGGGTCGTTCGCCTTCTTGATCAGATCGTTGATCGAGAGAACAGGAAGCGAATAGGCGTCGATGCGGCCGTCCTGAACCATTTTCAGGCCGCTCTGGCCGTCCGGCACCACGATGACCCGGTCACGCGGCACGCCGGCTTCGAGCGCCAGCTTTTCCTCCGTGCCGCCACCCGGAGCGCCGACCGTCGCGGTCGTGTCCTTGGCGATGTCGGCGTAGCTCTGGAAGCCCTTCGGATTGCCCTTCTTGACGAGCAGCGCCTCCGCATCGCACAGCACCGGCTCCGAATAGACGACCGCGGCGCAGCGCTCGGGCTTCATGAAGAGACCCGCAGTGACGACGTCATGCCGACCCGCCTGCAGTCCGGGGATCATGGCCCCGTATTCGGAAATCGACGCGACGATCTCCGGCACGCCGAGACGCTTGAAAATCTCCCGCGCCACGTCCGGGGCCGCGCCCGACACCTTGCCGTCGGCGGCGACTGCCGTATAGGGCGGCTCGTTGGCAATGGCGACGCGCGCGAAGCCCTGCGCCTTCAACTGCTCGAGCTTGCTGTTGTCCTGCGCCGACGACGGCAGGGAAACGGCAAGGGCCGCGGCGACGGCAACTGCGCCCGCACCGGCCAGAACTGCGAATTTCCTCATGGTTCCCAACTCCTTTGGTTCTTTTTGAATGTTAGCGGCGTTCCGCCGCGGCATTGCGGTCAGACGCGGTGTCCGGCCGCGATGATCTTGCGCAGGAAGGTCTGCGTACGCTCCTGCCTGGGATTGCGGAAAATCTCGTCCGGCTTGCCTTCCTCGACGATCTTGCCGCGGTCGAAAAAGAGCACCCGGTCGGCGAAGTCGTGGGCGAAGCCCATCTCATGGGTGACCAGCAGCATGGTCATGTCGGTCTCGGCGGCCAGCTTGCGCATGACGTTCAGCACCTCCTCGACCAGTTCCGGGTCGAGCGCCGAGGTCACCTCGTCGAACAGCATGATCTTCGGGGAAAGCGCGAGCGCCCGAGCGATGGCGACGCGCTGCTTCTGCCCGCCCGAAAGCTGCGCCGGCATCGCCTTCGCCTTCTCCGCCATGCCCACCATGTCGAGCAGTTCCATGGCGCGCTTTTCCGCCGCGGCCCGCGCGACGCCCTTGGTCAGCATCGGGGCCAGCGTCACGTTGTCGAGCACGCACATGTGCGGGAACAGGTTGAAGAGCTGGAAGACCATGCCGATCTTCTGGCGCATCCGGGTGAGATGGCGCTCGTCGGCGGCAACCAGGCCGCCGTTCTTCGGCATGTGATAAAGCTGTTCGCCCTCGATCTCGATATGACCGCCGTCAATGCGTTCCAGCGTCATCAGGATGCGCAGGATGGTCGTCTTGCCCGATCCGGACGGCCCGATCAGCGCCAGCTTCTCGCCGGGCATGACCTGCATGGAAAGCCCATCCAGCACCTTGAAGGCGCCGAAGCTCTTGCTGATCGCGTCGATCGCGATGATGGGCGCCGGCATCGTTCCTCCCAGCTGCGGTGTCCAACGCGCGAACGATGGGAAAGTTACCAAATCATGTCAATTGCCAAAATAAAATCATGACAATAAACTTGATTGGCGTGTTGCCGCTCAGATGGCGAGCAGAAGATGCTCGGGCTCTCCCATCAGAAGCTTGGCGATGATCCCCAGGCCGGCGCGCAATTCACCCTCGGTCGTCGACCCCAGCGAAATGCGCACCGCCGGCATCCAGGGGGCGTCCGAAGTGCGAAATGACGCGCCCGGCGCAATCGCCACGCCCTGCAATCTCGCCTGCGCGACAAAGCCGTCCTCGGTGCGGTTCTCCGGCAATGGCAACCAGAGGTGCAACGCATGAGGATGGGTCAGGAAGCCTTCGTTTCCGAGCACTTCCGACACGATCGCGTGACGGCGCGCGAGGGCGTCGCGCTGCCAGTGGACGAGCTCCATGGCAGTGCCGTCAGCCACCCATTTCGAAGCGATCTCGGCGACCATCGGCGTCGCCATCCAGTTCGAGACCAGGTGCCGGTTGGCGACCGCGGCAGCGTAGCGGTCGGGCGCGACCAGATACCCAATGCGCAGGCCGGGCACCACGATCTTGGTGAACGTCGTGAAATAGAGCGTGCGCTCCGGCGCGATGGCCGCGATCGGAGGCGGCCGGTCGGCGACCATGGGTCCCAGCACGTCGCTCTCGATGATGGCGATGTCGTGCTTGCGGGCCACCTCGGCGATCGCCGTGCGGCGCGCCTCGCTCATCAGGGTCGCCGTCGGATTGATGACGGAGGGCTGCACGAAAACGGCCCGGATGTCGGCTCCCCGGCACGCTTCGTCCAGGGCCTCCGGGACGATGCCGTCGCCGTCGATCGGCAGGCCGTGCAGGTGGAAGCCGAGATAGGTGGAGAGCGGCACCAGCGTATGGTGGCCGATGGCTTCGGTGGCGACCGTGGAGCCGGGCGGCGCCGCGCTCATGAGCGCCACCGTCATCGCCGCCGTGGCGCCGTTGGTCAGGCTGACGTTCTGCGGCGACACCGCGAGCCCGCATTCCTTCAGCCAGTCGACCGCGATCGCGCGATGGCGCGGAAAGACGACGTTGGGCCGGAACGAAAGACCCGAACTCGACGGCAGGCTTTCGCTCAGCCAGGCAAGCGCCTGCTTGAGACGCTCGAGATGCATCGGCTCGCAGACGGGCTTCAGGATCGACAGGTCGATCACCTCGCCCGGCCGTTCCGGCAGGTAGGGCGGTTCCACTTCCGCCCTGGCCGTCTGCACGAAGCTGCCCCGTCCAACCTCCCCCGAGATCAGGCCCCTGCGGATCAGCTCGTCATAGGCGCGGCTCACCGTCTGCACCGACAGTTTCAGCTCATAGGCCAGGCGGCGATGCGTCGGCAGCTGGGCGCCGTTGGGCAGCTTCCCGTCATGAATGGCGCGCGCGAACTGGTCCGCCAGCGAGAGATAGGCCGGGCGTCGAATGAGCGTCGGATCGGGGCGCCATATTGTCATGACGCATTAGAGATCCAAATCAGTGCAATTGACAATGGGCCACGTGACGCACCATGGTCGTTCCGACGGCATGTCCCCGGACAATCATGAACGCTCCAAAGCTCGACGACATCGACCTGAAGATACTGGACGCCATCCAGCGCGACGGGCGCATCACGAAACTGGCCCTGGCGGAGAAGGTCGGGCTGTCGCCGACGCCCTGCTGGATGCGCCTGAGAAGACTCGAGAAGGCGGGCATCATCAGCGGCTACCATGCCAGGGTCGCGTCGCGGACCATCGCGCCGGTGGCCAACGTGCTGATGGAGGTCACGCTGGGAAACCACCGCCAAGCCGATTTCGACCGGTTCGAGCGCGCGGTGCGCCAGATGCCCGAGATCGTCGCGTGCTGGTCCGTCGGTGGCGGCGTGGACTACATCCTGAAGGTCATGACGCGCGACGTCGACGCCTATCAGCGACTGGTCGACGGCATGCTGGAGCGCGAGATCGGCATCGAGCGCTATTTCACCTACATCGTGACGCGCACGGTCAAGGAAGAGACCGTATTGCCGATGGCGGAACTCGTGGTCAGGTCATAGCGGCCTGCCCCAGACGCCGCCTTGTGGCGTGCGGGTGCGGGTGGCATGATGCTCGATTATCCGGGAGCGTTGCGATGGATCGGATCAATCTCGACGACACGCAAGAAAGCCTTGCCGACGTGATCGCGCGGGTGGAGGGTGGCGAGACCGTGATCGTCACGCGCGGGGATGCGGTTGTCGCCCGCATCGAGCCCGTGGCGCGCGAATTCAAGCTGAAAAAGCCGATCGACTTCGAGCGGTTGAAGCGTGTCGCCGACTCTCTGCCGTACCAGGAACAGTCGGCTGGAGAGTTCATGCGCCGTCTGCGCGACGACGCGCGCTATTGAACTACTATATAGATACATCGGTTCTCGTCTCCGTCCTCACCGAGGAGAGCCAACGGCGCGTGCGGAGAAATGGCTGGCCGAGCATGGCGGCGACACGAAGCTGATAAGCTGGTGGGTAGAGGTGGAATGGAGCTCCGCCATCTCGATGAAGGTCGACAACGCGACGCTGGACCAGGACGGCCGCATCCTCGTTGATTCCGCGTTCCACCAGCTTGTTGGCGCGTCCTTCATTTCCATCCCCGTCGAGCACAGCCACTTCACCGCAGCGAGCGATCTGGCCAGCCGATCGAACGGCCTCCGCGCCGGGGACGCACTCCATCTCGCCATAGCCGCCTCGCAGGACGCCACCCTCTGCACGCTCGATGTCGGCATGGCGCGCGCTGCCGAAGGCCTCGGTCTGTGCGTATCCGCAATCTGACACGACGCAAGCAGTTGGAGACATTCCCCAAAATCCAGGCCCGCGTGTAGAGAAAATCTCTACGACGGGTCGCCAGAATGGTCCGACTCTCGGCGGGGCGCGGCTACGCTTGCGGGAGACGCCACCGGAGCGCAGTCGTCCCATGTCCGCCCATTTCGCCCATCCCGTCCGCCATGCCGCCCTCGATCGACTCGCCGACAGGCGCCTGCTGCGCGAGCTCGCCTATGTGGACGGCCGGTGGACCGCCGGCGCTTCCGCGCAGAGTTTTGAGGTCACCGACCCCGCCAGTGGCGGCACGGTCGGCTGGGTCGCCGCGCTCGACGCCGGCCAGACGACCGCCGCGATCGATGCGGCGGCGGGCGCCCTGCCGCAATGGCGCGGCCTGCTTCCCCAGGAGCGGGCGGCGGCGCTGCGCAGGTGGTTCGAGCTGATCCTCGCATCGAGGCAGGACCTCGCGCTGATCATGACGCTCGAGCAGGGCAAGCCGATCAAGGAAGCGCTCGGCGAGATCGACTATGCGGCATCCTTCGTCGAATGGTACGCGGAGGAGGCGAAGCGGGTGAATGCGGAGAGCGTCACCAGCCATCTGCCCGGCGCGGAGATGCTCGTCAGGCGCGAGCCCCTCGGCGTCGTCGGCCTCGTCACCCCCTGGAATTTTCCGTCCGCGATGCTGACGCGCAAGGCCGCCGCGGCGCTCGCCGTGGGATGCACCGTCGTCGCCCATCCATCGTCGGAGACGCCGCTGTCGGCGCTGGCGCTGGCCGAGCTCGGCGAGCGGGCAGGCCTGCCGGCCGGCGTATTCAACGTGGTGACGGGCGACGCCGGGACCATCGTCGGACGCATGTGCGAGGACAGCCGCATCCGCGCCATGAGCTTCACCGGCTCCACCGAGATCGGCCGCCTGATCGCCTCGCAATGTGCGCCGACGATGAAGCGGCTGGTCATGGAACTCGGCGGGCACGCACCGCTGATCGTCTTCGACGATGCCGATCTGGAGCGCGCCGTCTCGATCGCCGTCGATGCGAAGTTCGCCACGTCCGGCCAGGACTGCCTGGCCGCCAACCGCATCTATGTGCAGCGCGCCGTCTACGACCGCTTCTGCGTCGCCTATGCCGAGCGGATCGCAGCATTGAAGGTCAGGCCCGGGCTCGACGACGAAGCGGAGATCGGCCCGCTGATGCATGCGCGCGCGGTGGCGAAGGTGGAGGAGCATGTGGCGGACGCGCTCGCCAAAGGCGCGCGCTGCCTTGCCGGCGGGGCGCGCCACAGCGCCGGGTCTCTGTTCTTCGAGCCCACGCTGCTCGTCGACGTGGCGGACGATGCCGCCATCATGAAGGAGGAGACGTTCGGGCCCGTTGCGGCAGTCGCCTCATTCGAGACGGAGGAAGAAGTCGTCGTCCGCGCCAATGCCACCGAATACGGGCTGGTCGCCTATGTCGTGACGGAAAGCGGAGCCAGACAGCTGCGCATGGCGCGTGCGCTCGACTACGGTATGGTCGCGATCAACCGCGTGAAGATCACCGGCGCGCCAATCCCGTTTGGCGGAGTCAAACAATCGGGCCTCGGCCGCGAAGGCTCGCGGCACGGGGCGGAAGCCTTCACCGAGCTGAAATACGTGTGCCTCGACGCGGGCTGAGATGCCACCTTCGGACAACGAAAACCACCGGAAATACAAGGATACAAGCATGCTCGACCGCTCGAACGAACGCACCGCCTGGGACCGCGACCACTTTTTCCACCCCTCGACCCACATGGGCATGCATGCGCGCGGCGAGAGCCCGACGCGGGTCATCGCGGGTGGTGAGGGTGTCTACATCACGGACGTGAACGGGCGGCAGAGCCTGGACGCCTTCGCCGGCCTCTATTGCGTGAACGTCGGCTACGGCCGCCAGAAGATCGCCGATGCGATCGCCGCGCAGGCGAAGGATCTTGCCTACTACCACGCCTATGTCGGACACGGCACGGACGCGTCGATCACGCTCGCCAAGATGATCATCGACCGCGCGCCGGCCGGCATGTCGAAGGTCTATTTCGGCCTCTCCGGTTCGGACGCCAACGAGACCAACATCAAGCTCATCTGGTACTACAACAACGTGCTCGGCCGCCCGGAGAAGAAGAAGATCATCTCGCGCTGGCGCGGCTATCACGGGTCCGGCGTGATGACCGGCTCGCTGACCGGCCTGCATCTCTTCCACAATGCCTTCGACCTGCCGCGCGCGCCCATCCTGCACACGGAAGCGCCCTATTATTTCCGGCGCGAGGACCGCTCGCTCTCCGAGGAACAGTTTTCGCAATTCTGCGCAGAAAAGCTGGAGGAGATGATCCTGGCCGAAGGGCCGGACACCGTCGCGGCGTTCATCGGCGAGCCGATCCTCGGCACCGGCGGCATCGTACCCCCGCCGGCCGGCTACTGGGAGAAGATCCAGGCCGTGCTGAAGAAGTACGACGTGCTGCTGGTCGCCGACGAGGTGGTCACCGGCTTCGGCCGGCTGGGCTCCATGTTCGGCTCGGACCACTATGGCATCCGGCCGGACCTGATCACCATCGCCAAGGGCCTGACGTCGGCCTACGCGCCGCTCTCCGGCGTCATCGTCTCCGACAGGATGTGGCAGGTGCTGGTGAAGGGATCGGACGAACTCGGCGCGATCGGCCACGGCTGGACTTATTCGGCGCACCCGCTCTGCGCGGCGGCCGGCGTCGCCAACCTCGAGCTGATCGACGAGATGGGTCTCGTCGAGAACGCAGGCGTGACGGGCGCATACTTCCGCCAGCAACTCGCCGGGGCGCTCAGCTCTCATCCTAATGTGGGCGAGGTTCGCGGCGACGGGCTGCTGGCCGCCGTCGAGTTCGTCGAGGACAAGGACGATCGCAAATTCTTCGATCCGGCCCAAAAATTCGGTCCGCAGGTCGCAGCCGCGCTGCTCGAGCGCGGCGTCATCGGCCGCGCCATGCCGCAGGGCGATATCCTTGGCTTCGCACCGCCGCTGTGCCTGACGAAGGAAGAGGCCGACGTGGTCGTCGCTGCGACCGCTGACGCCGTGAACGCGGTTTTCGGATCGGATCGGTCGTAGGTATTTGGCAGCCGCCTCCCCGCCTCCATTGCCCGGCAGAGGGGCGGCGCCGTCGAAAGGAAAGGCTGAGACCGGACAGATGTCGGAAAATCGCTCCCTCCCGTCCACCATGGCGGCCGTGCTCCTGACCGGACACGGCGGCATCGACAAGCTCGTCTATCGCACCGACGTCCCGCTGCCGAAGCCGGCTTCGGGCGAGGTGCTGATCCGCGTCACCGCCTGCGGCATGAACAACACCGACGTCTGGGTGCGCCAAGGCGCATACGGCACCGAGTCCGATCCGGACGCCGTGTCCACCTGGCGCAGGCAGGGCAACACGCTGACGTTCCCGCGCATTCAGGGAACAGACAGCGTGGGCCGCATCGTCGCCGTGGGCGAAGGCGTTCCGTCGTTGCGCATCGGCGAGCGGGTGATGGTCGATTTCTCGATGTACAACCGGGACGACGATTCACTGGCCGACATCGACTACATGGGCCATGGCCGCGACGGCGGGTATGCCGAGTACCAGACGCTGCCGGCCGCGAACGCGCATGTCGTGGACACGGACCTGACCGACGTCGAGCTGGCCACCTTCTGTTGCGCCTATCTGACGGGGGAACAGATGCTGGAGCGGGCCGGTCTCAAGGCCGGCGAACGCTTGCTGGTGACAGGAGCTTCCGGTGGCGTCGGCTCCGGCATCATCCAGCTGGCGCGGGCGCGCGGGGCCATTCCCTATGCGATCGTCGGCGAAGGCAAGGAGAAGGACGTCCTCGACATCGGCGCCGAGGCGGTTATCACGCGCGGCGCAGGCGGGCTGTTTGCCGCAGTCGAGAAGGCCACGGGCGGGAAGCCCGTCGACGTGGTCGCCGACCTGGTGGGCGGTCCCATGTTCAACGAGCTGCTTACCATCCTGCGCCCGGAAGGACGCTACACGACGGCGGGCGCCATCGCCGGTCCTGTCGTCCAGCTCGACCTGAGGACCATGTACCTGAAGCAGCTCCAGCTTCACGGCTCCAGCCAGGGCACGCGCGGCGACTTCCGCCGCATCGTTCGCTACATCGAGCAAAAGAAGATCCGCCCGCTGGTCGGCGGCGTCTACAGGCTCTCCGACTTCCACCGCGCCCAGACGGATTTCATGGCGAAGAAGTTCGTCGGCAAGCTGGTGGTGGTGCCGGACGCGGCGGCGGATCTGACCGCGGCTTAGAGCACCGTGGTCGCCAGGTCCCTGACGGCAGCGCGCCGCCTGAGTGCGAGCATCCTGTTCCCGTCAGCGGAAACAAGGCGACGGCAGGGGCGTCAGGGCGGAGGTGACCCGTCCGCCCCGCAAAAACCGTCCCTACATCGTCGCGCCGATCTGCCAGGGCACGAACTCGTTGTCGCCGTAGCCCAGTTCCTCCGACTTCGACTTCTTGCCCGACGCCACGGCGAGGATCTCCCGAAAAATCTCCTCGCCCTTCTCCTGCAGCGTCACGCCGTCGAGGATGTCGCCGCAGTTGATGTCCATATCGTCGATCATGCGTTCGTACATCGGCGTGTTGGTGGCGAGCTTGATCGACGGCGTCGGCTTGCAGCCATAGGCCGAGCCGCGGCCGGTGGTGAAGGCAAGGATGTTGGCTCCGCCCGCGACCTGGCCGGTCGCAGCGACCGGATCGTAGCCGGGCGTGTCCATGAACACGAAACCCTTCTCCGTCACCGGGTCGGCATAATGGTAGACGGCGTTGAGCGTCGTCGAGCCGCCCTTCGCGGCCGCGCCCAGCGACTTCTCCAGAATGGTCGTCAGCCCGCCCAGCTTGTTGCCCGGAGACGGGTTGTTGTTCATCTCCATGTTGTTGCGCTTGGTGTAGTCTTCCCACCAGTGGATGATGTCGACCAGTTTTTCGCCGACCTCCTTGCTCCGTGCGCGGCGGGTGAGCAGGTGCTCCGCGCCATAGATCTCGGGCGTCTCCGAAAGGATCGCTGTGCCGCCGTGGCGCACCAGGATGTCCGCCGCGACGCCCAGCGCCGGGTTGGCCGTGATGCCCGAGTAACCGTCGGAACCGCCGCACTGCAGCGCCAGCACCAGCTCCGAAGCCGGCACGGTCTCGCGCTTCGCCTTGTTGACGGTCGGCAGCATCGCCTTGACCGCCTCGACGCCGGCCTCGACGGTCTTCTTCGTGCCGCCCACCTCCTGGATGGTCATGGTACGGAACGTCTCGCTTTCCTGGACGCCGTAGGCTTCCTTGAAGCGCGGGATCTGAAAGCCCTCGCAGCCGAGGCCGACCATGACGACGCCGCCCATGTTCGGGTTGGTCGCATAGCCCCAGGTCGTCTTCTTCAGCGTGTCGAAGATGACGCCGCGATAGTCGATGACGCAGCCATTGGCCTGCTTCAGCGCAACGATCCCGTCGATGTTGGGATAGTCGTCGAGGATGCCGGAGCGCTCGATCTCCCTCGCGATGAACCCCGCGACGGTGGTCGAGCAGTTCACGCTGGTGAGGATGCCGATATAGTTGCGCGTGCCGACCTTGCCGTTGGCGCGCCGAAAACCCTGGAACGTCGCCTGCTGGTCCACCGGCAGGACGTCCTCCGGCCGCGCCGCCTCGGCGAATCGGTAGTCGCGCGAGAAATCGTGCATGTAGACGTTGTGCTCGTGCACCCAGTCGCCCTTGGCGATCGGCTCCTTGGCGAAGCCGATGATCTGCCCGAACTTGACGATCGGTGCGTCCTTGTCGATTGCCTGCACCGCCATTTTGTGCCCGAAAGGGATGCGCTGCAGCGCGACCACGCCTTCGGACGTGCTGGCGCCCTTCTCGATGCGCTCTCCGGCAACGACGATGTTGTCCTCGGGGCTGAGGCGGAGGCTGCGCGCGGAAGCTTGGATAATCGTGTCCATTTGGGTCCTCGGGGGCGTGCGTCCGGACGGGTCGTCCGCGTTCGCCGGATCAGGGAAAGAGTTCGCCCGCCTGCCGACGGATCGACGCTCCCGGTGTTCTTAGCACGACCACTGCGGTTCGGGGTAGATGGTAGCGCAACCCAGCGCCGCCGATCTCAGCCCGCGCTGGAGTTCTTTCGCGCCAGAACGCGTTCCCATTCGAGTGCGCTGGTGACGATGCCATCAAGGTCGTCGTGCTGAGGCGTCCAGGCGAGTTCGCGGCGGGCGAGATTGGAATCCGCAATCACGGAGGCGGCGTCGCCCGGCCGGCGCGGGGCCATCGTCACCGCCAGGTCCGATCCGTGAACCCGCCGTACCGACTCGATGACGTCCAGCACCGAATAGCCGTGGCTGTAGCCGCAATTGGCGACCAGGCTCCCGCCCCCTTCCCGCAGGCGCTGCAGGGCCAGGCGATGGGCGGCGACGAGATCGCTGACATGAATGTAGTCGCGTACGCAGGTGCCGTCCGGAGTCGGGTAGTCCGTCCCGTAGACTTGCATGGCCTTGCGCTTGCCGGTGGCGGTCTCGCAGGCCACCTTGATCAGGTGCGTTGCGCCAGCGGTCGACTGGCCTGTGCGGCCCCGGGGATCGGCGCCGGCGACGTTGAAGTAGCGCAGCGCCGTGTAAGTGAGCGGATGCGCGGCGGCGGCGTCCGCCAGCATCCACTCGCACATCAGTTTCGAGCGGCCATAGGGCGATTCGGGCGCCAGCCGCGCATCCTCCACGATCGGCTCCAGCCCGGCCGATCCGTAGACGGCAGCAGTCGAGGAGAAGATGAAGTGCGGCACGCCGCCCCTCACCGCCTGCTCCAGCAGGGTGCGCGTCCCGGCCGTGTTGTTGCCGTAGTAGCCGAGCGGGTCCGCCACCGATTCCGGAACAACGATAGAGCCGGCGAAGTGGACGATCGCATCGACGGAGTGCTCTCGAAGGATCTTCGCAACCAGCGCGGCGTCCGCGATGTCCCCCACATAGAGCCTGGCTTCTGGCGCAACCGCCCAGTCGAAACCGCTCGACAGCCGGTCGAGCACCACGACCTCCTCGCCGCCGCCGAGCAGTTCCCAGACCATGTGGCTGCCGATGTAGCCTGCTCCCCCCGTCACCAGAACCGCCATCAAAAACTCCCCACGATGATCTCACCGCCATAGCGGCAAATCTCTAACTTTCCTTGCTTTGTGCCAATTGTTGGGGCGCGCGCATGTGAGAATTTGCAAATCCGTTGCGGATTGACTGAAATCAAAGCTGCCGCGGCGTCGTTATGGTCGAAAGGGCGTGGCATTTTGCCCAAAAGGCGAGAATGGACGCATCCACAGCGCGTCACTATGATCCGGACACCCAACGAGCAGGCATCATGAACTATCAGCGTTTCTTCGAGGAAGCCGTCGATCAGGTCCACGCGGAGCGACGCTATCGCGTCTTCGCCGATCTCGAGCGCATCGTGGGGTCCTTCCCGAGAGCCATTTGGCGCAACAACGGCCAGACCAAGGAGATCACCGTCTGGTGCTCCAACGACTATCTCGGCATGGGCCAGCATCCGGACGTGATCGCCGCCATGCAGAACGCGGTCGGCCGCATGGGCTCGGGCGCCGGCGGCACGCGCAACATCTCCGGCAACAACCATCCGCTGGTCGAGCTGGAAAACGAGCTCGCCGACCTGCACGGCAAGGAAGCCGGACTCGTCTTCACTTCCGGCTTCGTCTCGAACGAAGCATCCATCTCCACCATCGGCCGTCTGCTGCCGAACTGCCTCATCCTCTCCGACGAGCTGAACCACGCCTCGATGATCGAGGGCGTGCGCCGCTCCGGCGCCGAGAAGAAGATTTTCCGCCACAATGACGTCGCCCACCTCGAAAGCCTGCTGCAGGCGGCGGGCCGCGAGCGCGCCAAGCTGATCGTGTTCGAGAGCGTCTATTCGATGGACGGCGACATCGCGCCGATCAAGGAGATCGTCGAGCTCGCCGAACGGTACAACGCCATGACCTATATCGACGAAGTGCATGCCGTCGGCATGTACGGCGCACGGGGTGGCGGCATTTCCGAGCGCGACGGCCTCGCCCACCGCATCGACATCATCGAAGGCACGCTGGCCAAGGCGTTCGGCACCCTGGGCGGCTATATCACCGGCACCCGCACGATCATCGACGCCGTGCGCTCCTACGCGCCGGGCTTCATCTTCACGACCGCCCTGCCGCCGGCCATCGCCGCGGCCACAACTGCCTCGATCCGACACCTCAAGGCTTCGCAGGTCGAGCGCGACGCGCAGCATCGGCAGGCGCAGCGCGCCAAGGACGTGCTGTCGGCCGCCGGCTTCCCGGTGATGCCGTCGGTCACCCACATCGTGCCGATTCTCGTGGGCGACCCTGAGCTCTGCAAGATGGCGACCGACCGGCTGCTCGGCAAACACGGCATCTACATCCAGCCGATCAATTACCCGACGGTGCCGCGCGGTACCGAACGCCTGCGCATCACACCGACACCGTTCCACTCGGATGCACTGATCGAGGAATTGAAGGATGCCCTGATCGAAACGTGGGACGCGCTGGGCATTCCCTACGGCGAAGCTGGCCAGCCGTCGCTCGCCAAAAGTGACCGCATCATCCCGCTGCTGGTTCCGAAGTCCGGCGGCTGAGCAGTCGATTCGGCCGAGGCAAGTCCCTCTTCACCGCAGCTCTGCGTGGCAGTTCACGAACGCTGCCCTCCCGGGCGCTGTGGACCAGCGACTTGAGCCATGTCCACGAGCGGCACGCGCCGACTGACGAGATCAGCGGCTGCCCAGCCGGTCGGCCACCCGCGTCGCGGCTTCCTCGACCTGATCCAGCCGGCGGTGGAAGCAGAGCCGCAGGAACCCCTCCCCGCCCGCGCCGAAGGCCGTTCCAGGCGCCAGCCCGACATTCGCCTTGTCAACGATCTCGATCGCGGCATCCATCGAGTTCTCCAGGCCGTCGACGGCGAAGAACAGGTAGAAAGCGCCCAGCGGCACAGCGAACCGCGCCCGTCCGGTCGCGCCGATGATGCCGCACACGAGATCGCGGGCGCGGTGCGCACGCTCGACCTGGGAGGCGACGAAGGCGTCACCTTCGTCGAGCGCGGCGATGGCGCCGCGCTGCATGAACTGCGCCACCCCGGACGTCGAATACTGGATGAGGTTTTCCAGCGTCTGTTGGAGCGACGGGTGCACGCGCAGCCAACCCACCCGCCAGCCGGTCATCGCCCAGTTCTTCGAGAAGGTGTTGACGAAGAGGATGCGATCCTCGGGCGCCATGATGTCGAGGAAGGACGGCGCCCGCCCGCCATCGTAGTGGAAGAGTGAATAGATCTCGTCGGCGATGATCCAGAGCCCTTTCCGGCGCGCCAGATCCAGCACCGCCTTCAGCGTGGCAAGATCTGCGGTCCAGCCGGTCGGGTTGCACGGGCTGTTGAGGAAGATCGCACGCGTCTTCGGAGTGATGGATGCTTCCAGCAGATCAAGGTCGAGGGACCAGCCATTGCCCGAAAGATGCAGCGCCACCGGGATCGGATTGGCTCCGGCCACGATCGCCGCGCCGGCAAAGTTCGGCCAGGCGGGAGAGAGATAGACGAGGTCGTCGCCGCCGCCTGCGACGAGCTGGATCGCCAGCTGGATCGCGTGCATGCCGGAACTGGTGACGATGAACTCCTCGGCCGGGAACGCCCTGCCGAAATGGCGCTGATAGTAGCGAGCAAGCGCCTCGCGCAGGTCGGGGATCCCGCGCTGCCAGGTGTAGAAGGTCTCGCCGTCGCGCAGCCCCTTGGCCGCTGCCTCGGAAATGAAGTCAGGCGTGGGCAGGTCGCCCTCGCCGGCCCAGAGCGGGATGAGGCCGGGGCGGTCGCGGCCGTAATTCACGACCGAGACGATGCCGCTGGCGGGCGCTCTGGCCGCAGCCGGCTGTATGTGGGTCATGAAGGTCATGGCGAGGTCCGGCTTCGTCGGAAGCCATGCCCATAACGCCTTTGCGGCGCAAGCGCGAGGCCGCCCACGCGACGGCCATCGGATTCCCCGGATTGGCGCAATCCGGGGAAGCTTGGGAAGTGGCTACTTCTTCGCGAGGATGTCGCGGATTTCGGTCAGAAGGGCGACGTCGGCAGGCGGCGCCGCCGGGGCGGCCGTCTTCTCCTTCTCGAGCTTGCGGCGCATCGTATTCACGCCCTTCACCATGAGGAAGATGATCCAGGCCAGGATCAGGAAGTTGATGACCACGGTCAGGAAGTTGCCATAGGCGAACACGGCGCCCTGCTTCTTGGCTTCTTCCAGCGAGAGCGCGGTGACGTTGGACGACAGCGGCAGGAAGTAGTTCGAGAAGTCGAAGCCGCCGAAAACCGCGCCGACGATCGGCATGATGATGTCGCCGACGAGCGAGTTGACGATCAGCCCGAAGGCGCCGCCGATGATGACGCCGACCGCAAGGTCCATCACGTTCCCCTTGGAGATGAACTCCTGGAATTCCTTGAGCACTTGTGCCTCCTGTGCTTTCCCCGACGCTGCAACCGCGTCTTGAATCGACGCTCGCTATGCACCCTATCAAATGGCAAGTCGCGGTGAACCCGTATTTTCTGGCGCGGTATCCACGACTATCGACAGCGCTCGCAAGCTGTGATTGCCTCGCCTGGGAATTCCGCGGGAGGAAAGGGCAAAGGCTTGCAGGCGTTGTTCGTCGGCGTTCTCGCCGTCGCCTATGTCACGCTGTTGTTCTGGATCGCCAGCATCGGCGACCGGCGGTCGGTAGCGCGCGCGTCAAGCCTGCCGCGGCCGAACATCTACGCGCTCAGCCTCGGCATCTACTGCACCTCGTGGACCTTCTTCGGATCCGTGGGCCTCGCCTCCGAACGCAACTTCGAGTTCCTGGCCATCTATATCGGACCGATTCTGGTCTTCACGTTCGGTTTCCCGTTGCTCAGACGTCTCGTACGGCTCGCAAAGGCCGAGAAGATCACGTCGATCGCCGACTTCCTGGGCGCGCGCTACGGCAAGAGTTTCGGCGTCGCGTCAATCGCGACGCTGATCGCGACGGTCGGCGCCGTGCCCTACATCGCCCTGCAGCTCAAGGCGATTTCCGGCTCGATGAGCCTGATCGTCGAGCATCACACCGGCGCACCGTTCTCCTTCGATCCGTTCGTGAGCGACATCTCGCTGGTGGTCGCCATGCTGCTCGCGGTCTTCGCGGTCCTGTTCGGCACCCGGCACGCCGACGCGACCGAGCATCAGGACGGGCTGGTGCTGGCGGTTGCGGTCGAATCCGTCGTCAAGCTGGCGGCTTTCCTGGCGATCGGGCTGTTCGTGTTCTTCATTCTGTTCGGCAGCCCGGGAGCGCTGGTCGAATCGATCGAGAACCATCCGCAGGTGGAACAGGCGCTTTCCTACCGCACCTCGCTCGGAACCTGGCTGGTGATGACCGTCCTCAGCAGCTTCGCCATCATCATGCTGCCGCGGCAGTTTTATGTGATGATCGTCGAGAACCGCACGGAGAAGGAACTGCGGCACGCCACCTGGGTGTTCCCGCTCTATCTCGTCGCCATCAATCTCTTCGTGCTGCCGATTGCCCTGGTCGGTCTGTCGACCGTCGGCGCCAAGACGAGCAGCGATCTCTACGTGCTCGCGATCCCCCTGCTGGCCGGACAGGACGCGCTGGCGCTCCTGGCCTTCATCGGGGGGTTGTCGGCGGCAACCGCCATGGTGATCGTGGAAAGCGTGGCGCTGGCCATCATGATCTCCAACGACCTCGTCATCCCGCTGTTCGTGCGCCGCCTCCTCAAGTCCGAGGCCAGCGAGAACGAGGACTGGTCGTCGCTGATCCTCAACGTGCGGCGCGCATCGATCTTCGTGATCCTGTTCGTCGCCTTCCTCTACTATCGCGAAAGCACCGACAACGCCCGGTTGGCCTCGATCGGCCTGATGTCGTTCGCGGCGATCGCGCAGTTTGCGCCGGCGTTCTTCGGCGGCCTCATCTGGCGCGGGGCCAACGCGCGCGGCGCGGTTCTCGGCATGGCCGCCGGTATCGTCGTCTGGGCCTACACGCTGCTCTTTCCGTCGCTCGTCCCGCCCAACCTTTCGATCATCGTGGACGGACCGTTCGGCATCGAAGCGTTGCGGCCGCAGGCGCTATTCGGCACCGTCGCCGAACCGCTGAATCACGGCGTGCTCTGGAGCCTCTCGATCAACACGCTCTTCTTCGTGCTGGGGTCGCTATCGCGCGCGGCGGTGGCGCTGGAGCGAATCCAGGCGGCGATCTTCGTGCCGCGCGATTCCAGCCCGATGCCCATGCTGCGCCGTTTCCGCACGGCGGTGACCATCGACGAGCTCAAGGACACGATCTCACGCTATCTCGGCGTCGAGCGGACGGAGCGTTCCTTCCAGACCTTCGAGGCGAACCACGGGGGCAGGCTGCACGGCAGCGACCAGGCCAGCATGAGCGTCATTCGCTTTTCGGAGCAATTGCTGGCCAGCGCCGTTGGTTCGTCCTCGGCGCGGCTCATCCTCTCGCTCCTGTTCCAGCGCCATGACAGCAGCGCCAAGGACACGTTCCGCCTGCTCGACGACGCGACCGAGGCGCTGCAGTACAATCGCGACCTCCTGCAGATCGCCCTCGACCAGATGGCGCAGGGCATCACCGTCTTCGACAAGGATTTTCGCCTGACGTGCTGGAACCGACAGTACCGCCAGCTCTTCGACCTGCCCGACGAAATGGGGCAGATCGGCGTTTCGCTGGACCAGGTGCTGCGCTTCCTCGCCAGACGCGGCGACATCTCCAACGAGCAGGCGGTGGGCGCGCTGAATCGCCTGACCGCCTTCGGCAATCCGTGGCAGCTCGAGTTGAAGACCAGCGGCCGCACCGTCGAGCTGAGGTCGAACCCCATGCCGGATGGCGGCATGGTCGCCACCTACACGGACATCTCCGCACGCGTCGCCGCCGACCGTGCGCTGAAGCAGGCCAACGAGTCGCTGGAGCTGCGCGTCCAGAACCGGACCGCGGAGCTGACCCGCGTCAACGAGGAGCTGGCGCAGGCGCAGATGCTCGCAGAGGAAGCCAATCTCGGCAAGACGCGCTTCCTGGCGGCGGCCGGGCACGACATCCTGCAGCCGCTCAACGCGGCGCGGCTCTATGCCTCTTCGCTCATGGAGAAAGCCGGCAGGGGTCCGATCAAGGAGGCGGCCGGCAGTATCGAATCCTCGCTCGAATCCGTGGAAACGATCCTCGGCGCGGTGCTCGACATCTCACGCCTCGACGCCGGGGCGATGAAGCCCCAGGAGAGCGTCTTCCGGCTTGACGAGCTGCTGCGACAGATCGGGACCGATTTCATGCCGTTGGCGGCGAAGAAGGGTCTGCAGCTGCGTATCCTGCCGTCGTCGCTGGCCGTTGAAACGGACCGCAACCTGCTGCGGCGCCTGGTACAGAACCTCGTCTCCAACGCCATCAAGTACACACGATCGGGCAAGATCGTCGTCGGCGTGAGGCGACGCGGCGAACTGGCGGAAATCCAGGTGCTGGACACCGGCATCGGCATCGCGCCGGAGAAGCTGAACACCGTGTTCCACGAATTCCGCCGGCTGGATGACGGCATTCGCGAGGCGGAAGGGCTCGGTCTCGGCCTGTCGATCGTCGACAGGATTGCACGCGTGCTCAGGCTGGAGCTTCGGCTCCATTCGGAAAAAGGCAAGGGAACGCAGGCGTCGGTGCTCATCCCGGTCACGCAGGCGGCGGCGCCGACGGCCGTGGCCGCCAAGAAGCGGCCGGCGCCGATCACCGTCGCGCTGAACGGGCTGCTCGTCTACGCCATCGACAACGACCCACGCATCCTCGACGGGATGCGCCTGCTGCTCGAAGGATGGGGCTGCCGCGTCGAGATTTTCCGTGGAGCGGCGGCGTTCCCTGCCGTCGGCGAAGATGTCGAACCGCCGGACCTGATCCTCGCAGACTATCACCTCGACGCCGAGACAGGCCTCGATGCGGTCGCTGCGTTGCGGGAAATTTTTGGTCCTGCCCTGCCCGCAGTGCTCATCACCGCCGACCGCTCCCAGGAGGTGCGGGACGCCGCGGAAGCGATGGACATGCCGGTGATCAACAAGCCGGTGAAACCAGCCGTGCTGAGGACGATGATGATGCGGGCGCGGCGCATGGCGCAGGCAGCCGAATAGACGCGCTTCCGCACGATGCTTTGCCCGGTCCGGGCGATGGCCCGACAAATGCCGGCCGCAAGGGGCCACCCTTCCGGCACTTCCTTGAACCGTTGAAGCGCCTAACCCGCCGCCTGGATGGACTCGGCGCCGATCTTGGAGAGCTGGATCACCGCCTGCGTGCGGCTGTCGACGCCGAGCTTCTGGAGGATGGCGGAGACGTGGGCCTTGATGGTCGCCTCCGAGACGTTCAGCTCAAAGGCGATCTGCTTGTTGAGCAAGCCTTCAGCCAGCATGCCCAGCACCTTCGTCTGCTGAGGCGTAAGCGACTGCAGACGGCGTATGAGGTCGGAGATTTCTGCGTCCTGCTCGACGCCCAGATCCACTCCGCTGGGCGCGGCAATGCCGCCCGCCAGCACCGTTTCGACGGCTTCGCGGATGTCTTCCATGCTGGCCGACTTGGAGATGAAGCCGGACGCGCCGAGCTCCAGCGCGCGGCGGATGGTTTCGGGATCGTCATGGGCCGAAACGACGATCAGGGGCATCCCGACATGAACGCCGCGCAGCGATATCAGGCCTGACAGGCCGCTCGCGCCCGGCATTGAAAGATCGAGCAGGACGAGATCGACGTCGTCGTTCTCGGCCATGATCTTTTTCGCCGCGTCGAAATCTCCGGCTTCCAGGATCGTACCCGGACCGGCCACCCCGCCGATCGCCTGCTTGAGAGCCCCGCGAAAAAGGGGATGATCGTCCGCGATGACGAACTTGTAGCCGTGCGGCACGAATTCCTCCCGCTCCCGCCGGTCTCGTTCGTCGGCGTAGAGTCGGCGCGATTATGCGACGATAGAAACAGTTTTCAAGGCGAATTGACGTTGGAACGCCCGGACTTCAGTGAGAAGAGCCTGCGCGTCAGGTTTTCTGGGGCGAAACCGGCGGCGTTTCGTCCTTCTCAAAATCCTTCACGATGTCCATGAAGCCGCGGAAGAAGCGCTCCATGTAGCCCATCGTCTTGTCGAACTCCTCCTCGGTCGGCAGGCCCGACGCCGGCGGCGCCTTCTCAAGCGCGGCGACGCGGTCCTCGAGCGCACGCAAGGAAGCGTTCAGGCGGTCGATCTCGTCCTCGAAGGCGGAGCGCTCATCGGCAGCGGTGCGGCAGACGAGGTGACCGCCATTGCGCTCCTCGCAGATCGACATCTCGCCGGTCCGGGTGTCCATCCGCACATAGCCGTCCTCGGTTTTCTCCAGCCGGTAGCGCTCAGCCTCCTGTGCATCGGCGCTCAGCACGAAAGCTGGGGCGATGGCGGCGAGCGCGAATGCGAGGGTGCGCATGAGAAACTCCTGGGTTGGCGTGCACAGTGCCACAGCTTTGTGCCGGAAATGGGATGCGCCCTTCCGAAGCGGCCTGTTTGCGACTATAGCGCCGGAATGCACTCTACCATCTACAAGATTTGTCCGGAACCGCTCTGGCGGACAGCAGAAGCGAGCGGGACCTTCAACGGGTCCGCGATCGATCTCACCGACGGATTCATTCACTTCTCGACGGCTGAACAGGCGCGGAAGACAGCGGCCAAGCATTTTGCGGGGCAGACCGACCTGCTCCTCGTCGCCGTGGATGCGGTCGCGCTCGGGCCTGCCTTGAAGTACGAGGCCTCGCGAGGCGGCGCACTGTTCCCGCATCTCTATGCGCCGCTCGACCTCGCCGCCGTGAAGTGGGTGAAGGCTCTGCCGCTCGGCGGGCACGGCAGCCACATCTTCCCGGAGTTCGACGCGTGAGCCTGTTCGAGCGGCTCGGCCGCCAGGCGCTCTTCACACTGGATCCCGAGACAGCACACGGGCTTTCGATCGCCGCGCTCAGATGCGGCGTCCCGATCGTGCCGAAGCCGCCCGCAGACCGGCGGCTCGCGGTCAATGTCGCCGGCATCGACTTTCCCAACCCGCTCGGCATGGCGGCGGGCTACGACAAGAACGCCGAAGCTCCTGACGGTCTGCTTGGCCTGGGGTTCGGTTTTGCCGAGGTGGGTACGGTGACCCCCCTGCCCCAGCCTGGCAACCCGAAGCCGCGCATCTTCCGCCTGCCGGAAGACAATGCGGTCATTAACCGGCTGGGCTTCAACAACGAGGGCCACGACGCCTGCGAGGCGCGGCTTCAGGCACGCAAAGGACGTCCCGGCATCGTCGGCGTTAATATCGGGGCCAACAAGGACAGCGCCGACCGTATCGCCGACTATGTGCTCGGCGTCGAGCGCTTCGCGCGATACGCATCCTATCTGACGGTCAATATCTCTTCCCCCAACACGCCCGGCCTGCGCACCATGCAGGCAAGGGAGGCGCTTGCGGAGTTGCTGTCGCGCGTGGCGGCGGCGCGTGAGACGGCCACCAAACGCGTGCCCGTGTTCCTCAAGATCGCTCCCGACCTGGTTGACGCGGAACTGGAGGACATCGCAGCGGAGGTCGCGGAAAAACGCATCGAAGGCGTCATCGTTTCCAACACGACGCTTGCCCGCACGGGCCTGCGCAACACATCGGCAGCAACGGAAGCAGGGGGCCTGTCGGGCCGGCCGCTGTTCGAGCGCTCGACGATCGTGCTCGCCAGGATGCGGCGACTGCTGGGGCCGGACTTCGCCATCATCGGCGTGGGCGGCGTCGACTCGGCCGAGACGGCGCTGGAGAAGATCCGCGCAGGTGCCGATCTCGTTCAGATCTACACCGGGCTGATCTACGGCGGTCCAGGACTGCCGGGAAGGATCCTGGCCGGGATGCGGCGTGAGCTGGACAGGAGCGGCGCGGCCAGCATCAGCGACCTGCGCGACAGCCGGCTGCAGCATTGGGCGGACAAGCCACTCAGCGCCTGAAGGTTTCGCGGGCGCGCCGCGGCAGCACCGAAAGCAGGCTGAAGCCGCGCACCAGAAGGAAGACGTGCAGCGACGCCCAGAGGCCATGGTTGCCGAACCAGTGCGTCAGGGCGAGCAGCGAGGCGACGAAGGCGAGCAGCGACAGCAGCATCATGTTGCGCATGTCCCTTGACCAGGTCGCGCCGATGAAGACCCCGTCCATCTGAAAGGCGAGCACGCCGCTGAGTGCGGTGAAGGCCGCCCAGGGGATGAATGCCTGCGCGGCGATCCGCACGTCCTCGGCGGTCGTGATGACGTCGATCACGGACTGGCCGAAGACGAGGAACACGGCCGTGGCCACGAAGGACAGCGCAAAGCCCCAAACCGCGGTGAGCTTCAGCGCTGCCCGGAAAGCCGGCGCGTAGCGTGCGCCGACCGCGCGACCGGCAAGCTGCTCGGCCGCCGTCGCAAAGCCGTCGAGGAAATAACCGCCGACCAGGAAGAAGTTCATGAGAACGGCGTTCGCGGCAAGCGTCACCGTGCCGAACTGCGCGCCCTGCCGGGTGAACAGCGCAAAAGCCGCGAGCAGCGAAAAGGAACGGATCATGATGTCGCCGTTCAGCGCCAGCATGCGCCTGAAGGCGGCGGTATCGAATAGCTGCGAACGGGGCAGCCGCGGCTGGGAGCGGAAGCGCCTCAGGACGATCGCCATGCCGACGACCACGGCGATCAACTCGCCGCCGACCGTTCCCCACGCCACGCCCGCTACACCCCAACCCGCCCACAGGCCGAGCGCGATCGAAAGCGCGACGTTGACGCCATTCAGCAGGAACTGCAGGCCGAGCCCCAGCGCGGCCTCGCCGCGGCCCAGCACGTAGCCGAGAATGGCGTAGTTGAGCAGCGAGAACGGCGCAGCCAGGAGGCGGATGCGAACGTAGAGATCCATGGCCGCGCTGACCTCGGCGTCGGCTCCCATGAACCAGCGACCGAAAAGCGACAGCAGCGGCGCCGCCAGCGCAAGGACGACACCGGCGGCGACCGCGATGGCGCAGGCTCGCCAGAACACTGCCTGCTCCTCCATCCGGTCATCGCGTCCGTACGCCTGGGCGACCAGTCCCGTCGTGCCCGACCTCAGGAAGTTGAAGGTCGTGAACACCAGGTCGAAGACGATGGCTCCGGCCGCCAGCCCGCCAAGCAGTGCGGCATTGCCGAACTGCCCGACCACCGCCGTGTCCACCAACCCAAGCAAGGGCGTCGTCAGATATGCTAGCGTCATCGGGATCGCGATCGACAACACGACGCGGTTGGTGACTTCAAAGGGCTTCATTGCGGTGCGACCGTCCACGGCGATTCCTCCGATAGCCGCCGTGTGCCGGTTCGGCCGCCGACGCACAAGCGCCATCACCGCAATTCTTGGGACCAGCGGCGACAAGGCGTCGCGACGTCGCCGCAGCAGTGCTGCTGCCGATCCCGCCGGCAATGCAATCGCTCCTGCATTCCCGATCTCCCTCCTTCTGGATTATTTGATTCAACTTTCCATCTACTCTCGCGCTGCTCTTCCAATAGATATTTCATCTGATATACTCATCATTCCTCAGGTTCATCTTGGAATACCTTCGGATATCGGCGCTGTTGCGCCAGAGCGGGCAGCGCAGAGGTTGCGCGCGGAATGTGCCCGCAGAGCCTTGAAGAACCGCCTGAACCGGATTTTTCCAGGCGCGGCGAACGTTGAGAGGAACCGGCATGGCCAGATCCGACGGGCTGCTCGTCAAGGTCCGGGGCGACGGCGCCGGATTTGCGGCCAACACCCGGTCGCTTCGCGCCGGCAAGGTCGAGGCCGAGGCCATCCTGTCGATCCCGGCCGCATCCGAAGGCGGCATGGGCGTCGCCGGCGGCCAGGGCGCGACATGGCTGAAGATCAGCGCGAAGAGCGTCCAGTCAGAAAATCCCTGGGACAATGCGCACCGGATCGCGGAACGTCGCGAAGCCTTCGCGGCCGCGGGCGGACCGTCGGTGCTGGCAGTCGAGCCGGATTTCGTCCAGCAATGGGACTACAAGGACGGCCGCGGCGACCCCGGCATGGCGCTGAGTGCGGCCCCGGCATGTACGTTCGACGATCAGGACAGCGGCGGCGGCAAGGCCATCTTGCCGGGCAAGGTCGCCTGGAACGCCGGTCCGGGCTTCAGCCAGTTCGCAGCGGCGCGCACCAAGGTCGGGTCGAAACAGTCCCTTATCACCGTCGCCCATCTTGATACCGGCTTCGATCCGGCACACCGCACCGTTCCGGCGAACCTCGCGGCGGCGCTGCAGCGGAACTTCGTCAATGACGGAAGGCCTGCTAACGACGCCACCGATCACGCTCCCGCCGGAACGCTGACCAGCAACCCCGGCCACGGCACGGGGACGCTCAGCTTGCTGGCCGGCAACCGCCTCGCCGGCGTATCGCCCGGCTGGGAAGACTTCAGCGACTTCGTCGGCGGGGCTCCCGGCGTGTCGGTCATCCCCGTCCGCATCGCCAACTGGGTGGTGCGCTTCACCACCTCGACCATGGTGCAGGGCTTCGATTATGCGCGGGCGAAGGGCGCGCATGTGCTTTCCATGAGCATGGGCGGCCTGTCGTCCAGCGCGCTCGTCGACGCCATCAATCTGGGCTACGACGCCGGACTGGTCATGGTGACGGCCGCCGGCAACAATTTTGCGGGCGTGTTGAGCAGCATCGTCTTTCCGGCCCGCTACAAGCGCGTCCTGGCCGCCTGCGGGGTCATGGCCGATGGCCGCGCCTATTCCGGGCTCGGGCTGACGACCATGCAGGGCAATTTCGGCCCGCCATCGAAAATGGACACTGCGATCGGCGCCTATACGCCGAACGTGCCGTGGGCCGAAATCGACTGTCCCGAAGTGGTCGACATGGACGGCGCCGGCACCTCCGCGGCAACGCCGCAGGTCGCGGCGGCGGTGGCACTCTGGCTGGCGCAGCACTGGGATACCGTCAAGACCTATCCGCAGCCCTGGATGCGCGTCGAGGCCGTTCGCCGTGCGCTCTTCGCATCGGCGGCCAAGTCCACGCCCAAGATGGGTCCGGCGGAGACCTTCCAGAAGCTTGGCCAGGGCGTCGTCCACGCCAGCGCCGCCCTGTTGCAGGCGCCGGCGCCCGCCAGCCAGTTGCGGAAGCTGCCGCCTGCCGAGTATTCGTGGCCCTGGGCCAACCTGCTCTTCGGCGGGGGCGTCAGCGTTGCGCCGGGCGGCGCGTTGTCCCAGCGCGACAGGATGCTGGTGCTGGAACTCACCCAGATGGCGCAACGCGTCGATGCAGTCGAGAAGGCCATGCTCGACCCGGACGCCGACCCTGCGCAGGTTTCGGCGGCCGCCCGCAACGCCTATCTCGAAGCGGCGCTCGACGAGGGCAATCCGTCGAAGCCGCTGAAGCATTTTTTGGAAGGCATACTTGCGCGACCGGCGGCGAAGCCCGCCAAGGCTCCCCCCATCCAGACCGCGCCCACCATAAAGCGCAAGCCGCGCCCGGCCGCACCGCCCAAACGGCGGCTGCGCATCTACGCGCTCGACCCCAGCGTCGGGACGAAGCTCGATTCCGTGTCGGTTCACGTCGCCACGCTGTCGGTGCCCTGGGACGACCGGCCTGCCACCAGCGAACCCTTGAAGCCGGGGCCGGTCGGCGAGTATCTGGAAATCGTCGACATCGACCCGGCATCGAACCGCGTCTACGACCCCGTCGACCTAAACGACAAGTACCTTCTCGCCCAGGATGGGCTGCAGCCGTCGGAAGGCAATCCGCAGTTCCACCAGCAGATGGTCTACGCCGTGGCGATGACGACCATCGGCAATTTCGAACAGGCGCTCGGCCGCCGCGCGCTGTGGGCGCCGCACTATGCCTATCGCGCCCGCAGCAGCGGCGCGTCGATGATCACAGGCTACGAGGTGCCAAGGCTGCGCATCTACCCACATGCGCTGCGCGCCGAAAACGCCTACTACAGTCCCGACAAGAAAGCGCTCTTGTTCGGCTATTTTCGATCCGAGGGCGGCGCGACCGCCACGACGCCGCGCGGATCTACGGTCTTCTCATGCCTCTCCAGCGACATCATCGCCCACGAAGTCTCCCATGCGCTCCTGGATGGCCTCCACCGTCGTTTCCAGGAAGCCTCGCCTCCCGACGTGCCCGCATTTCACGAGGCGTTCGCGGACATCGTGGCCCTCTTCCAGCATTTCACCTTGAGGGAATTGGTGAGCTTCGAGATCGGCCGCGTGCGCGGCGATCTTTCTGCGGCCAACCTGCTTTCCGGGCTCGCCGCCCAGTTCGGCGAAGGCAGCGGCCGGTCCGGTCCGCTTCGAGACTACGCCAATCCAAAAATGGCCGATCTGGACTATGACACGACCATGGAGCCGCATGACCGGGGCTCCATTCTGGTCATCGCTGTCTACGAAGCCTTCCTGGCCATCATCGCGCGCCGAACCGAGGACCTGGTTCGCCTGGCGACCGGCGGCACCGGCGTTCTTCCGGCAGGCGCGCTGCATCCCGGCCTCGTCGACCGCCTGACGGACGACACCGTGAAGACGGCAAAACACATGCTCAACATGTGCATCCGCGCGCTCGACTACTGTCCCGCGGTGGACATCACCTTTGGCGACTACCTGCGCGCGCTCATAACCGCGGACATGGACGCCTTCCCGGAAGACGGGCTGTACTACCGCACCGCCTTCATGGAGTCGTTCCGCAAGTGGAAGCTGCTGCCGCGCGACGTTCGTACCGTATCCACCGAGACACTGGCATGGGACGGTCCGGCCGACCCGTCGCCCTCCTGGTTGCGCGGCCTCTTCGAACGCGTCGACCTGTACCGGATCCAGAAGCGCCCTCGCTCAGAGACCTTTGCGATGGATGAAAGGAACCGCTGGGCGCTGTGGACACGCATGAAGCGTGCGTTCAACGACGCACCCGACCTCTACGAGCAGTTCGGGCTCCTTCCCGACATGCCGCGATATACGGAAAGGGGCGCGCTTCTGCGCCCGGCCGAGAAGGGAAGCTCGACGTTCGAGGTGTCGAGCGTGCGGCCGACCCGTCGCGTGGAGCCTGACGGCTCTTTCCGGGTCGAGGTTGTCGCCGTCATGAACCAGCGCGTTCCGTTGCGCGACGATGGAACCCTGGCCTTCGAGGGCGTCAGGGAAGGGGAAGCCTGGTCGTGGTTCCGCGGCGGCGCGACGATGATCCTGCACCCGCAGCTGGAACACGAGGAAATCCGCTACCTGATTGTCAAGAACATCAACAGCGAGCAGCGCCGGCTGCGGCAGGCGGAGACCGCATCCCGAAACTTCATGTCGCCGTCGCGGGCGCTCTACTTCGGCGGCGACACATCCGAACCATTCGCCCTTCTGCACGCGCATGACGAGGACGACGATCATGGCTAAGAGGGAAAGCAAGCCCAAAGGCGCCCGATCGAAGACGGGAGCAGCGGCCCCCTCCCCTGCCGCTACGGCAGCGGCGGCCGCGCGCGCCACGCCGCCTGCCCTGACCGTGCGCCATTACTGCCAGGGCATCGGCGACTGCCACCTCCTCACCTTCTTCAAGGACGACGGCAGGCCCTTCCGGATGCTGATCGATTGCGGCATCCACTCCTCGGTCAGCGGCGGTTCGGATCTGATCGACGCGATCGCGACCGACATACGCGACGTCACCGGGCGTTCGATCGACGTGCTCGTCGTGACACACGAGCATTGGGATCACGTCTCGGGTTTCTCAACGGCGGGAGAGATCTTCCAAAGCATCCCCGTCGGCGAGGTGTGGATGGCGTGGACGGAAGATCCGGACGATGCCGACGCCAGGGAGTTCGACATGTTCCGCGCGCAGGCGGTTTCGGCGCTGCAGGGGGCGAGCCGCCGGATGGAAGCTGCTGGAGAAACCAGCTTCCATATGTTCAGCCTCGGAAAGGGCCTGCAATCCGTTCTCGGCTTCCAGTTCGGAGCCAAGGGCGAAAAAGTGCGCGCTGCCCGCGACGCGGCGGCCAGACTTGGCACGACGCAACCGCCCCGCTACCTGGAGCCCAGCGCCGCGCCGATCACCCTGCCGGGCGTACCCAATCTCAAGGTCTACGTACTCGGGCCGCCGCGCGACAGGAAGCTCCTCAGGTTGGAGGAGAAGGCGGACGAGATGTTCCCGCTTGCGGACCTGAAGGGTTGGGCGCTCGGAAGGATGCTCGCGGCAGGACTTGCGGCCTCGGCGGGAGAGGTCGGCCCGCTGCCCGGCGAGGACGCCCCGTTCGACTACAATATCGGCACGCCGCTTGCCGACGCTCTGAACGGCCATGCCGGCGCGATCTCGGATTTCGTGAACCGGCACTATTCCGGGCCGGTTCCGCAACCCGAGCCGCCGGCGGAGCGGAAGCGCGCCAAGCGCGTCGTGGACCAGAATCTCCTCGATCAATCCTGGCGGCGCATCGACGCCGACTGGCTGGGCATCGCCGCCGATCTCGCCCTGCAGCTCGACCGCGGGGTGAACAACACGAGCTTGGTGCTTGCGTTCGAGATCGGCAGCGCGGGCCGCGTCTTCCTGTTCCCCGGCGACGCCCAGATCGGCAACTGGCTCAGCTGGAAGGATGTGAGCTGGCCGGTCGACACTGGCACGGTGACGGCCGCCGACCTTTTGGCGCGCACGGTCTATCTCAAGGTGGCCCATCACGGCAGTCACAACGCCACGCCGCGCCGGAACGGCCTCGACCTGATAACGGCCCGCGACCTCTCGGCGTTCGTTCCCGTGAGCGAAGAGAGCGCGAGGAAGGTCGGCTGGAGCGAAATGCCGTTCCAGTCGATCCTGACGGCGCTGGCCTCGAAGACCAGCGGGCGCGTGGTTCGCGCCGACGATCCGTGGATCGGCGCGTCCGGCGGCGTCCCGGGATTCACGACGCCATCCGGATCGATCCTGGCGGTGCGCAGCGGTGTCATCAAGGGCAGTGCAGCCCGCTGGGTGGAGTTCGATCTCGCCTGATCGAAGCGCTCGAAAGGGGAACAGACGCTTTTCCGCGCGCCGCGCTTGCGGTACCGATCCTCGCATGCCGCTCCAGATCGTCAGCCACCCTGACTACGATGCAGGATTTCCCGCCAGCCACCGGTTCCCGATGGGGAAGTACGGCGCCTTGATCGAGGCGTTGTCGGCGCGGGGGCTGATGAACGCCGCCGAACGGCCGGCCAAGCCACCACCGGAATGGCTGAAACTCGCCCATGACCCCACCTATGTCGAGCAGGTGCTGGCGTGCACGGTTCCCCCGGGCATCGAGCGCGAGATCGGCTTTGCGATCGGCGAGCGGGTCTCGCTGCGCGCCCAGCTCGCCAGCGCGGGCACGATCCTGGCGGCGCGGCTGGCGCTCGCCCACGGCATCGCCTGCAACGCGGCCGGCGGCAGCCACCATGCGCGCCGTGCGCACGGCGCCGGCTTCTGCACCTTCAACGACGTGGCGATCGCCAGCCTGCTGCTGCTGTCGGAGGGCGCAGTGGGGAACGTGCTCGTGGTCGACCTCGACGTGCACCAAGGCGACGGAACAGCGGAGATCCTCGCGGCCGAGGAGCGCGCGTTCACCTTCTCAATGCACGGCGACAGGAACTATCCCGTGCGCAAGGCCAAGTCCGATTGGGACATACCGCTGCCGGACGGCATGAGTGACGAGGCCTATCTCGCCACGCTGCGCGAGGCCCTGCCGAAACTGGCGGGTCTGCGGCCATGGGATCTCGTCTTCTACAACGCCGGCGTCGACCCGCACGGGGAGGATAGGCTCGGGCGGCTCGCCATGACCGACGCCGGCCTTAGAGCGCGCGAACGTCTGGTCATCGAGTGTTTCCGCGCGCGACGCGTGCCGGTCTGCGGCGTACTCGGCGGCGGCTACAGTCCGGATGTGCGCGCCCTGGCCGAGCGCCACGCCATTCTCTTCGAGGTGGCCGCGGAGTTCGGGTGATCGCCCGGGAACGATCAGATTCCTGGCTGACCGGACTGCCGGTCGCGCCGAGCTCAGCTTCGGAAGCGCGTGATGCGGATGATCAGGAAGAGCGGCACCACGATTGCCGCGCCGAGCAGCATGTAGCTCAGGAAACGGTCGAGCGTGGCGAAGCCCATGTTCCAGATGCGCTCGAACAAGGCCTGGATGCCATAGACGATATCGAGGGGCGTCCAGCCGAATGCGCTCATGACCAGGCCGACCAGAAACGAGACGACGACGAGTTTCAGCAGCACTTTGAGCGGCGAGTCGCCGAGGAACCGGGTGAGGCCTTGCATCGTCCGTCAGTCTCCGCGTGGATTCTGGCCTGCAGATACGCGGCCCGGGCGGCGGCTTCAAGGCAGATCGTCGCCCATTCGCCGCGTGGTTTCGGCCGGCGTTCCAGGGAGGCCGGCTGCGTGGAATGCGCCGCGGCTTTTCCAATTGCGGACGCACTGCCCGCCATGCTAACCACAGCCTGCGCGGGTATGATGTAATGGTAGCTTGTCAGCTTCCCAAGCTGAACGCGCGGGTTCGATTCCCGCTACCCGCTCCAGCAAACCGTCCAACGAAGGCAGCATAGGCCAGTATCCCCGGGATTCTTGGGCTGCTCGCCTCGCGCGCACGTAGCGACGTGCAGCTCCATACCGTGACATCCAGTGGGTTTTTCGGTATGGGTCACGGTATTGCGCATAAGGTTGGGGCCTCAATACCGTAAGATGGCGCTCACAGATATCCAGGCTCGTAACGCTAGGGCTGATGAGAAGCCCCGCAAGTTGTCCGATAGCGCGGGCCTTTACCTCTACATTTCTACAACCGGCGTGAAGTCGTGGCGGCTCGACTACAGCTATGCCGGAAAGCGCAGAACGCTCACCTTGGGGACTTATCCACAGCTCGGCTTGGCGAATGCCCGCGAATTGCGTGATCGCGCGAAGGGGAAACTTGCCGAGGGGATCGATCCGTCTCTAGCCAAGAAGCGCGAGCAACTCGCGATTAAAGCCGCCGCGGGAACCACGTTCGGGCTAGAGCGGCGTGCATTCAGGCATACCCGGCGGCCTTGAAGTAGTTCTGGCATTCGGTTGATGGGTAGAGGGTGCAGATGTCGCCGATGGCCTGCCAGAGGCGGTCGATGGTTCGGATGGCGCGCGTCCTGAGGTGAGCCTTCAGCTTTGAGAAGGCCATCTCGATGGGGTTGAGATCGGGGCTGTAGGGCGGCAGGAACAGCATCCATGCGCCACGCGCCCGGATGGCGGCCTGCGCCTTTGGGCTCTTGTGGGCGGCGAGGTTGTCGAGGATGACGACGTCGCCTTTGGACAGCGTCGGTGCGAGTTGGGTCTCGACATAGGTTTCGAAGATGCAGCGGTTCATCGGCCTGTCGACGACGAAGGGCGCAGTCAGGCCGAAGCATCTCAGCCCGGCAATGAAGGTCTGGGTCTTCCAGTGCCCGAACGGCGCCTTCGAGCGCAGCCGCTGGCCTTTTGGACATCTGCCGCGCAGGCGCGTCATCCTTGTGGTGGTTCCGGTCTCGTCGATGAACGTCAGGCGATGGGGTTCAAGCCGCATCCTCGGCTGGCGGGCGACCCACACCTAGCGCGCGGCTGCGACGTCGGGCCGGTCCTGCTCGCTGGCGGACAGCGTTTTTTTTGAAGCGGTAGCCGTTGCGGATCAGCCAGCGCGAGATCGAGGACGGCGCGACGACCGTGTCTCGCCCGGCCAGTTCGGAAGCCAGCTCCGGCATGGTGATGTCGTCTTGCTCGGCGATCCGGCGCACCAGGAAATCCCGGTGCGGATCGAGTTTCGAGTAGCGCCAGCCGCCCTCCGGCTTTGCCTTGAGGCTGCCGCTCGCACGATACGCCGCCATCAGCTTGACGACGAACGACACCGAAACGCTGAAATGGGCCGCAGCCGCATGGCACGTCCCGCCGCGCCCCACAAAGCCCGCAACACGCTCACGAAGATCAAGCGAATAGGATCGGGTCATCGCAAATCACCTCCAACCGAAGTGAATCACGAAAACCCAGCTGCTAGAATCCCTTAGATTCAGTCAGAACGCCCGACGCTCTAGACGTGATACTCGTTCGATAGAGATCATCACTTTTGATGAGCTTCTTGAACGGGCACAGTTCATCATCCGCGATGGTGCAGATGTAGGTCAGAGCAGGGATTGAAGACGTGCCAACTCGTTCTTGGACAAGGCTCCGACATATTTCTCTATTGCAGCCTTTCCCGCTTCCGACGCCACAACGTGATCGTCCACGAACTGCCGCATGCGGTCGTCAAGAACAGTGATTTTCTTTGCCGCCAGATGGCAGTTGAAGCTATCGACGCCTGCTACCGCGACTGCGAGCTTGTTTTTCGACAGGGGAAAACCGGCCATCTCTGCGGCGGAGGTCACGGCATCAGATACCTCGGCCAGAACGACTTGATCGTCGCAAGAGATCAGGATGTCGTCCATGTAAACTGACACAAGGAAGCCTGCGTCAGATAATTGCCTTAGTTGGCTACCCAGATGCGATAGTTCCAAAACCAGTGTCGCGAGCATCGGCGACTGGCAGAAGCCATACGGGACGACTTTCTTCAATCCCTCGACCACGACACCATCGACAGCGATGTTGAACGCTCGCGGCTGAGGAAAACCGGTCTGGCGTAGGGCGCGGTAGACCTTCGTTCGCGTTACCTGTCCAAAGAAGTTCGTGATGTCGAATCGGGAGAAGAATGCGCTCCCTTGGTGCATGCGCAGCGCCGCGACGTGGCCACCGTGACGTTTGAAGTGAAAGAAAATCCGATGCGGCTTGTATCGCTTTAGGATCTGTTTGATCGCCGCTCGACCCCTAACAACTGCGTCCTTGCGCTGAATGTAGACGAACTTACCCGGCTTTAGCTCGAAGCGCCTCTCGTAGTTGTGGATCGCCATGAGTAGAAGAAAACCTCATTCGCAAGCTTCAGAAGCGCGTAGCAGATCATGATGATCCAATACGTGCTCGGCCCGACCCTGCGAATGAGGCGAAGGATGTAGCGAGAATATGCCATGGGCAACCCTCCTCTGCACAGCTGACGGCCCTTCACTTGCGTGCAAGTCGTCTTCTAACAGTCGGTTTCCCGGTATTCCGAGATGCCGATACATGGTGTCCCCAAGTAGCCCCAGAGGCGGTCAGGGTTCTCCTATCGTCAGCCGTCTGCGATATGGGTTTACCGCGCTAAAGTTGCAAGGGGAAAGGCTGAGCGGATTCATTTGGTGAGATGCCGAAAGGGTCTGAGCTGCTCTTTGAGCGCACCCGGCTCAGGCCCATAGCTCAGCGGGCATCAGTTCCACCATTCAGGATTCGATAGATCTGCATCCGTGAACAACCCATCGCGACGGCTATCTTCGCCACCGGCGTGGCCGCCGCAGCCATTTCCGTAATGCGCCGCCGATCAAGTCGACGTTTGCCCCCAGTGTAGGTGCCCTGCGCTTTGGCAAGCTCAATACCCTCGCGCTGACGCTCCTTGATGAAGCGCCGCTCCATCTGGGCGACCATACCCAGCACCGTCAGTACAAGATGCCCCATCCCACCGCGCGTCGAGACATGCGGGTCGAGCACGGTGACGAAGGCACCTCTCTGTTCGCACTCATGGATCAGGTTCAGCACGTCGCGCGTGTCGCGGCCAAGCCGGTCGAGCCGGGTCACCACCAGTTCGTCACCGAATCTCAGAAACTCAATGATCGTGGCTAGTTCGGCTCGGCCCTGCCGAGTAGCCCCGGAGACCTTTTCTGACCGAATAATGCTGCAACCCTCAGCCTGCAGCTTCGCTACCTGCAAGTCGAGATCTTGATCGGTCGTGCTGACGCGTGCGTAGCCAATACGAGCCATGTGTCACCTCAAGGTTTAGGCCCGAGGCTACCTTATCACAAATAGTCGGTGTCAACCCAGATGTTACATCGCAGCCTGTCACACCACGCCGTCACATGCGGGTATACCTTGAGGTGATCGCCTCGAGAGCTTCATAGCGCTTGCGGCGAGCGCATGGTTGACGCGTTGCACACGCGACTTGCGTCGACAATGACCTTGTTGTTTGCTGATCTCCGCCTCCAGCCAGTTGTGCCGATGTTGGCAAGTCGCTTGGTTCTTAAATGGCTGCCGGTCTCCCGCCGCTTTTCATTGACTAAGACGTCATTTAGAGGATAGCCCGATTTGATTGACCAGCAGATATCGAACCTCGACGCTTATCATAGTGCTATCGTTCGAATCGCAACTGTTCGTGACAATTCTGGTGGGGGGCATGCTTACCTCCTCTTCGCTAGCATCGAGTTGATTGCGGCAGGCCGGCCCGTGCCTGAAAGCACTCCGACTAACGAAAGGGGCTTGCCACACGTTTATCGTTCTAAGGCGACTGATCTCAACCTAGCATTTCGCCGAGTAGCTCTGGACGCAGTGGGCGCAGTGGCGTGGTATCGGTCACTGGCTCAAAATCCGACGCTTCCAATACCTCAACTTGAAGCTGAGAGGGGGAAGTACGACGGGACAGCGATAAGAGCTGCGCCGCTGGTTGACGAGCCAACATGGCCATCGCTCTCAACGCCCTTAGCAGACCCAACGCTGTTCGGATCGGCAGACGACTTTTATCCAACACCATTCATTGGCCCGGGTGCCCGTCCGGCACGGGTTCACCGTCAGCTTGCAGCGCGGACACCGCTTATCGAGCGCGTGATTGAAGATCCCGATGTGCGGACTTGGCTACGGCAGCGGATTCACTTCGATGTCGCACGTCATGATGAACTGGTCGGTGGCGCGGTGCTTGTGGTGCCTGATCCCGACGTACGCGCCGTCCGTACGTTCATGACGCGCAACGCGGATGGACAGGAGCATCTGGTTGGAGAAGTCTTGGCGCGCCGTGGTCGTACGTTGCGCGACCTGACCTTGACGCTCTTCGAAGAGCGATTCGGTGCGATGCATCTCTTCAACACCTCAAAGGTCGCAAACACTCTAGTGATCGTGCCCACCAGCGATCAGTTGGAGCACACCGGCCATGCCCTGTCTCATATCGAACGCGGTCTGGTCGATCAGCGGAAGGCGCTGCCATACATCAGATCGATTGGTCTCAACATGGGAGTTATCGGCCGACGCGTGCGTATTGAGACCCAAGAGGGACGGCGCAAAGCCTCTAAGCCGGTCGCTCATGATATCAATGAGGTAACACGTGCGACTGATACTATTGGCCTTCGATCTGCTAGCACTACCCCGCGTGATGCTATCTCGCGCTTCTACGAAAGCTCGGAGAGACGGCAACAACAGCGGCTTGCCCGCCGCCAAGATCTACAATGGTTCGACAGGCGCGATACGGCGCTGAGCTTCATCCGTGGCCGGATTGGCAACGCCCGCGAAACGGTCCTCATCATCGACCCTTATGCAGATGGAAAAGACCTTTTCGACTTCGGGCATTTCGTTACACGCGTCGATATCCAGCTTCGCCTGCTTACTTCTAGCTTGCCGTTCAAGAACGATAGCATGATGCAAGCTGGGTTCAGAGAAGCGCTACGGAGTTTCTCGAAACGGGGCTTGCCCACACCTGAGATCAAGATCATGCGGGGTGGGAAGAAACCGCCAATTCACGACCGATTCCTCTTGATCGATGGCGATGTTTGGCTCTCAGGAAATTCGCTAAACACGATAGGGACGCGGGCCAGTGTTATGATTAAATTACCGGATCCGGGCGCCGTGCGCAAACGCTTGGAGCGCCTGTTTGCCGAAGCAAAGTCGATCTCGATTGAGGGGCGCGGCCAATGATAGTACTTCCACCGCCGATACAAGTAGAAGTGGCCACGCCAGCGCGACCCACTCGCACCTTTACACCAAGGCTGAGGTGGCCAAGCCTCGACAGCGCCTACTCCAGTGTCGATCTGGCTCGCTTTCCATCGCCTCAAGAAGAAATTTGGCGGTACACTGTCGGGGAGTTCGGAGCTTGGTCTGAAGAATTCGTATCGGCCGTTCGTATTGCTGCGTCCCGTGTCTGGTTGATCGATGGCTACCTCTTAAAGGCGGGCGAAAACGCCAGAGGCAGTTTCTCGCAGGTCTTCGAGCGCGTACTTGGCCAGACATCCGCGCAGGACATCCGCCTGCTCACGACAGGCAAGGATGGGTATGAAGAACAGATTGCGTCTCTGCGCCAGCTGCAAAATGAGCGCCGCGCACCGCCGCGAAACGAGTCCTTCACCATTGACGTCCGACTGCTTCGAGTGGGTCGAGCGAGCGCGCGTCTGCCGCATGATCGTTTTGCTCTGATTGATGACGAACTGTGGCACTGTGGTGCAAACGTTGGCGGCACGCACCATGAGATCAATGCCTACAGCTACGGGTGGCCCGCGCACGATACCGGCGCGGTAGACTATTTCGAGCGCCTCTGGAACGCGGCGGTATTGCCGTAATGAAGTGGCCGGAAGAAGAAAGCGATGAGGACAATTATACCGGTCGTTATCGGCAGGTCGCGGACGCGGTAGTTGCGCGCTACCTGACAGCGCCATGGCGTCAGGCGGCGGTCGCGAGCATCCGCGGGCTCGTTGAAGCCTGCCTTCGAGAGGCAAATCGGAACCAAGAACTTCCTCGTCCGCCTGACGCTGCGCGGCTTCGGGATTGGTTGGATAGGCATGCGCTTTCAGATGTCGTAGATGCCCTCCAGCAAGACGACAGCGAAAGCGGCTTGGCGATGGACGGCGCGATGCTCGCGGAAGCAGCCGGCACCTTGTTCTGCAATCGTCCAACCGTTTTGCGTTGGCAACTGGTTGGTCGGATCATTGGAAGCGGACCCGTAGCCCGGATGGTTCTCGTCGACTTGGTCAAGCGTCGAATCTCAAAGCGACCCAGCCTGCGCGATGACCTTCGTAACATCGCTCACAAAATAGTGCATCTTATGAGAGACAAGCCAAGCTCATCCGCAATCCGCGCTGACCGGGCGGCGATGTCGCTAATCCATCATCAGTGGCAAGCGCAGCCAGACCTGCAAGAAATCTGGTTTGGCCTACGGTCGCTGGACACGATAATGCCGGTCCGTGGTGACTGGTGCATTTTCGATCTACTCCTAGCCATAGATATCGGATTTGCGACTGAACTCATCGAGTCTCTTGGCGACCCCTATCAGCCCGCGCTGATACTGCAGAACGGTGCGTTCAATCCTCACCGCCGTTTCGACGATTGGAGAGTGCTGGTGGAGGCAGCGCTTCCTGCCTTCGAAACCGATGGCGCTTGGAACGGGCGAGTGCTGCTGCCTCTGCTTCTGCTCGCGGCCCAAGAGGCGATTCGTAGCGGGGTCGGCTATCACAATTTGACCGAAGACGAGATTGGGCATCGCGATGCGCGACTGGTGGATCTCGCCAAACACGTTGCGGCAGCCGTTTGGGCTAGATCGGACGGTCCGGCAGCCGCCTTGCGTTGGAGCGGCTGGTTGTTTCGCTTGATTCTGTCGCAGCTCAACGGAGAACATTTGAACTTTCCCGATGCCAACAGCCGAGCCCGGCCAGCTTGGCTTACGGTCCAAGAATTGGTGCGATCATCCGAGTCGTCGGCATGGCTGAACATGCGATCCGCAGATATCGCGCCTGAGGACGAGCTTTGCCTAGAGGCCGTTCGCATACTCGCTGCGCAGGAACATAACCAACCCGTTCCCGGACGGGAACTCCTCCTACAAATGCTCCCCAATCAGCCGGAAGATTTCTTCGGGGGCGAAAGTGGTAGGCGCATGCGGGAGCTCCCGACCCTATTCGTCCTCTGGGGCAAAAACCCTGATGCGTTCGGAACTCGCGTGCTGGCAGCTGCACTATTCGACCAGAGTGTCGCAATCGCCTTCGCTGATCTGTGGCGCCGGACACTGACATTGCGCGAGATCGCCGAGCACGGCCATGCTTTCGATTGGTACGACGGTGCTTACGACGACGGCGTGAGACAAGCTTCGGAAACGATCCAATTTATAATCGCGCTTGGCATCAATCTCGTCGACTACATTCAGGACGTTCGCCAGACAGTCGTGTTCGAAAACCAACGAGCTACGGCGCTCGCACTTTTCTCAACATTGCATGATGCAACGCGTGAAATGCTCGCTACCGACCCTCTTGGCCGGCAGCACATGGAGCTCACCCATAACCACCTAACAGTCCGTAGGCTTCTCTACGAAAATGGACTCCACATGGAGAATGCCGTGGCAGCGCCCCTTGAAGAAACAGACTACCCCACCGCTGGTGATCTGATCTGCGAGCGGTGCGAAGTCAGCCGTTCATTCTTTGCGGGCCTGCAAATGATGCGCGTAAACGGCATCCCCCGCGAGCGGATTGCAAGCGCGTTGGAGAGCGTCGGCGTCCAACTCGACCTGCTTGTAGGACAAGCCCAACGACTGAATGCAATTGAGCACAGTCGGACCATCGAGCTTACCGGTTTCGAGGTTGTTTCATCGATAGAAACAGGTTGACGCTTCTCTTGGATCATTCGGCGGACGGTGGATTTTTTGCGGAAGAAATGGGAGGATTGTTTGAGGTCCACGCTTCGATGCAGACGACACTAACGCACTTGAAACAGCCAGTGAGCTATGTGCAGCGCAGCTTAGTTACGTCCAACAATAGTATGGGTGAAGTGTGGGTTCTCCCAAAGCTTGAAATCAACTCCCTGCGCGACGAAGTGGCAGAGAGATCGGATTTCGTTAGACTGACTTCGACACGCCGTCTTTCATTTCAGTGGTGAGCGAATAATTACCTAGGATGGCAGTTTCCCATATGCCTTTAAAATTAGAGCGGTATCTGAGCCGTCTATGATGCAATACCTCCGGGGCCTCCGAAGGTCATACGCAAGCCCCTCCGCATTTTTCACCACGGTGTTGGCAATTTTATTGCAATGCTGCACGACCACAAGGTCAGCCGGTTCATTGAAGGCGCGAATAAGTTGGTCCCCACGCCTGCCCATGTCCTTGGGGTGCATCTCTCGGGGTAGCGACGGCCCCTTCAATATGAACGCTGCCGTGGCCGGGAGGCCGTCAATCGTAAGTCGCGACGTCAGCAAATCCGACCATTCACCACCCCAATCCTTCGATGTAAATGGCTCACCGATTATCTCAGAGAGCGCATTTTTGACGTCTTCTTCAGGAATTTTCCGAACACTCGCGACCTCGGCGCTCGTCACTCTGGCCGTACGAATTTTGCTAAATTGGTCTATTTGGCTGGGATATACGCGAATTGAAGATGACCAAGACACAGACAGGAGGCCGAAGTCCTTGGACACCTCGCCAACGATGTAGGGGAAGGCTTCTATGTTAGGTCCTTCAAACTGAAACCCACCCGCGACCAACATGCGTCGCTTACCGCTGAGCATCCCCGGCGCGCTTATCGAATAGAAATGATCATTGTGCAGTTCCCCTTGCACCTCGAACATCTCATTTCCTAGGGGGATGCTCCCCGAAAAAGTGGCATTCTTGAATGGCTTACCATCGTGCTCGCGACCGATGGCTTGTGACGCCCCGCGAAATGTGAACACCCCCCATACGAAGCCGAGAATGCGCTCACCTTCCGAGCCTATGCTTGGAGACTTTTCGGTTAGGTTTGGGACTTTACCGGTCCGCAACAACCGCTCTGCCAGATTGCCCATTTGGTTCATCGCCACAACACGCGCTCTGGAATTTTGCGCTAACGAGACTTGTGCGTCCGGTGGTGGCTCCAACCCCGCGAGGATTGAGAGGCGTCGGCTGTTGAGATAGTATGGCAACAGTCGTAGATCATCGAAGTCGGACATACAGTCTGTCTCTCCATACCGAGATGCTTCATTAGCTGCCGCTTGCTTAGTGGCAGCATGCCACCTGCGGAAGTGTCGACTTTCGAAGGCCACAGTGCGTGAACAGATCATTTTAGAAAGCACGCGGCGTGCAGCCAAGAACGGTGGGCATTCTCCCTGAAGACACGTAATTCGAGAGCGCCACGGGCGTCAGCCCCAATCATTGGGACGGGATCGTGTGGCGTCAAATACCTAAGCGATCCACTTTCCCTGTGAGCGGGTTTTTGCCGCCGGCGCGCCAGTCATTTGCAAAGCTGTGGTGGGTAGCTAGGAATAGTGAGAAGAAGTGTCCTTGGCGCTGGGCTCGACTGCTACCGGCGCGGCTGCTTCATTCTCGAAGCTAAGCAGTCTGGCAAGCAGCAAGATGCTAAAAGTCGATTCCGACCAGATGCTCCTGATCCCAAAGGACGCCACCTAGCGCAAGCCGGGCAGGCAAAGCGGGGCACACGCGGCTGAGATCAGGTGATGCGGGGCGCTCGCAAAAGCAGAGAATGAGGCCCGTGACAACAGGTGGCGTAGGGAGGGGTCATTGCTTGAGCAAATCATCGAGCTATTGAATGCGAATCTGGTTCGTGTCGAAAATCTGACCTCACGGTACGGTCCACCAAGACCGGGCAGGAAAGCTCTGAACGATACTGATATGCTGCGTGCCGCATTGGTTCTCCTGCATGCTTCAATGGAAGAGTTTCTGCGGTCTCTACTTATCTGGCGTGCTCCATCGAGTGCCAAGGAGGTGATAGATACCTTTCCGCTCGCGGGTACCGGGAAGAAGCATCCGGCAAACTTTCAGTTAGGCTCTCTTGTTGCCCATCGTGGGAAGACCGTTGAGGAACTGATCAGACAATCTGCGACTGAGTATCTGGAAGCCTATTCGAGTTTTAATGACGTTGGCGATGTAGTGAAGGCAATACGGACTTGCGGAGTTCCGCAGCAGACCGTCGAAGCTCACGATTTCAGAGGCCTCGCTGCGATGATTGAGCGAAGGCACAACATTGTCCACAAGGCGGATAGGAACAACGTGCAGCAGGGACAAGGCAATCATCGCACCAAGTCAATCGACATCGGACATCTGAACAACTACGTTGCCGCTGTTAAGTCACTCCGGGATTTCGTCAACGCACAACTGGCAAATGCAGGGCAGGGGGCTGCTAACTAACTGCATCTGTCACGTCGGCAATTCACCCTTTCTTGCAAGGCTTACCTCGGCTTGTTTCATATCCTCATCAGCAACAACCTTCCTGTGCACCATGGCGGCTAACGTCATATTGCATTTGGCGACCAGAGTTACCGGCCGCCATCGCTTGCTGGTCCGCTTTACTGGCAGGTAATCCTCACGAGCAACGGGTCTGAGTATATTCGGTATTGATTACGGTATTCATGCCTTATCCACAAAGATTTTGATTTTAAATCAGCACTTTAGTGAGCGGGTTCCCTTCCCGCTACCCGCTCCAGTGCATTCTCCAACAACGTCAAACAAGAGCCGACAAGCCTCGGTTTTCGGCGCTTTTCGCCTCGCGCGTTTCGCGTAGCGGGGCTGCACCTCGCGTCAGCGCCTCCTCCTTTCTCCCACTGCCCTTCTGGAAGAACGTCTTTCGAATGCTAGCAGCTAGCAGTTCGTGTGCTGGCTTGAGGCCGCCGGGGCGGTTCTCACCTGGTGCGGACTTCGCCAGTTGCGCGTCCCTGCCTCGTCGGGCGATGTCTAAGCGAAGAGCGCTTTCGCGACGGCGAGATCGTGGGGCGTATCGATGTCGATCGACCGCTCGACCGGCATCGTATAGGCGACCGCGTCCTCCCACCATGTCCTGCCCGACCGCAGGTAATCGGCGTCGAACACATAGACCGCCCCGTTGGGTGCGACGAACTCGGCGTCCTGACGCTGGGCGGCAAATTCGAGCGCAGGGCTGATCCGGCCATCCGCGGCCTTGGCAAACAGCCACGGCTTTGCCGGGGAGACCGAAACCACCGGCCGTCCCGTCGCCACGTGAAGATCGAAGCAGGCCGAGATGTCGGTCGCAGTGCGTAGCGGAGAGGTCGGCTGCAGCAGGATCACCGTCCTTGCTGGAAACTGCTCCAGTGCGTGCAGCACGACGGATATCGACGACGCCTTGTCGTCCGACAGGTGGGCAGGCCGCAGCCAGGGCACGAACGCACCCGCTTCGATGGCCTTGTCGGCGATATCCTGGCCGTCGGTCGACACCAGCACGGTGTCGCAGCACCCGGACTCGCGCGCGGCGCGGATGGTCCATTCGATGAGAGGGCGGCCGTGGAAATCGATGATGTTCTTGCCCGGCAGTCCCTTGGACCCTGCGCGCGCCGGAATTACCGCCAGCACGGAACCATGGTCAGCCATTCGTCACTCCAACTGCGCTGCATTGCCCGACGAACCGAGGCGCGCGGTCCGTCAACGGCGACAAATGTCGCCAAGGAGCATGGCCGGGGAATGGCGGACATACTCCGTGTCCTGGAGGCGGTCGGTCAGTCCAGGACCGAAACCACCGCCTTGGCCAGATCGTCGAGGCGGTCGTCCGGCAGTCCGGCGACGTTGATGCGACTGTCGTCCACCATGTAGACGCCATGCTTCTCGCGCAGCCGCGCCACCTGCTCGACGGTCAGGCCAAGACGCGAGAACATGCCGCGATGACGGGCCACGAAATCGAACCGGTCGGAGTTGGACTGTCGGCGGAGCGCATCCGCAAAACCCTCGCGCAGGCGGATCATGCGCGCGCGGATTTCGTCCAGCTCGCCCTCCCATTCGGCGCGAAGCGCCGGATCGGACAGGATGATGCGCACCACCGCAGCGCCATGGTCGGGCGGCATCGAATACATTCCGCGGGCAACCGAGAGCAATTGGCTGAGCGCCGTGTCGGCCTCCGCCGGGGTGCGGCCGAGAAGTATCGCAGCTCCCACACGGTCGCGGTACACGGAAAGGTTCTTGGAGCAGCTCGAGGCGGCCGCGAGTTCCGGCACCCGGGCGGCGAGCAGGCGCAATCCGGCAGCGTCGGCATCGAGGCCGTCGCCGAAGCCCTGGTAGGCGATATCGACGAACGGAAACAGTTGACGCTCGACCAGCAGGTCCGCGAGCGCGCTCCACTGGGCATGGGTGAGATCTGCGCCGGTCGGATTATGGCAGCAGCCGTGGAGGAGAACGACGTCGCCTGCTGCGGCGTCGCCGAGCGCCGCCATCATCGCATCGAAACGCACCGTCCCGGTGGCGGCATCGAAATAGGGATAGGAGGCGGTCTTCAGCCCGGCCGCATTCAGGATCGGCACGTGGTTCGGCCACGTCGGATCGGAAATCCAGACGGTGGCTTGCGGACGCGAACGATGCAGCAGTTCTGCGATGACGCGAAGCGCACCGGAACCGCCCGGAGCCTGGACCGCACGCAGGCGCGACGTGTCGGCGCCGGGCCCGAACACGAGACTGACCATGGCGGTGTTGAAACCGGGGTCGCCCGCGAGGCCCACATAGCTCTTCGAGCCCTGCTCGTCGTAGAGCCTCCGCTCCGCCGCGCGGACCGCGCGCATGACAGGCGTGCGCCCCTCCGGATCCTTGTAGACGCCGACGCCCAGGTCGACCTTGTTGGGGCGCGGATCGTCGCGGAACAGGCCGATGAGGGCCAGGATCTTGTCCGGCGCGGCCGGCTGCAAGGTTTCGAACATGATTGCGCTCCGGGATTTGGCGGCGATTTCATAGGCCGCTTTCGGCAGTCACGCCAGCGTCCATGGCCTCTGGGCCAATGGTTGCCCTCGGCTCACCGTGATGGCGTGCTCCCAACTCCGGGTCTCAGGACCGAAAATGCTTCGACAGTTTGAGGTTCTGCGCCTGGTAGTTCGAGCCCAGGTCGACCCCGTAGAGCGCCTTCGGCCGCGCCAGCATGTGCTCGTAGACGAGACGGCCGACGATCTGGCCATGTTCTAGGATGAACGGCACCTCATGGCTGCGCACCTCGAGGACGGCGCGGCTGCCGGTGCCGCCGGCCGCCGAATGGCCGAAGCCAGGATCGAAGAAGCCTGCATAGTGGACGCGGAACTCGCCGACCAGCGGATCGAAGGGAGTCATCTCCGCCGCGTAGAGGGGCGGCACGTGCACCGCCTCGCGCGAGACGAGGATGTAGAACTCGTCCGGATCGAGGATCAGCTCGCCGCTGCCGCGACCGTAGAGCGGCTCCCAGAAATCGAGCACGTCATGTGCGGCCCGCTTGTCGACGTCGATGACCGCCGTGTGGTGCTTGCCGCGGTAGCCGATGAGGTCGTCGCTGCCGCCGCGCAAGTCGATCGACAGTGCGATGCCGCCGCCGGTTATGTTGGGCTGATCGACGGCGACGAGCGTCTCGCGTTGATGAAGATCGGCGAGTTGGGCTTCCGACAGCATCGCTTGGCCGGTGCGGAACCTGATCTGCGACAGGCGGGAGCCGGCGCGCGCGACGATCGGAAACGTCCGCGGGCTGACCTCGATGTAGAGCGGCCCGTGATAGCCCGCGGCGATCTTGTCGAACTCCTGGCCGCGATCGGTCATGACGCGGGTGAATATATCGAGCCGGCCGGTCGAACTCTTCGGGTTGGCCGAAGCCGAGATGTCCGACGGCAGCGCCAGCGTCTCCAGCAGCGGCACGATGTAGACGCAACCGGTCTCCAGGACTGCGCCCTGGGTCAGGTCGATCTCGTGCAGCTTCAGCCGGTCCAACTTGTCGGCGACCAGGCTGCCGGGTCCCGGAAGGAAGCTGGCCCGAACCCGGTAGGCCTTTTCGCCCAGGCGAAGGTCGAGGCTGGCCGGCTGGATCTGATCGCCATCAAGAGGCCGCGCCGAGGCCAGCGCACCGGAGGCGAACAGCGCCTGGATAGCCTCGTCTGGAAGAATGCCTGTCTGCCGCAAGCCGTTTGCTCCATTGTTTGGCGCGGGACCTTTCATGATCAAAGACGTTGACGCAAGCATGAGCCAGCGTTAAGGGAAAGTTATCCCGTGGTGATTTGCCGGTCGGCTTGCAGCCACGTTAAACAAGTCGCTAAAGGGCCGAGATGAAACCGGTTCGCGACTTTTGCGGCCGGTTTTTTTGTTTTTTGGGTTTAGGCGATGAGCAAGATCGAGAAGAGCTGGCGGCCACAGACCGCCTTGGTCCACGGCGGCACGCTGCGGTCGGAATTCGGTGAAACGTCGGAGGCGATCTACCTGACGCAGGGCTTCGTCTACGACACGGCGGAAGCTGCGGAGGCGCGCTTCAAGGGCGAGACCCAAGGCTTCGTCTACTCGCGCTACGCCAACCCCACCGTCGACATGTTCGAACGCCGCATGTGCGCTCTGGAGGGAGCCGAGGAGGCGCGCGCCGCAGGTTCGGGCATGGCCGCGGTCGCCATGGCGCTGCTCTGCAGCCTCAAGGCCGGCGACCATGTGATCGCAGCGCGTGCCATGTTCGGCTCCTGTCGCTGGATCATCGAGACGCTGATGCCGCGTTACGGGATCGAGTCGACACTGGTCGACGGAACCGACATCGCCAACTGGGAAAAGGCGGTGCGTCCGAACACCAAGCTCTTCTTCCTCGAAAGCCCCACCAACCCGACCCTGGAGGTCATCGACATCGCGGCCGTCGCGAAGATCGCGCGTGCGATCGACGCCCGGCTGGTCGTCGACAACGTTTTCGCGACACCGCTGCAGCAGAAGCCGCTGGAACTTGGCGCCCACGTCGTCGTGTACTCGGCAACCAAGCATATCGATGGCCAGGGCCGCTGCCTCGGCGGCGTCGTTCTCTCCGACAAGAAATGGATCGACGAGAACCTGCACGACTATTTCCGGCATACGGGCCCCAGCCTTTCGCCGTTCAATGCATGGACGTTGCTGAAGGGCCTCGAGACGCTGCCGGTGCGCGTCAAGCAGCAGACCGAAAGCGCTGCCCGCCTCGCCGACTTCCTCGCCGAACACAAATCGATCGCGCGGCTCATCTATCCGGGCCGGCCCGACCATCCGCAGGCAGATCTGATCAAGCGGCAGATGCGAGGCGGCTCGACGCTGATATGTCTGGACGTCGAGGGCGGCAAAGCCGAGGCGTTCCGCTTCGTCAACGGGCTGAAGATCGTCAAGATCTCCAACAATCTCGGCGACGCCAAGAGCCTGATCACGCATCCGGCCACGACCACGCACAAGAACCTGACGGACGAGGCGCGGGCGGAGCTCGGCATCGGCGCAGGAACACTTCGGCTTTCGGTCGGCCTGGAAGACGTGGACGACCTGCTCGAGGATCTGGATGCGGCGCTGCGGGCAGCCTGAGGCGCATCGCGCTCCCGGACCGCCACGACGCGCCCGGGAGCGCGCCAAAGACAGCTAACCGTCGCTTCCCGAACCTGCTAGTCTTCCGCGCCAGAGGAAGCCAGCATGTACCGTGCCGTCACGCGCCAGATCGAAGTCAGTGTCGAGCCATTCTATCTCGTCGATCGGTCGGCTCCCGAAGAGAGACGCTACTTCTGGGCCTACCGCGTGACGATCGACAACCAGTCGGCTGAATTCGTCCAGCTGCTTTCGCGATACTGGCACATCACCGACGGGACGGGACGCATCGAGGAGGTGCGCGGGCCCGGCGTGGTCGGAGAGCAACCGGAACTCAATCCCGGAGACAGCTATCAGTACACGTCGGGCTGCCCGCTTTCCACGCCCTCGGGAATCATGGTTGGCCACTACACCATGCGCAATGCCAGCGGCGAGATGTTCAACATCGACATCCCCGCCTTCTCGCTGGATCTGCCGGACCGGTCGCGGACGGTGAACTGACTACTCGACCGCCGTGAATTCGGTTGGATCGAATTCGTAGCACTTCGAACAGAACTCGCAGTCGACGCGAATCCGGCCCTCTTCGACGCTCTCGCTGATCTCCTCGGCGGAGAAGCCGTCGAGGATGCCGCGGATCTTGTCTCGCGAGCAACTGCATTCGTCAGCGATGCGGACAGCCGGGAAGACGCGCACGCCATGATCGTGGAAGAGACGGAAGAGCAGGCGCTCGGCGCCGACCGTCGGATCGATCATCTCGGTTGGCTCGATCGTGTCGACGAGGAGTTGCACCTCCCTCCAGGAATCGTCCGTCGGATCGGCCGCATGCCCCCCGTCCCCATCCCCGCCGGGAAGATCAGGAAGCCGGAGGCGCTCAGGGGCTGCCGGCAGGAATTGCGCCAGCAGGCCGCCGGCCCGCCAGTGCTCGCCGCGGTCGCCGGGAAGCCGCTGCCGGGCCACAGCCAGGCGGACCGTGGTCGGAATCTGTTCCGACTGCCGGAAATAACTTCGCGCGGCCTCTTCGAAGGAGGTGCCGTCCAGCTGGACGATGCCCTGGTACCGCTGCATGTGCGCGCCCTGGTCGATGGTGAGCGCGAGCACGCCTCGGCCAAACAGATCCTGGGAAGCGGTTTTGCCGGCGGCGACCGCAGCGGCAACCTTTTCGGCGTCGAAACGCGCATAGGCGCGCATCGCATTGGGCGTCGCAAAGTCGGCGACCAACATGTCGACCGGACCGTCCGTCCGCGTCTGCAGGATGAACTTGCCTTCGAATTTCAGCGACGTGCCGAGCAACGCCGTCAACACGATAGCCTCGGCGAGCAGCCGGGCCACGGGCTCGGGATAGTCGTGCCGGCCGAGGATCTCGTCCAGAAGCGGGCCGACCTGAACGGTGCGACCGCGCATGTCGAGCGCCGAGACTTCGAAGGGCACGACATGGTCGTCGCCCGCGAAGCCGAACTCGCCCAGTTTTAGTTGCGTATCAGCCAATTCGCCGGCTCCCAAACACGTCGTGCGGGCCGACAGGACATGCGTCGGGCCCGCACGATGTTCATAAGTTCCTAATGTGATGCCGACCAGATAGGCATCACATTGGGCGCAATCAAGCGCCGAGACACCAGGCGAGAACGGCCTTCTGGGCGTGGAGACGGTTCTCCGCCTCGTCAAAGACCACCGAATGCGGCCCGTCGATCACCTCGTCCGTCACTTCCTCTCCGCGGTGGGCGGGAAGGCAGTGCATGAACAGGGCGTCCGGCTTGGCGTGCGCCATCAGCGCCGCGTTGACCTGGTAGGGCAGAAAAACGTTGTGGCCGCGCGCCCTGTGCTCCTGGCCCATGGACACCCAGCAATCGGTAATGACGCAGTCGGCGCCCTCGACGGCTTCCTCCGCGCTCTTGGTGAACTTGATCGAGCCGCCATTGTCGCGCGCCCAGCGTACGTACTTCTCGCCGGGCTCGCTCCCTTTCGGCACGGCGACGTTCAGATTGAAGCTGAACCGCGCCGAGGCCTCGAGCAGAGAATGGAGCACGTTGTTCCCATCGCCCGTCCAGGCGATCGTCTTGCCCTTCACCGAGCCGCGATGCTCCTCGAAGGTCATGATGTCGGCCATGATCTGGCAAGGATGCGTGTCGTCGGTGAGACCGTTGACGACCGGTATGGTGGCGTTTTTCGTCAGCTCGATGAGCCGCTTGTGCGAGGTCGTGCGGATCATGATGGCATCGACGTAGCGCGACAGGACCTTGGCCGTATCCGCGATCGACTCGCTGCGGCCGAGTTGCATCTCGGCCCCGGTGAGCATGATCGTCTCGCCACCGAGCTGGCGCATGGCGACGTCGAACGACACGCGGGTGCGCGTCGAGGGCTTGTCGAAGATCATCGCCAGCACCCTGCCGTCGAAGGGCCTCGACCGATTGCCCGCCTTCAGCTCGGCCTTGCGGGCCGAAGCGTCATCCAGGATTGCGCGCAACTCCGCCGCCGAAACGGCGGACAGATCCGTGAAGTGGCGAATGCTCATGGGTTCATTCCGCCGCGGCCACGGACGCACGCGAGACGCTCTGGGCGCCGGCGCGGATGCGCTCAAGGCCTTCGCGGATATCGGCGTCGGACACGGTGAGCGCCGGCAGCAGCCTGATCACGTTGTCGCCGGCCGGCACCGCAAGCAGCTTCTGGTCGCCCAGCGCCACGTTCACCTTGCTGTTCGGGTGTAGGCATTTCAGGCCAAGCATCAGGCCAGCGCCGCGCACTTCCTCGATCACGTCGGGAAACTCGTCGGCAATAGCGGCCAGGCCCTGCTTCATCAGCAGCGACTTGCGCTGGACGTCCTCCAGGAAGCCGTCCTCGAGCACCACGTCGAGCACGGCATTGCCGACCGCCATGGCGAGGGGATTGCCGCCGAACGTCGTGCCATGCACGCCGGGCGTCATCGCCGACGCCGCCTCGTCGGTCGCAAGACAGGCGCCCATCGGAAAGCCGCCGCCGATGCCCTTCGCAATCGCCATGATGTCCGGGGCGACGCCCGACCACTCATAGGCGAACAGCTTGCCGGTCCGGCCGATGCCGCATTGCACCTCGTCATAGATGAGCAGGAGGCCGTGCTGGTCGCATAGCTCGCGCAGGCGCTTCAGCGTTGCTGCGGGAACGTTGCGGATGCCACCCTCGCCCTGCACCGGCTCGATGAGGATCGCGGCCGTCTCGGGCGTGATCGCCTTCTGCAGGGCGTCCATGTCCCCAAACGGAACCTGGTCGAAGCCATCGACCTTCGGCCCGAAACCTTCGAGGTACTTCTTCTGACCGCCGGCGGCGATGGTCGCCAGCGTGCGGCCGTGGAAGGCGCCCTCGAAGGTGACGACGCGGAAGCGCTCGGGATGGCCTTTGGCGTAGTGATATCGGCGGGCCGTCTTGATGGCGCATTCGAGCGCCTCCGCACCCGAGTTGGTGAAGAAGACCTTGTCGGCAAAGGTAGCGTCGGCCAGGCGCTCGCCCAGCCTGCTCTGTTCGGGGATCTCGTAGAGGTTCGAGACGTGCCAGAGCTTGCCGACCTGCTCGGTCAGCGCAGCGACCAGATGCGGATGGCTGTGCCCCAGCGAATTGACCGCGATGCCGCCGGCAAAATCGAGATATCGCTCGCCATCGGCCGTAACCAGCCAGCTGCCCTCGCCCCGTTCAAAAGCCAGGGGCGCGCGCGCGAAAGTCTCGTAAAGCGCCGAACCACTCATAGTCGTCTCGTTCTCCAGCCGCGCCGCGACCGGGTCAGCCCGAGGCCTTATGTCGGCGCGCAAAATGTGAAAAAGCCGCTGAAGCGCGGCTTTGACCGGCATATTGGGGTTTTCCCTTATGAAGTCAACGAAAACGTCGCTCCGGGGACCGCCGTTTCCTGCCCCTGCGGCAGCGAATGGAGGCTCGCAGTAGGCAAGTTGGGGAAAACTGCGGAAAGCGATTCGTGTGGCATCCGCGACTCTTGCCACAGAGTCAGTCAATAGTTAGATTCTTGCCAACGATAACAAGATTTCGTGCGGCGGACCTAACAACTGCTTATTAGTGGTATCACTCCCGCGGTGAAGCCTCGGGCAGGGATTGGATTCCGATTGCGCACGCTGCTACACAGGAGCGTGTCCGATGTGGACTGACGAACGCGTTGAGCAACTGACAAAACTTTGGGCAGAGGGTCTGAGCGCAAGCCAGATTGCGGCTCAACTTGGCGGAGTCAGCCGTAACGCGGTGATCGGCAAGGTTCACCGGCTGCATCTCTCCAGCCGGGGACGGACGACCAGCAGCGGATCCCGACCCAAGAAGGCAGCACAAAGCAGCCCGTCAAAGGCGGCCCCCAAGCCCGTGACAAGCCCCCGCATCGTGACGACGACGGTCGGCGCCACCGCGCTGCAGGCGCAGTTCGACGCAGAGCCGGTCGCCCGTCAGCACTTGCGGCCGGTCACCGATGTCGTCGTGCCGATCTCGCGCAAGCTCCAGCTCATCCAGCTCAGCGAAAAGACCTGCAAATGGCCGAACGGCGATCCGCTGTCGGAAGACTTCAGCTTCTGCGGCAACGACGTCGGCGAGAGCGGCCCCTATTGCAGCTTCCATGCATCCGTGGCGTTCCAGCCGGCTGCCGAGCGGCGCCGCAGCCGCTGACACAGGCATTTTTCCGCGCCGATAAAAGCGAACATCCCTGCATGACAGGGAGTTCGCTTCGCGCCTGATTGCAGCGGTTTCGCGGTCACATTCTTCTCCGCCGAGCAGGAAGGAGCGCCGACGCGCCTCCCCCCGTCTTGAGGCGGGCAAGCGAGCGGCGGACCAGGGCCTGCGCGGTTGCCCTGGGTTCCCGGTCAGCGGGACGGGTTGTCGGAACTCACGGTGACCCGATGGCTCTTGTCGTCCTTCGGACGCTCGATCGGCATCTGCTCGCCCGTGGCGACGTAATACACGGTTTCGGCGATGTTCGTCGCATGGTCGCCGATCCGCTCGATGTTCTTCGCGCAGAACAGCAGATGCGTGCAGGGCGTGATATTGCGCGGGTCTTCCATCATGTAGGTCAGGAGTTCGCGGAAGAGCGACGTGTACATCGCGTCGATCTCGCCATCCCGATCCCTGACCGTGGCGAGATTCTCGACCGAGCGTGAGGCGTAGACGTCGAGCACATCCTTCAGCTGCGTCAGGGCCAGTTCCGCGAGAGCCTGCAGACCGCGAAACAGGCTGACCGGCTGGCGGAAATCCGTCACTGCCACCACACGCTTGGCGACACTCTTGCCAAGATCGCCGACCCGCTCGAGGTCCGACGCAATTCGGATGGCGCCGATGATCTCGCGCAGGTCGCCGGCCATGGGCTGGCGCCTGGCAATGATGACGATGGCCTTGTCGTCGATCTCGCGCTGCGCCCCGTCCAGGACCGCGTCGTCGGCGACGACCTGCTGCGCCAAGGCGTGATCCGAACTGACCAGGGACGTGATGGCCTGGTCGACCATGCGCTCCGCCTGACCGCCCATCGCAGCAATGCGCTTGGCGAGGAATTTCAACTCCTCGTCATAGGTCCGAAAGATATGCGGCGCTGCAGTCACGTCACTGAACTCCTGGCGACGACTCGCGCGCCATCTATAGGGTAAGCCTGTCAGATGACAGAATGAAGAAACGCCGAGACCCACGTCCGACGTATGCAAGCCGCAACACTATTTCGCCGGCAAAAAAACTGCAAACTGGGAGCCGATGCCGACCTGCGACCGCACCACCAGGCGCCCATTGTGGCGCGTGAGGATGTGCTTCACGATCGCCAAGCCCAGCCCGGTGCCCTTCTGGGAGCGACTGGTTTCCGCGTCCACACGGTAGAACCGCTCGGTGATGCGGGGGATGTGCTCCTCGGGAATGCCCGGCCCGAAATCCTTCACCGTAACGCAGATCTCCGGCTTCGGCCCGTTGTCGAAGCGCGCCATGGACACGACAATCCTCCCGCCCGGCCGACCATATTTGCAGGCGTTCTCCACCAGATTGGCGAAAACCTGGAACAGCTCGTCGCGATCGCCGGCCACAATGGCCTGCTCGACGGCGATATCCGTCTCGATGGCGACCGAGAGGTCGCCAGCAAGCGGTCTCAGCGTATCGAGGACATTCTCCAGCAGCTGCCGCAAATCGACCTGAGCCGTCGGCCTGCCATGCGGCTTCATCTCGAGGCGGGACAGCGACAGAAGGTCGTCGATCAGCCGCGACATGCGGCCCGTCTGGTCCTGCATGATCTTGAGAAACCGCTCGCGCGCGGCCGGATCGTCCCTCGCAGGACCGAGCAGCGTCTCGACGAAGCCGCTGATCGAAGCCAGTGGCGTGCGCAGCTCGTGGCTGGCGTTTGCAATGAAGTCGGCGCGCATGCGGTCGATGCGGCGGGACTCGCTCTGGTCCTTGAAGAGCAGGAAGAACAGCCCACCATCGGTGCCGATGCTGCCGCCGGTGATCCGGTAGGTCGCCTCGATCGGAACGCGCTCCGAGTATTCCGCCGTGAGAGGGCCGATGTGGCCGGCGACGATCGAGCCGATGAGTTCCTGCACTTCGGGCGCCCTGAACTTGAGCAGCAGAGACATGCCATTCTGCAGGACACCGAAAGCCTGGTGCGCCGCTTCGTTGGCATAGGCGATTGACGACGACGCCTCGAAGATGATCAGCGGATCGGGAACCGCAGCGGCGAGATCGACCGCCGATATCTGGTTGCTGACCGCAGCGGCCTGCAGTTCCGGAACTTCCGCGTCAGGCGTCCCGTGCGGAGACGTGGCTCGCACCAGGAGCCAGGCAGCCAGCGCCAGAATGCTCGCAACGAGGCTCGGCGCAGCGAACTGGGGGACGGCGAGCGCCGATAGAGCACCCGCGGCAACGATCGCCAGGGCAGGCCAATCGCGGCGCAGGGCGGCCAGGGGGCCGCCAACCGTCTCATCTGCCTGCGCGTCTTCGGCGCTCATTGCAGCTCTCCGACCAATTCACTTCGATCTGGACCATGTCCTATCCACCCAATAGCATGATGAAGCCGGGTGAAAGGTGACAAATGGAAACCAAAAGCGACGCCTCGAAGCGCCCCTCCGTGGTCACGTTGAAGATTGGCGGCGAGGAGCGGGTCTTCGACATCGACAACCCGGAGCTTCCGGACTGGATCGAAAAACGAGCGCTCGGTTCCGACGGATATCCCTACCCGGACAAGATGGACAAGGACGAATACGAGGACACGCTGGAACGTCTGCAAATCGAGCTGACGAAGCTGCAGGCGTGGCAGCACGCGAACGGGCAGCGCGTGCTCATCATTCTGGAGGGCCGGGATGCGGCGGGCAAGGGTGGCACGATAAATGCGCTCCGCGAGTACCTGAACCCTCGCAGCGCTCGCAACGTGGCGCTGTCCAAGCCGACCGAAACAGAACGCGGCCAGTGGTATTTCCAGCGCTATGTGACTCACTTCCCGACAGCCGGCGAATTCGTGACCTTCGACCGCTCATGGTACAACCGGGCCGGCGTCGAGCCGGTCATGGGCTTCTGCACGCCTGAGCAGCACCGCGATTTCCTCGACGACACACCCGGCTTCGAACGGATGATCGTCGGAGAGCGCATCCACTTCTTCAAGTTCTGGCTGAGCATCGGCCAGGAGATGCAGCTCAAGCGCTTCCACGACCGACGCCATAGCCCCCTTACAAACTGGAAGTTCTCGCCGATCGACATTGGAGGCATCTCCAAGTGGGACGCCTATACGGAAATGCGCGACCTGATGTTCGAGCGCACCCACACCGCGCATGCGCCGTGGATCGTCGTCAGATCCAATGACAAGCGCCGTGCGCGGATCGCGGTGATCCGTCGCGTGCTCCAGAGCCTGCCCTATGAGGGACGCGACGACGAGGCAATCGGCAAGCCGGACACCAAGATCATCGGAGAAGGGCCAGAACTCCTGAAGGAATAGCGGCTCAGGCGGACAAGGGTTCTGCCGAGGTCCGATGCGCCGGCGGCGGGCGGAAGGCAGCAGCTGTCGCACCATGCGGGGTTTTCTCCCACAGATGCGGAACCCTGTAGAGGTGGATCACCGAGCGCCACGCCGCATAGGACATCAGCATCCAGTAGAAAAGCGTGCAGAGCACGATCTTCCGCATGCCGCGCCTCTCGCCTGGCGCCCTGGAGTGCCAGCCCAGAAGCCAGAACGACACATAGCCGCAAGCGATGTTGATCGTGTCGACGACCAGGAGCGTCGACTGGAAGGTGCTGAGCGATTTACCCTGAATGAGGTCGGCGCCGACTATCGCGATGGTCGCCAGCAGGATCGGATGAACCAGGGCCGAGATCACCATTCCGCCAAAGACGACCTGCACCACCAGGAATGATTTCGGGCCGAGCTCCCTGTAGAGCGCCGTCGGCGCGCGCATGTGAACCAGCCAGCTCTGCAGCCATCCCTTGAACCATCGCGTCCTTTGCGGCACCCAGACGCCCCGCGTCGTTGGGGCCTCCTCGAGCGTCGGCAACGAGATGGTCTCCGTCCGGTAGCCGAAGCGCATCAGCCGGGCCCCGAGATCCGCGTCCTCGGTGACGTTGTATGGGTCCCAACCGCCGACTTCCTCGAGCGTGGCCCGACGGAAATGGTTTGACGTGCCGCCGAGCGGAAGGATCAACTGGCGCGCCGAAAGCCACGGAAGCAGGCCGCGGAAGAGCGCCGAATATTCAAAGGCGAAGAGCCTTGCGATCCACGTCTCGTCGCCATTCGTGATCTCCAGCGGAGCCTGCAGGCAAGCCACCGCGGGAGGCGAGGAGCGGAAACGCCGCCAGGCTTCCATCAATTGCCCGGGATGCGGCTTGTCCTCCGCATCATATAGGACGATGAACTCGCCGCGGCAGGTCTGCAGCGCATAGTTCAGCGCCTTGGGCTTGGTGCGCGGCCCGAAATCGGGCACAGCCACGACCTGCATGTAAGGTGGAGGCCGTGCCGCTCGTATTGCAGCGATCGTGGCGTTGTCGTCCGCCTCGCAGACCAGTTTGATGTCGAGCTTGCTTGCGGGCCAGTCCAGCTTGCGGAGCGCGGCGATGAGTTCGCCCACCACGTCGGCTTCCTTGTAGAGCGCGACCAGCACCGAATAGATCGGCAAGTCGGCCGGACAAGGCCGCTCCCCTGCGGCGCCTCCGACGGCCGGCGCGGGCTTTGCGAGCGCCATGAAGCGCAACACCACGCAGGAAAAGAAGAATAGTGTGAAGACGATGTGCAGCGCGGCAAAGGCGAATGCTGGCCACGCCCAGACAGCGACCGGGAGCCCGATTGCCAGCGCACCGAGCGCGCATCCCTGCCACGCGTTGACGACGGTTCGCGCCGAGTACGCCGGGTGCCGCGTGAACAGGTCGAAGGTGGCGATGTTCTCCAGCAGGTGCGTGACCCGGGCGGCAAGGGCTGAACGCAGCACAGTCACGGGCACGAGACGCAGACGCTCGGCAGCATGCGGCGTCGACCCGACATGGTGAGCGAGGTCGCGCAGCCTGTCAGTGGCGGCGAGCACGTGGGTTTCGGCGCCCTCGTTCATCTTCACGAACATCGTGGATCGCGCGCTGCCAATCAGCGCGGCTGCCTGAGAATCGGGCAGCGCAAGTGAGTCCGGGTCCACCGTCAACCGCGCTTCGATGCCGAGTTCGTCGGCGATCGCAAGCGTTATCCTTTCCTCCGTCGCATGGCCGAGCGCAACCGCCTCCACCGGCAGGCTGGTTCCGTTCCGCTCGGCGGATGCAGCGATCCTTACCGCCTGATCATCCGTGATGCCGCCGCGTTCGAAAACGCCCCACCATTCGGCCAGCACCGGAAACACCCTGTTTGCCCAGCGCCGTGCCGGGGACAGTGCGGCGCTGGGCGCAAATCCATGCAGCGCCCCTCTGTGGGGAACATGGACCGGAAGGGCGTCACGCGGGTCGATCGACATGGACCAGCCCCCCGCACAGGCAAGCATCAATCACGGAGGCACGCAGCGCGCCCAGGCAACCGAAACTCACTTTGATTACCCCAAAAAACGCTGGAATCCGGGACACATTTCCATAGAACCGTCGGCTCCGTGGCGAGCTTCCAGCACTCCCTGGACCTCAGCATAGGAGATTTCACTCGCGTATAAATTGCGTGATCGCGTAGGTTTCAGCTTTTCCGCATCAAGCAGCCATTACGAGCGGCATCGCCTCGCCAAACAGCTTGAGCGATTCTGATACATTCGATCAGTGTCTAGGCAATAAGTCCCCTGCGGATTGCCACGGCGACCGCCTGAACGCGGTTGACAGCGCCGAGTTTCATCTTCGCGTTGAGCAGATGCTTCTCGGATGTATGCTCCGAAATGCCCAGAATTCTTGAGATTTCCCACTCACTTTTTCCCGCGGCGGCCAGTCCGAGACATTCGGCTTCACGGCGAGACAGAAGCGAGACACGGCAATTTTCCGAAGAACTTTCTCGCGCAGCTTCACGGTTATTTTCGCGCTCGACAGCGCTTTTACTCTCCCGCTGCTCCTCGCTCACTTCTTTTCCCCTCTGGGTAGAAAGATGTTCTACCGCCTCCCGCGTTTTAAATTATCTTTTCTCGAAAATGCAATTTCAAGCACCTTATGGTTGCAGAATCAAAGCACACGATTTGCGTTGCTTTCGAGCCGACATTGAAGCAACCCACTCAGCGCGGTAACCTCAGCGGTCATCATCCGCCGAGCGCCGCCACGGAGATCATTTTTGCGCTTCCTATGTATCACCGTGTTGTGTCTCGCCGCCGTCCTTGCCGCCCTGCCGGCCAGATCGCAGTCTCCCGCCATCCCGATGTTCTGGGATGAAAAGGAGCGGATCGCCAAGCCTGACGTGTCCACGCTGGAGCGCCTGCGCTTTCTCACGACCACGGACTTCGCCCCGTTCAATTTCCTCGACGGCAGCGGTCGCCTATCGGGCTTCCACGTCGATCTCGCGCGAGCCATCTGCAAGGAACTGAAGATCATCGACCGCTGCCAGATCCAGGCACTGCCCTGGGCCGAACTCGAGACGGCTCTTGCCGACAGACAGGGCGAGGCGATCATCGCGGGCGTGGCGATCACCGCCGAGAGCCGCAGCAAGCACGCGTTCACCAGACCCTATCTGAGCTTTCCTGCACGTTTCGTCGTCGCGAAGGGAAGCTCCCTTGCAGATCCCCTGCATGCGGCGTTGGCAGGCAAGCGCGTGGGGACAATCGCCGGTTCGTCTCACGAACGCATGCTGCGGGCCTATTTCCCGGAAGCAAAGGCGGTCACCTACTCGCGCGCCGACTGGATGTTCGGCGACCTCAGGTCAAGCAAGGTGGACGCGGTTTTCGGCGACGGCATGCGCCTCGGCTTCTGGCTGGCGGAACCAACCGGCGCGGGCTGCTGCAAGTTTCTCGGCGGCCCCTACCTCGCGCCGGAATTCCTGGGCCAGGGTCTGGCCATCGCGGTGCGGCCGGAAGACGCCGATCTCGCACGAGCCTTCGACTTCGCGCTGCGCGAAATCGGCGTCAAGGGGATCTTCGCCGAACTCTATCTGCGCTACTTCCCGGTCGGCTTCTTCTGAGTTGCATCACGTGAGCATGCGGTGGCGCGCCTTGGCGGCGCGCTCGATCGCCGTACAGGTCAGGGGGTCGAGATCGAGGCTGCCCCGCAGCATCTGCAGGATGCGGACCTCTTCCATACGCATCTCCAGGTCGACCGCAGCCACCTCGAATGCTGCCGCGTAGGCCGTATCGTGGAGACGCGAGGGGATGGCGCGGGTCGCATCCTTCAGGACAGCCTTCAAGCCGCCTTCCCGATGCAGAAGCTCCTGGCAGCGCTGCGCGACCTCCACCAGCTTGTCGCGGTCGAAATCGGTAAAGACGGGCCACGACTTGACGACCTCGCCGATGCGGGCCAGTTCGTCGTCCGTCATGTCGCGATCGGATGCCGAGGTGATGACCATCAGATAGATGATGGCGTCGTGAACTGTGGGTAGCGGCACTTTGGTTCCTCAACTTCGATGCCCAGAAACTGTAGGAACGCGGCGGGTGTCGTTCAAGGAAATTCCCGGCCATCGTTGACGCATCCCCTTGGCGCGCATAGAGCAGGCCCCGTACCGCACAGATGCCGGCCGTCCACCAGGAAAGTTGCAATGCCTCGATCCAACCTGATCGATCAGTCACCCGATGTTCTCGCTGCTGCAGCGGAGAGCAAAGCCTGGCCGTTCGAGGAAGCGAAGAAGATCGTCAACCGGTACAAGGGCCGCGACTATCCCGAGACGGTGCTCTTCGAGACCGGCTACGGCCCCTCCGGCCTGCCGCATATCGGCACCTTCGGCGAGGTGGCGCGCACGACCATGGTGCGACATGCGTTCCGCGTGCTGACGCAGGACAAGGTCAAGACCAAGCTCCTTTGCTTCTCCGACGACATGGACGGCATGCGCAAGATCCCGGACAACGTGCCGGACCGTGCGTTTCTGGAGCCCCATCTGCAGAAGCCCCTGACGGCGGTTCCGAACCCCTTCGGCGGCGACTACGAGAGTTTCGGCCACCACAACAATGCGATGTTGCGGCGTTTCCTCGACACGTTCGGCTTCGATTACGAATTCGCGAGCGCCACGGAATACTACAAGTCGGGCCGTTTCGACGACGTGCTGCTACGCGCCGCGGAACGCTACGACCAGATCATGAAGGTGATGCTGCCGACGCTCGGCGAGGAGCGGCAGGCGACCTACAGCCCCTTCCTGCCGATCTCGCCGAAGAGCGGGCGCGTGCTCTACGTGCCGATGAAGCATGTCGACGCCAAGGCCGGGACTATCACCTTCGACGACGAGGACGGTGTGGAGACGACCCTGCCTGTCACCGGCGGCAAGGTGAAGATGCAGTGGAAGCCGGACTTCGGCATGCGCTGGGCCGCACTCGGCGTCGATTTCGAGATGTTCGGCAAGGATCACCAGACCAACGCGGCGATTTACGACCGGATTTGTGAGATCCTCGGCGGACGAGCGCCCGAGCATTTCGTCTACGAACTGTTCCTCGACGAGAACGGCCAGAAGATCTCGAAGTCCAAGGGCAACGGCCTGACCATCGACGAGTGGCTGACCTACGCGCCGACCGAAAGCCTTGGCCTCTACATGTACCAGCGGCCACGCCAGGCGAAGAAGCTCTATTTCGACGTCATCCCGAAGGCGGTGGACGAGTACTATTCCTTCCTTTCCGCCTATCCCAGGCAGGCCTGGAAGGAGCGCCTCGGCAATCCCGTCTGGCACATGCACAACGGCAACCCGCCGGCCATCGAACTGCCGGTGAGCTTCGCACTCCTGCTCAACCTCGTCAGCGCCTCAAACGCACATGACCGTTCGGTGCTGTGGGGCTTCATTTCGCGCCACGCGCCCGGCGTCACCCCGGCGACGCATCCCGAACTCGACAAGCTGACGGCCTACGCCATCCGCTACTTCGACGATTTCGTGAAGCCGACGAAGGTTTTTCGCGCGCCGGACGAGGTGGAACGCGAAGCGTTGTCGGCACTGGGCGTTGCACTCGGCGCGTTGCCGGTCGAAGCGGACGGCGAGGCGATCCAGAACGCTGCTCTCAACGTCGCGCGCAGGATCGAGCGCTATCAGGACCATTCCAAGCAGAGCCCGGAAGGCGGACCGGGCGTGTCGGTCGCCTTCTTCCAGATGATCTACCAGGTGCTGATCGGTCAGGAGCGCGGCCCGCGCTTCGGCTCGTTCGCTGCGCTCTACGGCGTCGAGAACACCCGCGCGCTCATCGAAAAGGCCCTGGCCGGAGAACTCGTAGTCTAACCACAACATCCGCCTGACCGGCACCGCTCTGCGGTTTGCGGCCGCAAGACCGCGAGGCGGCGGCGCAGTGCGCCGGCAATGCCCTATTGCGGGCTTTCAGGCGCAGGCGGCGGAGGCGGGAACGGTCCGTCAACAACCGTCGCCGGCGCGGCCGTGACGTCCCCGCGTTCGTCCAGGATGGGTTGGTCGGGTCCCGGGTTGATTGAAGACAGCGGCAACGTTGGCCCGATCGTGACGGTGATGCGCTCCGGCGGCGGTCCGAACAGACCCTTCCTGTCGGCTTTGGCCGTTGCCGCCATTTCGGCGTATGGTCCGCCCGCTGTCGCCCTCGCCCAGCCGCTCGACGCCAGCCAGCTCGAGACATCGTCCCTGCCGACGTCGCATTCGGCCGTGATCAACTGCAGGTCGGGCGACGGCGGCACGACGCAGCGCACGGCCCTGGCTCTCAGCCAGGCGCGAAAGGCCGTGCGCGCTTGCGCCCCGCACGCCCACGCGGCTCCTTCGAATGTGCACATTTCGTCGACGGGTGTCGGCTCGATGCCCGCCAGCGCGACCCGGTAGCCGTGAGCCTCCAGGACCCCCGCGGAGGCTGCGACCGGGTTGAACAGCCGCGTCGGCTTCCACTGGTCGGGCGGCGGCGCCTTGGCGCGTCCAGGCGGCAGCGCCTGCGACAGCTCGCTGAGGGGATCGCGCGGCGCGAGGCGCTCGAGGCCGCTCTCTTGGAGAGCCTCTTCGTTGTTCACAGTGGGGGAAGCCGTCGGCGGCGAAGCCTGCCCTGCCAGTTCGCCCGATCCATCCGACGCCGCCCCGGCAGAAGCATCGTTCTCGGGGACCGCTTCTTCGGTATCGTCGAACATTCCTTCCGGAAGAGGCCCGATCTCATCGACCGTAACGCCCACGTTCCTGTCAACGATACTGCGACCGCCGACCGCGACCAGGCCGCAGAGCGCCAGCACGCCGGCGACCGCCACCGCGGCGACGACCGGACGCATGCTACTGGCTCGCCCAGACGATGCGCGCCATCCACTCGACGTCGGACAGCGGAACGCGGCGCTCGGGATGCTCGGGATTGAGCGAGGCAAGGTCGACCGAAGTCTGGCCGCGCCGTTGCAGGATCTTGGCCATGACCTCGCCGGACTGCGTCTTCACCACGACGCGGTCGCCCTGTCGGACCGCAGCGTCCGGCTTCACGATCAGGATGTCCCCCTTGCGGTAGAGCGGCAGCATGGAGTCGCCTTGCACGCCGAGCGCAAAGGTCCCCTCGCCCGCGCTGTCAGGCAGTTCGACCAGTTCGAACCCGTCGCCCGGCTGAAAGCCGCCATCCTCGAAATAGCCGCCGCCCCCCGCCTGCGCGAAGCCGATCATCGGGACGGTTGCGACCCGGCGCGGCAACGCCTTGGCCTCGGGCGCGGCTCCGCGCACCAGTTCGACGAACTCGTCCAGGGTAGCGTTGGTCGCCTCGATGACCTTCGACAGGGACTCGGTTGACGGCCAGCGCGGACGTCCATCGGCCGACGTCCGCTTTGACTTGTTGAAGGCAGTCGAGTCGAGGCCCGCACGCCTGGCAAGACCGGACGGGGATAACGAATAGCGCGCGGCAAGAGCGTCGATCGCCGCCCAGACGCGCTCGTGCGAGAGCATCATTGCTCTCCTTTCGACAGGAAAAAATGCCTGTCGGTCTTAGCCCCCCGCCGCGCGCGTGTCCAGCCTGAATGGATGGCCCCCTGTCTCGAGGGCCATGGCAGGCGAGCGCTCAGGCCGCCTTCTTCGCCTCGCCCGTCTTGTAGGGATCGAAGCGCCCATAGAAGGTTTCGCCCGCATCCGCCATCTGCTGGAGAAGCTTCGGCGCCTTGAACTGCGGGCCGTACTTCTTCTGCAATTCCTTGGCGCGCTTGACGAAGTTCTTCGCCCCGATGCCGTCGATGTAGGAGAGCGTGCCGCCGGTGAAGGGCGCAAAGCCGAAGGCGAGGATCGAGCCAACGTCTGCCTCGCGCGGATCCGTCACGATGCCCTCTTCCATGACGCGGGCAGCTTCGATCGCGATGACGTACAGGAAGCGCTGCTTCAGTTCCTCGACGTCGATGCCGTCCGGGTCCTGCTGCTTGTAGAGGTCCTTGAGGCCCGGCCACAGCTTCTTCTTGGCCGGCTTCGGCGGGTAGTCATAAAAACCCTTGGCGTTCTTGCGTCCGAAGCGGCCGTGCTTGTCGACCAGATTGTTGATCAGAGCGAACTGCTCCTTGTCCACGGCCTTCTCGCCGAGGTCGCGGATGGTCTGCTTCATGATCTTCTGGGCGAGATCGATCGCCGTCTCGTCGGTCAGGGCCAGCGGGCCGACCGGCATGCCGGCCATTTTTGCGGCATTCTCGATCATCGCGGGGGGCACGCCCTCGATCAGCATCTGGAAGGCTTCCGACATGTAGCGCAGCACGCAGCGGTTGACGTAGAAGCCGCGCGTGTCGTTGACGACGATCGGCGTCTTCTTGATCGCGCGGACATAGTCGATCGCGGTCGCCAGCGCCTTGTCGCCGGTCTTCTTGCCCATGATGATCTCGACCAGCATCATCTTGTCGACCGGCGAGAAGAAGTGGATGCCGACGAAATTCTTCGGCCGCTTCGAGTTCTGGGCGAGCGAGGTGATCGGAATGGTCGAGGTGTTGGAGGCGAAGACTGCCGCCGGCTTCAGCACCGCCTCGGCCTGTTCGGTCGCCCCCTTCTTCACTGCGGAATCCTCGAAGACGGCCTCCACGATGAGGTCGCAGCCGTCGAGCGCGGCATAGTCGGCGGTCGGCGTGATCAGGGACAGGAGCTTTTCCTTGTCCTCCGGCTTGGCACGGCCCTTCTTGATGGCATCGGAGACGAGCGTGTCCGAATGCGCCTTGCCCTTCTCGGCCAACTCCATGTCGCGGTCGAGCAGAACGACCGGGATGCCCGCCTTGGCGGTGACATAGGCTATGCCGGCGCCCATGAAGCCCGCCCCAAGCACGCCGATCTTGGTGAATTTGGTGGCGGGGACCTCGGCCGGGCGGCGTGCGCCCTTGTTCAGTTCCTGCAGGGAGACGAAGAGCGAGCGGATCATCGCCGCCGCCTCCTTGGTCTGCAGGATTTCAGTGAAATAGCGCTGCTCGATGCGGAGCCCGGTGTCGATCGGCACCAGCAGGCCCTCATAGGCGCATTTCAGGATGGCGCTTGCAGCCGGATAATTGCCGAAGGTCTCGCGGCGCAGGATGGCGATCGCCGGCGGCCACAGATTGGCGCCGGCGGCGGAATAGACCGGACCACCCGGCAGCTTGAAGCCCTTCTCGTCCCATGGTGCGACAGGCTTGAGGCCGGCCTTGATCATGCCCTTGGCCGTCTCGATCAACTGATCGGGGGCGACAACCTGGTGGATCAGGTTCATCTGCTTCGCCTTCTGCGGCGACAGCGACTTTCCGGTCGTCAGCATCTCCAGCCCGGCCTGCGGGTCGGCGAGGCGCATGACGCGCTGGGTGCCGCCTGCCCCCGGGAAGATGCCGACCTTCACTTCAGGCAGTGCCATCGTCACCTTCTCGCCGTCGGCCGCGACACGGCCATGGCAGGCGAGCGACATCTCGAAGGCGCCGCCCATGCAGGTGCCGTTGATGGCCGACACCCAGGGCTTGCCGCAGGTCTCGATCTTGCGGAACAGGCCGGTCATGAGCCCGACATTGTCGAACAGAAGCTTCGTCGCCGCCTCGGGGTCCTTCGCCTTCTTCTCCTGGAAGAGCGTGAGCATGCGCTTCAGCATGGTGAGGTCTGCGCCGCCGGAAAACGTGTCCTTGCCGGAGGTAATGACCGCGCCCTTGATGGCCGCGTCGACGACGACGGCGTCGGCGATCCGGTCGAGCTCCTCCATCACCTCCTCGGTGAAGACGTTCATCGAGCGGTCGGGCATGTCCCAGGTAATCAGGGCAATCCCGTCGGTGTCGGTGGCCAGGGTGAAGTTGGTGTAGGTCATTGGAGCTCCTCGGCGGCGCTCCCTCCCCCTTGAGGGGAGGGTGACCCGCGAAGCGGGTCGGGTGGGATCGTTTCAATTGTCTCGACTTGAAGGTGGCGCCGCGTTCGACGTTCAGGCGACCCCACCCGGCCGCTGCGCGGCCACCCTCCCCTCAAGGGGGAGGGATATTCGCGTCAAACCCGTTCGATGATGGTAGCCGTGCCCATTCCTGCACCGATGCAGAGCGTCACCAATGCTGTGTTGAGGTCGCGCCGTTCCAGTTCGTCCAGCACCGTGCCGAAGATCATGGCGCCGGTGGCGCCGAGCGGGTGGCCCATGGCGATGGCGCCGCCGTTCACGTTGATCTTGTCGTGCGGAATATCGAAGGCCTGCATGTAGCGCAGCACCACGGCGGCAAAGGCCTCGTTCAGCTCGAACAGGTCGATGTCCGACATCTTCATCTTGGCGCGCTTGAGCAGCTTCTCGGTGACGTCGACCGGGCCCGTCAGCATCAGCGCCGGCTCCGAACCGATGTTGGCGAAGGTGCGGATGCGGGCGCGCGGCTTGGCGTCGATCGTCTTGCCGGCCTTCTTCGAGCCGAGGAGGACCGCAGCCGCGCCGTCAACGATGCCGGAGGAATTGCCGGCATGATGGACGTAGTTGATCTCCTCGACCTCCGGATGCCGCTGGATGCCGACGGCGGCGAAGCCGGCCATCTCGCCCGGCATGACGAAGGAAGGGTTGAGCGAAGCCAGCGCCTGCATGTCGGTGGTCGGGCGCATGTGCTCGTCATGGTCGAGGATGGTGAGGCCGTTCTGGTCCTTCACCGGAATAACGGACTTCTTGAAATAGCCCTTCTCCCACGCCTTGGCGGCGCGTTTCTGGCTCTCGACGGCATAGGCGTCCACGTCGTCGCGCGAAAAACCGTACTTCGTCGCGATGAGGTCGGCCGAGACCCCCTGCGGCATGAAATAGCCCGGCAGGCCGACCGAGGGGTCCATGAACCAGGCGCCGCCCGACATGCCCATGCCGACGCGCGACATCGACTCGACGCCGCCGGCGATCACGATTTCGTCGGACCCCTGGGCGATCTTCGCAGCGCCGAGGTTGATGGCGTCGAGGCCCGAGGCGCAGAAGCGCGAGATCTGCATGCCCGGCGCGCTCATCGCGTAGCCCGCCTCGAACGCCGCCGAGCGCGGGATGACCGAGCCCGCCTCGCCGACCGGATCGACACAGCCGAAAATGATGTCATCGACCGTGGAGGTATCGAGGCCGTTGCGGTCGCGGACCGCTTCCAGGACCTTGGCGCCGAGACGAACGGCCGGCACCTCGTGGAGGGAACCGTCCTTCTTGCCGCGTCCGCGCGGGGTGCGGACGGCATCGTAAACAAATACGTCGGGCATCGTGGTCTCCTTGATAGCTCGGTCGCCGCCTAGAGGCCGCGCGCGATCAGCAACTTCATGATCTCGTTGGTGCCGCCGTAGATGCGCTGGACGCGGGCGTCGCGGTACATGCGGGCAATCGGGTATTCGTTCATGTAGCCGTAGCCACCGAAGAGCTGCAGGCATTCGTCGACCACCTTGCCCTGCAAATCGGACAGCCAGTATTTGGCCATCGAGGCGGTGGCGGGATCGAGGCCGCCGTCGATGTGACGCTGCACGCAGTCATTGTAGAAAACGCGCCCAATCGTCGCCTCGGTCTTGAGTTCGGCCAGCTTGAACTGGGTGTTCTGGAAGTCGATCAAGGGCCGGCCGAACGCCTTGCGTTCCTTGACGTAGTCGATGGTGACGGCGAGCGCCCGCTCGATCATGCCGATCGACTGGGTGCCGATCAGAAGCCGTTCCTGCGGCAGCTGCTGCATGAGCTGGACGAAGCCCTGCCCTTCCTGCGAACCGAGGAGGTTGGCGGTCGGCACGCGGACGTCGTTGAAGAACAGTTCCGACGTGTCGTTCGCCTTGAGGCCGATCTTGTCGAGGTTGCGGCCGCGCTGAAAGCCATCGACCTCGTCCGTCTCGACCACGATCAGAGAGGTGCCCTTGGCGCCTTCCGACGGGTCCGTCTTGGTGACGACGATGATGAGGTTTGCAAGCTGGCCGTTGGTGATGAAGGTTTTCGAACCGTTGATCCGGTACTGGTTGCCGTCCTTGTCGGCACGTGTCTTAACGCCCTGCAGGTCGGAGCCCGCGCCGGGCTCGGTCATGGCGATGGCGCCGATCAGCTCGCCCGTCGCCAGCTTCGGCAGCCACTTCCGTTTCTGCTCCTCCGAGCCGTAGTGGAGGATGTAAGGGGCCACGATAGCGCTGTGAAGCGCGATGCCGAAGCCGTCGGTGCCGACATGGCCGAGCGCCTCGATGATGGCGCTCTCATGCGCGAAGCTGCCGCCCGAGCCGCCGTACTGCTCCGGCATGGAGGCGCAAAGCAACCCCGCCGCGCCGGCCTTCAGCCAGCTTTCGCGGTCGACCATCTCGTTCTTCTCGAATTCCTCGTAGCGGGGCGCGATCTCGGCCTCGAGGAATTTCGTGGCCATGTCGTAGAGCATGGACACGTCTTCGCCGGCCCAGGCGGGCTTGGGCAGGCCCAGAACTTCTGCGGGATTGGTCATGCGGGCTCCTCCAACCCTGGCAACTTAGAACGCCTCGGCCGGCAGCGCCATCATGGTATCGGCGCCCGTCGAGATGCGGGCAAGGTGGGCGGCGGTCTCGGGCATCACGCGCTCCATGAAATAGCGGCCGGTCACCAGCTTGTGCTCGCAGAACGGGGCGGCATCGCCGGCGCCGCCGGTGAGCTTCTGCTGCGCAGCCTTGACCATCTGGCCCCACATGTAGCCCAGCGCGACGAGCCCGAAGAGGTGCAGATAGTCGGTGGATGCCGCGCCAGCGTTGTCGGGTCTTTGCATAGCGTTCTGCATCAACCACATCGTCGCTGCCTGGAGGTCGTTGAGCCCCTTCTTCAGCGCCTTGGTGTAGGGCGCCATCTTCTCGTCGGAGCGGTTCGTCTCGCAGAACTCGCCGACCTCCTTGAAGAACGCCTGGACGGCGCGGCCGCCGTTCTGCGCCAGCTTGCGGCCGACCAGATCGAGAGCCTGGACGCCATTGGCGCCCTCATAGATCATGGCGATGCGCGCGTCGCGCACGAACTGGCTCATGCCGTGCTCTTCAATGTAGCCGTGGCCGCCGAACACCTGCTGCGCCATGACCGCGTGCTCAAAACCCTTGTCGGTGAGCACGCCCTTGACGATCGGCGTCATCAGGCCGAGCAGGTCGTCGGCGAGCTGCCGATCCTTCTCATCACCGGAACGGTGGGCGACGTCGGAGCGGAGCGCGGTCCACAGCGCAAGCGCGCGACCGGCTTCGTTGAACGACCTCATCGTCATCAGCTTGCGACGGATGTCCGGGTGGACAATGATCGGATCGGCTTGTCTGTCCGGCGCCTTCGGCCCCGACAGCGAACGGCCCTGGATGCGCTCGCGGGCGTAGGCTGCCGCGTTCTGGTAGGCGGCCTCGCCGATCGCCAGGCCCTGCAGGCCGACGCCGAGGCGGGCCTCGTTCATCATCACGAACATGGCCTTGAGGCCGCCATTCTCCTGGCCCAGCAGCCAGCCGGTCGCCTCATCGTAGTTCATGACGCAGGTCGAGTTGCCGTGGATGCCCATCTTCTCTTCGATCGAGCCGCAGGAGACGGCATTGCGCGCGCCGGGATTGCCCTCGGCATCCAGCACGAATTTCGGCACGATGAACAGCGAGATGCCCTTGACGCCCTCCGGCGCCCCTTCGATGCGGGCCAGCACCAGATGGACGATGTTTTCGGAGAGGTCGTGCTCGCCGGCGGAGATGAAGATCTTCTGGCCTGAGATCTTGTAGGAGCCGTCGGCGTTCGGCACGGCCTTGGTGCGCAACAGGCCAAGATCCGTTCCGCAATGCGGCTCGGTCAGGTTCATGGTGCCGGTCCAGGCGCCGTCGGCCATCTTCGGCAGGTAGGCGGCCTTCTGCTCGTCGTTGCCGTGAGCAACGATCGCAGCAATCGCGCCCTGCGTCAGGCCCGGATACATCATGAAGGCCATGTTGGCCGAAACGAAGTATTCGCCGACCGCGGTGTGGACTGCATAGGGAAGCCCCTGCCCGCCGAACTCGGCAGGGACCGCAAGGCCGAGCCAGCCGCCCTCGCGATACTGGGCCCAGGCGTCCTTGAAGGCCTCCGGGGTCGTCACCGATCCGTCGTCGTTGCGCTTGCAGCCTTGCGTGTCGCCAATGCGGTTGGTCGGCTGGATCACTTCCTCCGCCAGCCGGGCACCCTCGGCCAGGATGGCTTCCAGCACGTCGCCGCTTGCATCAGCGAAACCAGGCAGGTTGGCATAGCGCTCGTAGCCGAGCACATCGTTGAGGACGAAAAGGGTGTCTGCAACCGGCGCCCGGTAGATCGGCATACGCTTCCTCCAGCATGTGACGTGCATGTTGCGGCGGACAGCCGCATCAGGCGGTGCTCACCGCTCATAATTGACGTTTGCGTAAACGTCAATTCGGCGCGTGTGAATTTCGACTGCGATTGCATGGGTATGAGCCATGTTCGGGTCGCAGTTTCTACATCAGGCCCCTGCCTATACGCCTGCATCGAATACGGACCGGGCGCCCAGTTCAACGATACCGCCATCACCGCCGTGCAAACCGCCCCCGAGAGGTGAGCCCGGATCGCCCAGCAGACCCGTTGCTGCGCCGATTGGATCTCACACGTCGGGTGCAGGAAGTTCGTAGCCTTTCTCTCCGGTACGGCCATTCGACAGAACCGACGCCGGTAAGCCAGGAGTTTGGATTTTGCTCTTTCTTTGATCGCGATTATTATGGGGGCGCTGCCAGAATCCTTGGCCTGCTGAAAGAGGCAGGGGGATGGAACGTAGGCTTTCCGCGATTCTCGCTGCCGACGTGGTCGGCTACAACCGCCTCATGGAACGTGACGAGGTCGACACGTTCGAACGCCTGCGCTCTCATCGCGTCAATCTGTTCGAGCCCGAGATTGCAGCTCATCACGGCCGCATCTTCAAACTCACCGGTGACGGCCTGCTGGCCGAATTCGGCAGCGTCGTCGACGCCGTCGAGTGCGCGGTTCTGCTGGAGCGCGAGATGTCGGAGCGCAACAACGGCCTGTCCGCGGATCGACGGATAGACGTGCGCATCGGGCTCCATGTCGGCGATGTCATCATCGACGGCGAAGATCGCCATGGCGACGCCGTCAACGTCGCCGCGCGGCTCGAGCAGGTCGCCGAAAGCGGCGGCATCTGCCTCTCCAGTGCGGTCCTCGGACATGTCCGCCACAAGGTGGCGCTGCGGTTCGAGCCGCGTGGCGTGGTGCACCTCAAGAACATCGCAGAACCGGTCAAGGTCTTCAGTGTCGCCCTGGAACATCGGCCTGCGGAGAAATCGATCGCCCGATTGGCTCGCGCAAAGTGGCCCGTCCTGGCCGCGCTGATGGTGCTTCTTGCATCAGGCCTCGGCTACTTTCTACTCCAGACGAGCCATGAGTCGACGCTGCCCGTGGCACCGATCACGGGTAGCGAACGCGCGCAGATGTCAGCGCTGCTGCCCTTTACACAAGCGGTCGCGCCAAGCGCGCCTGCGTCGGTTGTGCCCCCCGCCGGGTCCGTGTCGGGCGACCAGGGCATTCCCGTGATCGTCGTGCTGCCGTTCGAGGATCTTACCGGCGACGACTCCCCCGGCGGCCTGGGCAAGGGCATAGCGGAGGCATTCATGTCCGATCTGGCGACCTTTCCAGATTTCGAGGTCGTATCCAGCACGTCGTCCTTTGCCTACGCAGGCAAGCCCGTACCTGAAATCGTCAAGCAGACGGGAGCCCTGTTCGTCAGTGGGGAAGCGTCAGGCGGACCGGCGGGAAAGCTGCCGTGACCATGCAACTCGTTCGCGCCGACACGGACCGGCACCTGAAGATCGCACAGATCGAGGAACAGCTGACTGATCCTGTTCTGCTCCAGAGCAGGGTTGCCAGCAGGCTGCGCGATGAACTCGGTGGAATGACGGGCGTCATTCGCCAGGAATACGACCGCATTGCACAGTCAAGGGCCGAAACGGAGCGCACTGAGTATGACTATTATGCTCTCGGACACGTCGAAATGCTGCGTGGACGAGGCGAAGCTGCCGGCAAGATTTGGCAGGAGGGGTTGGCTCGGTTTCCCCGATCCCCCCTGCTCCACTACAAGGTCGTGATCTACCATCTCAATCAGCATGCTTCCGTAGAACCCGCCGCGAAGCTGTGGGCGGATGCCGAGAAGCTGCCAAGGCGGACGCGCCTCGATGACTGGTATCGACATTGGCTTAGCGCGTGGCTGCACGGCTATCGCAACGAGCATGCCGCTGCCGTCTCCGAGGCGCGAGCGGCGATCGCCATGGCGCCATACGATGCTGTCTCGCACAACGCCTTGAGCTGGGTCATGCTTGAAGCGGGGAAGACGGACGAGGCAATCGAATGGGCCACGTTCGCCGCGACGCATGATCCGAACATGTACGATCGATCGTACTTCCGGAATCTCAAAGACGCTTACAGTTCAGCGCGAAAATGGCCGGAAGCCGTTGCGCTGGGCGAGGCGCAGGTCGTCAACGATCCTGTCTACGCCAAATGGTGGTACGAATTTCTCGATTTTGCCTACTCGGGCGCAGGTCAAACGGAGAGGGCCCACGCGGCCTGGAAGACGGCTCTGACCCTTCCCGAGCCGCCGGAACCGTGATGGCACTGCTGTCTCAAGCGCTTCACCCCGCGCTGCGTGCCACTGTCCGGCGGAGACGCCCAACGGGTATCGCCCGACGGGTTCGGGCATCGGCGAGCCGATTTCGACCGACCAAAGGACGGGGCACGATCGCTCCAGGAGGCGGATGGCGTGGTCACAAGAGGACCTGAAACGAGATGATCGTACAAGCCTGTCTCAACGGGGCGCGCGCCAGCGACTTTCATCCCCGTCTGCCGCTGACCGCCGATGCTCTGGCACGCGACGGGGCCTCCTGTGTCGCCGCCGGCGCAGCCGAATTGCACGTCCACGCGCGTGCGGCGGACGGGACTGAAAGCCTGGAGGCGGTGAACCCGACCATGCTTGCCATTCGCTCCGCCTGCCCCGGAACGCTTGTCGGCGTGTCGACCGGAGCCTGGATCGAGAACGACGAGAAGCGGACCCGCGATGCGATTGGAGGATGGAAGGAGCTTCCCGACTACGCCTCCGTGAACCTGTCGGAAGCCGACGCGCCGGCAATCATGGATCTGCTGCGGCGACGCGGGATCGGGGTCGAGGCGGGGTTGGCCTCGGTGGACGATGCCGAGCGCCTGGTCAGGCTTCCCGACCACGCGCAAGTGCTGCGCATCCTGATCGAGGTCGATGAACAGGACCTGGTCCTGGCGCGCGAGGTCGCGGACGGCATCGCCGCGGTGCTGGACCGGGCCGCCCTGCGCCGCCCGATCCTGCTGCACGGCAGCGACGCCACCGTGTGGCCCTTCGTCGAATTGGCGCGCCAGCGACGATGGTCGACACGGGTGGGACTGGAGGACGGCAAGGACCTTGCGGATGGGACGCCAGCGTCCGGCAATGAAGCCCTGGTGGCTGCCGCGGTGGCGGTGTTTCGTGGCGGGCCGTCATGACCTGACGGCCCGGCCAGGCGTGTTCCGATTCCGGCTCAGCCGGCGAGGCGCGCCGCCGAGGACGCAGCCAGCTCGTCGCGCACGCGGGCCAGAGCTTCGGAAAGCTCGCCGATCGCAGAGTCGATTTCCTGGCGCTGCTTCTGAAGACGCGCCAACTGTTTTTCCGACTTGTCGTGTGCGACGCGCAGCTGGCGGATGTTGCTCCCCGTCGGATCGTAGAGGTCGATCATCTGCTTGACGTCGCGCAGCGAGAAGCCGACGCGGCGGCCGAGCAGGATAAGCTTGAGGCGGGCGCGGTCGCGGCGCGAGTAGAGGCGCGTTGCGCCCTCGCGCCGGGGGCTCAGCAGACCCTTGTCCTCGTAGAACCGAAGTGTCCTCAGCGAGACGTCGAATTCCTTGGCGAGGTCGCCGATCCGGCTCAGGGCTTCGGGCGCCTCGGACGCGTCGCCAAAATTGCCGAACGATTCGCCGCCAGCGATAGCATGTATGGTCATAGTTTGGGTTTTCCGCTCGTGCAGGAAGGACCTGCGGCCTGACATACGAACAATCGCCCGCGGGCCACACATCCGTGACGTGCGGCCCGCGCGGGACGATTGATCGATTACGTTTACGTAAATGTACTGCCCAGCGCCTTTGTTCGCAAGTGCGAGAACTGCGACAATTCGGCGTTGTGTGGCCGCTTTAGATGCAGCCGGGTAAGATTGGTTAACGCCTTGTTTACCACAGTCGGCGAAATGTGTGCGCGTCGGTCTCCCGTGTTTATCCTGTTTTGCGTTCTTCACGGCTTCGGACGGGGGGTTTTGAATTGCCTCGGAAGGATGCCTTCCGCCGCCGCGTGCGGCCGTGTCCGGTCCCGACAGGGGATAGCGAAGCTGGGACGGTCTACCAGCGAACAGACGAACGGACATTTCCATGGACGGCAGGCGGCCCTATCTGGATTCTCTCAATGTCGGTCGGCAGCGTCGCGCCCACACCACGCTCGACGAGCTGAACCGTTCCATCGAACAGCTGGGCGAAAGGCTCGAGCGGCGCGACGAATTCACCCGCGGGGCGCGCGCGCCTGAGCCGGAGCGACGGCGCCTGGCCGACCATATCGGCTACAGAAGCCTCGACGACGCCGCGCGCCAGCCATCACAGGAGCGGCGGGAGGCCTCGGCGTCGCGCGACGATGCCTATCTTGCCACGACAGGAAGACTCTCGGCGGAAGTCCGAGGGCTGCGCGAGGAACTGCGCCAACAGATGTCGTCCGGGCTGCAGCGCGAATTCGACACCCTGCGCGCCGACATTGCACGCGCCTATGCGTCGTCCGGCGGCAAGACCAGCGGCAAGCTGACCGAGGAACTGGAGCGGCTGACCGAGACCATCCAGCATCTCTCGAACCGAAGCGACGACCGCGGCATCAACCTTCTCAGGCTCGACATCGAGCAGGTGAAGGCCGAGATCGATTCACTGGCGCGCGACGAAACGCTGCGCGCCATGGACAGGCGCTGGGATCGCCTCGACCAGCGCTGGGACGACCTCGAGCACCGCATCGATGTCCGCACGACGCCCGATCCTGACCTGAGCGCGCTGAACGAGCGGCTGCAGCACATCACGGACGCCGTCAACAACCTGCCCGAGTCGCTATCGCTCAGGTCGCTCGAAGACAAGGTGCGCACGCTCGCCGGATCGGTCGAGCATTTCTCGCAGCAGCGGGACGACCGCTCGCCGCAACTCTTCGCCGCCATCGAACAGCGGCTGGACGAGATTTCTCGGGCCATCGTGGCGTCGGCCGTGGCCGCACAGCCGCTGCCCTTCGATTTCGAACCGATCGAGCGCATCGAGACCCGTATCTCGGCGCTCGCGCGGCAGTTGGACGAATTGTCCAGTCGCAGCCCCTCGGTCGAGATACTGGACCGACTGAACACTCTTTCCCAGCGCATCGAGGAAGTCGCGCAGCAGGCGGATGTGCCGGCGCGGTCCGTCGAGCGCCTGGCCAGCCAGATCGCGATCATCGTCGACAGGATCGACGCGGGCTCCATGCTGCCCGACGCCGACCAGATCATGCGCGGCATCGAGCAGCGCTTCGACCAGTTCGCAACGGCGCTCGTGCAGCGCCAGGACAATGCATTCGACGCCAACCAGGCTATGTTCCGCGACCTGGAGGCGCGCCTTCACGACGTCGTGTCCCGGCTCGACCATCGGCCGGAGCCCGCCGCGGTGGACAACTCGGGCCTCATCGACGCGATCGACGCGCGCCTGGACGATTTTACACGTCGGCTCGAGACGCAACCCTCGACGCCGTCCTTGGACGCCGACGCGATCCGCAACCTGGAGACCCAGATCGCGGGCCTTTCGGCATTCCTTTCCCAGCCCGATCCGGCCGGATCGGCAATCGAAAGCATCTCGCCGCGCCTGGAGGAGATGGAGAAGGCGATCCGTGGAAACCGCGACACCGTCGTCGACGCGGCGCGCCGCGCGGCGGAAGACGTCGTGCGCTCGTTCGGCGGCTCCAAGACCGACGCCGACGCGGTCGCGGGACTGACCCAGGATCTCAAGACGCTCGAGTCGATCACCCGGCGGTCGGACGACCGCAACTCGAAGACGTTCGAGGCGATACACGACACCCTGCTCAAGATCGTCGACCGGCTCAGCTCTATCGAGACGGGGGCAGCGATGCCGCCCGCCAAGGTCACCATTCCTCAGGCGCCTTCCATCGAGCCGATCGATCCGCCCATGGTCGAGGCTGTGGCGACCGCGCCCATGGAAAGCGCCCTTGCCGATGCGAGCTTCGAGGAAGCTTCCGCCGATCCCGTGATCGCATCCGCAGACGGCGGCGCAGCCCTCCCCGCGGCGGCGAAGCGGCGGTCCATGTTCAGCGGACTTGGACGCGCGCTTTCCGGCAGGAAGACCGCGGAAGACCAGGCGCCGACTCCCGACGCACCGAAGACGGAACCGATCGCGCCAAAGCTCGATCTCGATGAACCGCTGGATCCCAAAGCGGCGAACCGCCCCTTGCAGCCAGGCTCGGGCGCGCCCGACCTCTCGCGCATCATGAAGCGGGTTCGCGAAGAGCGCGCCCAACCGGCGAAGGCCGAAGAGACGGACGCCGCGAAGTCGGATTTCATCGCGGCAGCGCGGCGCGCGGCGCAGGCGGCGGCCGCCGAAGCCGAGGTGCTCAAGCGGCATTCCGACATGGCCGGCCCCGGACGCGGCTTCAAGCTCGGCGACCTGCTGAAGGCGCGCCGCAAGCCGATACTCATGGGCGCTGCGGCCGTTATGATCGCACTTGCGGGCCTGCAGCTCGGCAAGGCCTTCATGTCGGATCAGCCCAGCCTGGCCAAGACGAACCCGGCAGAGACGAATCTTGCTGCGGCTCCGGTCGCCGTCGATGAGACGCCCGTCGTCGCGGAACCCGGCCGGACTGCCGAAGCGCCAGAGGCCACGACGGCCGACGCCGAGCCGGAGGCGCTTGCGGAATCCGCGCCGCGCCCCGAGGGCGGAATTGCCGCTACCGAGTTTTCAGACGAAGCTTTGAGCGCTTCCGCCTCCCCCGTGCTCACCGGCGAAGCAGATGTTCCCGTCGCTGCCGAACCCGAGAGCGCCGCATCCTCCCCGTCGGGGCCGGCGACCGCATCGGTTTCGCTGGCAGCCGGAGCGCAGCCGCTACAGGCCGAAGCACAGACCGCTCAGATGCCGGCCGCGCCCGCCGATGTCGGCCCCATCGCATTGCGCGAGGCGGCAGACGCCGGTGATCCGAAAGCCATGTTCGAGGTGGGCGCCCGTCATTCCGAAGGCCGCGGCGTCAAGACGGACAACGAGAAGGCGGCCGAATGGTACGAGCGCGCCGCAGAACTCGGTCTGGCGCCGGCGCAATACCGCATCGGCAACATGTACGAGAAGGGCGTGGGCGTCGAACGCGACCTGGCCAAGGCCAAGACCTGGTATCAGATGGCCGCCGAGCAGGGGAACGCCAGCGCCATGCACAATCTCGCCGTGCTCTACGCCATGGGCGCGGACGGAACGACCGACAACGAATCCGCGGCGCGCTGGTTCGTCAAGGCAGGCGAGCTCGGCGTGAAGGACAGCCAGTTCAACCTGGGGATCCTGAACGCCAAGGGCGTCGGCATGCCGCAGAACCTCGAGGAGAGCTACAAGTGGTTCGCGCTGGTGGCCAAGAGCGGCGACCGCGACGCCACCGCCAAGCGCGACGAGATCGCCAATTCGCTGCGTCCCGAACAGCTGGAAAAGGCGCGCGCGGCAACCGAACTCTGGAAGGCCAAGCAGGTGGATCCCGCTTCGAACGTCGTCGACATCCCCGACGAGTGGACGGAAAGCCAGGAACGCACGGCCAGCATCGACATGAAAAAGGCCGTCAAGACGATCCAGCTCATCCTGAACAAGAACGGCTATGACGCGGGCGGCGCGGACGGCGTGATCGGCCAGAAGACGAAAGACGCGATCATCGCCTTCCAGAAGGACATCGGCCTGCCGGCAGATGGTCAGGTGACCGAGCAGCTGGTCGAGGAGCTCATCGCCCGCAAGTGAATCGGCAAATCGGCCAAGTGCGGCACAAACGTCTCATGTGCCCGTAATTGTTGGGAATTCGGGCGATATTTCCGGCCGATTGTTTGACACCCGCCGCAATGTGGGCGCAAGTACCGGATAGCGCTTCGAGAGGTGGCGGCACGGGCGGAGGGTCCTGCCGGCCTTCGCAATAATCGGGTTATTCGGGTGGGCATCTATCTGCCGATCGCAGAAATGGCGGTCAACGTCTTCGTCTTACTCGCGATGGGTGCGGCGGTCGGCTTCCTGTCTGGCATGTTTGGCGTTGGCGGCGGCTTCCTGATCACCCCGCTCCTGATCTTCTACAATATCCCCCCGGCCATTGCCGTCGCCACAGGCGCCAACCAGGTCATCGCCTCCTCGTTCTCAGGTGCGCTGTCCCACATCAAGCGCAAGACGCTCGACTTCAAGCTCGGCACCGTGCTGCTGCTGGGCGGCTTCGTGGGATCGGCGATCGGCGCCTATGTGTTCGCGCTGTTGCGCAGCGTCGGCCAGTTGGACCTCTTCATCTCGCTTTTCTACGTCGTCTTCCTGAGTGCCGTCGGCGGCCTCATGCTGGTCGAGAGCGTGCGCTCCATGCAGAAGGCGCGCGCCGGCGCCGCGCCGGCCCTCAAGAAATCCGGACAGCACAACTGGATCCATCGCCTCCCCCTCAAGATGCGGTTCCGCACGTCGAAGCTGTTCGTCAGCATCATTCCGGTGCTGGCGCTGGGGGCGGGCATCGGATTCCTGGCAGCCATCATGGGCGTCGGCGGCGGCTTCCTCATGGTTCCCGCGCTGATCTACCTCCTCAAGGTGCCGACCAACGTCGTCGTCGGGACCTCGCTCTTCCAGATCATCTTCGTCACCGCCTTCACCACCATCATTCACGCCACCGCGAACCAGACCGTCGACATCGTGCTGGCCTTCTGCCTGATGGTCGGCGGCGTCGCCGGCGCGCAGTACGGCGCCAAGGCCGGGCAGAAGCTGCGGGGCGAGCAGCTTCGCGCGCTGCTGGCGCTGCTGGTGCTGGCAGTCTCCCTGCGCCTCGCATTCGACCTCTTCGTGAAGCCGAGCAACATCTTCTCGCTCACTTCGCTGGAAGGCGCGTGACATGGTTCGGCGATACATCCCGGCGCTTCTTGCGGCCTGCGCTCTCCTGAGCGGAGCATTCAACGCAGTCGCACAGGCGCCCAATCCCGAGACGATCGAGATCGGGCTGTCGACCGACCACGTGATGATCACCGCCGGCTTCTCGGGCACCGACCTCACCATCTTCGGCGCGATCGACAATGCCGACCCCCTGGTGAGCCGGCAGGGCCGCTACGACGTGATCGTTGTGCTCGAAGGTCCGGCGCGACCGGTCGTCGTGCGCAAGAAGGAACGCGTCGGCGGCGTGTGGATCAACCTCGATTCCTACACATTCCTCAACGTGCCTATGTCCTATTCGGTGGCGACGACACGCCCCTTCCAAGACGTCACCGACCCGAACAGCTACAGGCAGCTGGCGCTGGGAGCGGCCAACATCTACCTGCAGCCTTCCGGCGAAGGTCACCGCAGCGCCGCCACGATCGAGCAGTTCACCGCCGCGCTGCGGCAGTTGAAGCAGACCACCGGGCTCTACAGCGAGCGCGTCGGCGGCGTACAGTTCCTGTCGCAGACCCTCTTCCGCGCAACCCTGCCGCTTTCCCCCAACGTGCCGGTCGGCACGCATCGGGCACGGGCGTTCCTGTTCAAGAGCGGCGTCTTCGTGCGCGAAACTTCGGCGCAGCTGGCGATTCTCAAGTCAGGCTTCGAGCAGCGCGTCTACGACGTCGCCCACCAGCACAGCTTCCTCTACGGCGTGTTCGCCGTCGTGCTTGCGATGCTGACCGGCTGGCTGGGACGCATCGTGTTCCGGAAGGACTGAGGGCTGACGTCCTCGAGCGTCAGATAAGCGACAGCTCGTTGTCGAGAGGCAGACCCTCCCCTGCCCCACTCACTCCGGCCTGAGCATCGGGCGCGAGATGGCGAAGACGCGATCGCGGCCGAGCATGTAGGCGAAGAAGCGCTCCCAGCGGAACAGCGCCGCATAGGCCCGATCCAGCACGTTGAGCGAGCCGGTGTAGCTGCCGAAGGCCGGCATGACGATGCGGTGTCCGTCGCTGGCGAAGCAGCGCCGGCGGACCGACCTGCCGCGCTGCACGATGCGCGCGCACGGATGCAGATGACCGGCGACCTCGCCGTCGATCACGCCGGCCGAGGGCTCGTGCCGGAAGCTGAGCGCGCCCACCTGCAGTTCGCGGACGCTCTCGCCAGGCACGCCGGCCGGCGCATCTGGGTCGTGGTTGCCGGCGATCCAGAACCAGTCGCGGCCCGCAGCCAGCGCATCGACCTGCCGGCGAAAGATCTCCGGCATGCGCGCAGCGCCGCCGGGGTCATGAAAACTGTCGCCGAGGCTGACCACCACGCGCGGGTCGTACTCCTTGACGATCGCTTCCAGCCGCTGCAGCGTCGCCGCCGTATCGTAAGGCGGCAGCAGCGCACCGCGCCGTGCGTAGGAGGAGCCCTTTTCCAGATGGAGGTCGGACACGGCGAGCAGCGAGATGTCGGGGAAGAACAGGATGCCGCGCTCGTCGCAGACGACGCGCTCTCCGGCGAGCAGGAACTCCTGCCGCCGCTTGCCCGCTTCCAATGCCATGCCGAGAAGGCTCAACTTCTGCCCATTGCCTCTTCCACGAGGTCCGCTGCTTCCGTCAGAAGCGACTCGCCCGCATCACCATGCACCCGCTCCTTGCCGATCTCCAGCATGATGGGAACGGCAAGCGGCGAAATCTGATCGAGGTCCTTGTGGATGATTCGGCCGCGGATGCGCGACAGCATCTCGCCAAGTCTCCTGACATCGAGCAACCCTGCGGCCGCATCGGCCCGGGTGGCCTGCAGCAGGATGTGGTCGGGTTCGTGCGTGCGCAGCACGTCGTAGATGAGGTCGGCGGACACCGTCATCTGGCGTCCGGTCTTCTCCTGCCCGGGATAACGCTTCTCTATCAGACCTGAAATCACCGCACAGTTGCGGAAGGTGCGTTTGAGCAGCCAGCTCTCGGCAAGCCAGGCGTCGAGATCGTCGCCCAGCATGTCCTCGTCGAAAAGCTCCGCCAGCGTCGGCCGCCCCTCCCTGAACATCGCCGACATGTCGCGTATCGACCAGACCGCAATCGAATAGTCGGTTGCCACGAAGCCCAGCGGATCGGCCCCGAGGCGGTCAAGGCGACGGGTGAGCAGCATGCCGAGCGTCTGGTGGGCGAGCCGGCCCTCGAAGGGATAGGCGACCATGTAAGACCGGTCGCCGCGCGGAAAAGTCTCCACCAGCAGGGTGTCGCGCGGCGGCAGCAAGGATTTGTCGCGCTGGATGCGAAGCCAGTCGGCGACCTGCTCCGGCAGGGACTGCCAGCGCGCCGGGTCGGCCAGCATGCCGCGGACCTGTTCCGCCAGGTAGGTCGAGAGGGGAAACTTGCCGCCATTGTAGATGGGGATGCGCGGGTCGTTGCCGGCAGCATTGGACACGAAGGCTTCGGTCTCGCGAATCCCCTCCAGGCGCAGGACCTTGCCGGCGAAGAGGAAGGTGTCGCCTGGCGCAATGGTCTCCATGAAACCTTCCTCGATCTTGCCGAGGACAGGTCCCCCGCGAGAGGCCACGCCGCGACCGGCGCGGGCATAGCGCACGGTCAGATAGGGAGCCTCGACGATGGTGCCGACGTTCAGCCGATATTGCTGCGCGACGCGCGGGTGCGCGATGCGCCACTTGCCCTCCTTCGTCTTCCTTATGCGCGCGTAGCGCTCGTAGCTCTTCAGCGCATAGCCCCCGGTGGCGACGAAATCGACGACGCGCGCGAAAGTGTCCCGGTCGAGCGCCGCATAGGGCGCTGCGGTCCTGATCTCCTCGAAGAGCTCATCCTCGTCGAAGGGCTCCGCACACGCTGTGCCAAGCACGTGCTGAGACAGGACATCGAGTGCCCCGTTGACGAGCGGCGGCGTGTCCTGCGCGCCAAGATAGTTCGCCTCCAGCGCCGCCCGGCACTCCAGCACTTCGAAGCGGTTGGCGGGCACGAGGATGGCGCGCGACGGCTCGTCCAGCCGGTGATTGGCCCGGCCGATGCGCTGGGCGAGACGGCTTGCCCCTTTCGGAGCGCCGACGTGGACGACAAGATCGACGTCGCCCCAGTCGATGCCGAGATCAAGTGTCGACGTGGCGACGATGGCCCGAAGGCTGTTGGTTTCCATCGCCTTCTCGACGCGGCGGCGCTGGGCGACGTCCAGCGAGCCATGATGGAGCGCAATCGGCAGCGAGTCGTCGTTCACGCGCCACAGTTCTTGGAACAGCATCTCGGCCTGGCTGCGGGTGTTGACGAACAGCAGCGTGGTGCGGTGGCGCTTTATCGCCTCGTAGATGTCCGGGATTGCATATCGGGCGGAATGCCCCGCCCACGGCACGTGCTCCTCGGAATCGAGGATGGTGATGTCGGGCCTGGCGCCGCCGGACACGGTGATGAGGTCGGCCATGGGGGCGGTGTCCGCCCCAACGGACGAGTTCGCCTCTCCAACCTGCGGCACCAACCAGCGGCGCAGTTCCTCCGGCTCCGCGACGGTCGCCGACAGGCCGATGGTCTGCAGATCCGGCACGACCCTGCGCAGCCGAGCAAGCCCCAGCGCCAGAAGATGGCCCCGTTTCGACGTAACCAGCGAATGCAGTTCGTCCAGCACGACATAGCGTAGGTCCTGGAAGAAGCGCCGCGCATCCGGAGAAGCCACGAGGAGAGCAAGCTGCTCGGGCGTCGTGAGAAGAAGATCGGGCGGCACAAGTTTCTGGCGCTGGCGCTTGTGCGCGGGAGTGTCCCCGGTACGCGTTTCCATCGAGATCGGCAGCGCCATCTCGGCCACGGGCTTGCCGAGATTTCGCTCGATGTCGACGGCGAGCGCCTTTAGCGGAGAGATGTAGAGCGTGTGGACGCCGCGATGCGCCTCGCCGGGCTTGCGTCTCGGCCGCGCGGAGAGCTCGGTCAGCGACGGCAGAAAGCCGGCCAGCGTCTTGCCGGCGCCCGTCGGAGCGATCAGGAGTACGGAATGCCCGGCCTGGGCCTTGGCAAGGAGGTCGAGTTGATGCGCGCGCGGCGACCAGCCACGCCTGGCGAACCATTCCACGAATGGCTCGGGCAGCGACGCGGGCGATCCAGCGGCTTCGATGGCGGTCTGGTGGGTCACCCCTTAAGAACTAAAGCAGAACACCCCGATCGGGAAGAGGCAGCCGCGCCTTAGCGCCGTGCGACCACGATCAAGCCGTCAAGAGGCGCCCCCCGGTCGTGCCGGATCACCTCGATGGCGACCGAGAGGACATGGAAGCCGGCATCGGCAAGAACGCGTCGGACATAGTGCTCGGCGTGGGCGTAGCGGCGCGAGGGACGCAGCTTGAAATCCTCCGTGCCTTCATGCCGCTCGACGGAGAAGGCGTAGAGGCCGGCTTTGCGCAGCATGGCCGCGGCCAGGCGCGTCACACGCTCGAGCGCCCCGAGATATATGAATACGTCGGCGGCAACCACGAGGTCGGCTGCGTCGCTGCCGTAGTCCATCTCCAGCAGGTCCGCCTTGACCAACCGGTCATAGACGTTCCGGGCCCTGGCCTTCTTCAGCATCTCCGCAGAAATGTCGTATCCGTCCAGTCGCTTGGCCACCGGCTGGATTTTCTCTCCCATGAGCCCCGTTCCGCAGCCAAGGTCGACGGCAAGATCGAACTGGGGTGGCGCGTGGCTCCGGATGGCGTCAGCCAGCAGGTCCGGGACGCGGTAGCCGAGTTTGCCCACGAGCGATTCGTCGAAGGTCTTGGCGTACTGATCGAACAGGGTCTCGGCGAAACCGCTCGACGGATTGGCTTGTTGGGGCTCCGCGCCCGCGAGCTGCAGCTTCAACGCAGCACCCGTTCGATCGGCAGGATCGAGTTCCCGCGCCATGCGCCAGGCGTCGACGGCCCCTTCCGTGGCCCCGGCGGCTTCGTGGAACTCTCCCAGCCGGTACCAACCCAGCGACCATTCGGGCGCGAGATCCATCGCACCCCGCATCAGCTCCGCCGCAGCCTCGATATCGCCGGACGCGAACAGCATCTCCGCAAAGTCCGCGCGTCGGTCGGCGAGAAGGTCGCCCGAGAAGGTCTGCAGGGGCTTCGCCAAACGTGTGCGCCAACGAAATGAGGGATATGAGCTTCTATCCGCGAGTCAGCAGCGAATTTCAACAGGCTTTTCGGTCCGCCGGAAACGCCTATGTTGACCGCATGCGACCACGCGACCTGCTCCATCCGCGACCCGAGGGTCTCTACTGTCCGCCCGGCGACTTCTTCATCGACCCGGTGCAGCCGGTCGACCGCGCCCTGATCACGCATGGCCATTCCGACCACGCGCGCGCCGGCCACCGCCACGTGCTGGCAACGCGGCAGACGCTGGACATCATGGCATTGCGCTGCGGCGAGGGTTTTGCGGGCGCAACACAGGCAGCAGCGCTGGGCGAGACGCTCAGTCACGGCGGCGTCGCGGTGACATTCCAGCCGGCCGGCCATGTGCTGGGTTCCGCGCAGATCCTGGTGGAGCACGACGGCACACGCATCGTGGTCTCCGGCGACTACAAGCGCAGCGCCGATCCTACCTGTGCGCCCTTCGTGCCCATCCCTTGCGACGTCTTCATCACGGAGGCGACGTTCGGCTTGCCGGTCTTCCGCCATCCGCCGGCCGCCGAGGAGATCGGACGGCTCGTCAAGTCGGTCCACCAATTCCCCGAACGCTCGCACCTCATCGGCGCGTATGCGCTCGGCAAGGCGCAGCGCGTGATCAGGCTGCTGCGCGAAGCCGGCCACGACCAGACCATCTATGTCCACGGCGCGCTGGACCGGCTCTGCGACTATTTCGAGAGCCAGGGCGTCAGGCTCGGGCCGCTCGCGCCGGCAACCGTAGAGACCGGGTCCAAGGGAGATTTTGCCGGGGCCATCGTCGTCGGCCCGCCCTCGGCGTTTGTCGACCGCTGGGCGCGCCGCTTTCCCGATCCGGTCGCCTGCTTCGCCTCCGGTTGGATGCGCATCCGCCAGCGGGCGAAACAGCGGGGTGTCGAGCTGCCGCTTATCGTCTCGGACCATTCGGACTGGGACGAACTTGTCGAGACCATAGAGGAGACCGGCGCTTCGGAGGTCTGGGTCACGCACGGCCGCGAAGAGGCGCTGGTGCGCTGGTGCGAGCTCAACGGCATCGCGGCCAAGGCGCTCCACCTCGTCGGATACGAGGACGAAGGCGACTGATGGACCGTTTCGCCGAACTTCTGGACCGCCTCGTGCTGACGCCGTCGCGCAACGGCAAGCTAACTCTGCTCACCGACTATTTCCGCGAGACGCCGGATCCCGACCGCGGACTGGCGCTGGCGGCGATCACGGGCGACCTGTCGATCGCCTCAGTGAAGCCGGCAATGTTGCGCGCGCTGGTCATGGAGCGCATGGACCCGGTGCTGTTCGGCTATTCCTACGACTATGTCGGGGATCTGGCCGAGACCGTTTCGCTGGTATGGCCGGAAGCGGATGGCCACCGGAAGCCGAACCGAACACCCACGCTCGCGGAGGTTGTTAACGCACTCCAGGCGGCCAGCCGTTCCGACGGACCGAAGGTGCTGGCGCACCTGCTCGACAGCGCCGGCGTCTCAGCCCGCTTCGCCATCATCAAGCTGGTGACTGGCGGCCTGCGCATCGGCGTCTCGGCGCGGCTGGCCAAGCAGGCCGTCGCCGATCTGGGCAAGGTAGACGTGTCGGAAATCGAGGAGTTGTGGCACGGCCTGTCGCCCCCGTACGCCGCGCTCTTCCAGTGGCTCGAAGGCAGCGGACCGAAGCCGGAAAAGGCGGCCAAGGCGCTGTTCCGGCCGGTGATGCTTTCGCATCCGGTCGAGGACCGGGACCTGGAGAAGCTCGACCCCGCCGACTATGCCGCCGAATGGAAGTGGGACGGCATACGCGTGCAGGCGGTGCGCGAAGGCGGCGTGTGCCGGCTCTACTCGCGCACCGGCGACGACGTCTCCGGCGCCTTCCCGGACGTCATCGACGCCATGGACTTTTGCGGCGCGCTGGACGGCGAACTCCTGGTCGGCGATCCGCGCACGGCCACGGGGACCTTTTCCGACCTCCAGCAGCGGCTCAACCGGAAGACCGTGTCGCCGAAGATTCGGGAAAAGTTTCCGGCATTTGTGCGTTGCTATGACCTCTTGCAGAAGGGCGACGAGGATCTGCGCATCCTCACCTTCCGAGAGCGTCGCGCGCAGCTGGAAGCGTTCGTCGCCACGCTCGACCCGGCCCGCTTCGACCTGTCGCCACTGGTCGCGTTTTCGGGCTGGGAGACGCTGGAGGAACTGCGCGGGAATCCACCGCACCCGATCATCGAGGGGATCATGCTGAAGCGCTGGGACTCGCCCTATCTCGCCGGCAGGCCCAAGGGTCCCTGGTTCAAATGGAAACGCGACCCGCACACGGTGGACGCCGTACTGATGTACGCCCAGCGCGGCCACGGCAAGCGCTCGAGCTTCTATTCCGACTACACCTTCGGGGTCTGGACCGGCGAGGAAGGCTCGGAAGAGCTGGTGCCGGTGGGGAAGGCCTATTTCGGCTTCACCGACGAGGAACTGAAGCAGATCGACAAATTTGTGCGCGACAACACGGTCGAGCGCTTCGGGCCGGTGCGATCGGTACGCGCCGACCGCAGCCAAGGCCTGGTGCTGGAGGTTGCGTTCGAAGGGCTCAACCGTTCGACACGGCACAGGTCCGGCGTCGCCATGCGCTTTCCCCGCATCTCGCGGCTAAGATGGGACAAGCCGACCGCCGAGGCCGACCGCATCGAGACGCTGCAGGCGCTGCTGGACTGAAGGCGGCGGCTACTGCGCCGCGGCCTTGATCTCGTAGACGTCGATCGCCTTGCCCTTGCCCGAAAAGTCGGAGTTGATGGCAATCGTGCCGCTGGAACCCGGCTTCTTGTCCGGAAAGTCGATCTCGAAGAGGAATTCGCCGCGCTCGTAGCCGACTTCGTAGCGCTTGCGGCCGCAATCGCCCAGCTCGCCGAAATTGCATTCGATGGAAATCTCGGTAGCCGCGCCGCCCTCCGCCCGAGCCGAGATGTTGAAGACAGCCCGCTTGCCGGCGAGCTGTTCGAGCACACCCTGCCCCACATCGAAGCTGACGGCCGACCCGCTGGCGCCGGAACTTATGCGCAGGAAGGCCCCGCTGTCGTCCCGCATCGCCTCGGCCTTGGTGTCGCCAGGCGCGTTGGCCGTCGAGGGATCGGCAGGCGAAAAGATGCTGATCCAGTTCTGCTGCGTGGCAGGCTGATCGCTCAGCGCAGGCGGTGTCCCTGCCGCAGGGTCGAAATCCTCGCTCCCGAGTTCCTGGGGCGGATTCGGAACCGACGTGTCGCGCTCCTGCGGCGACTTCAGCAGGCCGGTCTGGAAGGCAAACATCAAGCCGACAGCTGCAATCGACAGCAAAGCGATGCCGAAGAACAGGGCCGCGAACGGCCGCCTCTTCTCCCGCGATCGGGCGACGCGATCGGCGGCAACGACTTCGGGCGGCGATTCGGGCACGGGGGCGGAGATGTCGGGGCCGTCGAGCGGCGGAGGAAGAGCGCCCGAGAAGTCGAGGTCCGCATCGGCGCGGCCGTGCAGATGAGGCACCGCTCCGAAATCCAGCGAAGGCTCCTCATCCGGCGACGTAGCGTCGGGGATTGCGATCTCGGGAGCCGTGCCCCCCGTCTGCCCCCGATGCCGATCGGAAATCGAGGGCTCCGGAGCGGCGGCGGGTGCAGAGGCAGACCCGGACCGGCCATTGGAAGAGAAGAAGGGCTCTCGCCGTCCAGTTTCACCGGTTGACCTGTTCCCTCCTGTGTTGCCGGGGTCATCCGAAAATCTGTCGGGCGCAATGGAGTACGTAACCGGCCGCGAAACGGCGGCTGATGGAGCCGAATCGGCAGGTCCCGGCGAGACGGGAGCTGGGTCCTGGCGCGGGGCAGCGCTCGGCCATTCGGGCATCGCTTCGGTTTCTCGATCCGGCCTGCCGTCAGGGGACTGCCCAAGAATGTCGAGGAGCGCTTCGTCGAGGCGCCCGTCGAGAGCTGCGTCATCTTCGGGAAGCGCAACCTGAAACTCGGATTCGATCTCGCGAATCTTGTCCTGCAGCCCCTTGCGCCGCGAGATCGCCTTCTCCACCGTCAGCTGCGGGTTGGCCTGCATGACCCGGTCAAGCGCCGCCTCGACCGAGCGGTACACGCGCTGCCTGAAATCGGGATCGTCGGCATCGCCCTTTTCCAGGGCGGTCCGGATCGCTTTTTCGATCGGGTCCAATATCGGCCTCGCTGCCAGTTCTCCCGGATGATCGTTAGACTCAGCCGACCCGTCAATCAATGTCTCGTTCTGCATTCTGCCGCGATCTCCGCAGCACACTGAAGCCGACAAGGATGCGCGCATTGCAGAACGATTCCATTCTGCTAGAGCTTACGTTTACGAAAACGTCAACTTCGGATGAACGCGATGGCCCTTCCGCCCCTCCTGAAATCCCTGCGCATCCCGGCAGTGGCGTCCCCGATGTTCATCATCTCTCATCCGCCGCTGGTGCTGGCCCAGTGCAAGGCCGGCATCGTCGGATCGTTCCCAGCCCTCAATGCGCGTCCCGAACCGCAACTCGACGACTGGCTGGCCGGGATCACCGAGACGCTGAGCGTCCACGACGCGCAGAACCCGCACAAGAAGGCGGCGCCGTTCGCCGTCAACCAGATCGTGCATCGCTCCAATGCGCGCCTGGATCGGGATCTCGCGCTTTGCGTCAAACACAAGGTTCCGATTGTGATCTCCTCGCTGGGCGCCGTCGAGGAGGTGAACCAGGCGGTTCACTCCTACGGCGGCATCGTGCTGCACGACGTCATTCATGACCGACATGCGCGCAAGGCGATCGAGAAGGGCGCCGACGGGCTGATCGCCGTGGCGGCGGGCGCCGGTGGTCACGCCGGCACGCTGTCACCCTTCGCGCTGATCCAGGAAATCCGGCAATGGTTCGACGGGCCGCTTCTGCTTTCGGGCGCCATCGCCAATGGCGGCGCGATCCTGGCAGCGCAGGCAATGGGCGCAGACCTCGCTTATATCGGCTCGCCCTTCATCGCCACCACGGAGGCGCGGGCGGCGCCCGAGTACAAGCAGATGATCGTCGATTCGAAGGCCGCCGACATCGTCTACTCGAACCTGTTCACCGGCGTGTACGGCAATTATCTGAAAGGCTCCATCGTCGCCCAGGGCCTGGATCCCGACAATCTCCCCGCCTCCGAACCGTCGAAAATGGATTTCGCCAATTCCGACGCCAAGGCATGGAAGCATATCTGGGGCTGCGGACAGGGTATTGGCGCGGTCGACAGCGTGGCTCCCGCGGCCGAACTGATCGACCGGCTGGCACGGGAATACGAGGCCGCGAGGGCGGCGCTACTGGCGGCATGAAAGGTGGCTCAGCCCAGGCTGACCGCCCTCCCCGTCCGGTCGCTCTCGAAGCACGCGTCGATGAGGCGCTGGATCTCCGCCGCCCGCCGGAAGGAGGGATCGCCGTTCACGCCGGACGCCAGTGCATCGATGAAGCGACAGGCGTTGCGGTGCGTGGGTTCCAGCTCGACGTCCCGCCAGCGCGCACCGTCGACACCCTCACCCAGGCAAGCGGACAGGCCTGACACCTTGCCATTCGTCTCCACCCTCAGCGCGCCCTTCGCGCCATGCAGTGTCAGCGTCAGGTCGTTGGTGTGACCGGTCGCGTAGCGTGTCGCCACCACCGTGGCGAGCGCGCCGCCCGAGAGGCGCGCGGTGATCGCCGCGCTGTCATTGGCGTCCAGCCTGTAGTCTCCGATGCGGTCACCTTCGGCTTTCGGGAACGTCACGAGATCCGCCGTAAGGCTGACGACGCGCTCGGCGGCGCCGTAAGTTGCGAAGTCGAGGATGTGGATGCCGACGTCGCCCAGTACGCCTGTCGAGCCGTGGGCGCTCGACAGCCGCCATAGCCACTTGTCCTCGGTCCGCCAGTCGCCCCAGGCGCGGCTGACCAGCCAGCTCTGGCGGTAGGCCGCCTCGACATGGCGCAATTCACCGAGTTCGCCTGCCTCCACCATGCGCCGCGCCTGCTGGATGGCAGGCGAATTGCGGTAGGTGAGGTTCACCATGTTGACGAGGCCGGCTGCCTCCGCCGCCTCGGTCATGGCAAGCGCATCGGCGTGGTTGGGCGCCAGCGGCTTTTCGCAGAACACGTGCTTGCCGGTCGCGATCAGGGCAAGGGTCGTGGCCTTGTGCACGCCATCCGGCGTGGCGTTGATCGCGGCGTCGAACTTTCCCCAGTCGAGCGCGGCCTCGAGGCTGTCGAAACCGCGTTCGAGGCCGTTCGCCGCGGCGAAGGCGGCGGCGCGGCCGGGCAGCGCGTCGGCGCAGGCGACGATCCGACATTCGGAGACCTGACCGAACTCCTCGATATGCTGGCCGGCTATGCCGCCGGTCCCGAGCAGAAGCAGCCTGTGCATGCGCTCAGCCGAACCCTTCCTCCCCGTCGGCGTGGAGCCGCGGGCCTTTCTGCACCAGCGGTTCGCGGGCCTGGTCGATCGGCACGTTGGGAGCGTTGGTGATCGCGGTCCAGGCCGGCGCGGGATTATGGGCCCAGTTCACCGCGTTGCGCAGAATCTGCTGCACCTCCTTGTGGTGATAGATCGGGTATGTCTCGTGACCGGGCGAAAAGTAGAAGATGCGCCCTGCCCCGCGCTGATAGGTGAGGCCCGAGCGAAACACCTCGCCGCCCTCGTACCAGGACACGAAGACCGTCTCCAGCGGCTCCGGCACGGCGAAAGGCTCGCCATACATCTCGGTGTTGGGGATCTCAACATGCTCGCCGAGGCCGCAGGCGATGGGATGGCTGCGATTGATGACCCAGACGCGCTCGCGCTCGCCTGCCTCGCGCCATTTCAGCGAGCAGGGCGTGCCCATCAACCGCTTGAAGATTTTTGAATAGTGTCCTGAGTGCAGGACGATGAGGCCCATGCCCTCCCAGACCCGGCGCTGCACGCGCTCGACCACCTCGTCGCTCACCTCCCCGTGGGCGCGGTGGCCCCACCAGAGCAGAACGTCGGTTGCGGCGAGCCGCACCTCCGTGAGCCCGTGCTCGTGATCCTGCAGCACGGCAGTCGACGGCCGGATGTTGGCGTCCTCGGCAAGCGCTGCGGCGATCGCGCCATGCATGCCGTCGGGATAGAGCGCCCGGACATTCTCGTCCATCTGCTCGTGGACGTTCTCTCCCCACACGAGAGCATTGATCGGCATGCTATCCTCCAAAGCGCTTTGGATGCTGTCCTTAGCCCATTCCGCCTCCGCCGGGAAGTTCAAACATAGCGACAAGAATGAACGCACGGCGGACTTGATCTTGGCGCACAATGAAGCTATCAGGCGCTCACATCAGAAGTCGGGCGAACGCCCGGCCCGGATGCCGCTTTAGCTCAGTTGGTAGAGCACATCATTCGTAATGATGGGGTCGCGTGTTCGAGTCACGCAAGCGGCACCACTTTTGCTTAGAAGCGGATATTTTCCAGCCGCCCACGTGACGATCGCGAATCTCGATCGTCCCCCGCCTTCCCGTTCTGCCCAGCGATCCATGTTTCCAGAACGGGGCGCTGATCCCTTTGATCCGGCGGCGGCCGTCGCACGTTGCGGCGATCAATTCTCCTTCCATCTGGAACAATCATCCTGCCGGCTCGTTCGAAGAGTGAGCAGAGGCGCGGCAAGCGCAGGGGATCAAACGAGGTTCCCTCCCTCTGCACTTAGAAATGGAGAGCACAGCCGTGAGCGACGGAAACGCAAAACGCAAGAACTCCCCGACCGGCCGACCGAGCGCCTTGGCCGCACGGCCCAGAACCAATCGACCCATCGGCGGCGGATCTCTCGGCATGGACGAGCAAAGCTCTGCCAAACGCCCGTCCAGGGCTTCGAACATGGCGCACCAGGCAACCGACACCATCATGCAGGCCGCCAGCGAAGGAGCAACCACCATCTCCCGACAGATGAGCGGGCTACTCGATCGTCAGGTCGGCAGCGGCGCCGACATGATCCACCAGGTCGCCAGTTCGACCCGGCTCGCGGCGGACGACCTGGACGCGAACCTGATGCCGCAGGTCGCCGGCATGGTGCGCACGGTCGCAGACAGGATCGACACCTATGCGGACGACATCAGGGACAAGTCCGTCGAGCAGATTCTCGGGACCGCGTCGGAACTTACCCGACGCCAGCCGGCAGTCGTCTTCGGCTTCGCGGCCTTGGCCGGCTTCCTGGCCTTCCGTGCGCTCGGAAGCATTCCAAGTCGCGACATTGGCAAGGAGGCCGAACGGTATGGCGCATGAGCCACCCAGGGACTCCGCCCTGCTGAGCACGCTGTCGGACCTGATGGGCGATTTCGCCGATCTGTTCCAGAAGGAGATGCGGCTGGCGCGAGCCGAGATCACGACCAATATCGCCAGGAAGCTGCAGGCCGGCATCTGGATGTCGGCGGCGGGGCTGCTGGGATTGCTTGCGGCCCTGCTGGTGATCCAGGCGCTCGTTTTCGGGCTGATCGCTTGGGGCCTAGCACCCCACTGGGCCTGTCTGGTCGTCGCGGCGATCCTCGCCTGCCTCGGCGCCTTCGCCTACTTCAAGGGACGACAGGACGCAGCCAAGGGCCTCGCCCCAGAGCGGGCGATCAATCAGATCAAGCAAGACATCAAATCCACCAAGGAGCAGTTGGTATGAGCCTGTTTACCCGCGATGGCCGCATGAGCGCCGCCGACCGGTTGGTGGGCGCGGCGAAGCGAAACCCCGAGGGCGTACTTCTGTTGGCGGCTGGCTGCGCGCTGCTCATGCGCGGAGTTGGCGCTGCGGCGGACGCCCTTCGCGAAGACACCGCCCGGCGACGCGCGCAGCGCTCTCCCAACGGCCGGCTTGACGAAGACGAAAGGCCCGGCCTTGCCGAGAGTGCGCGCGAATACGCTTCCGATCTCGGGGAGCGCATGAAGCAAGGAGCCAGCGCCATGGCCGAGTACGCCGACGAGGCGGGTCAGGCTGCACAGGCGGCATATGACCGCTCCGGACGCATGGTGCGGCAGACCGGCACGTCCGTGCGCGACGCGGTCGACCGGACGCTTGTCGAGCAGCCGTTGGCGATCGCGCTGTTCGGGCTGGCCGCGGGAGCCGTGCTGGCTGGAGCGCTGCCTACGAGCCGCATGGAGAGACGTGCGCTGGAACCCGTGGGCGAAAGCCTCGGCGAGGCAGCCCGGGAAACCCGCAGCCGCCTCAAGCGGTCGGCAAGGAAGGCCGGCGAGCGCCTGAGCGATGTCGCTGAGGAACGCGGACTGAGCACGGAAGGCCTCAAGCAGGCTGCTGGCCAAGTGGCGGAAGCGTTCGCCAGCGAGATGACGGGACGCGCCGAAGGCAAGAAGGCTTCCGGCAGTATGAAAAGAAATCCCCAAAATCCTGCCAAGGCACAATCCGGCGGCGCCAATCGCCCGATGAAGAGCGGAGCGAGGACCGAGACAGCCAGCGTCCTCAAGGAGGCTGGCGAGACGATGCCAACCAACATGCCCGGCAGCGGCCAGCGAGGGATGTGATGACAGAGAATGATCTGAGGCAGCTCGAAACCGAGGTCGAGGCCGCGCGCGCCAAGCTGACCGGCGACATATCCACATTGCGGTCGCCGTCAACCTTCTCGGACTTCACGGAAAACCTGAAGCAGGCGGCCATGGAGAAGAAGGACAGTTTCATCGACGATGCGCGATCGCGGACGCGCTCGGCGATCGATGAGATGGTCGAGAACGTCAAGGCGAAGGCGGCCGCCAATCCCGCGGCGGTCCTCGTCATCGGGGCAGGCCTTGCCTGGCATCTGCTCCGGCGGCCGCCCATCGTCACGGCGCTGGTGGGCGGCGGGCTCTACAGCCTGATGCGCACGAAGGCGGCGGCGAACGGCACTGGACAGGTCGACCATATGGCCATCGCGAAGGAGAATCTGAAGGGCCAGGCTCGAGACATGATGACAGCCGCCGGCGACATGGGTCAGCACGCTGCAGACTATGCAGTGGCAAAGGCGACAGATCTGTCCGGTCAGGCCAAGGAAGCGCTGAAGACGCAAGCCGAGGAACTGATGGACGCGGCCGGCGAGATGCGCGACCAGGCGACGGATTTCGCCAGGACCAAGGCGGCCGCCATCTCCGAGAGGACGCGGCAGATCGTCGAACGTGCGCCGCTCATCGGATCGGACCGCGACGATGCTGATGCCTTTCAGGTGAACCCGCTCGAGGGCGAACCCTACGATGATCGATTCGACGGGTATCGGCCCAGTCGCGATGGATCGGCCACGGCACTCGGAACGGACAGGCTCCTGCTCGGCGCCGCCGGCATCGCCATCGCTGCGGCTCTGGCGTTTGCCTACCAGCGCAGGGACGCCAGCGATACGAGGGACGGGGACAGATGACCGGAAAGCGCCACTCCCGCAGTCGTAAATGACACTGCGGGATCGGGGTGCGCGGTCGCCTTCGTGCTCAACAATCAGGCGAGAGCGATCAGCCTATAGCGGCGGGCGTATAGCGGCTGCCCAAAGTATAGCGGCTGCCTGCGTACACGAACCGGTTGACCGTGGCGACGGCGGCGCCGGTCCACGTCCTGCGATGCAGGTGGAGGCAGGGCTCGCTCGGATCGAGTTTCAACAGCTGCACCATTTCCCCGTCCGCCGCGACCGCCGAGATGACGTGCTCCACCTCGGTCAGGGGCGTGCTCCGCTGCAGATAGTCGAAGGTGGTCATCGTCTCGAAATCCTGCCGATGGTAGTCGGGAACCAGACTGGAATTGACGAAACGTTCCTCGAGCACGACAGGCATGCCGTTCTCATGATGCACGATGACGGAATGTCCAACCGGCTGGGGAGCAGCGAATTCGAAAGCGGCGACCAGCTCCGGCGGGGGTATGATCATCTCCAGCACCGCAACGCGAGCGACGTGGAGCGATCCGCGCTGCCGGATCTCGGCGGCGATGTCGTTGATCTCGATCAGCGTGGACCGGGGCTTGGGCGGCGCCACGAACGTGCCGACGCCCTGGACGCGCAGAAGATGACCCTCGGACGTCAGTTCGCGCAGAGCCCGATGCACCGTCATGCGAGAGACGCCAAGCGAAGCGACCAACTCGTTTTCGGAAGGGAGCTTTCCGTCCCTCCCCCATCGTCCGGTGCCGATATTGTCGAGGACGTAATCCTTGACCTTTTCGTAAAGCGGGCTCGCTGACGGGGGCAACGAACCTGCCTGCGGAAAGCCGTTGCGGGTCTCGTCGGTCATGTGCCGGCCTTTCCCATGCCGCTCAGAGATACGCCTTGCGCACGTCGGATACGGCGTGCTCGTGCGAGGAAAACCCCTCGTAGCGCGCCAGGGTGTGCGCGTGTTTGGCGAACGCGGGATAAGCGGATGCGGTCACGTACCCGACCGAAGAGCGCTTGACGAAGTCGGTCACTGAGAGCGGACCATAGGTGCGCGCCCAGCGGCTCGTCGGCAGCACCGCATTCGGGCCCAGCCCGAAATTCGCGATCGAGACGGGAGTATGGGGACCCATCAGGATCTCGGCGGCTTCCGTGATGTGGCTGAGGTGGGCGAAGGGATCCGTCGACAGGATCTCCAGGTGCTCGGGAGCGTAGTCGTTGACGAAGCGATAGCTATCTTCGAGCGACGACGTGAGCACGACGCCGCCGTAGCTGCCGGTCAGCACTGCCTTGGAGAAAGTCACGCGCTGCTCAGTCATGCGCGCCCAATGCTCGGGAAGTGCGGCGATCGCCTCTTCGGAGACGCGGCGGCTGTGCGTTACGAGATAGGCCGAGGAATCGGGGCCGTGCTCGGCCTCGATCAGCAGGTCGAGCGCAGCGAGCCCGCCCTTGACGGTGTCGTCGGCGAAGATGATCGCCTCCGAGGGGCCGGCAGGCAGGCCGGGATCGATAACGCCGGCGAGCAGGCGCTTGGCGGCGACGACCCACGGGCTGCCAGGACCGACGATCTTCAGCGCCGGCCTGACGGTCTCGGTGCCGTAGGCGGCCGCCGCGACGGCCTGCGCTCCACCCGCCTTGTAGATGGTCTCGACCCCGGCGATGCGGGCGGCGACGAGCGTCGCCGCGTCGACGGAGCCGTCGGGCGCCGGGGGCGTCAGGATGGCGAGTTCCGGCACGCCGGCGACGACGGCAGGCACTGCCGTCATCATGGTGACCGAAGGAAACGCGCCCTTGCCGCGCGGTATGTAGAGCGCGACCGACCTGATCGGCGTGAAGCGGTCGCCGGCGAAGGCGCCGGGGCGTATCTCCTTCAGCCACATCGCTTCCGGCTTCTGCTCTTCATGGAAACGGCGGATATTGTCGATGCCGAACTGGATGGCGGCGATCACCTCCTTGTCGACGAGGCCGAAGGCGGCGTCGATCTCGGCTTCGGTGACCTTGAGCTTGCCGATCTCGACATTGGCCTTGTCGAAGTCGCGGCCGAAGCGGACGAGCGCGGCGTCGCCCTCGGTGCGCACCGCCTCGACGATCGGCTTCGCCTTTTCCATGAATCCGGAGAGGTCGGCTTCAGAACGCCGCATCAGGGCGGCACGCCCGTCAGAGTCGAGCTTGGCGAGGTCGTGGAAGGAAACAGCGGACATTTTCGGCATCCCAGTCTCGAGCCGGCCTTGTTATCCGGCCCGTCGTCATTTCGATTTCAGGAAGATTTCCAGCCCGACCAGCCGGTCGAGCAGGAAGACGGCGGCCGCAGCAGCGGCAATGAAGACCACCGAGATCGCGGCCAGGTCCGGCGTGATGATCGAGCGGATGGAATTGTAGATCTGCACCGGCAGGGTGACGATGCGCGCATCGACCAGCAGCAGGCTGACCAAGAACTCGTTGAGCGCCAGGATGAACATCAGCAGCGCGCCGCTGATGACGCCCGGCATGACGGCGGGTAGCGTCACATGGAAGAAGGTGGACAGCGGCGGCGCGCCGCAATTGGCGGCGGCCAGTTCCAGATCGGGGTCGAGACCGGAGGCGCTGGCCATCACCGCCCAGATCATGAAAGGCAGGTTGATGACGCAGCAGGCGATGCCGAGCGGCCAAAGCTGCCCCAGCACGCGCATCTCGCCGAAGACCAGCATCAGACCGATGCCGGAGCCGATCAGCGGGATGGTGAAGGGCAAAAGCAGATAGATCTGGATCGTCTTCTCGAAGCGCACGGCATATTTTGCCAGGGCAATGCCGGCGAGCGTGCCTACCGGAATGGCGATGGCCGTGCAGACCGCCGCCACATAGAGCGACCGAAGGAAGGCGTTCCACAGATCGCTCGCCCCGGCGATCTTAGCGTACCATTTCAGCGACAGGCCCTCCGGCGGAAAGGCGATGATGTTGCCGGCGGTGAAGGAGGCACCGAAGACGACGATGGTCGGGGCGGACAGGATCACCAGAACGCAGGCGACCATGCCCCAGAGCACAATGCGCTGGCTGAGCGGCGCGGTCATCGCCGGGCCCTCCCCATGGCAAGCGTTCCCGCGCCGAACAGCGTGAAGACGATGCCGACGAGCAGCGAACCGACGGCGACCAGGAGCAGCGCCAGCGTCGAGCCCAGCCCCTGGTCGGAGGTGCGGAAGAACTGGTCGTAGATGGCGTTGGCGACGAAGTCCTGCGAGCCGCCGCCTAGAATGGCGGGCATGGCGAAATCGGTGAGCGAAAGGGTGAGAACGACCAGGCCCGCGCCGACAAGGCCCGGCCGCGCCAGCGGCAGCACGACATGGCGGAAGGTGCGCACCCAGTTGGCGCCGAGCGACTGGGCCGCCGCTTCAAGCTCCTGAGGAATCGCCGTCATCGCGGGCGACAGCATCAGCACGGCGAAAGGCAGCATGTACTGGACAAGGCCAAACAGCACGGCCGGATAGTTGTAAAGCAGCCGCATCGGCGGCACGCCGACGAGGCCCAGCGCCTCGTTGACCATGCCCTGGTTGCCCAGGATGATCAGCCAGCCATAGGCGCGCACGACTTGACCTATGAAGAAGGGCAGGAAAAGCGCGATGAGCAGCAGTTTGCGCAACGCGGCGGACGGCGTGCGCACCATCACGTAGGCGTAGGGGAAGGCGAGCACCAGGGTCACGACGGTGACGATCATGGCCCCCATGAGGCTGCGCGTCGCCACGGTCTGAAACAGGGATTCCGTCAGCGCGCGCCGGTAGTTGGCGAGCGTGTAGTCCTCCGACAGCAGGAAGGTGGAGGTGTCGAGCGTGCGCAAGCTCGCGTCGCCGATGTGGACGAGACCGAGCACCAGCAGGCCGACCAGCAGGATGGCCGGAGCCAGAAGCAGATATGGGATGGCGCGTCCGAAGCGGGCGGGCCACAGCGCGGCGGCGACGGCTTCGGCCGCATCCATGACGCGCCATCCGATCGGATAGGCTGTTCTTGCCGCGCGCACTCGTGTTTCCTTCTACCGTCCGGACAAGCCGCCGCAACCTGTGCGGCGGCTTGCTGCGATGACTAGCCCTGCATGATCGCCTTGAACTTCGAGAACCACTCGCTCTCATTCTCCACCTGCACCTTGGACGAGATGCGGATGAGGTGTTTGAAGTCCTCGTCCTTGGTCGGATAGGACGGGTCGCCGACGAGATCGGCCGGCGGGTTGACGCCGGGCACCACGCCGGGCAGGCCGAGACCATCCAGCCACACCTGCTGGGCTTCGACCGTCAGTGCATGGTTGATGTACTGCTTGGCCCAGTAGAGCTCGTTCTCCGGCAGGCCCTTCGGGATCCACAGGCCGTCCGTGTCGAACTTCGCGCCCTCTTCCGGAACAACCCACTCGATGTTGATGCCGTTCTTCTTGGCTTCGCGCGCGTTGGTCGAGATCGTGCAGGCGGCGTCGATCTCGCCCTTCTGGAACCAGGTGGTGAAGTCCGGGTCTTCGCCGAGCAGCGGCTTCTGTTCCTTCATCTTGGCGATGAAGTCCCAGGCCGGTTGCATGTTGCCGGGGATGTCCTCCAGCTTGCCGCCGCCGGCGACCTGGGCCGGGAAGTGGAAGCCGATGCCGTCATTGTAGAAGGCGATGCGTCCCTTGAACTTCGGGTCGAGCAGGTCCTTCCAGGACTTCGGCGCGCCGTTCGGGAAAGCCTCCGGACGGTAGGCCAGCACGTAAACATAGCCGTAGGTGTTGACGATCGGATAGCCGTCGAGCCCGACCGGCTTGGCGAGGTCGGTGGTGTTCTTGAGGTTGGGGAGGTCGGAGAGGTCCTCGGTCACGCCGCGCAGCGCCGACTTGGTGGCGTTGGTGGTGGTGTCCCAGTTGATGTGGATCGGCGGCACGCGGCCCTGCGCGACGGCCGCCCAGACCTTCGGCTGGATCTCGTTGTCCTCGGTCAGGTCGTGACGGACGGCGATGCCGGTCGCCTTGGTGAAGCTGTCGGAAACGCCGGCCTTCAGGGCTTCGACCCAGCTGCCGCCCCAGGCGCGGACGATGATCTCGGCCGGCTTTTCGGGCTCCTGCGCCCAGGCGGACCTGACGCCGAGACTGGAAAGCCCGGCGGCGCCGCCGAGTGCGGCCGCGCCCTGGAGGAAACTGCGGCGACGCATCGTGATGGAAGGAAATTTCGGTCGGCTCATGTTCATTCTCCTCTGGTTGGCCGTGTTCTGGCGATTTCCGGTCTGCTGCTGAAAACCAGCACGTCCCTGGCGTTCCAGCCAAGATGAACGGGCGCGCCGGGCTCGAACTGGTTGTGCCTTGCGGGATCGTGGTCGAAGACCCTCAACATCGGATCGTGCTGCAACGGCACGTCGATCTCGTAGACGATGCGGTCGCCCTCGAAGATCACGTCGGAGACCACACCCGGCAGGGTCGTTTCCAGGCCAGCGAGCGCGCCGGGATCAGCCGCAATCCGTATCTGCTCGGCGCGGATGGCTCCGAAGGCGGCCGCGCCCTCGCGCACCGCATCGCTCTCGTCGGCGAGGACGCCGCGAAAGTGGCGTTCACCCTGGGTGAAGGAGGCATGGCCGCCATCCACCGCGCCGACCGTTCCCGAAATGAAATTGGTGACGCCGATGAAGTTCGCCACGAAGGCGGTCGCGGGGCTGCGGTAGGTCGCAAGCGGAGCAGCCTTCTGCTCGATCTCCCCGCGGTCCATCACGATCACTTCGTCGGACACCACGAGAGCCTCGCGTTGGTCGTGCGTGACGTTGATCGTCGTGACGCCGAGCTCGCGCTGGATGCGGCGGAACTCGAGCTGCATCTCCTCGCGCAACTTGCGGTCGAGCGCGGCAAGCGGTTCGTCGAGGAGCAAGAGGTCAGGTTCGAAGACGAGGGCGCGGGCAATCGCCACGCGCTGCTGCTGCCCGCCCGAGAGCTCATGCATGCGCCGGCCGCCGAAGCCGCCCAGCTTGACCAGATCGAGGTAGCGTTCGACGCGCTCCGGAATGGTTCGCGCGTCTGCTCGCCGCATCTTCAGCGGAAAGGCGACGTTTTCCGCCGCCGTCATGTGCGGGAAGAGTGCAAGCTTCTGGAAGACCATGCCGATCGACCGCTTGTGCGGCGGCACGGCGCTGACCGCCCCACCGTTGATGAAGATCTCGCCATGCGTGGGACGCAGGAAGCCGGCGATCATCCTCAGAAGCGTCGTCTTGCCTGAACCGGACGGGCCAAGGATGGTGAGGAACTTGCCTCTGGGAAGCGCAAACGACGCGGATCTGACGGCATGAAAACCGTCATAGACCATGCTCACATCCTGCACGGACACTGCTGGCGGGTTGATGCCGACGGTCGAGGCCGGCCGCGCGGTATCCGGCACTTTGTCTTGCATGGAGATGGACGACACCAGGACGTGAAAGCTGAACTCGTATATACAAGCATGTACAAGTCAGCCAGACAATCCTGCCTGTCTGGACCGTTCAGATCGAGGCGAGATAGCCGCCGTCGACGGGGATGCAATGTCCGGCCACATAGGCCGACGCGTCGCTCGCCAGGAAGAGTACCGGCCCGGTGAGATCCTCCAACTTTCCAAAACGCCGCTGCGGGATCTTGTCCAGCATCGACTTTTCCCACGCCGCATCGCTGTAGAAGACATCGGTCATGGCAGTGCGGAAATAGCCGGGGGCGATGGCGTTGACGCGGATCCCGAGCGAGGCCCATTCGGCGGCAAGCGCACGCGTCATGCCGAGCAGGCCAGACTTCGAGGAGCCGTAGGGCGCCGCAGTCGGGATGCCGACATAGGAGGTGAGCGAACACAGGTTGATGATGGAACCCCTGGCGCCGCTGGCGGCCATGGCGCGGGCCGCGGCCTGCGCGCAGAAGAAGGCGCCCTTGAGATTGGTGTCGACGATGCGCTCCCAAAGCGCCTCGTCGACGTCCAGCGAGGGACGCACCTCTTCGTAGCCCGCATTGTTCACGAGGATGTCGAGACCGCCGAGATCATGTGCCGCAGCCGCGATCACACCGCCGCATGCGGCGGTATCGCGAACGTCCAGCGCATAGGCTCGCGCCCTGCCTCCATCCGCCTCGATGCGCCCGCAGGTTTCCTCGAGCGCATTCACGTCACGCGCCGTCACCGCCACCTCGGCCCCTGCCGAGGCCAACGCTTCCGCGATGGCCTGCCCGATGCCGCGGCTTGCGCCGGTGACGAGCGCCCTGCGGCCGGTGAGATCGAAGACGCGTGGGCTCATGCTGTTCTTCCTCAATCGTGCCTGACGACCATGGTCCTGAGCGCCGAGAACTCGTAGAGCGCCTCGAAACCCTTCTCGCGGCCGTGACCGGACTTCTTCATGCCGCCGAAAGGCAGCTCGATGCCGCCGCCGGCGCCGTAGCAGTTCACGAAGACCTGGCCGACCTGCATTTTCCGCGCGACGCGCATGGCGCGGCTGCCGTCGCGGCTCCACACGCCGGCGACGAGGCCGTACGGCGTCGCATTGGCGAGCCTGACCGCATCGGCCTCGTCGTCGAAGGGCATCACCGACATGACCGGGCCAAACACCTCCTCCTGTGCGAGGCGGTTCGCCCGCGGCACCGGACCGAACAGCTTCGGCTGGACGAAGAAGCCCTTCTCGGGAACACCGGGCGCGATCTGACCTTCGGCAAGCAACGGAAGTCCGTCGGCTGCTGCCTGCTCGCAAAAACGCCGCACCCGCTCCTGCTGCCGCCGGTTGACGATGGGACCGAGGTCGAGATCCATTTCGGGCGTGCCGCAACGCACCTGCGAAAAGCGCTCCGCGACGCGTCCCACCACCTCGTCATAAGCCTTGCGTTCGACCAGCAGCCGCGAGCCGGCCGAGCAGGTCTGCCCCGCGTGCTGGACCACCGCATTGATCAGCACCGGCAGGGCCGCGTCGAGATCGGCGTCGCCGAAGACGATCTGCGCCGACTTGCCGCCGAGCTCCAGCGTGCAGCCGATATGGTTGCGGGCCGCCGCCGTTTGGATCGCCACGCCGGTCTCCGAACTGCCGATGAAGGAGATGAAGTCGATGCCGGGGTGTTCGGCGAGCGCCGCGCCCGTCTCGCGGCCGTAGCCGGTGACGATGTTCACGGCGCCTTCGGGGAAACCGGCCTCGGCCATCAGCTCGGTCATGCGCAATGGCGTCAGGCAGGCGTCCTCGGCGGGCTTCATCACCACGGCGTTGCCGACCGCCAGCGCCGGCCCGACCGACCGCGGGAACATCTGCGCGGGATAGTTCCACGGGATGATGTGAGCCGTCACGCCATGGGGCACTCGCTCGGTCGCCGCGAAATGGCCGTTCAGGAAGGGCAGCGTCTCGCCGTGCAGCTTGTCGGCGGCTGCGCCGTAATACTCGAAGTAGCGGGCGCAGGCGACCATGTCCGCCCTCGCCTGCCGGATCGGCTTGCCGGTGTCGCGCGCCTCGAGCTGCGCCAGTTCCTCGGCATGGTCGGTCACGACATTCGCCATCTTCGACAGCAGGCGGCCGCGCTCAACTGCGGTCATGCGGCTCCAGGCGCCTTCCTCCAGCGCGCGCCGCGCCGCCACCACAGCCCGGTCGACATCAGCCGCCGTACCCGCCGCGATCTGGGTGAACGCCTCGCCCTCGGCGGGCGCGACCACATCGATCGCGGCAGATGCCTCGCGCCACTGGTTGTCGATGAAGATGCCGCGAACGGTCCGGTCGGCAGAGGTTTGCTGATCCATTGGTATATCTCCCTGGGGACTGTCCTAATGGACGAGCATGCCGGGAGCAAACACATTGGCGATGGAAGCCACGAGCGCCGACCCGATGCCGCTCCGCTTCCCTCGTCCCTCGCCCTCCGCTATCAGAATGCTTGCAATGGAAGAACGACGGCACTGACGTGGAACAAGTGGAATGCATCGTCGTCGGCGCCGGCGTGGTTGGCCTTGCCGTCGCCCGGGTGTTGGCGCGCACGGGGCGCGAGGTGATCGTGATCGAAGCCGAGCGCGGCATCGGCACCGGCGTCAGCTCGCGCTCGAGCGAGGTGATCCACGCCGGCATCTACTATCCGACCGGGCTGACCAAATCGCGGCTGTGTGTCGAAGGCAAGGAAAAGCTCTACGCCTTCTGCTGCGAGCACCACGTTCCGCATAGACGCGTCGGCAAGCTTCTGGTGGCGACGAGTGCGGCCGAACTCCCTCATCTGGAAGCCATCCGCAAGCAGGCGGTCGCCAACGGCGTCAACGACCTCGTACCGCTGACGGCGGCCGAGGCGCGGGACCTGGAGCCGGCGCTGGAATGCGTCGCCGCGACGCTGTCGCCCTCGACCGGCATCATCGACAGCCATGCCTTCATGTTCGCGCTGCAGGCCGACGCGGAAGCGCACGGCGCGATGGTCGCGTTCGAGACGCCGCTGATCACCAGCGAAGTCGCGCCGGGCGGCATCATCGTGGAGACCGGCGGCGCCTCTCCCATGAAGCTCAAAACGTCGATGCTGGTGAACGCGGCAGGTCTCGGCGCGCAAGGCGTCGCGCGGAGCATGGCCGGCATGGCGGTGGAAAAGATCCCGCCGCTGCATCTCGCAAAGGGCAACTACTATGCGCTCGCCCGCCGCTCGCCCTTCAGCCACCTGATCTACCCGATGCCGTCCGAAGGCGGGCTGGGCGTCCACCTGACGCTCGACATGGGCGGGCAGGCGCGCTTCGGCCCCGACATCGAGTGGATCGACGAGATCGACTATCAGGTGAATGCCGAACGCGCGGGGAGGTTTTATGCCGCCATCCGGCGCTACTGGCCGGAACTGAGGGAAGGCGACCTGCTGCCGGCCTATGCCGGGATCCGGCCCAAGATCGAACGGCCGGGCGGGCCGACGACGGATTTCATGATCCACACGGCGGAGCAGCACGGCATCCCGAACGTGGTTCATCTGTTCGGGATCGAGTCGCCGGGGCTTACGTCAGCCCTGGCGATCGCCGAGGAGGTTGCGGCCCGGTTGAGCCGCTAGCAGCGGCGGCGCTAGGCCGCCTGCTTCTTCTTGGCCAGCCTCGCCCTGATGCTCTCGACGTCAGAGCGCGGCGTCGCGGCGAACAGCGTCCTGGTGTATTCGTGTTGCGGATTGGCGAACACCTCTTCGCGGGCGCCGTATTCCACCGCCTCGCCGAAATACATGACCATCACGTCGTCAGCGATGTAGCGCACCACCGAGAGGTCGTGGCTGATGAAGACATAGGTCAACTGGAACTCGTCCTGCAGGTCGGCGAGCAGGTTGAGCACCTGCGCCTGCACCGACAGGTCGAGAGCGGAGACGGGCTCGTCCAGCACCAGCAGGCTGGGGTTGAGCATCAGGGCGCGCGCGATGGCGATGCGCTGCCGCTGGCCGCCGGAGAACATGTGCGGGTAGCGGTTGAAGTGCTTCTCCTCCAGCCCGACCTTCTTCAGCATCATCATGGCGCGATCGCGCCGCTCGTCGGCGGGCGTATCGGTGTTGATGACTAGCGGCTCGGCCAGCACGTCGCCGATCTTCTGCCGCGGATTGAGCGAGCCGTAGGGATTCTGGAACACGATCTGCACCTTGCGGCGCATCTCGGGCGTCAGCGTTTCCCTTGCGATGTCGATCTTCTTGCCGTCGATGAAGAGCTCGCCGGCAGTCGCCGGGTCGATCAGCGTGATGATGCGGGCGAGCGTCGACTTGCCGCAGCCGCTCTCGCCGACGATCGCCAGCGTCTTCCCCTTCTCCACTGAGAAGCTGACGCCCTTGACCGCGTGGATCGTCTTGGCCGGACGGAACATCCCACCAGCCAAGTGGTAGTCGCGAACGATGTTCTTGCCTTCGAGGACCGTGGTCATAGCGGGCCCTCCATGGCCGGAGTCTTCACTGCCGTATCGGCAGCCGTATCGATCATGAAATCGCCGATGGTCGGCAGGCGGTCGCCGACGGCGTTTTCCGGCAAGGCGGACAGGAGCGCGCGGGTGTAGTTGCTCTTTGGCGCCTCGAAGAGCGACAACACGTCGGCCTCTTCCATCTTGCGCCCCTTGTACTGGACGATCACCCGGTCGGCCGTCTCGGCCACCACGCCCATGTTGTGGGTGATCATGATCAGTCCCATGCCGTGTTCGGCCTGAAGCTTCATCAGCAGGTCGAGGATCTGCTTCTGAATGGTGACGTCAAGCGCCGTCGTCGGCTCGTCGGCGATCAGCAGCTTCGGATTGCAGGCAATGGCGATGGCGATCATGACGCGCTGGCACTGGCCGCCGGACATCTGGTGCGGGAAGGACGACAAACGCTCCTCAGGCTGCGGGATTCCGACCAACTCCAGCAACTCGACTGCGCGCCTGCGGCGTTGGGTGCGATCCATGCCCATATGCACCCGCAGCACTTCTTCGATCTGGAAACCGACGGTGAAGCAGGGGTTGAGACTGGCGACAGGCTCCTGGAAGATCATGGCGATGTCCTTGCCGACGATCTTGCGACGATCGGCCGGCGACAGACCAAGCAGGTCGCGGCCATTGAAGGCCATCCTGTCGGCGGTGATCTTTGCAGTCCACGGCAGCAGGCCCATGACCGCCAGCATCGACACCGACTTGCCTGAGCCGGATTCGCCGACGATCGCCAGCACTTCGCGCTCGTGGACCTTCAGCGAGACGCCGTCGACGGCGCGGAAGGGGCCCGTCGCCGTCTGGAATTCGACGACGAGATTCTCGATTTCAAGGAGCGCCATTCTCAGGACCTCTTGAGCTTGGGATCGAGCGCGTCGCGCAGACCGTCGCCCGTCAGATTGATTGCCAGCACGGTGGCGAGGATCGCCAGGCCGGGCAGTGTCACCACCCACCAGGCGCGCAGGATGAACTCGCGCGCCTCAGCCAGCATCGTGCCCCACTCTGGCGTCGGCGGCTGCGCGCCCATGCCGAGGAAGCCGAGCGCCGCGGCGTCGAGGATCGCGCTGGAGAAGGAGAGCGTCGCCTGCACGATCAGCGGCGCCATGCAGTTGGGCAGGATCGTCTTGAACATCAGGCGCAGGTGCCCAGCGCCCGCGACCTTGGCGGCCACGACGTAGTCGCGGCTCTTCTCCGACATCACCGCCGCGCGCGTCAGGCGCACGAAATGCGGCTGGAAGACGAGCGCGATGGCGATCATGGCGTTGGTCAGGCCCGGCCCGAGCACCGCGACCAGCACCAGAGCGAGCAGCAGCGACGGAAAGGCCAGGATGATGTCCATGACGCGCATGATCACCGTGTCGACCCAGCCGCGGAAGTAACCGGCGATCACCCCGATGAAGATGCCGCCGACGAGCGCGATGATGGTGACGATCACGCCGATGAAGAGCGAGTAGCGGGTGCCGTAGATCAGTCGCGAAAGCATGTCGCGGCCCACCGCGTCGGTGCCGAGCAGATAGGCGGCGCGGCCGCCCTCCTGCCAGAACGGCGGCACCAGGACCGCATCGCGGTACTGCGCATTCGGCGCGTGGGGCGCAATCAGCGGCGCAAAAACGGCCAGCACCACAAGGAACAGGAAAAAGAAGAGACCGATCACGGCGCCGCGGTTCTCGGAGAAATAGTACCAGAACTCGGCAAGTCGCGCGCGGCGCGACGGATCGACGGAAACAGGCCCGGGAGTGCCTACTGCAACATCAGCCATAGGATGCTCCTCAATGCCGGATACGTGGGTTGATGAGGCCGTAGAGCAGGTCGACGGCAAGATTCACCAGCATGATGATGCCGGCGATGATCAGCAGTCCGCCCTGGATCACGGGGTAGTCGCGCCTGAACACCGAATCGACCATCCACTTGCCGATCCCCGGCCAGGAGAAGATCGTCTCCGTGAGGATGGCGCCGGCCAGCATGACGCCGACCTGCAGGCCGATGGTGGTGACGACCGGGATCATGGCGTTGCGCAGGGCGTGGACGCCGATGACGCGGAAGGCTGACAGGCCTTTTGCACGCGCGGTCCGCACATAGTCCTCGGAAAGGACTTCAAGCATGGCCGAGCGCGTCTGTCGCGCGATCACGGCCAGCGGAATGGTGCCGAGCACGATGGTCGGCAGGATGAGGTGGCTCACGGCCGACTTGAAAGCGCCGGTCTGGCCGGAGAGCAGCGAGTCGATCAGCATGAAGCCGGTGACCGGCGGGAAGAAGAACATCAGCGAGATGCGACCGGAAACCGGCGTCCACTGAAGCATGCCCGAAAACAGGATGATCAGCAGCAGGCCCCACCAGAAGATCGGCATGGAGAAGCCGATAAGCGCGGTGCCCATGATCGTCTGGTCCAGATAGGAACCACGCTTGATGGCGGCGAACACGCCTGCCGGGATGCCCAGCACGACGGCGAAGATGATCGCGCACATCGACAGTTCGAGCGTCGCCGGGAACAGCGTGAAGAACTGGTCCAGGATCGGCTGCTTGTTGACGATCGAGGTGCCGAAGTCGCCCCGCAGGACGCCCCAGAGATAATCAAGATATTGCACCACCATCGGCCGGTCGAAGCCCATCTGGGCCGACAGTTCGGCATGGCGCTCCGGCGACATGACGCGCTCACCGGAGAGCAGCGCGATCGGATCGCCAGGCAGAAGGCGGATGAATGAGAATGCAATGATGGAGACCCCGATGAAGGTCGGGATCAGGACGGCGAGCCGCCCCAGAAGAAACCGGAGCATGTCAGACCTTTGGTATTTGTTCCAAGCCCATCGGCAGGATAGCACAGAATGTGCGAAGGGGGTGCTTGACCTGCAAGCACCCCCCGATTGTGGGGCTTTCTATTGGCCGTTACTCGACGATGTCAACACCGTCGAAGGCGAAGTCGCCGAGCGGGCTCTGAACGAAGCCCTCGACGCCCTTGCGCATCGGCACGACCGACAGCGAGTGGTCCAGCGTGACCCAGGGAGCCTCGCGCTTGAAGACTTCCTGGGCCTGTCCGTAGAGCTTGGTGCGCTCCGCCTGGTCGGTGGTGGACTTGGCCTTCACGACGAGGTCGTTGAACTCCTGGTTGCACCACTGAGCGCGGTTGTTGCCGCCGACCGCATCGCAACCCAGCAGCGTATGCAGGAAATTGTCCGGATCGCCGTTGTCGCCGGTCCAGCCGAGGATCACCGCGCCGTCGCGGTCCTTGGCCTTGGAGCGCTCGAGGTACTCGGCCCACTCGTAGGACACGACCTCGACCTTGACGCCGATCTTCTCGAAGTCCGACTGGATGAGCTCGGCCGCGCGGCGCGCGTTGAGCATGTAGGGACGTGCGACCGGCATCGCCCAGACCTTCATGGAAAGGTCCTTCACGCCGGCGGCCTCGAGGGCAGCCTTCGCCGCTTCCGGATCGTACTTGTCGTCCTGGATAGCGTCGTTGTAGGACCACATCGTCGGCGGGATCGGGTTCTTGGCCGGGGTGGCTGCGCCCTGGAACACGGCGTCGACGATCGCCTGCTTGTTGATGGCCGAGCTCAGCGCCTTGCGGACCTCGACCTTGTCGAACGGCGCCTGCGTGGTGTTGAAGGCGAGATAGGCGATGTTGAGGCCTTCCTGCTCCATGACCTTCAGGTTCGGATCGGCCTTCATTGCCTCGACGTCGGCCGAGTTCGGATAAGGCATCAGGTGGCATTCACCGGCCTTCAGCTTCTGATAGCGGACCGCGGCGTCGGTGGTGATGGCGAAGACGAGGTCATCGATCTTCTGCTTGCCGTTCCAGTAGTCCGGATTGGCCTTGTAGCGGATCACGGCATCCTGCTGGTAGCCGACGAAGGCGAACGGGCCGGTGCCGAGCGGCATCTGGTTGAGCTGCTCCTTCTTGCCGTCGGCCTCGAGCTTGTCGGCGTATTCCTTCGACATGATCGAAGCGAAGGGCATGGCGACGTTGGCGAGGAATGGAGCTTCCTTCGCCTTCAGCGTGAACTTCACCGTCATGTCGTCCACCTTCTCGATGGAAGCGATCAGGTCAGGGAAGCCCATGCCGTTGAAGTATTCCCACGCCGTGCCGGTCACGTACTGGTGCCAGGGGTGATCCTTCTTGAACTGGCGCTCATAGGAGAAGATCACGTCGTCGGCGTTCAGGTCACGCGTCGGCGTGAAGAACTCGGTCGTCTGGAACTTGACGCCCGGACGCAGCTTGAACGTATACTGCAGGCCGTCGTCGGAGATCTCCCAGCTCTCGGCGAGGCCGGCGACCGCTTCCGTGGTGCCAGGCTTGAATTCCAGCAGGCGGTTGTAGACGGTGTGCGCTGCAGCGTCGAACGTCGTGCCGGCGGTGTACAGGCCCGGATCAAATCCTTCGGGCGACCCTTCCGAGCAGTAGACGAATGTCTTTGCACTCGCCGCCCCGCTCAGGACGGTCGCGGCCAGCAACGCGGCCGCGAAGGTGAATTTTTTCATTATGAGCACTCCCTATCGTATTCGAAGCCCCTCTTAGGCTCGAGAGGCCGCATATAAGCAAAGTTCAAAGCGCATTGGAACTCCCTGCGTACTTTCCCTGCCGTCAGCAAACGAACGTTCTAAAAACGTCTTCCTGGATGCACTTTTATTGCGCGACCGACACTGGCTTTGAACAGATCCGGGGGAGCACTCTCCGCAGTCTTCGGCGGATCCCGTAGCGGTCCGGGGATTGCAGCGCAGACCGCATCGCTTTGCTAAACGCGGCGGCATGGCTTGCGCGTCATACATGTTCACACCATAGATAGGGGTTCAAAGCCGACAAGAGGGCGCGGCACGCGACGTTGCCGAAGCCGACGGGGGCCAGGGAGGCAAGTCATGGCGAAATCAACCGACAAGGCGGCGCGGAGCAAGCCGCAACAGGTCGCCGCGAAGGCGACGGACGGCAAGACCGCAGCCAAGGAAAAGGCGGTCGCGAGAGCCAAGGCGGCAGTGCCGTCGAAGTCGGGCAAAGCAACGCCGACGGCAAGCACTCCGGCCAGGAAGGTTGCGACGACGAAACCGGCTGAGAAGGCCTCGTCCGCGAAACCTGTCGCTGCCGCTCGCCCTGCGACGTCGGTAAAGACTGTCGCCAGGTCCGGTTCCGCAACCCCCGCCAGATCGCCGGCCAAGGCGAAGGCGGCGACCGCGAAGCCGCCAGCCAAGACGGTTAAGGCGAAGGCGGTCAGCCAGCCGCTTTCGAAGGCGGAGAAGACGACGGCTCCTGCCAAGAGCAAATCAAAGGCGACGCCTGCCGCGGGGAAGCCTGTCGAGGCGACGCCCGCCACGAAAAAGACTGCCAAGTCAGCGAGGCCCGCATCAGCCGGGAAAAGCGGCGCGACCTCCGGCAAGCAGAAGACGAAGTCCGCCAGTCCGAAGGCTTCTGTCAATCGCGCGCCCGCACTGGCTAAGCCCGCGGCGGCGGCTGCGATGCCGAAGGCGTCGACGCCCGAAGGGTTCGTCAGGCCACGCGCCAGCGACAAGCCGTGGCTGAACACCTATCCGAAGGGCGTGCCCGCCGAGATCCCGCCGAGCGGCGACGCGTCGCTCGGCGATTTCCTGGTCAGATGCTGCCGCCGTTATGCGGGCCGGCCGGCCTTCACCTCCATGGACAAATCGATCAGCTTCGCCGAGCTGGAGCAAGGATCGGCGGCCTTCGGCGCCTTCCTTCAGGCGAAGGGACTGAAGAAGGGCGCCCGCGTCGCCGTCATGATGCCGAACGTGCTGCAGTATCCGGTGGCGATGATGGGCATCCTGCGCGCCGGCTTCATCGTGGTGAACGTGAACCCGCTCTACACGCCACGCGAGCTCGAACACCAGCTCAAGGATTCCGGCGCCGAAGCGATCGTCATACTGGAGAACTTCGCGGCGACGCTGCAGGCGGTCATCGCCAGGACACCGGTCAAGCACGTCATTGTCGCCACCATGGGCGACATGCTGGGCACGCTGAAGGGCGCAGTCGTCAACCTGGTCGTGCGCCGCGTGAAGAAGATGGTCCCGGCCTGGTCGCTGCCCGGGCACACGCGGTTCCCGGCGGCGCTGAAAGACGGCGCGGGGCGCAGCTTCAAGGCTGCTGATGTCGCGCCCGAGGATGTCGCGTTCCTGCAGTACACCGGTGGCACCACGGGCGTCTCGAAGGGCGCAACGCTGACCCACGCCAATGTGGTCGCCAACGTGGCGCAGCTCGCCCTTTGGGTCGAGGACGCCTATACGGTGAAGCAGCGGCCCGACAATCTCGTCTATGTCTGCGCGCTGCCGCTCTACCATATCTTTGCGCTGACGGTGAACGCGATGATGGGCATGCAGCAGGGGGCGCGGAACCTGCTCATTCCCAACCCGCGCGACATTCCGGGCTTCGTCAAGGAACTCGGAAAGCAGCCCTTCCACATCTTCCCCGGCCTCAACACCCTGTTCAACGCGCTGCTCAACAACGAGGAGTTCCGCAAGCTCGATTTCAAGTCGCTCGTGCTGACGCTGGGCGGCGGCATGGCCGTGCAGAAAGGCGTTGCCGAGCGGTGGCAGGCGACCACCGGCTGCGTGGTCAGCGAGGGCTACGGGCTCTCGGAAACCTCGCCCGTGGCGACCGCCAACAAGGTCAGTTCAACCGAGTTCACCGGCACCATCGGACTGCCGCTGCCGTCCACCGAGATCGCGATCCGCGACGACGACGGGCGCGACCTGCCGCTAGGCGAGATCGGCGAGATCTGCATCAAGGGACCGCAGGTGATGGCCGGCTACTGGAACCGGCCCGACGAGACCGCCAAGGTCATGACCCGCGACGGCTTCTTCAAGTCGGGCGACATGGGTTTCATGGACGAGCGCGGCTACACCAAGATCGTCGACCGAAAGAAGGACATGATCCTCGTTTCCGGGTTCAACGTCTATCCGAATGAGCTGGAGGAGGTGGTGGCCCGCCATCCCGGCGTGCTCGAGGTCGCCGCCATCGGGGTCCCGGACGAGCATTCCGGGGAAGTGCCGAAGCTCTTCATCGTGAAGAAGGATCCGTCGCTGACCGAAGAGCAGATCATAGCCTTCTGCCGGGAGAACCTGACGGGATACAAGCGCCCGCGCCGTATCGAGTTCAGGACCGAACTGCCGAAGACCAATGTCGGCAAGATCCTGCGCCGGGAACTGAGGGGGTAAGCGTTCACGCCTTCGAGGCGCACCGTCCATGAGATGCGCGTCTCGATGAAGGCGCGCTACCTCACCAGTATCGCGCGCAGGTCATTGACGTTGGTGCCGGTCGGTCCGGGGATGAAAAGATCGCCCACGGCGTTGAAGGCGGTCCAGGCATCGTTGCCGGCGAGCATCGCCTTGGCATCGACGCCTGCCGCCCGCATGCGGGCAACCGAGCCGGCATCGGCGAACGCGCCGGCGTTATCCTCGGAGCCGTCGATGCCGTCCGTATCGGCAGCGAGAGCGTGGATGCCGGCAATCCCGTCGATGCCTATGCCGAACGAGAGCAGGAACTCGCTGTTGCGCCCGCCCTTCCCTTTCGCGCGCAGCGTGACGGTCGTTTCGCCTCCGGAAAGGATCAGGACCGGCTTGGAGAAAGGCCGGTTGCGGGTCGCCACTTCCCGCGCGATTGCGGCATGAACCGAGCCGACCTCGCGCGCCTCGCCCTCGATCGCGTCGGACAGGATCACCGCTTCGATGTCCATCTTTCGCGCCGCCACCACCGCTGCCTCGAGCGACACCGCAGCCGATGCGATGATGTGCACTTCGTTGCTGGCGAAGCGAGGATCTGCCGGCGATGGCGCGTCGGCCGCAGGCGAATCCAGATGCGCCATCACCGCCGGAGGCAGCTTCATGCCATAGGTCGCGACGATCTTCTTGGCATCCTCACGCGTAGCACCGTCGGGCGCGGTCGGTCCGGACGCCACCAGCGCCGGATTGTCTCCCGGGATGTCGGAGACGACCAGCGACACCACGCGGGCCGGCGCAGCAGCCGCCGCCAGCCTCCCGCCCTTGATGGTGGAAACATGCTTGCGCACGGCGTTCATGGCGGAAATCGGAGCTCCCGACGCAAGCAGCGCCTCGTTCACCGCAATCTCGTCGGCAAGCGTCAATCCCTCGGGCGGCGACGGCAGCAGCGCCGAACCTCCCCCGCAGACAAGCGCCACGACGAGGTCGTCCTTGGTCAGTCCACTCACCTGGTCCAGCAGCGCACGCGCGGCAGCGAGCCCCGCTTCGTCCGGCACGGGATGCGCGGCCTCGAGGACGCGGATGCGCTCGCAAGGAACGGCGTAGCCGTAGCGGGTGACGACGACACCTTCGATCGGACCGTCCCACGCGCGTTCGAAAGCCCTCGCCAGCTGCGCCGCGCCCTTGCCGGCGCCGACGACCACCGTGCGCCCCTTCGGCTTCTCGGGGAGGAAATTGCGGACAACCTTTTCCGGATCGGCAGCCGCGACGGCGGCGTCGAAGATCGACGTCAGGAACGTTCTTGGATCGAGATCAGCCATGTCCGCCTCAGTCGCTCGCCTGCGGCAAAGCATATTGTGATGGGTCCAGACCCAGATGGTCGCAGAGCGCCGCGACGACGACTTCATGGTCCTGCCGCTCCGGCAGTCCGGAGACCGCGATGACGCCGATCACGCCAACCCCCGTCACGGTGATCGGAAAGCCTCCGCCGGCCAGCACATAGTCGGCCGAATCGAGCCCCTCGCTCGGCGGGAAAGTGCGATCAGGACGAGCCTTCTCAAGCGCGACCCGGTAGCTGCTCTTGCCGAGAAGCCTCACGACGTTGCGCTTGCGGCGCGTCCAGTTGGCGTTGGTGGAGGTCGAACCGGGCAAGGCGGCATAGAAAAGCGGCCGATCCCAAAACTGGATGTCGATGACGATCGGAAGCCCGTCGGCCAGTGCCCGCTCGCGAATCGCACTGCCGATGGCGAAGCCGGTTGCCTCATCGAATGCCGGAAAGACCAGCGCCTTCTCCTGGGCAATGATCCTGGCGATGTCTTCTGGCGCGCTCATGCAGCCTCCCAATCAAGCGATGCGCGGCAAACTACCGATTCCGCCGAAGAACGCGAGCGGAGAAGAAAAAGACTCACAAGGAGAGATCGCTCTTTGCCGGCCGGCCAGCGACGTAGACCTCCGCCACGGCGCGGTCGTCGCCCAGCGTCTGCAGCAGGAACAGTTCTTCCGCCAGCGTTTCCACCGTCTCCATGCGCAGCCGCATAACCGGGGTGGCGCGCGCATCGAGCACGGTGATGTCGGCGTCGGTGCCGATCTCAAGCGTGCCGATGTGGTCAGCGAGCGACAGCGCCTCCGCGTTGCCGCGGGTGATCTGCCAGAACGATTGGAAGGGGTTCAGCTTCTCGCCGTTGAGCGCGATGACCTTGTAGCCCTCGTCCATCGTGCGCAGCATCGAATAGTTGGTCCCCCCGCCAACATCCGTCGCGGAGGCAATACGCACCGGGTTTTCGCGGCCACGGTAGCGCTGGTAGTCGAACAGGCCAGAGCCCAGGAACAGGTTGGAGGTCGGGCAGAACACCGCCACCGACCCCGACTGCGACAGTGAGTCCGCCTCACGCTCCGACAGGTGGATGCAGTGTCCGAACAGCGCCCGCGGCCCGACCAGGCCGTAACGTTCGTAGACGTCGGTGTAGTCCTTCGACCAAGGATAGAGCTCCTGCGTGAACGCGATCTCGGCGTCGTTCTCCGACAGGTGCGTCTGCATGTGAAGATCGGGGTGCTCGCGGCAGAGCGCCCCCGCCATCTCCATCTGCTCGGGCGTCGAGGTGATCGCGAAGCGCGGCGTGATGGCATAGTGCTGCCGGCCCTTGCCGTGCCATTCGGCGATCAAGGCCTTGGTGTCGTCATAGGACGACTGCGGGGTATCGAGCACGCCCTCCGGCGCGTTGCGGTCCATCATCACCTTGCCGGCGACGGTCAGCATGTTGCGGTCGTGCGCCTCGGCAAAAAACGCCTCCGCGGATTGCCGATGGACCGAGCAATAGGCAGCGACCGACGTCGTGCCATGACGCACGAGTTCATCCAGGAAGAGACGCGCGATGCGGCGCGCGTGCTGCGCATCGACGAATTTTGATTCCGCCGGGAAGGTGTACCTGTTCAGCCATTCGAGCAGTTCCGCGCCGTACGAGGCGATCACCTGCATCTGCGGGTAGTGCGCATGGCAGTCGACGAATCCCGGCACGATGAGGTTTGGCCGGTGGTCGACCACTCGTGCTCCATCCCCGGTCATTGCCCTGACATCCGCAAAACTGCCGCAGGCGACGATGGCGCCATCGCGGATCAAGACGCCGCCGTCCTCCTCGTAGGCATAGGCGGAGGCGTCGTCGATCGTTTCCGGCCAGCGCCGGAAGGAGAGCGTGCGCCCGCGTAGGAGAAGGGTGGTCATGTGTTCAGCCTCGCCATCGTGGCCACAACGCGCTCCGCCATCACCGCGCGCCCTCGAACCAGGCGACCAGCAGCTTGCGCTCCTCCGGCGTGATCTGCGTCACGTTGCCGGGCGGCATGGCGTGGCTCCGGCCGGCCTGCAGGTAGATCTCGCGCGCATGCTCGCCGATTTGGGCGTCGCTCTCCAGCACCACGCCTTTCGGCGCAATGTGGATTCCCTCATAGGCCGGCTCCGCTGCATGGCACATGGCGCAGCGGCCGAGCACGGTGTCCCGCACGGCGGGAAAGTGCTCCGACGCGGCGAACTTCTGCGCCTGCGAGGAAGCCGCTGCCTGCGGCTCGCCGGTCAGCACCTTCGGCACCGTCGACAGCCACATGATGATGACGAACAGGATCGCCGCGACCAGCCAGGTCCAGGTCGGATTCCCCTTCCGTGCGTGGTTGGTGTTGAAATAGTGGCGGATCAGCACGCCGATCAGGAACACCAGCGCGGCGATGACCCAGTTGAACTCGGTGCCGAAGGCCAGCGGATAGTGGTTCGACAGCATCAGGAACAGCACTGGCAGCGTCAGGTAGTTGTTGTGCGTCGAGCGCGTCTTGGCGATCTTGCCGTATTTCGGGTCGGGCTTGCAGCCGGCGATGAGGTCGGCGACGACGATCTTCTGATTGGGGATGATGACCAGGAAGACATTGGCCGACATGATGGTCGCGGTGACCGCGCCAAGATGCAGGAAGGCCGCGCGACCGCTGAAGATCTGGGTAAAGCCCCAGGCGAGAAATACCAGGATCGCGTAGAGCACCAGCATGAGCAGCGTGTCGCTCTTGCCGAGCGGCGACTTGCAGAGAGCGTCGTAGAGGAGCCAGCCGAGCACCAGCGAAGCGATGGAGAGGCCGATCGCCGCCATCGGCGAGATATCGAGGACGTTGCGGTCGATCAGGAAAAGGTCGGCGCCGGCGTAATAGACGATGGCGAGCATAGCGAAGCCCGACATCCAGGTGGCGTAGCTCTCCCATTTGAACCAGGTCAGGTGCTCGGGCATCTCGGCCGGCGCCACGAGATACTTCTGGATGTGGTAGAAGCCGCCGCCGTGGACCTGCCACTCCTCGCCATGCGCTCCGGCGGGCAGTCCGGGCCGCTGCCGCAGGCCGAGGTCGAGCGCGACGAAATAGAAGGACGAGCCGATCCAGGCGATGCCGGTTATGACGTGCAGCCAGCGAGCGGCAAAGCTCAGCCACTCCCAAATGATCGCAAAATCGTTCATCGCCCGCTCCGTTGATCGGACGACATTACGGCGCTCGCGGCAAACCGAAAGGGGTGTAGTGACCGATCACTTTCAAAAAATTATGGAAAATACTAGCCTGCTCCGCTCAGGGCACGGAATGAAGCGTCGAGATGGCCTATCTGGATAACATCGCAGTGTTCGTGCGCGTCGTCGAACTCGGCAATCTCTCTGCCGCGGGGCGCGACATGCGCCTCTCGCCGGCGGTGGCGTCCAACCGGATCAAGGAGCTGGAAAAGCACCTGAACGTGCGGCTGTTCAACCGGACGACCCGCCAGTTGATGCCGACCGAGCACGGCAGCGTCTTTTACGAAGGCGCGAAGAAAGTGCTGGACGCGATCGTCGAGGCCGAGGCGGCCGTGATTGCGCTGTCAGGCAGCCCGCGCGGCACCATCCGCGTCACCGCGCCGCTCGGGCTCGGCCGCCGCTTCATCGCCTCGGGCATTCCGGATTTCCACGACACCTACCCTGACATCGAGGTGCGTCTCAGGCTGTCGGATCACAACATCGACATCCTCAAGGAAGGTCTCGACCTTGCCTTCAAGCTCGGCGTCATCGAGGATTCGAGCCTGAGGATGCGCGGCATCATGGACTGCGAGAGGGTGCTGGTGGCCGCGCCCGGATATCTGGAGCAGCGCGGCGAACCGACCGATCCGCGTCAACTGGTCGATCGCAAGCACGATTGCCTGATGCTGCGCTATCCCGGCCTGCGCGAGCATTTCTGGGTGCTGCAGACGCCGGAGGGGCCGCAGAAGTTCGAGGTGCACGGACCCTACGATTCCGACGACGGCGACGTGCTCACGGGCTGGGCGCTGTCGGGGCGCGGCATCATCAACAAGCCCCGCTTCGAGATCGAACCCTTCATTCGGGAGGGGCGTCTGAAGGTGATCATGACGCAAACGCCGCCCGTTCCCGTACAGCTCGCCGCCGTTTACCCGCACAAGAAGCTGCAGGACCCCAAGGTGCGCCTGCTGCTGGATTTCATGGCCGACCGCTGCCAGCGGATGATCAAGGACATTCTCGCGGCAAAATGACCGCCTTGGAACGGTCGCCGGCAAGCTGCATTGTGGTCTCCGGGAGGGAGCGTAGGGATCATTTCAGGAGCTGAACATGAAGACGCACATTACGCGCAACGATCTCCAGTCCAACACCAGGAAAACCTCCATCGAACTCCTCAACGCCCGGCTCGCCGAGGCGATCGACCTGGCGCTGATCACCAAGCAGGCGCACTGGAACGTCAAGGGTCCGCAGTTCATCGCCATCCATGAGATGCTGGACGGCTTCCGCAAGGAACTCGATATTCACGTCGACACCATCGCCGAACGCGCGGTCCAGCTCGGCGGCACGGCGCTGGGCACGACGCAGGTGGTGGCAGAGACGAGCAGGCTACCCGCCTATCCGACGGACATCTTCACCACCAGGGACCACCTCGCGGCTCTCATCGACCGCTATGCCGAAACGGCAAAGGCCGCGCGGGCGGCCATCGACGAGGCGGACGAGGCCGGCGACGCCGACACCGCAGACATCCTCACCGGCTACTCCCGCGCGCTCGACAAGTCGCTCTGGTTCCTGGAGGCGCATACTCAGGAGAGGGAGTGAGGCGGCAGGTCACCGCTTCTGTTCCCTGCCTCACCTCGCGAACCGCCCATCCAATGGTCGCCGCATCCGCCCGTTGCTCTATCCTGATCGGCGGTTGGCTCAGATCACGCTGATGATCGTTCTCACAGGAGCGGCACGGGCAGCGCCGTGTTGACGGCGGTTTTCACGATCGCGATCACGCTGTTGAAGAACCTCTGGGCCTGAAACAGCGTGATCTGGCAGGTGTGGGCAATGCCCATGGCCAACAGTAGCTGTGCGTCCTTCAAGTACATCCTCGCGTCAGATTTCGTGATTTCGCCCTTGTGGACGCCCGTGGCGATATCGGCCAGCGCGGAGGCATAGCCGTTCACGTATAGCGGCGCGGCCTTTTTCACCTTCTCCCAGATCGTTCCACCTGTCTTGGCCCCTTCGGCCAAGATTGCAGCGGCGATTGCGTTCACGTCGATTTTCATTGCCCCGCCTCCTTATGCCTCAGGTTTGTTTTCTAGGAGCGTTTGAATTGTTCCCATGATTGCGGTTTGCAGCGTTCCGCCTCGATACTTGATCTCGGAGCCATTCAACACGCCGTCATTCTTCTGCGCGTAGTTGAGGGCATCGACATAGAAGCGCGTCGAGTAAAGTTGCGATTCCCGGCAGTCGAGACGTTCGTAGTCTTCGGGCAATACCGTCGTAATGTAGGGCAACTCGGTGAAGGTCTTGAGACCTGCGCTTGACGCGCATGGTTTGCTGCCTCTCAGCGGCTTCGCTCGCAGGATCAAACGATCCAGTACGTTGTAGGTGGCCGCATAGTAGGCCACCGTCTCTTGCGACCCGTACCGCCTCTCCGGTCCCCCGGCGCTTGCTGCCGCGAGGAACGTCGCCGTGTCCTCGGAGAGCTTGTTCAGGGACTGATCGAAGGTCGGGTCGTAGGGAGCCACGAAGCTCACGCAGCCCGACGCCAGTAGAAGCGCAGCAAGAAACAGACTGCGGCAGAACATGAACGCCCCCAAACACGACGACTGATGCGCTCAATGGGTGCACATGATCGCACACTACCCTTATGGTTGCAATCTCACGCATTGCAACTTAGACGTGCGCGCTAGGGCATCCAGCGTCGTCGCGATCCTTAGGATCCTGAGGAGCTCTATGGGGCGATTCGGTGACGGAGCTGACGACGCGGCTGTTCAAGTCGACTGTGCGGCCGACCGAGCCAGCGCCGTCACGACTTCCGCCGCCGCCAGCGCCGCGATGACGGCCGGGCGCTTGTCGTTTACGGCGTCGCCACCGATCGGGGAGACCAGCCGGGCAAAGGCCGCCTCCGCGCCGCCTGCGGTCTTAAAATACCAGCTCCTGAAGGTGGCCTTCTTGGTCTTCGAGCCGATCATGCCGACGTAGGCGACATCGGTTCGCTTCAGGGCTTCCGCGACGATCAGGAAGTCCAGGGCATGGTCGTGGGTGAGCACGATGAAGGCGGAGCCGGGAGGCGCTTCGCGAACGGCCTCTTCGGGCATCGGAAGCAGACGCGTCGCGACATCCGCCGGCATCCCGTCCAGCGCATCCGCGCGCGTCTCGACGATGACTGCACGCACCGGAAGCAGGGAAAGCGCCGAGGCCAGCGCATGGCCGACATGCCCGCCGCCGAAGACGTACACGTGCGGGCGGGCGCTGTCCGTGGTTTCGGCGGTGGCGATGAGTTCGGCGCGAGTCGCGCTGTCGACCGGCAGGATGGACAGTTCGACACGGCCGCCGCAGCATTGCCCGATCTCGGGACCGAGGGGGATGGAGAGCGCCAGCGTCCCCCTCCCCCTTGAGGGGAGGGTGGCGGTCAAGCCGCCGGGTGGGGTGCTTGCGGCAGCGCTCGGCGTCCGATCCGCGGCGTCTTCTGAGGCTACCCCCTCTGCCCGCTTCACGGGCATCTCCCCCTCAAGGGGGGAGAGAACCCCGGCAAGCATCTGCCGCGCCGTGTCGATCGCCATGAACTCGAGCTGGCCGCCGCCGATCGTGCCGAAGATCGCGTCTTGGGACACCAGCATCCAGGCGCCCTTTTCGCGCGGGGTCGAGCCCTTTGCCGCCGCGACCTCGACCAGCGCTGCCGACGGCGAAGCGTCGAGGAAGGCGCGAAGGCCGGGCGCGGTCTCACTCACGGCAGCGCCTTCGCCTCCCGCTTGAGCCGCTCGACCGCCATCAGCACGCGTTCGGGCGTCGCCGGGGCATCGAGGCGCGGGCAGATGCGATGGTCGGCGACGCTCGCCACCGCGTCCGAAAGCGCGTGCAGCACCGACATGCCGAGCATGAAGGGCGGTTCGCCGACCGCCTTGGAGCGGTGCACGCTCGCCTCCCGGTTCACCGACCAGTCGGCGAGGCGCACATTGAAGATTTTCGGCCGGTCGGACGCCAGCGGGATCTTGTAGGTGGATGGCGCATGGGTGCGCAGCCGGCCCTTGTCGTCCCACCACAACTCTTCCGTGGTCAGCCATCCCGCGCCCTGGACGAAGGCGCCTTCAACCTGCCCCAGATCGATGGCCGGATTCAGCGAGCGCCCGGTCTCGTGCAGGATGTCGGCGCGCTCGATCATGTACTCGCCGGTCAGCGTGTCGATCGACACTTCCGCGCAGGCTGCGCCATAGGCGAAATAATAGAACGGGTGCCCCTCGCCCTTGTCACGGTTCCAGTGGATTTTAGGGGTCTTGTAGAACCCCGCCGCCGACAGCTGCACGCGCGCGAAATAGGCCTGCTTGATGAGGTCCGCGAAGGCGATCTCCTGGTTCCCGATCCGCACGCGGTTCGGCAGGAACACGACCTGGTCGTGCGGCACGCTGTACTTGTCGGCTGCAAAATCGATCAGCCGCTGCTTGATCTGGTGTGCTCCGTTCTGCGCTGCCATGCCATTGAGATCGGAGCCCGACGAAGCAGCAGTGGCCGACGTGTTGGGGACCTTGCCCGTCGTGGTGGCCGTGATCTTCACGCGGTCGAGATCGATCTGGAACTCTTCCGCGACCACCTGCGCAACCTTGGTGTTGAGGCCCTGCCCCATCTCCGTGCCGCCATGGTTCAGGTGCACCGAGCCGTCGGTATAGACATGCACCAGCGCACCGGCCTGATTGTAGTGGGTCGCCGTGAAGGAGATGCCGAATTTAACGGGCGTCAGCGCCATGCCGCGCTTGACGATGCGGCTGTTGGCGTTGAAGGCAGCGATCTCGCGTCGGCGGCGCGCATAGTCCGAGCTTTCCTCGAGTTCCGCGACGATGCGGTCGATGACATTGTCCTCGACCCTCTGGTGGTAGGGCGTGACATTGCGGCCACCATCCCTATCCGCCGGCGCGTAGAAATTCCGCTTGCGGATCTCCAGCGCGTCCTTGCCGACGGCAAAGGCAACCTCGTCGATGACGCGCTCGGCGCCCACCATGCCCTGCGGCCCGCCAAAACCACGGAAGGCGGTGTTGGAGACGGTGTTGGTGTAGAACGGCGCCGACTGCGCATGCACCGCCGGATAGTAATAGGTGTTGTCGCAGTGAAAGAGCGCGCGATCGGTCACCGGGCCTGACAGGTCCGAGGAAAAGCCGCAGCGCGCGGCATAGACATAGTCGACGCCCAGAATGTTGCCGTCGTCGTCGAAGCCGACCTCGTAGTCGATGACGAAATCGTGGCGCTTGCCGGTGGCAGTCATGTCGTCGTCGCGGTCCGGCCGGATTTTTACCGCGCGCTTCAGCTTCTTCGCGGCGATCGCGGCAAGAGCGGCAAACTGGTTGCCCTGCGTTTCCTTTCCGCCGAAGCCGCCGCCCATGCGGCGGATCTCGACCGTCACCGCATGGCTAGGCACGCCCAGCGCATGACCGACCATGTGCTGCACCTCGCTCGGGTGCTGCGTCGAGCAGTAGACCGTGACGTCCTGGTCCTCGCCGGGAATGGCCATCGCGATGTGGCCTTCGAGATAAAAATGCTCCTGGCCGCCGACGCGCATCTTGCCCTTCAGCCGGCGCGGCGCATCGGCAATCGCCTTTGCCGCGTCGCCCCTCTTCAAGGTGAGCGGCGGTGTGACGAGCTTGTCCTTCTTGGGATCGAGTTCGCCGACGTCGATGACGAATGGCAATTCCTCGTACTCGATCCTGGCCAGACGCGTAGCGCGACGCGCTTCTTCGCGAGTTTCGGCGATCACGCAGAAGATCGGCTGGCCGAAGAACTGAACGGTGTCGCCTGCAAGCACCGGCTCGTCGTGGCGACCGGTCGGCGAGATGTCGTTCTCCCCTGGGATGTCGCCAGCGGTCAGCACGTCGACCACACCCGGAGCGCTCCGCACGACGGATAGGTCCATGCCCTTGATCCTCGCGTGCGGCGTCGTCGACAGCCCCAGGCAGCCATGCAGCGTACCGGCGGGCTCTGGCATGTCGTCTATGTAGATTGCCGTGCCGGCGACGTGCTTGTGCGCGGAATCGTGACGCTGGTCGGTGGCGACGCCGCCGATGATCCTGTCCGCCCTGAGGTTGGGGTTGTGCGTTGTCATGCCGCCACCTCGTGCCGACCGACCTGGATCGGCGCCTTCGTGCCGGTCGTCTCGAGATAGAAGCGCGTCAGGAGGTTGCGCGCGGCGAGTGCCCGGTACTGCGCGCTGGCGCGCATGTCGGTCAGCGGCGTGAAGTCCTGCTCATAGGCGTCGAGCGCCGCCTCCACCGTCTCCTCGCTCCACGGCTTTCCGAGCAAGGCCGCTTCGACCGCCTTGGCCCGCCTTGGCGTCGCCGCCATGCCGCCATAGGCGATCCGGATGTCTTCGACCATACCGGCCCCGGAAAGGGTCAGATGGAACGCGCCCAGCGTCGAGGTGATGTCCTCGTCGCGGCGCTTAGAGATCTTGTAGACGGCGAAATGCACATCATCGGCCGGGACCGTCACCTCAACGCTCTCCACGAATTCGCCCGGATTGCGGTCCTGCTTGCCGTAGGCGATGAAGAAGTCTTCGAGCGGCAGGCTTCGGCGCTCCGAGCCCTTGCGCAGGACCACCGTCGCACCGAGCGCGATCAGCGGCGGAGGCGTGTCGCCGATGGGAGAACCGTTGGCAATGTTGCCGCCTATCGTCCCCATGTTGCGCACCTGCTCGCCGCCGATGCGATCGATCAGCGGGCCGAGCGCCGGAATGCGCTCAGCCAGCAGGGCGAAGGCCTCCGTGTAAGTCACCCCTGCCCCAATAGTGATGACGCCGTCCTCTTCGGACATCGCGCACAACCCGTCCAGATTGCCGATGAACAGGGCGGGCGCGATCTCGCGCATGAATTTTGTCACCCAGAGCCCGACGTCGGTGGAACCGGCGACGACAGTGGCCTTGGGCTCTTCGTCGAGCACGGCTGCGAAATCGTCGACGTTTGCCGGAACGATGAGCCGCTTGCCGCCCTCCCCGATCTCGACCCTCGTGCCGTCCTTCATGGCCGCCAGCCGCGTTGCGACCAAATTGCGCTCCTGCGCCAGCGGGTCCTTGACGACATCCCCGTAGCTCGAGATGGCCCGCGCCGCACGCATGATCGCCTCGTACCCCGTGCAGCGGCAGAGGTTGCCCTGCAGCGCCTTCTCGATCGCTGCGTCCGAAGGCTCCGGTTCGCGCATCCAGAGCGCGTAGAGCGACATCACGAAGCCGGGCGTGCAGAAACCGCACTGGGAGCCGTGGAGATCGACCATCGCCTGCTGCACCGGATGCAGCTGTCCCTCGACCGGCGCGAGATGCTCGATGGTGACGACATGCGTACCGTCGAGCGAGCCCAGGAAGCGGATGCAGGCGTTCACGCCTTCATAGACGAGCTTGCCCGCCGACAGGCGGCCGACCAGCACGGTGCAGGCGCCGCAGTCACCCTCCGCGCAGCCCTCCTTGGTGCCGCGGAGCGAACGGCGCAGCCGCAGATAATCGAGAAGCGTCTCGTCCGGCGCGACGTCGGCGAGGCGCACCTCCTCGCCGTTGAGGAGGAAGCGGATGTGATCGCGTGGCTTGACGATTTCCATCTTCAGCTGCCCCGGTAGGTCGAATAGCCGTAGGGCGATATCAACAAGGGGACATGATAGTGCGAATGCTCCGCCATGCCAAAGCGGATGGGGACAACGTCGAGGAAGGCAGGCTTCGGCAGGATGTGGCCGGATCGCGCGAGGTAGTCGCCTGCGCGAAACACAAGTTCGTACTCGCCGGTCCTGAATTCGTCGCCCTGCAGCAGCGGGGCGTCGCAGCGGCCGTCGCTGTTGGTCTTGACGCTCTTGAGGTGCGAGCGCACTTCGCCTTCGACGCGATAGAGATCGATGCTGAGGCCGGCGGCCGGCTTGCCGGACGCAGTGTCGAGGACGTGGGTCGTCAGGCGACCGGAACCGTTGTTCGACATCTCTCTCCCCCTGGCGATGCGCTCGGTTTATGCGACGTTGCGGAAAACTAAGGCAAATTCCTAGATAGGGTGAAGCCGAGGCTGCGATAAAGCACTTTCAAGTTTTTTGGTGGAATGAGCGTTCCGCCCTTGGTCTATCCTCAACAATATCAGCTGCGAGGGAGCATATGCGTTACGTCAGGGACATGCGGGGCTACGGCGCGAACCCGCCGGATCCGAAATGGCCAGGCGACGCAAAGGTCTGCGTGCAGTTCGTCCTCAACTACGAGGAAGGCGGCGAAAACTGCGTCCTCCACGGCGACGCGGCCTCCGAGGCGTTCCTGTCCGAGATCGTGGGCGCCGCCCCGTGGTCCGGCATGCGCCACTGGAACATGGAATCCATCTACGAATACGGCGCGCGCGCCGGCTTCTGGCGTCTCCATCGCCTGTTCACCGAGGCGGAGGTGCCAGTCACCGTCTACGGCGTTGCGACGGCGTTGGCCCGCTCGCCCGACCAGGTTGCGGCCATGCAGGCGGCAGACTGGGAGATCGCCTCGCACGGCCTGAAATGGATCGACTACCGCGACTACAAGATCGAAGACGAGCGCCGCGACCTCGCCGAGGCCATTCGCCTGCACACGGAGGTCACCGGCGAGCGCCCGACCGGATGGTACACCGGCCGCACCTCCGCCAACACCGTGCGCCTCGTCGCGGAGGAAGGCGGCTTCGCCTATTGCTCCGACACCTATGACGACGACCTGCCCTACTGGCTCGACCATGACGGCCACGGAAATCCGATCGACGCGCAGCTCATCATCCCCTACACGCTGGACGCGAACGACATGCGCTTCGCCACGCCGCAGGGCTTTAGCTCCGGCGACCAGTTCTTCGCCTATCTCAAGGACGCGTTCGACACGCTCTACGCCGAGGGCGCAGCCGGCCGGCCGCGCATGATGAGCATCGGGCTCCACTGCCGACTGATCGGCCGCCCCGGCCGCGCAGCCTCGCTGCAGCGCTTCATCGACTACGTGAAAAGCCACGAAAAGGTCTGGCTCGCGCGCCGCATCGACATCGCCACGCATTGGCGGGAAACGCATCCCTACAAAGCCCCCGCCCTGCGTCCCTCGCGGATGTCGAAGGAAGACTTCGTTGCAAAATTCGGCGGCATCTTCGAGCACTCGCCCTGGATCGCAGAACGCGCGTACGCGCTCGAGCTTGGGCCGGCGCATGACAGCGCCGGCGGCCTGCACAATGCGCTCTGCAGGATCTACCGGTCCGCCAGCGAGTCCGAGCGCTTCGGCGTGCTGACGGCGCACCCGGATCTTGCCGGCAAGCTGGCTCAGGCGAGGCGGCTGACGGCGGAATCGACGGCGGAACAGGCGAGCGCCGGGCTCGACGCACTGACCGACGCCGAGCGCGAGACGTTCACGCGCCTCAATACGACCTATGTCGAGAAGTTCGGGTTCCCCTTCATCATCGCCGTGCGCGACAACACGAAAGCGTCCATCCTGAGCGCCTTCGAGACACGCATCGCCAACGACCGCGCAACCGAATTCGCCACCGCCTGCAAGCAGGTGGAGCGCATCGCCTGGCATCGACTGAGAGACATGCTGCCTGCCTGAGGACACCATGACAGCCCGCACCTATTACGCACCGCATGGCGGCCTGCCGCCGCAGACCGACCTGATCACCGACCGCGCGGTCTTCACCGAGGCCTACGCCGTCATTCCACGCCGCGAGTTCTCCGACATCGTGGCGAGCTATCTCCCGCATTGGGACAAGACGCGGTTGTGGGTGATCGCGCGGCCGCTCTCCGGCTTTGCCGAGACCTTCTCGCAATACATCATGGAAGTGCAGCCCGGCGGCGGCAGCGATCGTCCCGAGCCGGACCAGGGCGCGGAGGGCGTGCTGTTCGTCGTCGAGGGCGAGATCACCGTGACGCTCGACGGGGCAGCCCATGTGCTGACGCCCGGCGGCTACGCCTTCCTCCCGCCGGCCGCCAAGTGGACCTTGCGCAACGCCGGGAACGAAGTCGCGCGTTTCCACTGGATCCGCAAGGCCTACGAATTCGTCGACGGCGTCGGCGTACCGGAGGCCATCTTCGCCAATGAGCAGCAACTCGATCCGGTCCCCATGCCCGATACGGGCGGGCGCTGGGCGACCACACGCTTCGTCGATCCGACGGACGTGCGTCACGACATGCACGTGACCATCGTCACCTTCGAGCCGGGCGGGGTCATCCCGTTCCCGGAGACGCACGTCATGGAGCACGGGCTCTACGTGCTGGAAGGCAAGGCCGTCTATCGGCTGAACAATGACTGGGTCGAGGTCGAGGCCGGCGACTACATGTGGCTGCGCGCCTTCTGCCCGCAGGCCTGCTACGCTGGCGGCCCCGGCAGGTTCCGCTACCTGCTCTACAAGGACGTCAATCGCCACGCCAATTTGCGCGGCTTCGGCCATGGCGCGCGGGTGCTGCACCGATGAGCAGGATCATCGAGGCGCGCCTTCTCACACGCGAGAATTTTGCGCCCTTCGGCGACGTCATCGATACGGAATGCGACAACCACTATCCGATCAACAACGGCAAGTGCGAGCGCTTCCATGACCTTGCCAAAGTCGAGGCCGCAGGCCCGAACGCACGCGTGCTGATCTCACTGTTCAAGGGCACGCCCTACGACTTCCCGCTGCAGCTGACCATGGTCGAGCGGCATCCGTTCGGCAGCCAGGCGTTTGTCCCGCTCTCGCCGCGTCCTTTCCTCGTCGTCGTTTGTCCTGACGGTGACGACGGCCCGGGCGAACCGCACGCCTTCGTCACCGCCCCGGGACAGGGCGTGAACTACCCGCGAAATCTATGGCATGGCGTGCTCACGCCCATCGGCCAGAACCAGGACTTCGTGGTCGTCGATCGCGGCGGCGACGGCTCGAACCTCGAAGAGTTCCATTTCTCGCATCCCTACGAGATCCATCTTCCAAAGGGTTTCCAGGCATGACCGACAGCGCCTTCATCAACCGCCTCTTCGACGTCATTGAACAGGATGTATTGCCCTTGACCGCAAAGGGAGTCGGCGAGGGCAACAAGCTCTTCGGCGCAGCCATCCTCAAGAAAAGCGACCTGTCGCTGGTGCTCGCCGAAACCAACAACGAGATGGAAAACCCGCTGTGGCACGGCGAGGTGCATTGCCTAAAACGATTCTACGAGATGCCGAAGGCGGACAGGCCCGACACCAAGGACTGCATCTTCATCGCCACCCATGAGCCCTGCTCGCTCTGCCTGTCGGCGATCACCTGGACCGGTTTCGACAATTTCTACTATCTGTTCAGCCACGAGGATTCGCGGGACAGTTTTGCCATCCCGCACGATCTGAAGATACTCAAGGAGGTCTTCACGCTCGATCCGGGCGGCTACAACGCGGAAAACGCGTACTGGAAGAGCTATTCGATCCGGCGGCTCATCGCCTCGCTTCCGCCGGTCGAGCGCGGTGAGCTGGAACAGCGCAGAACCGCCATCGCCGCGCTGTACGATCGCCTCTCTGACGCCTACCAGACGGGCAAGGACGCTAACGACATCCCGCTGAACTAGGGCTCGCGCCACGACTGCCGCGTCGCTAAGTGCCCTCGATTGCGGCGCGTTTTTGCCGCCAGCGCCGGGTTGTTTGCGGCTTGAAGAAGACTGCCGCAAGGCTCGGCACCCGGGCCTTCAGCGCTTCCTCGAGACGTTCCACGCATGCCTCGAGTTCGGGCACGCGAAGATCGTCCTCGAATTCGATGCTCAGACTGGCGACGATCTGTTGCGGCCCGAGGTGCACCGTCAGCACGCCGTTGGCCTTGCGAACCGCGCGATCTGCCTGAGCGACCTCCAGGATCGCCGCCTGGACCTCTAGTGACGCAGTCTCGCCCATCAGCAGGCCCTTGCATTCGCGTGCCAGAAGGGCGGCGGTGGTGGCCAGGACCATCGCAATTCCGATCGAGCCGACACCATCGAGCTCCGGCATTTCGAAGAATTCCGCGGCGGATATCGCCCCCAGCGCGATCAGGAGCCCGAGCAGCGCGGCCGTATCCTCGAAAAGGACCGTGAAGACACTCGGATCCTTGCTTTGCCGAACCGCCTGATAGTAGCCCGCGCGCCCTTTGGAGCGGCGGAACTCCCGCAGCGCCACCAGCCACGAACCGCCCTCGAAGATGATCGACAGGCCGAGCACGACATAGTTGACGACGACGTTCCGCACCGGCTCGGGATTCTGGATGTGGACAATCCCCTCATAGAAGGAAATGCCGGCGCCCAGCGCGAAGACCAGGAGCGCGACGACGAAGCTCCAGAAATAGAGCTCCCGGCCATGACCGAATGGATGGGTAACGTCCGCTGGCCGCTCGGCGCGGTGCAGGCCATACAGCAGAAGCCCGCCATTGCCGGTATCGACCAGCGAATGCACGCCTTCCGACAGCATGGCCGAGCTGCCCGTGAAGAGCGCCGCGACGAACTTGGTCGCGGCGATCAGCAGGTTGCCTGCCAACGCCGCGTAGATGACTTTCCTGGACCCCGTCTGCGTCGCCATGCTTCATCCCTCATCGGAACGGTTTCCATGACAATGCGCGACGCGGCTATCTGCTCCTATATCCTGCAGGCGGATCGCTCATGAGCAGGCAAGAGCTGGTCTACCGCCCCTTCCAAACCGGGTCGCGCTTCTCCGCGAACGCCTTGAAGCCCTCCACGCCGTCCTCGGAGTCGTAGAGCATGTCCACCGTGCGGAACTTGCGCTTGGTGATCCAGTTCATCGCATCCTGGAAGGTCATGGATTCAGCTTCGCGCGCCACCTCCTTGATCGCGGCGAAGACGAGAGGCGGGCCGGAGGCGAGCAGTCGCGCGACCTCCCAGACTCGATCCTCCAGCCTGTCCTTCGGCAGCACCTCGTTGACGAGGCCCCAACGATGCGCCTCGGCGACATCCATCCAGCGCCCCGTCAACAGGAGGTCCATGGCGACATGGTAGGGGATACGCTTCGGCAGCTTCACCGTTGCCGCATCGGCCAAGGTCCCGGCGCGGATTTCAGGCAGAGCAAAGGAGGAGTGGTCCGAGGCGTAGATCAGGTCGCATGAGAGCGCCAGTTCGAAGCCGCCGCCGACCGCCATGCCGTTGACGCAGGCGATCACCGGCTTGTTCATGTCACGCAGTTCCTGCAGCCCGCCGAAGCCGCCGACGCCGTAGTCGCCGTCGACCGCGTCACCCTCCGCCGCCGCCTTCAGGTCCCAACCCGCCGAGAAGAATTTGTCGCCGGCCGTCTTCACGATCGCAACGCGCAACTCCGGATCGTCGCGAAATGCCTTGAAGGTCTCCCCCATGAGGCGCGACGTCCTGAGGTCGATCGCATTGGCCTTCGGACGATCGAGCGTGATCTCCACAATCGCGCCCTCGCGCCGGGTGGTGATGACATCCGTCATGAAGGGACTCCTGCAACGGGTGGGTTTCCCTTCCCCTCGAGGGAAGGGTGGCCGGACAAAGTCCTGGCGGGTGGGATTGCCGCGGCCGCACTCTGCGGCTCGGTGACACCTTCTGCATGTACCCCCTCCGGCCGCTTTGCGGCCACCTCCCCCGCAAGGGGGGAGGACGGGACGAGCAACGCATCCGCGACCCAGGCGCCCTGCCCTTCGGCGCAGACGATGAGCGGGTTGATGTCCAATTCTTCAAGGCGATCGGCATTCTCAAGCGCGAAATCAGCGACACGCGCGATCGCGTCGATAGCGGCGGCGAGATCAGCGCGCGGCCATCCCCGATACCCATCGATCAGCGGAAACATTTTTAGCCCGCGCAGCGCCTGCTCGATCTCTGCGCGCGAGGCAGGCAGGATCAGCGTCGCACTGTCCTTCAGCAGTTCCACCAGCACGCCGCCCGTACCGACTGTCATCACCGGTCCGAACAAAGGGTCGTGCTTGATGCCTACGATGAGCTCGGCAATGCCGCCCGTGATCATCTTCTCGACATAGAGGCCCGTGCCGAGACCCTGGAGCGCCTCGGCCGCCATCCGAACTACCGCCTCGTCATGGAGGTTCAGCCGGACCGCACCCGCCTCCGACTTGTGCGCGATGCCGAGCGCCTTCAGCGCGACGGGGAAGCCGAGCGTGGCGGCGGCTGCAACGGCTGCGTCGGGGCCGTCGGCGCGCATGCCTTCCGGGATGACAAGGCCAAACTCGCGCAGCAAGGACTTTGTGGCGGCCTCGTCCGTCGCGCCTTCCCCCTCCCCCTTGAGGGGAGGGTGCTCGGACAAAGTCCGGCCGGGTGGGGTCGCTGCGGAAGCGCGGGGCGTCTCGTTTCTGCCCAGCGATGGTGCGGATGGGCGGTTATTCGCGATAGCCTCAGAACGCTCCGCCAAGGTGTCGCGCGCTTCCGAGGCGACCCCACCCGGTCGGCCTTCGGCCGACCACCCTCCCCTCAAGGGGGAGGGAGCCCGCCACGCCCCTCCTATGAACGCGGCCGCCTGCGCAGCATCGAACGCCTCCGCGATGCCGTGGATCGGCGCGATACCGCGCGCCAGCAGGTCAACTGCGTGGGCTTCGGAAAGGTTTTCGAGCATGGAGGCGACAATTGCGCCCTTCGCGCTATTTGCCTTCAACGCGGCTTCGAAGGCGCGCACCGTCGCCCACCAGTCGGCATCGGAACAGCGGTCCGTGCGCGGAAAATCGAGCACCAGCAGGTTGAGATCGAACCCGCCCGAGACCATCGCCGAGAAAGTCGCGGTCATGGCCGGCTCGTTGTTCCAGATGTAGGTGTTGTAGTCGAGCGGGTTGGCGACGGCGACCATCGGCCCGAGCGTCGCCTGTATCCGGGCGCGATGCTCGTCCGTCACCTTCGGAAAGTACACGCTGCGCCCTTCCGCCGTGTCGGCCATCACCGAAGCCTCGCCTCCCGAGCAGCTCATCGAGGACAGGGCATAGCCTGTCAGCGGCCCGACCGCATGCAGCAGCTTCAGGGTTTCGAGGAAGGAGGGGATCGTATCTACACGCGCGATGCCGAGCCGCGTCAGAAAGGCGGAGGATGCCGCATCTGAGCCGGCGAGCGACGCCGTGTGCGAGACGGTCGCCGCGCGCGCCTTTTCCGAGCGGCCGACCTTCATGGCGACGATGGGCTTGCCAAGCTCGTGGGCGCGCAGGGCGAGCCTTTGGAAGCCATCGACACTGTCGAACCCCTCAATGTGCAGGCCGAGCGCAGAGACCCGCTCGTCCTCCAGCAGGCCGAGCGCCATCTCCGAGAGCCCGGTCTGCGCCTGGTTGCCGGCCGTCATCAGGAAGGCGACGGGAAGGCCGCGCTGTTGCATCGTCAGGTTGCAGGCGATGTTGGAGGATTGGGTGATGATGCCGACACCGCGCTCGCCTTTCCCGAGCCGCCGGCCCCCGTGCTGATCGGGCCACAGGAGCGCGCCATCCGCATAGTTGATCAGGCCGTAGCAGTTCGGGCCGATCACCGGCATTTGCCCGGCGGCCTCCACGAGTTCGCACTGCAGCCGCTCGCCATCGTCGTCGTAGTCGCCGGTCTCGCGGAAGCCAGCGGCAAAGCAGATCGCGCCGCCCGCCCCCATCTCCCGGAGTGCGCGCACGACATCGATCGTCAGGAAGCGGTTGACGCCGATGAAGGTGGCGTCCGGCGCATCGGGAAGATCGGCCACCGTCCTGAAGGCCCGCAGCCCCTCTACCTCAGCCCTGGTCGGGTGCACCGGCCAGATGTCGCCTGCAAACCCCATCTTGAGGCATTGCTTGATCACATTGGCGCCGAAGGCTCCCCCGCCGACCACGGCGACGGATTTCGGGCGTAGCATGCGGGAAAGGTCGCGGGTCCGGGGGCGGGTCATGAGGTCGCCGTAGCCGGGTCGGATGGAGGCTCGCCATGCGCAGCCGATGCGAGGCTCTCGATCTCGAAGGCGTAATCGTCCATCGCCCTCGTTCCCTTGGGGCTCAAGGCATAGATGCCGACCGCGGTCCGCTCGAACCACCCATAGTGGTTGTCCGCCATCATGCGCCGGGCATGGGCGATCCGGGTCTGCCGCGCGACCTCGGCAGCCTTGGTAGGTCCCAGATCGCACAACAGCTTGAGGCAGCGCAGCGCCTCCTGGCGATAGCCGGTCACAAGGTTGCGCCGGACGGCCCCACCGCGATTGGGGTCCCCGACCAGCCTGGCGAATTCACGCAGCAAGCGCGTCTTGCGGGGCTTCGACTGGCGCGGCTTGTAGGGCGCCGGGTCGCAGTGGATCTCGACGAAGCCGTCGGCAAGGCGCACGGAGATCAGGCCGAGGCCGAGCCGCCTGCAAAGCGCGTTGTTGTCGGCCAGCGCCCTCAACCAGGCGCGGCCCGCGCCGCGCGGAACGGCGACATAGACCGCATCGGTGAGCGCCTGCCGCTGAATCGCCTGATGGAACAGCGACAGCGAGAAGCCGGCCTTGAGCTCGACGATCACCGGCTCTTCGCCGTCGCGCATCGCCACGACATCGGCAGCGCCCACCTCGCCCTTGACCGTGTAGCCCTGCCCCTCGAGCAAGCGCTTCACGGGCGGGTAGAGGTCGGTTTCCCTGATGCCAGACTTCGCCATGCAGTCCCTAGCCCCCGACGGCCCTCAGCAGCGCCCGGCTGATAATGTGACGCTGGATTTCGCTCGTGCCCTCCCAGATACGTTCCACCCGTGCGTCGCGCCAGATGCGCTCCAGCGGAAGATCGTCCATCAGCCCCATTCCGCCGTGGATCTGGATCGCCTCGTCGGCGACGAATGCCAGCATCTCGGTCGCCTTCAGCTTGGCCATCGCCATGTCCTGGTCGGTGACGGTGCCGGCATCGTATTTCCAGCCGGCCTCGAGGATCATGAGCTCCGCCGCCTTCAATTCCTTGGCCATGTCGGCAAGCTTGAACGACACGCCCTGGAACTTGCCGATCTGCTGCCCGAACTGTTCGCGCTGGGCGGCATATTCGATGGCGTGCCCCAGCGCACGGTCGGCGCGGCCGAGGCAGGTAGCGCCCACCTGCAGGCGCGTCGCGCCTAGCCAGGAGTTCGCCACTTCAAAACCCTTGTGCACCTCGCCGAGGATCTGCTCTTTCGGTACCCGACAGTCGTCGAACTCGAGGATCGAGTTGGTGTAGCCGCGATGCGAGACGTTGCGGTAGCCATCGCGCACCGCAAACCCCTTGGTGCCCTTGTCGACGAAGAAGGCGGTGATCTTCTTGCGCTTTCCGCGCGGCGTCTCCTCCTCGCCCGAGGCCATGAAGCAGATGGCGAAGCCGGCGATGTCGGCGTGGCTGATGAAGTGTTTTGTTCCGTTCAGCAGCCAGTCGCCGCCCTTCTCCACGGCGGTCGCCCGCATGCCGCGCAGGTCCGAGCCGGCGCCCGGCTCTGTCATGGCAAGGCAGTCCCAGGTTTCGCCGCGAATGCAGGGGTACAGGTACTTTTGCTTCTGCTCGTCGCTCCCGGCGAGCAGGATGTTCGAGGGCCGCGCCACGCAGGTCCAGTGTAGTGCGTAATTCGCCCTGCCGAGCTCCTTTTCGTAGAGCAGCCAGGTCAGCGTATCGAGACCCGCCCCTCCGACCTCGACCGGCATATTGGCGGCGTAGAGACCGGCGGCGATCGCCTTCGCCTGCAGTTCTTTGACCAGATCCATGTGCAGGTGGCCGGAGCGTTCGACCTCCCGTTCGTGGGGATAGAGCTCGTTCTCGACGTAGGACCGGGTCGTGTCGACGATGAGCTGCTGTTCTTCGGTGAGCCCGAAATGCATGGGGTCAGCCCTTCTTTTTCGTCGCCTTTACAGCCTTCTTCGGCTTCGTGGCCCTCGCCTTGGCGGCGGCGGCAGAACCGCCCGCTCCAGTCTTGCCGAGTTGCCTGACATAGTCCTTGTGCAGCGCGCCCGCGCCCCACCCCTTGCCGCCGTTCTGTGTCGACAACGCCTCCATGATGGCGACAAGATTGTCATCGCGGATCTTTTCCAGCTCGCGGATCGACCATTTTGAGGACTGCTCGTCCGACTGCGTGGCGATCAGGTCCACCAGTTCGTCGTTGAACTCCGGCACGTCCATCAGCTTCGTCCATGGCCACGAGAGGCAGGGCCCGAACTGGGCCATGAAGTGACGCATGCCCGCCTCGCCCCCGGCGATGCGGTAGACCTGGAACATGCCCATCTGCGCCCAGCGCAGGCCGAAGCCGTAGCGCATGATGTCGTCCAGTTCCTCGACCGTGCAAATGCCATCCTTGACCAGCCACAGCGCCTCCCGCCACGCCGCCTCCAGCAGGCGGTCACCGACGAAGGCCTCGATCTCCTTGCGGATCACCACCGGCTTCATGCCGATCGAGGCATAGATCTCGCTGGCCAGTTCGATCGCCTCGGGCCACGTGTCCCTGCCCCCGACGATCTCGACCAGCGGAAGGAGATAGACGGGATTGAACGGATGGCCGACGACCAGCCGCTCGGGATGGTTCTTCATCGCCACCTGCATGTCGGTCGGCTTGATGCCGGACGTGGACGACCCGACCAGCGCACTCGACGGCGCGTGCATGTCTATCTCGGCCAGCACCTTGTGCTTGAGGTCGAGCCGTTCCGGCACGCTCTCCTGGATCAGGTCCGCGTCCGCCACCGCCTCGGCGATGGTCTTGGCGTAGGTGATCTTGCCTTCCTTCGGCAGGCCATTCGTCGCCATCCGCTTGTACGCCCGCCGTGCGCCGCGCATGACCTCGCCGACCTTGCGCTTGGCTTCGGGGTCGGGGTCGTAGATGGAAACGTCGATGCCGTTCAGCACAAGGCGGGCAACCCAGCCCGCACCGATCACGCCGCCGCCGATGCAGGCCGCCTTGGAAATGCTCATTGCTCTGCCTCCACTTCACGGAGGCAACAGCGTTCTACGTCGCCCCCCTCTGTCCTGCCGGACATCTCCCCCTCAAGGAGGGAGATTGGCGGTTGAATTGCTGACGCCCGTTCTGCACCGTTGGCGATTGGCGAAACCTTTGCGGCAGGGCTATCTCCCACCTTGAGGGGCAGATGTCCGGCAGGACAGAGGGGGGTGCAAAGTTGCGCCAACATAGTGCGCGCCTTACGCCTTCACCGGCGCGCGCTTGGTCAAATTGAGCTTCCTGCGGACCTCATCCGGCCCGAGCACGCGCGCGCCCATGTTGGATACGATGCTCACCGCTCGCTCGACGAGTTGCGCATTGGTGGCGAGCACGCCCTTGTTCAGCCAGAGGTTGTCCTCCAGTCCGACGCGCACGTTGCCGCCCGCCAGGACAGCCGCCGCAGTATAGGCCATCTGGTTGCGGCCGAGCGAGAAGGCGGACCAGGTCCAGTCCTCTGGCACGTTGTTGACCATCGCCATGAAGGTATTGAGATCGTCCGGCGCGCCCCACGGCACGCCCATGCAGAGCTGCACCAGGGCATCGGCCTTCAGCACGCCCTCGGACACGAGCTGCTTGGCGAACCACAGATGGCCCGTGTCAAAGGCCTCAATCTCCGGTTTCACCCCCATCTCCGTCATCATGCCGCCCATGGCGCGCAGCATGCCCGGCGTGTTGGTCATGACGTAGTCGGCCTCGTTGAAGTTCATCGTGCCGCAATCGAGCGTACAGATCTCCGGGAGGCATTGCCGGACATGCTCGACGCGGTCCGAAGCGCCTCCCATATCCGTGCCCTGCTCCCTGAGCGGCAGCGGGCTTTCGACCGGGCCGAACACCATGTCGCCGCCCATACCGGCCGTGAGGTTCAGCACCACGTCCACATCGGCAGCGCGGATGCGCTCCGTCACCTCCCGATACAGATGGACGTCGCGGCGCGGCTTTCCCGTCTCGGGATCGCGCACATGGCAGTGCACGATCGCAGCTCCGGCCTTCGCGGCATCGATAGCCGCGTCGGCGATCTGCTTCGGCGAGCGCGGAACGTGCGGACTGCGGTCCTGGGTGCTGCCCGAGCCGGTGACGGCGCAGGTGATGAACACCTCGCGGCTCATTTCGAGCGGCATGATATCCTCCCATGCAGTTCCAGTTGGATCATCCCCCGCCTTGCTAACCCTTGCTTTGCATTTTACGAATCCCGGTTGATGAAACGCGAAACGCCCTCGATCTTCCAGGCCGAACGGACGCCGCTCCGCCTGACTTTCCTGATCTTCTCAGGCGCCTCTATCATGTGCGTGGCCTCGGCTATCGACCCGCTGCGCGCCGCCAACCGCATCGCCGGCGAAATCCTGTTCGACTGGCAGGTCGTCTCGCTTGACGGTACGCCCCCGGTCACCACGTCCGGCCTGCCCGTCTCCGTGAGCGGACGCCTCAACGCGGCAGACCGCCCGGACGTGCTGGTCATGGTCGGAGGTTTCGGCACGCGCGATCTCGGGACGCCGGCGCTCAACACCGCGATACGGCGGGTCGCGCGATCGGCGCGCGCCATCGGCGGCATCGAAGCGGGCACCTGGCTGCTCGGTCATGCCGGTTTGCTGGAAGGCAGGACAGCGACGACCCACTGGGAGGATCTCGAGGATTTCGCCGCGGCCTTTCCGGGCGCCGACGTAAGGCCAGACCGCTACGTCATCGACGGTCCGGTCTTCACGTCGGGCGGCGCCTCGCCGACCTTCGACCTGATGCTGCACCTCATCCGCTCCCGCCTTGGAATGGCCGTGGCGCTCGATGTGGCCAGCGTCTTCATCTACGACCAGGCGCGCGCCGCCACCGACGCGCAGCCGCTGGTGTCGCTCGGGCGGCTGGACGGGTATGACGCCAGGCTCGCGCAGGCGATCCGTCTGATGGAAGCACATGTCGACCAACCGCTGACCGTTGCCGCGATTGCCCGCCGAACGGGCGTGACCGCACGTACGCTGGAACTCATCTTCCAAAAGTCGATTGGCGAAACGCCAGGCGCCTACTATCACCGGCTGCGCCTGAACGCGGCGCGGCGCCTCGTGCTCGACACGGCGGTGCCCATGGCCGACATCGCCGCGCGCACGGGTTTCTCCAGCGCCTCCGCCTTCTCACGCGCCTTCTCGGCGATGTTCGGCAGGTCGCCGGTGACGATGCGGCGAGGTTGAACGCACACCTTGGTTTGAGGACTGGGTTTGGTATGGTATATATCCCAGTATATATCATCAGGAGGTGCGCATGACCGCCACCGCAAAATTGTTCAAGAACGGCCGCAGCCAGGCCGTCCGCCTGCCCGCTGAGTTCCGCTTCGAAGGCACCGAAGTCAACATACGCCGCGACCCCGTCTCAGGTGACGTCATCCTGTCCCAAAAGGTGGAGCCAACCGGGTCATGGCACGCGTTTCTCGCAGCCGTTGATGCCTTGGAGCCTGGAGATATTCCTGACGACTTTTTCGAAAGGGACCAGGGTATCCACGAGCGTGACGATCCGCTCGCATGAGCGCGCGCTATATGCTGGACACCAACATTGTCCGCCAGGCCGTCAGCAAGCGATCACAACCGGTGCTCGATCAGTTGGTCCAACGATCACCAGCAGAGCTCTGTGTCTCGGTCGTTACCTACGGCGAGTCCACCTTCGGTCTGAGGCGCAGGCCGGAGGCGACTAAGCTCGCCTCGGCAAACGAGACGTTCTTCGCTGAGATCGAGATCCTGCCCTTTACTCGCGAGGCCGCGACAACCTATGGGACGCTCCGCGCTGCAATGGAGGGACTTGGCAAGAGCCTCGGTCCTCTCGACATGCTGATCGCCGCCCACGCGCTTTCAATCGGCGCAACCCTCGTCAGCGCCGACCGCGCGTTCCGTTTCGTTCCAAATCTCCGCGTCGAGGACTGGACGAGCGCCTGAACCTAAGCCGCGCGCGCCCTTCCGACTTCCGCGGCGATCGCCTGGCGCATGCTTTTGGCAAGCATGATCTCAAGGCGAGATTTCACAGCCCGGTTCCACTCGTCCGAGCGCGAAAGCTCTTCCGGCATCAGGCCCGGCAGTGCGAACATTCGGTCCACGATCGAGCCCGCGTCGCATCCCGCACCGTCGACCAGTGCGGCGATTTCGGCCTCGCGCGGATCGCGCAGTTCGTATCTCTTGCCCGTCTCGTCCATGCCCACACAATACCGCAGCCAACCGGCAACCGCGAAGGCATAGGCGTCCAGCGGCAGGCCCTTGCGTAGCGTGATCATTGCCGGTTCAAGCAGGCGCTGGGGCAATTTTTGCGTGCCGTCCATGGCGATCTGATAGGTCTGGTGCGCAATCTCCCGGTTTGCGAAGCGCGCCCGCAGGTCCTTGGCGTAGGCGTCCAGGTCGATACCCGGAACGGGATCGAGCGTCATGGCGGCCGCCTGCATCTGCCGCTCGATCAGCACAGCGAGGTCTGTATCCGCCATCACCTCGCGGACGAAGGCATGGCCGGCGATGAAACCGGCATAGGCGAGCATCGAATGCGCGCCGTTCAGCATGCGCAGCTTCATCTTCTCGTATGGAGCAACATCCGTCACGAAGAGCGCGCCGCCCGCTTCCCATTCCGGACGGCCGGAGGCGAAGCGATCCTCGATGATCCATTGGGAGAACGGCTCGGTCTCAACCGCCGCAGGATCGTCAAAACCCGTCAGCGCCTGTGTGTCATCCAGCGTCTTCTGCGTGCTGGCCGGCGTGATGCGGTCCACCATGGTCGAGGGGAAGGGAATCTCGGCCTCGATGAAACTTGCGAGTTCCCCATCGAGCTCGCGGGCGAACTCGACCACCAGCCGGCGCAGGATTGCGCCGTTATGGGGGAGGTTGTCGCAGCACAGGACGGTCAGCACCGCCAGTCCGCGCTCCCGGCGAAGCCGAATGCCCTCGACGATGAAGCCGACGGCGCCTTGTGGATTGCGCGGCGCCAACAGGTCCGCGGCAACCGCCGGATGGCTGCGGTCGAGCCCGCCGGTGGCGGGATCCAGCCCATAACCCTTCTCGGTGATTGTGAGGCTGACAATCCTCGTGTCCGGCGCCGCTATCCGTGCGAGCACCGCAGCAGGATCGCGCGGCGCGACCAGGACCTCGGAAATGCTGCCGATGATGCGCGCCGACGTTCCTTCGGTGCTCCGCGTCAGCAGTGTGTAGAGCCCGTCCTGCGGGTTGAGTTCGTCCGCGATCCTGGCCGAGCGCAGCGAGACGCCAGCGATCATCCAGTCACCGCCTGATGCGCCCAGGGCCGTTTCCGTGTACGCGGCCTGATGCGCCTTGTGGAAGGCGCCGACGCCAAGATGCACGATCCCGGCTGGGCGCCCTCGGTCGTAACGCGGAACCTGTGCGCCGGCGGCTGCGATCGCCGCCAGGGCCGAGGGATCGAGGCGCTTGTCAGACATAGCGGTTGACGACGTTCTCCAGGTACTCTTGGCGACCGGATTTCGGCTGCGGCTCGATCTTCTCCTTCACCACGCGCTCGGCGATCTCCTCCAGCGTGCGCTTTCCGGACAGCATCGCCTTGCCCTCCCCCGACTTCCAACCCGCATAGCGCTCCTCCAGCGGGCCCGACAGCGCCTTGTCCTCGATCATGCGCGCCGCGGCCTTCAGGCCCCGGGCGCAGCAGTCCATGGCGCCGATATGCCCGATCAGCAGGTCCTGCGGATCGAGAGACTGCCTGCGCAGCTTCGCATCGAAATTGGTGCCGCCGGTCTTGAAGCCGCCCGCCAGCAGGACGAAGTAGTAGGCCAGCGCCATCTCCGGCACGTTGTTGGGGAACTGATCGGTATCCCAACCAGACTGGTAGTCGTTGCGGTTCATGTCGATCGAGCCGAAGATGCCGAGCGAACCGGCGAGCGCCAGTTCGTGCTCGAACGAGTGGCCGGCCAGGATCGCATGGCCCTGCTCGATGTTGACCTTGACCTCGTTCTCGAGGCCAAAATCCTTGAGGAAGCCGTAGACCGTGGCGACGTCATAGTCGTACTGGTGCTTGGTCGGTTCCTGCGGCTTGGGCTCGATCAGGATGGTGCCCGTGAAGCCGATCTTCTTCTTGTAGTCGACGACCAGCGACAGGAAGCGGCCGGCCTGCTCACGCTCGCGCTTGAGGTCGGTGTTGAGCAGGGTCTCGTAGCCCTCGCGGCCGCCCCACAGCACGTAGTTCTCGCCGTTCAGCCGCTTGGTAACATCCATGCAGGCCTTCACGGTCGCCGCGGCGTAGGCGAACACGTCCGGATCCGGGTTGGTCGCCGCACCCGCCATCCAGCGGCGATTCGAGAACATGTTCGCCGTGCCCCAGAGCAGTTTTACCCCCGTCTCCTTCTGCTTGGCGGCAAACATCTCGGCGATTTCATCGAGCCGCGCCCTGCTTTCGGAAAAATCCTTGCCCTCAGGTCGCACGTCGGCGTCGTGGAAGCAGTAGTAGGGCGCCCCGAGCAGCGTGAACATTTCGAAGGCGACGTCTGCCTTCAGCCTGGCAAGTTCCATCGTGTCCCCGAACCAGGGCCTATCGAACGTGCGGCCGCCGAACGGATCGCCCCCCTCCCAGGCGAAGGAATGCCAGTAGGCGATGGCAAAGCGCAGATGGTCCTCCAGGCGCTTGCCCATTACCACTTCGTCGGGATTGTAGAAGCGGTAGGCCAGCGGATTGGTGGAATCCGGCCCCTCGTACCTGACCGGCTTGATGTCGCCAAAAAATCCCGTGGTCATGTCGTGACGTCCTTGATGGCTGGATAGAGAGAACGATAGCGCTGGTATGCGGCTCCATAGGCGTCGGAAAGGCCGGCGTCTGGTTCGACCGTGCCGGCGGTCTGCGGCGCGGTGCAGACAGCGAATGGATCGGCGGCTTCGGCCGCGATCAGGCCGAGGCGCGCTGCGCCGAAGGCCGCGCCAAAGTCGCCATCGGCGGGGATATCGACCGGCACGCCAAGCGCAGTCGCAACCGATTTCAGCCAATACCGCGAACGCGACCCGCCGCCGATCGCCGTGACGCGTTCGAGTTGGGTGCCGGCCGCCCGGAGTGCCTCCAGGCAATCGCGGAACGCGAAAGCGACCCCTTCAAGCACGGCCTGGGTGAGCGCGGCAGCACCCGATTCATGGCCAAGGCCGACGAACGCGCCACGGATGGCAGCGTCGTTGTGTGGTGTGCGCTCGCCCGACAGGTAGGGAAGGAAGGAGACGCTGCCGGGAGCCTTCAGCGTATCCCCCAGCTCCTCGGTGAGGTTGCCGGCGCTCTTGCCGGTGATGCCGCAGAGCCAGTTGAGGGAATCTGTCGCCGACAGGATGACGCCCATCTGGTGCCAGGCATTCGGCAGCGCGTGGCAGAATGTGTGCACCGCGCTGCCCGGATTGGGCAGGTAGGAGCCGTTGGCCGCAAAGAGCACGCCCGACGTGCCGAGGGAGACGAACGCCTGCCCCTGGGCGACCGTGCCCATGCCGCAGGCCGACGCGGCATTGTCGCCGGCCCCGCCCGCAACAACGACCGATCCCGACATCCCCCATTTCGAAGCGAGCTCGGCCCGCAGGATGCCGGCAGGCTCGGTGCCTTCCACCAGACCCGGCATCTGGTCCTCTCGCATTCCGGTCCCATCGAGCAGTTCAGGAGACCATCGGCGACCGGCGACGTCGAGCCACGACGTGCCTGCCGAATCCGACATCTCGGACAAATACTCGCCCGTCAGCCAGAGCCGCAGGTAGTCCTTCGGGAGCAGCACCTTTGCGACCCTGTCGAACACGTCGGGCTCATTGTTCCTCACCCACACCAGCTTCGGCGCGGTGAAACCGGGGAACACGATGTTGCCGGTGATCCTCCGGAACCGCGGATCGGCGTCCAGCTTCGCCGCCTCCCCGTGACTGCGCACGTCGTTCCAAAGGATGCACGGACGCAGTACGGCATCGGTGTTGTCGAGCAGTGTCGCCCCATGCATCTGGCCAGAGAGGCCAATGCCCCTGACTGCCGCCAACTCCTTCGAATTCGAAGCCTTCAGCGCAGACACCGCGTCCTCGGTAGCGCGCAGCCAGTGCGCAGGGGCCTGCTCGGACCATCCCGGATGCGGCCGCGAAACCTCCAGGTCGCCGTGCCCGGTGGCAACGACGCGCTGGTCCCCGTCGATCAACAGCGCCTTGACGCCCGACGTTCCCAGATCGAAGCCGAGATACATCGTATTCCTCCCAGAGCCGTCATCGCAGGCGGACACTGTTCTCCAACGGCCGCCGATACGAGGTGCGGCAGCTCTCCTCCGCATGCTCCCAGCAGCAATTCAGCACATGAAAATGCGGAAAGCGAGAGGCGTGAGCCATTTTATTCGGGCTTCGCAAAAATTGGTCCGGATATGGCCCGTAGGCCGGGAGGCTACCGTTCAGGGGACTTGGGTCGCGGCCAACGCATCGGCGCGCCTGACAAACAGCGCCGACAGCGGGCTGTCGGGACGCGACGCGAACCGCTCCGCCACGAGGGCAGACGCAAGCGCCTTCTGGCCGGAGCGCAGCGCCGCCTCGATCAGGGTCAGGTCGATGACGTCGCGCTGCGCATGGCTGCCGCCGAAGCGATGGGCGATCGCGCGGAGCGGCCGCAGCAGCCGGACCGCCGCCGCGTAGTCGCCATCGCCGAAGGCGCGGATCGCAAGACAGACCGGATGGCCGACGTCGCGCGTGAAGGCGGCATTGTCGTCGCCGGCGGCCATGGCCTCCCTCTGGACCTCCAGAAGTTCGTCGGCCGCTCCCGATCGCCCTGCGCCGACGAAGGCCATCATGGCGTGGGCGTCGTTGAAGGCGTAGTTGCCGGCCCTTCCCTTCGGCGTCCAGTTGGCCGCCAGCGCGGCCCAGCGATCACCGACATCCACACCACCGAGATGCAGCCGCCACAAAATGGCCGACGCGTCGACCATGTTCAGCGCCAGTGTCGAGCGCGCGCCGTAGATCGGACCGTCGTAAAGCGCCAGCACCTCCTCGGCCTCGCCCAGATCGTAGTGGAAGAGCGCGAGGTGCCACCAATTGTGGACCTGGAGGAAATTCTCCTTCGTCCATTGCGCCTCGTTGCCGCGCATCCAGGCGATACCGTCGCGCTGGCGGCTCTGCATCTCCATCACATGGGCCACCGCGTGCTGGGCCCACCCATCGCGCGGCTGCAGGTCGATGGCGCGCCGGCCCAGCGCCTCCGCGCGCGCATAGTCGGCCGTTTCCTCGTAGCCGAAGGCCTGCATTGCGAGGATGGAATGATACCCCCGCATCGCCGCCGACCACGCCGGCATCGCGCGTGCGATGCGGTCGCGGAGCATACGGGCATTCCCGGTGAAGAAATCAATCTGGTGGCCGGCGAGCAGCGCCAGCGCGTCGCGCGGCACGTCTATCGTCAGATCCTCGAGGATCGCGCCGGCCTGATGCCAGCCGCCCCGCGAAAGATGGCCAAGAGCTGCGGCGTGCGTCATCTCCCGTTCGGTTCCGCCGAGGCTTGCGGCGGCGGCCGCGCAGTCGGCCGCGACGGCGCTCGCTTCGCGCTCGGTGGCAAGGCCGAAGAGAAATCCCTTGAAGACATGCGCCATGACGAAACCCGGCGCGGCGGCGATCGCCCTGTCGATCGTGGCGACAGGATCGCCAATGAAGCACTGCAGCTCGTGCAGGGCCTGCTCATAATGCTGCAGCGCTTCGCCTGTCGCGCCGGTCACGGGGAGATCGAGATTGTCGCGCAAGATCATCGCAGCATCCACTTTCGGACAGGATGGCGTTTCGGACGAAACGCTGCAAGGGGCGGCTCAAGGACAGCGCGCGGCGATTCCCGACGCATCTTTGCCTTCTGCAGAAGCTGCGATATTCAAGGTGACCATGAACCTGCATGACCCGAACCAGGACGACCTCGTCGAGACCATTTTCCGCAACGGTACGCTGACCGTCGTCGGGATCGTGCTCGCCTTCTCGCTCGGCTTCGTCACCCATTGGGCGGCCAACCCGATACCATGGGAGCCGCTGGACGCATTCGCGCTCTTCCCGATCTTCATCGGCATCATTCTGCAGATCAAGGCGCTGTCGGATCTCCTCGATCACAAATGCCTGCAGCGGCGGCCTTTCCTGCGCGCCAACCGTATCTTCATGACGGGGCTGATCCTGACCGCGGGCGGCGTCATGATCGCCATCCTCCTGGATTTCCTCGAGATCACCAAGATCGCAGGAACCATCGGCTAGGCGCGACCGCCCGGCAGGAAGATCAGTGCGAGGAGCGCATCGCGACCGTGGCGACGCCCGCTCCGACCAGCAGCGTGCCTCCGGTGCGGTTGAACAGAGTGATGGCGCGCGGGTTCCGCACCAGGCTGCGGGCCCGCGAGGCGACCAGCGCATAGCCGAAGGCATTGGCGAAAGCGAGCGTCAGGAATGTCGCCTCAAAGATCGCCATCTGCGTCCAGAAATCGGCCTCGCGGTTGAGGAACTGCGGCAGGAAGGCGACGAAGAATGTGATGCTCTTGGGGTTGAGCGCCGTCACCAGCCATGCATGCACAAGCATCTTCGAGGCTGACACCGCATCTGTGCGCGGATTGGCGTCCAGCGTCCCGCCGGCGCGGAAGAGCTTGACGCCGAGATAGATGAGATACGCCGCGCCGATCCATTTCAGCACGGTGAAGACGGTAGCCGACGCCATCAGCAGTGCACCGATGCCGAGCATCGACAGCGTCATCGCGGTGAAGTCCCCGAGTGCGACGCCGACCGCCATCGGCAGCGCGGTCCGCCAGCCCTGACCAAGGGCGTAGGAGACGACGAGCAGAATCGTCGGACCTGGAATGACCAGTAGCACCGCGGATGCGGCCGCGAAGGCGGCCCAGACTTCTAAGGACATGAAACGCTCCCCACCGTTGAACGACAGGATGAATGCTCCGGACCGGGCGGATGTAAAGCGGTATTTTGCCGGTGCGGATGTCGTTGTGCTTCCCAACCGACGCGCAGAGTCAGGCTGAAGTCACTTCCTCAAATACGCCCTCGCGATTTCCCGCATGCGTTCGCCGCCAAAAGGCTCGCCATGTCCGCCCAGCACCAGGCGCACCGGCAGTTCGAGCAACCGTCGCATCGTCTCGCGATAGACGCGCCGGTCGGAATTCGGCAGCTCGTCGATCAGCGTCTCGTCGTAGATCGCGTCCCCCGAAAAGAAGAGGCCGTCATGGTCGTCGAAGAGCCCGATGGAATCGGGCGAGTGGCCGTGCAGTTCGATGACCCGGAACGTGCGGTCGCCCAGGTCGATCGTCTCGCCCTCGCTCAGCAGGCGCGTCAGCGGCGCCGGTTCGATGTAATACGAAGCGATCTCCCAGCCTTCGGCCGGGAGCGCCCCCAGCGGATCGACCATCTCGCGGAACATGTTCGCGTAGGTCAGCCGCTCGGGCATCGTCGCAAAGGCCGCGCCGGACGCGCGCGGTCCGGCCCGATTGGCAAACTCGTGGAGGGAGCCGACATGATCGACATGGATGTGGGTCGCGACCGCCAGCAGCGGACTGCCCGTCTCCGGCAGGACCGCTGCAAGGCTCGACAGCCCCATGCCCGTGTCCACGAGGAGGTCGCGATCCCGCCCAGGTATGAAGTAGATGTTGGCGCGCATGAATTCACGCACGTGAGGTTCGGTGAACCTAACGATTCCGCCGGTGAGATCGGTCCTGGAGAACCAGTTCGATTGCGGAGTGGCGCTGGTCACGTCTTGGCCTCTCGCGGAAGTCGTTGAAGATCGGAGCGCGGCTTCCGGCCCGCGACAGGCGCCATTGGGGTTCGAGGCGATTCATCCGAATCCCGCCATGGTCCTGAACAAGACGGCGAAATCGAGGTGGTCGTCAAGCAACGCGGAGAGATCGAGATCAGCCCCGAGCACGGCTGCGGTCGCAACGATCGCCGCACCAAACAGCAACAGGTCGAATTTCAGCTGGTCTTTCATCATGGCCCCTCGGAGGCAACCGGGGTATCGCCGAGTGGAGCCGAGATTGTGACCGAAGGGCGGAGACTTCATGTCTGCGTCCGCACAACGTGCCTCCGCAGGCCGTAGATCCACCTTTCCGCCTTCTAAGCAATTGAACCTATTGAGTTTACCCTTTTTCAACCACGTTCGCGGACACTTGTGAGCAATTCCCGGCACCTGAGCCCGGGCTGGATTGGTGTGTTCCCGTGTCGAAATCCGCAGCGCCATTTGCCGAAGATCCCACTACCTCCCGTGACCCTGTCCTGACGCGCCGCGCAGCGCTGTTCGGGCTCGGCGCAGCCGCGCTGACCGCCGGCTGCAGCAGCACGGGCCTCGATATGCCTTCGCTCAACCTTGACCAGATGCCCACCGGATCGATCCGGCCGCAGATCAGCATCGACGCCGGCGTGACGCGTCCGGAACTGATGTATGCGTCCGCCGTCGACGGCAATTTCGAGTTGCCCGAGATTCCGTTCAAGAAAATCGACCCGAAATGGCGCAGGCAGGTGGTGGTCGACCCGACCGGTGAAGCGCCCGGCACCATCGTCGTGCGCGTCAACGAGCGCCATCTCTATTGGGTGCAGGAGGGCGGCGACGCAATCCGCTACGGCGTCGGCGTCGGCAAGGCCGGCTTCGAGTGGAGCGGGCGCGCCGTCATCCAGTACACCAAGCAGTGGCCCACCTGGACGCCTCCACGGGAAATGATCGCCCGCAAGCCTGAAGTCGCCAAGTGGGCGGGCGGACAGCCCGGGGGCCTCGACAATCCGCTCGGCGCGCGCGCGCTCTACATCTTCAAGGATGGGCAGGACACGCTCTATCGCATTCACGGCTCGCCTGAGTGGTGGACCATCGGCACGCAGGCTTCGTCAGGCTGCGTCCGCCTGATGAACCAGGACATCGTCGATCTCTACAACCGCGTCCGGGCCGCACCCAACAAGGTGCCGATCGTCGTGAGCTGACGCTTCGAACGATGCGGGGAGCAGGCTCGGCCCGCGTTCCGAGCCTGTTTCGGAAGGCGGACCGGCTTTGCCGCACATCCCCACTTTTCCTTCCGGGCATTTCCGCTAAAACGATTAGCATTGCGAAGCGCCGGCTCTGGGAGAGACACCATGCCCAAGACATTTGTCATCGCGCAGGGCGGCGGTCCGACCGCCGTCATCAACCAGACGATGGTTGGCGCAGCCCTTGAGGCCCGCAAGCGCTATCCTAAGTCGAGGGTCCTTGGCGCGCTGCATGGCGTGCGCGGCATTCGCGACGGCAAGTTCGTCGACCTGCACGAAATCTCCGAAGCCGATCTCAAGAAGATCGCCAATACGCCGAGCGCCGCGCTGGGCTCCACCCGCGACAAGCCGGACGCCGCCTACACCGCGCAGGTGCTGGACGGGCTGAAGAAGGTGAAGGCCGACGTCTTCGTCAACATCGGGGGCAACGACACGTCCGGCACGCAACAGATCCTTACCGACGCGGCCGGCGGCAGCATGGTGTTCATGCATGCGCCGAAGACCATCGACAACGACCTGATGGAGAACGACCACACCCCGGGCTTCATTTCGGCCGGAGAATTCGTGGCCGGGGCCTTCAAGAGCATCGATCTCGATTTCCGCGCGCTGCCCGGCATCTATGTCGGCATCGTCATGGGCCGCCACGCCGGGTTTCTCACCGCGGCCTCCGCGGCCTGGCGGGACGAAAAGGAAGACGGCCCCCACCTGATTTACGTTCCCGAACGGCCGTTTTCCACCGCACGGTTCATCGATGACGTGAAGCGCACGATGGACAAGCACAAGCGCTGCGTCGTCGCCGTTTCCGAAGGCGTCACCACCGAGGACGGCAAGGCCCTGGTGGAGAGCCTCGTCGGCCCGGACAAGCTCGAGCGCGACGCGCACGGCAACATCAAGCTGTCGGGAAGCGACCTGAACCGCGCCTTCGAGATCGCCCTGGCCGAAGGCCTGCCCGGCAAGCGGGCGCGCGTCGACGCGCTCGGCTACATCCCGCGCGGCTATATCGGCGCGATCAACAAGACCGACGCGAAGGAAGCGTTCAAGGCTGGCGCCTATGCGGTCGCCACTGCCGAGAAGGGCGGCGCATCGATCGCGCTGAAGCACGAGGGCGGCAAGACGGTCCTCAAGCGGGTGCCGCTCGGCAACGTCGCAGCCAAGACGCGCCACATGCCGGACGACTTCCTGAACAAGGACGGTACGCATCTGGCCAAGGCGGGCATCGAGTACTTCGATCGCCTCATCCCCCGCAAATATGTGGCGGGTCGACCATTCGTCTGATACTCCCGCCTCGGGGACAGGATACATATCCGGAAAGGCGTCGGGCGCTGGGATGACGGCTGCGTTCCAACGGCACAGGCGGCGCTGATGCGCAATTACAAGCTCGATAGTCTGAGGGGCCTGGCTGCCGCAATCGTGGTGTTTCACCACGCGCTCCACCTTTCCAACAACACGGTGACGGAGCAGGTGCTGCTGCCCCGATTGGCGGAACTGTCGGCCGATCAGCTGGCGGCCCGACTGGTGATGTCGGTCTTCAGCGGCGGCGTGGCCGTCTACATCTTCTTCATCCTGAGCGGCGCCGTGCTGATGAATTCCCTGCAGCGGGAGGAGCGCCTCGACATTGGAGCCGCTGTCAGGTTCACGGGACGGCGCGTGTTGCGCATCTATCCCGCGATGATCGTCGCCGTCATTGTCTTCGCCCTCGCCAGCCACGTCCGTCTACCGGCGGAGGTCGACGCGCCGTTTACACTGGGCGAGGTCGTCACCAACAGTCTCCTGCTGACGCACGACGTGAACGGAGCCACTTGGACGCTCCAGTCCGAGATGATGATGGTCCCCATCCTTCTGGCGCTGGCGCTTCTTCAGCGCCTGCTGGGGCTAGCCGCGCTCGTCGGCTACCTCATCTGGGCGCAGACCGCGTTGCATTTCGGACCGCCCTTCGGCGGCTTCTACCTCAATGTCGCACTCATGGCATTCGGGCTCGGCGCCCTTGTGCCCACCTCCATCGCAAGGAACGCCGTCGAGCGCCTGCCGCGCGGCAGTCTCGCCGGCTGCGTCGCCGGTCTCGTGCTCGCCCGCTTCTATTTCCCGCTCAACGACGGCCTGGGCATTCTGGCAATTCTCTGCCTGGGCGCGATCATGGTGGCGCTGCTCTATCACGACAGCAGTCCAGACCATGTTCTCGAACATCCGGCGCCGCGGTTCCTCGGACGGATCAGTTATAGCCTTTATCTGAGCCACGTTCTGGTCGTCTTTTCATTGTTTCCCGTATTCCGCGACCTCATCGGCGAGACGACGATCGCCGACAATCACCTCCGATGGGGCCTGCTTTGCGGCGTCATCGCGCTGCTGCTTACACTGCCCCTCGCCGCACTCTCCGAAATCTGGTTCGAACGACCCTTCATCCGCCTGGGGCACGCGATCTTTCCAGGCAGACGCGGCCACCCGACCGGTTCCGGCGATCGGCTTTCGACCGCCGTGGCGGGACAGGAGGCAAAGCCATCTGTGCGGCCGTTTTCCGCGGAATCGGCCGAGCGGGGTGGGTCGGCGTCACGCGTCGTCCAACCGACGCACAACGCGAGCGGCTGAAATATTCTTCGCGAAAAATGCAGGTGCGGGCTAAAAAAAAGCAGAAGCTCCGCTAATTTTGGTCGGGCGCTGCCCCGACAACACAGGTCGTTTCGCGCAGAGTCTAGCTGCTTCAACGTGGAGGCCGCGACATGACCATCTCACGCAGATCCGTTATCCTCAGTTCCATCCTGGGTGCGACCGTCCATTTCGGCGGGCTGGGCTTCGCATTTGCCGATACGACCCTGCTCAACGTCTCCTATGATCCGACACGGGAATTCTACAAGGAGTTCAACGCCGCCTTCGCAGCCAAGTGGAAGGCGGACACCGGCGAGACGGTGACGATCCAGAACTCGCACGGAGGCTCAGGGAAGCAGGCCCGCGCAGTCATCGACGGGCTGGAGGCCGACGTGGTGACGCTCGCCCTTGAAAGCGACATCAACGCCATTGTCGAGAACAGCGGCAAGATCGCCAAGGACTGGCGGACGCGCTTCGAGCACAACTCCGCGCCCTACACCTCGACCATCGTCTTCCTCGTCCGCAAGGGCAATCCCAAGGGCATCAAGGACTGGGGCGACCTGGTGAAGGAGGGCGTGGAGGTGATCACGCCCAATCCCAAGACCTCCGGCGGCGCCCGCTGGAACTATCTCGCCGCATGGGCCTGGGCCCACGGCCAATACGGCGGCGACGAGGCCAAGATCAAGACTTATGTCGGCGAACTCTTCCAGCACGTTCCGGTGCTCGACACCGGGGCGCGCGGCTCGACGACCACATTCGCGCAGCGCCAGCTGGGAGATGTTCTCCTGGCGTGGGAGAACGAAGCCTTCCTCGTCGGCAAGGAGTTCGGCGCCGACCAGTTCGAGACGGTGATCCCGCCGCAGTCGATCCTGGCCGAGCCGCCCGTCGCGGTGGTCGACGCGAATGTCGACGCCAAGGGCACCCGCAAGGCGGCTGAAGCCTATCTCGGCTATCTCTACTCGCAGGAAGGCCAGACGATTGCGGCGCGCAATTTCTACCGGCCGTCGAAGCCGGAACTGGTGCCGCCCGCCGAACTCGAGCGCTTCGCGAAGGTAAACCTGGTCACGATCGATGACCCGATCTTCGGCGGCTGGGTGAAGGCGCAGCCCTACCACTTCGCCGACGGTGGCGTGTTCGACCAGATCTACAAGCCGGCTTCGTCGAACTGATGAGCATGGCCGCCTCCCATCGCGCGGGGTGGCGATTGAGACAGCCGAGCGTCATCCCGGGTTTCGGGCTGACACTCGGCTTCACGATCGTCTACCTGACGCTGATCATCCTGATCCCGCTGTCGGGCATCGCCTGGCGCTCGGCCGAACTCGGCTGGTCGGACTTCTGGGCGATCGCCACCGACGAGCGGGTCGTGAAGTCGCTCGAGATCAGCTTCGGCGCCTCGCTCGCTGCGGCGGCGGTCAATACCGTCTTCGGCATTATCGTGGCCTGGGTGCTGGTCCGCTACCGTTTCCCCGGACGGCGCATCCTCGACGCCATCGTCGACTTGCCCTTCGCGCTGCCGACGGCAGTCGCCGGCATCTCGCTCGCCGCCATCTATGCGCCGAACGGCTGGATCGGGCAGCTGCTTGCGCCGCTCGGGATCAAGGTCGCCTTCACGCCGCTCGGCATCGTCGTGGCGCTGATCTTCATCGGCCTGCCATTCGTGGTGCGCACCGTGCAGCCGGTCATGGAGGAGATCGACACTGAGGTCGAGGAGGCCGCGGCAACGCTCGGCGCATCCCGCTTCCAGACCGTTTTCCGCGTGCTGCTGCCTGGGCTGGCGCCGGCCATGCTGACCGGCTTCGCGCTCGCCTTCGCGCGCGCCGTCGGCGAGTACGGCTCAGTCATCTTCATCGCCGGCAACATCCCCTATGTCTCCGAGATCGCACCGCTGCTCATCGTTATCAGGCTGGAGGAGTTCCACTATGCCGGCGCCACGGCGATTGCCGCGGTTATGCTGGTCCTCTCCTTCGTCATGCTTTTCCTGATCAACCTCATCCAGGCCTGGAGCCGCAGGAGGTATGGCCATGGCGCTTGATATGGCTTCGGCGCGCGAGAATGCCGTCCTTATCCGCGCGCAGTCGGAGGAGACGCGGCCCGCGTCACCGCCGCCGACCACCGAGCGGCCGGCCACGAAGCTGGCGCTCATCACCGTCGCGGTCGGTTTCCTGACGCTGTTCCTCGTGTTGCCGCTCATCGCCGTCTTCGTGGAGGCGCTGCGCAACGGCGTGGGTGAATTCTGGTCGGCCTTCGGCGATCCCGACACGCTCGCCGCCATTCGCCTCACATTGCTGGTCGCTGCGATCGCAGTCCCGCTCAACACCGTCTTCGGGATCGCCGCCGCCTGGTCGATCGCCAAGTTCGAGTTCAAGGGCAAGGCGTTCCTGACGACGCTGATCGACCTGCCCTTCTCAGTGTCGCCGGTCATTTCCGGCCTGGTCTACGTGCTCCTGTTCGGCGCACACAGCGTGCTCGGCCCATGGCTGAAGAGCCATGGCATCGAGATCCTGTTCGCCGTGCCCGGCATCGTGCTCGCGACGGTGTTCGTGACCTTTCCCTTCGTCGCGCGCGAACTGATCCCGCTGATGCAGGATCAGGGGACCGGCGACGAGGAAGCGGCCATCTCGCTCGGCGCCAACGGCTGGCAGACCTTCTGGCATGTCACCCTGCCGAACATAAAATGGGGCCTGCTCTATGGTGTGCTTTTGTGCAATGCCCGCGCCATGGGCGAGTTCGGCGCCGTGTCGGTGGTGTCGGGCCATATTCGCGGGCTCACCAACACCATGCCCCTGCATGTCGAGATCCTCTACAACGAGTACAATTTCGTCGCCGCCTTCTCGGTCGCGACGCTGCTCGCGCTGCTGGCGCTCGTCACCCTCATCCTGAAATCCATCCTCGAGTACCGCTTCGGCGACGAACTCGCCGCCAACGCCACGCACTGAGGACATCATGCAAGTCTCGATCCGCCACGTCCGCAAGGAATTCGACCGCTTCCCGGCCCTCAGGGACGTGTCGCTGGACATCCGATCGGGCGAGCTCATCGCCCTGCTCGGCCCATCGGGCTCCGGCAAGACGACGCTGCTCAGGCTGATCGCGGGACTGGAACACCCCACCGCGGGCTCGATCTTCTTCGGCGACGAGGATGCTTCCGAAAAGTCGGTGCAGGACCGCAACGTCGGCTTCGTCTTCCAGCACTACGCGCTGTTCCGGCACATGACGGTGGCGCAGAACATCGGCTTCGGGCTCAAGGTGCGGAAACGCGAGGCACGCCCCCCGCACGCCGAGATCCGCCGGCGCGCGCTGGAACTGCTCGACCTCGTGCAACTGTCAGGGATGGAGAACCGCTATCCCAATCAGCTATCAGGGGGCCAGCGGCAGCGCGTGGCGCTGGCGCGCGCCATGGCGATCGAACCCAGGGTGTTGCTGCTCGACGAGCCATTCGGGGCGCTGGACGCACAGGTGCGGCGCGAGCTCCGGCGCTGGCTGCGCGAAATCCACGACGCCACCGGCCACACCACCGTCTTCGTCACACACGACCAGGAGGAGGCGTTGGAGCTCGCCGACCGCGTCGTCGTCATGAGCCAGGGCCGGATCGAGCAGGTCGGCTCCGCCGACGAGGTCTACGACCGGCCCAACTCGGCCTTCGTCTACGGCTTCATCGGCGACTCCAGCTCGCTGCCGGTCCGCGTCGAGCATGACGAGATCTGGCTGGCCGACCGGGCGCTCGGCATCGGGGCAAAGGGTGCGCCCGACGGCCCGGCCACGCTCTACATGCGTCCGCACGATGTCGAGCTCACCGAGGGCTGCGGCGGTTGCATCGCCGGCACGGTCGCGGGCAGCCGACGCGTCGCCGGAACCCGGCGGGTGGAACTCGAGGTCGGCGGCGAGCGGCAGCGCGTCGAGATCGAACTTCCCATCGATCATCCTGCAGCGGCCAGATCCCGGGTCGCCTTCCGTCCGACGCACTGGACGCTGTTTTCGGAAGGGTAAGAGCGCATCGGCTTACCGGCCGCCACCATCCTGCCTGCGCATCCCGGCCCCGGCCGCGACCGCCTCAGCACGCAAAAGTAGGAACGCCGGACCGATCCGAACACCACGGCAAATCCGGGAGTACCAGATCCGCTGTCTTCGATGTGCATCAGTTACGCACCGTCGTGGCCGGATGGCCGCGACGCCAATCACCAACCCACCGCGCGGGAGGGCTGAGATATCCGCCACCCCACCGCAGCCGGTGCCCGGGCCGGGTCGCCTTGGCCCCCGACTATCCGGCTCCTTTTCGGCGCGGCTTCGGGAGCAACCGGAACGGACGTTGATCGGCCGTCCTCACAATGGGCTTCCGGCGCCCCGGCTGACCGGAGCGCAATCGTCCTGGATGCAGTGGGCCGGCCGAGCCCGTCTGGCCTGCGGTCCCAGCGCACAGCCATCAGCTTGCTCGGGAACAACATACCTCTCACCACGTTTGAGAGGGGCAACGTTGCCGGGATGCAGTCAAGAGTTCGATGATCGGCAGCGCAAATCGGGCTACCGAAGGAGGCACAGATGAAGCTTCACCTTGCCGGCGCAATGGCCGGGCTTACCATGCTTGCGGGCATAGGCGCGAGCGCCGCCCAGGACGTCATCATAACCCCGGAACAGGAAGTGGTGATCCGCGAATACGTCCAGAAGAAGCCTTTGGCGTCTATCGACCTGCCAGGCGTCGAGCTCAACATCGGATCGACGGTTCCCGAAACGGTCGAGCTTCGCGCCCTCGAAGTCCCGGATGTGACGTACCGCTACGTCGTCGTCGGCAACCGCACGGTCCTGGTCGATCCCGGAACACGCCGTATCGTACGCGTCATCGAGTGATCACAATCAATGCGAAGCGCAAGCCGGCCCGCGTGGCTGGCTTGTAGCGGCGTTTGGGCTTCGCGCCGCGCATGAGCTGAATGCCCTCTGCACCATTTCTGCATTCTGCACCCAATGCACTCGTCTCACTCGGCCAGCCAGCAGACGCCCGCGCAGGAGTCGATTCCCGGCTGGACCTAGATGGGCACCGGTAGCCGGGACAACATGGCAGGCGTCCGGGAATCATTGAGCATCCACCGCCCCTCCCCTTCCACAACTCATCCAAAGCTGAACCATCTCAGTCGGTAGTGCGTCCCCACGACCGGTATGTCGGCGTTCGGCGTGCAAGTTGACCGTCGAACGCAAAAACGGCCCGGGCTGGGCCGGGCCGTTTATGGTATTTGGTTGCGGGGACAGGATTTGAACCTGTGACCTTCAGGTTATGGTCCGCAGGACGAGGAGCTACCTTGTCCAGCATCGGCGCAGCCGATGCGCCAGACAACGCGTTTGGGATAGTTTCGGGAAGATTGGTTGCGGGGACAGGATTTGAACCTGTGACCTTCAGGTTATGAGCCTGACGAGCTACCGGGCTGCTCCACCCCGCGTCAACCTTTTACAGATGGGCATTGGCCCACCGGAAGTGAAGTGCTGCAACACAAAAGGCCGCTTGCGCGGCCCTTGAGCCGCCGTTTCCGGCGGGCATGCGTATCGAGAAGACTTATTCCATGCATTTTGCAGACCTGGCAGCGACTTACTCTCCCGCGTCTTGAGACGAAGTACCATCAGCGCTGGAGCGTTTCACGGCCGAGTTCGGAATGGGATCGGGTGCAGCCGCTCCGCCATAACCACCAGGTCGGCAAAGTGCATGTTTTTCGAGAAGCTGTTTTGTCTGTTTCGTGCCGCACAGCCGTCCTTCGGGCGACGCCCGCAAGGCCGACTGGCCGTCGCGCCTGATGGCGTGCCCCGTCCGGAGGCCAGGCTGGCGTGAGCCAGCCGATACGGCCGTGAGGACAGGAAAGCTGGATGCTCATCGCAGATGAGCATTGAGAATGAGAACGATCAAGTCGATCGAGCTATTAGTACCGGTAAGCTTCATGCGTTGCCGCACTTCCACACCCGGCCTATCAACGTGGTCGTCTTCCACGACTCTCAGGGAATACTCGTTTTGAGGTGGGTTTCCCGCTTAGATGCCTTCAGCGGTTATCCCGTCCGTATATAGCTACCCTGCTATGCGGCTGGCGCCACAACAGGTCCACCAGAGATACGTCCATCCCGGTCCTCTCGTACTAGGGACAGATCCTCTCAATATTCCTACACCCACGGCAGATAGGGACCGAACTGTCTCACGACGTTCTGAACCCAACTCACGTACCGCTTTAAATGGCGAACAGCCATACCCTTGGGACCTGCTCCAGCCCCAGGATGCGATGAGTCGACATCGAGGTGCCAAACAACCCCGTCGATATGGACTCTTGGGGGTCATCAGCCTGTTATCCCCGGCGTACCTTTTATCCGTTGAGCGATGGCCCTTCCACGCGGGACCACCGGATCACTATGACCGACTTTCGTCTCTGCTCGACTTGTCAGTCTCGCAGTCAGGCAGGCTTATGCCATTGCACTCAGCGAACGATTTCCGACCGTTCTGAGCCCACCATCGCGCGCCTCCGTTACTCTTTAGGAGGCGACCGCCCCAGTCAAACTACCCACCATACATTGTCCCGGACCCGGATGACGGGCCGCGGTTAGACATCCATAGAGATAAGGGTGGTATTTCAAGGGTGGCTCCACAGAAACTGGCGTCCCTGCTTCAAAGCCTACCACCTATCCTACACATGCCACTACGAATGCCAATGTAAAGCTATAGTAAAGGTGCACGGGGTCTTTCCGTCTAACCGCAGGAACCCCGCATCTTCACGGGGAATTCAATTTCACTGAGTCTATGCTGGAGACAGCGGGGAAGTCGTTACGCCATTCGTGCAGGTCGGAACTTACCCGACAAGGAATTTCGCTACCTTAGGACCGTTATAGTTACGGCCGCCGTTTACTGGGGCTTCGATTCAAAGCTTGCACCTCTCCTCTTAACCTTCCAGCACCGGGCAGGCGTCAGACCCTATACGTCGCCTTGCGGCTTCGCAGAGCCCTGTGTTTTTGATAAACAGTCGCTACCCCCTGGTCTGTGCCACCCCCCTGCACTTGCGTACAGAAGGGTCACGCTTATCCCGAAGTTACGCGTGCAATTTGCCGAGTTCCTTCAGCATAGTTCTCTCAAGCGCCTTGGTATACTCTACCAGTCCACCAGTGTCGGTTTCGGGTACGGACTATAAGTGGGAGCTATTTCCTGGAACCGCTTCGCTGCCCGTTCAATCCGATAAGATTGGACAACTTACGCGATCCGTCACTACCCACAGGCTCACGAATATTAACGTGATTCCCATCGACTACGCCTTTCGGCCTCGCCTTAGGGACCGGCTAACCCTGCTCAGATTAACTTTAAGCAGGAACCCTTGGACTTTCGGCGGGGGTGTCTCTCACACCCCTTACGTTACTCATGTCAGCATTCGCACTTCTGATACCTCCACGGCTCCTCACGGATGCCGCTTCGTCAGCTTACAGAACGCTCCGCTACCGCTCGCATTGCTGCGAACCCTAAGCTTCGGTGTATGGCTTGAGCCCCGTTACATTTTCGGCGCAAAGACCCTTATTTAGACCAGTGAGCTGTTACGCTTTCTTTAAATGATGGCTGCTTCTAAGCCAACATCCTGGTTGTTTTGGGATCCTCACATCCTTTCCCACTTAGCCATAACTTGGGGACCTTAGCTGTAGGTCAGGGTTGTTTCCCTTTCCACGACGGACGTTAGCACCCGCCGTGTGTCTGCCGACTAGTACTCTCAGGTATTCGGAGTTTGCTTAGGTTTGGTAATCCGGTGAGGACCCCTAGCCCATGCAGTGCTCTACCCCCTGAGGTATTCGGTCGACGCTCTACCTAAATAGATTTCGCGGAGAACCAGCTATTTCCGAGTTTGATTGGCCTTTCACCCCTAGCCACAAGTCATCCCAAACTATTGCAACAGTTATGGGTTCGGTCCTCCAGTACGTGTTACCGTACCTTCAACCTGCTCATGGCTAGATCACTCGGTTTCGGGTCTAATGCAACGAACTGAACGCCCTGTTCAGACTCGCTTTCGCTGCGCCTACACCTACCGGTTTAAGCTTGCTCGTCACACTAAGTCGCTGACCCATTATACAAAAGGTACGATGTCACCCAGGACGAACCTTGGGCTCCATCTGTTTGTAGGCAATCGGTTTCAGGTACTATTTCACTCCCCTTGTCGGGGTGCTTTTCACCTTTCCCTCACGGTACTAGTTCGCTATCGGTCATGCACGAGTACTTAGGCTTGGAGAGTGGTCTCCCCATGTTCAGACAGGATTTCACGTGTCCCGCCTTACTCAAGGACTTTTGCTCGCATTACGCGTACGGGGCTGTCACCCACTATGGCCCAACTTTCCAGATGGTTCCGCTTGTCTCACAAAAGCCGCTGGCCTGGTCCGGGTTCGCTCGCCACTACTTCCGGAGTCTCGGTTGATGTCCTTTCCTACGGGTACTTAGATGTTTCAGTTCCCCGCGTTCGCCACTTTACCCCTATTTTATTCAGGGTAAGTTACCTAATATCAATACTTGGAAACCACAGCAGCAGTTACCTGCTACTCTGATTCTCCAAGTATTTTAGGTGGGTTTCCCC